>CALDQE010000066.1 GCA_937911295.1 uncultured Verrucomicrobiota bacterium
CACAATTAAAACTTTTTTCATTTTTTAGACTTCCTCTCTAATATATCTCTAGCCGCAACAAGCCCAGTAGCAGCCGCTGTAACAATATTTCCAGCTTTTCCAGCTCCATCACCAACAAAGTAAATATTATCATTCTCTAATTTAAATTTAGAATCTGCGTCAAAACTAATTGGAGCAATGACACATTTATTAAATTTACCAGCAGATAATTTATCTGTTGTATGTCCATAAGCAGCAAATCCACCACCGTAACATACCAGATCAGCAGCATTAACAGTCAACAGAATATCTCCATTATTTTCGCAATTCGATATAGTACCACCGTTCTGTCCCACAAATCCGCCGAACGCAATGGAAGACGTTGTAGCAAGTTCACCGTTGGTCTCGTTTACACAATCCTGGATTGTTCCCAGATTGACCCTTGCAAATGAAGCAAATGCCTGTTCGCCCTGATTGGAGAATCCTTTATAAGTTCCTGCTGTAGTCAGATTCTTCACGACAGCCGTCTTTGCCAAGGTATTGAACAAAGGACTGTTCTTCTCAGTACAGGTGATTGTATGACCGTTTCCATCAAAAGTTCCTGCAAAGTTTGATATATAGGTATAGTTGACATCTGAAGTGATGTCGGCATAGAGATTGACCTCATCATCCTGCGGATTCACCCATGCAGAGTAGTCACCGGCATTGACAGCTGCAGCGAAAGCATTGTAACCTGCAACATTGTAGATACCAGGAGCTGCGACTCTGAGGGAAGCTGTATATACATATCCGGCCTTGAGTTCAAGTTCGGTTGCAGCGGTCTGAGTCTTGGTGTGTCCGTTCACATCAGTGATGGTGATGACAAGACCCGAAGGATATGTTCCTGCAGGGAGAGCTACGACTACAGGTGTGCCCTTTGCGACACCCTGGCCGCCACAGTCAAGTGTAACCTCTGTGGATGCTGTTCCGGCAGCAGGAGCCATTGTGCAGCCTTCGGCAGCAAAGGAAGCTGTAAACGCGCCGCTCAGAGGCTCTGTACCAAGAGATTTCACTGTAACTGACTTGATGTTATCATTGTCATAGTTATCGACTGTGTTGACAGTAAGATAGAGATATGACATCGCATGTGAGAAAGCAAGGGCTTCGCCAGCTGCAGCATATCCGAGCATCACAGCTGAAGCCGGGTCAAACGTATCCTGCTGGTAATCCTGAGTTGCAGGAAGCGTCACTACTGCCGAAGATGAGGAAAACTCCGATGCTGTTGCAGCAGGATAAACCGCACAGAACGGAGCCTCAACGCCGCTTATTGTAAATGAAGCTTTTTTTGCGTTGTCCGCGTCTACCGCTATTGAAGACGATGTTGCTCCATTGACAGAGATTGCAGCATGTACATTTGAAAATGCCAGTGTAGGAAATCTTGTTCTCCCTAAGACAATCAAAGTAATCAATTCATATGCATTTAAAAAAGGTATCTCTGGTTCCGTAACAATTGAAGAGGGAAGCGAACTTACTCATATTAATTATGAAGCTTTTAGAGATTCTAAAATTAAATCAATAAATCTGAATGTTTGCACAAAACTTGAAGTTTTAGCAAAAAATTCATTTTATGATTGTGCAGCTTTAACAACAATTGGTACAGGTGAGCTACCTGACTCTCTTACTCTTATGGAGCAGGCAGTTTTCTTTGGATGTTCATCTTTGTCTGATGACATCAGATCAAATGCTACAATGCAATGGAAAGATGGTGAGCAATTCAGAAATACAGCTATTACATCACTTGTTGTACCTAATCTTTATGGAAGCATTGGTGCTAGAGCAATTGGTGGCTGCCCAAATCTGACAAATGTTGTTTTAAGTCAGGAAATTACCGCTTTTGGTGAAAAATTAAGAGAGTCATCAAATTCAATAAAAAGTTTTGAGCCAAAAATCTATCCTAAAGTTACTAGCTTAGGCTCTCACTTTATGAGTGGTCTCTCTTCTATTGATGGAGATTGGGAATTCCCTGAATTATTGACAATGGTAGGAACAGATCATTTCAAGGGAACAAAAATAACAAGCTTCAAAGCTCCAAAGATTCAAAATATTGCTGGTTATTCTTTCCAAAATTGTTATTCTCTAAAAACAATGGTACTTTCACAAGATGTTACTTCTTTCGGTAAATATTCATTATCTTCTTGTACTAATTTAGAAAGTCTTGGTGTAACAGAATTCCCTGTTCTGACATTTGTTGGTGACCATGCTTTTTCAAGTACACCATTACTTGCACAGGAATTTAGTGCTCCTATCTATGAGGGCACAACATCAGAGACATATATTTTTGAAAATTCTGGCATAACAAAAATGATAGTGCCAAGTCTAACCAAAACAGCTACTGGAATATTCTATAATATGAAGAATCTTGAGGAGCTAACGGTTTCTGAAAAAATAGAGTCTTTTTCATCTCAATTTGCTCAAGGTGATAATAAGTTAGTAAAAGTAGAGCCAACAGTTTTCCCTAACCTTATTACGATAGGAAATAGTGCATTTAGATCCTGTAATGCACTTCAAGGAAATTTTAATTTCCAAGCAGCAACTAGTATTGGCGATCATGCATTTTCTGATACAAAGGCAATATCCTCAATTGTAGCGGATAAGGTAGTGAATATTTCTTCTTCCTATACTTTTGAAAATTCATTAGCAACAAATATCTCATTAAAGTCAGTAATGAATATTCCTGGTGGTTGTTTCCAGGGTTGTAACGCATTGCAAGAGCTAACTCTTAATTCTGCAATAACAAATATTGGTGGGTCTGCATTTAATTCATGTCAGTTCCAAAAATTAACACCAACAAAATTTAATAATCTAAAATATCTAGGTAATAATGTTTGGAATGGTAATTCAACATATGCAGGAAGTATTGATTTAAAGAAATCTACTGACTTGACAATTATTTATGATCATACATTTGCAGCATGCACAAAAATATCTGAAATTAAATTACCTCCAACAATTACTGATGTGCAAGCATGGGCTTTTGAAAAGGTTATGTCTGCAGATATTTATTTCTATGGTCCACGTCCTACATTCTTTAGTACCGGAGTATTTAAATATCAAGACAACAAAAAATGGAACAATATTGTTATAATGCCAGAGCATATTGAATCATGGACTGTTACTGATTCACTGACAACCTTTACTCCATTGGAGAATGTGCCTGAGAGTCAGCTTGCTAACGAGTATCCGACTGTTGGTAAGGTATTGGGTTCAATTACCTTTACAACTGGTGATAATGCAACGCATTGGTTATCAAAATACATTTCACCATCAACAATGCTATTTATCAAATAAAAAAAGCCCAAAAATAAAAATTGAGAATTGGCGTAAAATATTTTAGATTACCTTATTCAATTTACACTATAAAATATAGTTTACATAGGGGATAGTTAAATAAAGTAAATACACCAGAGTGCTTCTTTTGTTAAAAGCATACATAAACTCAATAAACTCAATAAATTTAAATCGTACGAGAAATCTCGTGCGATTTAAATTTTTCTTACAAACTAAAAAAGGCAGACCAGCAGTTAATAGCAGAATTGCGAGAAGGTATTCAGTCAATATTATTATTTAAAATCGAAGACTAGCATAAAAATTTGGTTAGTATTTTAAAAAATGGCATTCATGGGCATCCCCTAATTAGGGGATGACTATCTAATAATAATTATAGAAGCAGAATCGTGCCACCACTTAACAATCTGCCAAGCACTACTTCTATAGCCGCCAATCCAGCCACCCTCTCCATATTTTGTCTCTGGAAGGTAGAAATAATCCGGATAGGTTTCAGCAAATGTTTTCCATCCAGCATCAGTTGGACGAATCCAGTTTGTACATGCTCCTTTTGAATACATATCCCACATTGGATCATTTGTATCCGTCCCAGCAGAGGTAAATCCATTTTTAGGATACCCACGCCAATAAATGTTGCGCTTTTGAGAGCCAGTAAACACACGACTACCTATGGTTTCTAATCCCTTTGACATCACAATATTTGTTAGAGCATTACAGCCACTAAGCGAAGTATAAAAAACCGTTACAGAATCAGGCACAACCAATTCTGTGATTGCAGAGCAACCCACAAATGTATTTCTACCAATTACCTGAAGACCATTATTCAATTTTATCTTTTTTAACTCAGTGCAATGGGCAAAATCACCATCGCCATGACCAGTATAACCCATATTCTTTAATCCCGCACCAGCAGTGAAAGATGTAATTTTTGTACGATAGAACGTTTCCTTTATATCGGTTACACCATCAGGTAGAACAATATCTCCAGTAAGGTTTGAGCAGCTCTTAAAGGTTTGAATCCATGCACCACTCATACCGGGATGAAACGTTACAGTTTGAAGGTTTGCACAAGAAATAAATTCATTCTGACCCATTTTACAACCAGATTGAAAAACAACATTTGTTATTGTCTGAACATTACCACACAAGCCATCTCCTCCAGCAATTTGTGTTACACCCTTACCAACAATCAAGGAAGTAATTGATGTTTTATAAAATGTTTCAATCATATAAGTAATTCCATCGGGAACTACTATATCACCTGTAATTGGTGATGATCTGAAGGTCCTACTTAAAGACCCAGTAAGAGAAGAAGGAAGTTTAATTTCGCAAGACAAATTAGGACAGTCACGAAAAGAACCTCCACCTAATGTTATTAGTGTTTCAGGAAACGTTATTGACGTTATACTAGGATTTGAATTAAAAGCATTATCTTCAATAACTTCAATAACATATCCGTCGCCTACACCTGTTGAAAGATCCAAATCTGCAATTGTTGTATTTGACTTATTATCACCAATTTTAAGTCTTACCCCATCAATTATGCTTACATTTTGCAGAACAGTAGTGCCTTGAGTTAGGGTTTTTGCAGCACTATCATATATCCATTCAGCAGTTGCAGCATATGACAATAACACACCAAACAAAACAAACAATAATTTCTTCATAAACACTCCAATAAAAAACAATTTTCAGTTTGTTAATATTGCTATGATAGCATAAAATCCCCCTGCTCAGTCAACAACAATTATCTAGTGATATAACACAAACTAACTATTTGCATTACTTTGTAATGTGACAATATATCCCATCAAAAACAATGAGCTTTAAAAGCTTGCTAGCGCAGGAATTAATGAGGTTGAGCTTTCAATTGGATGGTCTTCTAACCTTCGCGAGGTTTCAGATTTTAGAACTAATGCGAATATTGTGCTTATTATCCCTAAATTCTGCAGTTAGAGATAAAATTTGGTAACTGAATATACAATTTGGAAAAAATTGTTTCTGTGCTTGAAGAAGGTAATTATGCTGGACGCTTCCTCTTTGAGCTAGGCGGAGACAATAGCACATACATAAAGAAATTAACAAATGGCGTTCGAATAGTACGCCATTTATTTTTAGTATTCTGACCAATCTGGCTTTTTACTGAAAATAGCACGAAGCATTTCTGGGGGTGCCTTTTCCTCTCGCTCATAGGTATAAATACCATTTTGCTCTTGCTCAACATCTGTTAGCTGAGTATAGCAATGTCCTGCAATACATTCATCCAAGCGCATAAGCTCTGCCTGCTCCTCTATATATTTTGCAAACTCTTCTGGTGTTTTAATATCGAGATCTCCATATCCCCAGCCTTCTAGCTTATTCGCCTTTGGAATAAAGCCAAAGCCACCCCATTCGTCAACAAAATAAGGCTGTCCATTATACTCTATTTTACATGACCTAGTATATTGCACACCTAATTTTTCTGGTTCTTCCTTGTTTGGATGAATCATATCCTTCAGTTGCTCTGCAGATGGCACATAATAATGCACAGAGAGGATTTCTGGATTATCAATATGAAGATATCCACTTGCATCATGCCAAGGCCGTGTTGGATCAATAGCCTTTGTTATTGCTCCTAGCTGATTAACAAAATCCTTGTAGGGGATAGAATTTCTTTCGTGCCCAAATGATGATAAATCACACCCATCACTTCCTATTCCCTGAGATTCGTTTAATGGCGTCCACATAACAATAGATGGATGCGACACATCGCGCTCTACACAAGCACGCCAATCAGTAAGAAGATTATATTTTGTTTCAAACATTCTCCAGTCTGCACCGAAAGAGTTATATTCTGCTGAGGTAATATAACCAAGCTTATCAGCCCAATAATGAAAACGCTCTTCAAAAACCTTTTGATGTAACCGTGCACCATTAAAGCCGACTGCCTGCGACATTTCTATATCATGGCGCAAAGCATCATCATTTGGAGAGGTCCAACCTCCATCTGGATAAAAGCCCTGATCAAGAACCCACCGCAAATATATTGGCTTATTATTTAAATAAAAGCGATTCCCACGAATATCAAATTTTCGTAGACCTATATATGTTTCAACATAATCGTATTGTTCAAAAGAGTCATCAAGCATACGTAGCTCAATATCATATAGGTATGGGTCGATTGTTGACCATAAGCGAGGATTACTTAGCTTGATTGTTGTGGTAGCACCAGAAACACAAATAACTGTTTGCTTTGCAACCTCAACACCTTCTCCCTTTATAATAATCTCTAATTTTTTGTTAATAGGCTGGGAGTAGTAGGTAGGAACAAGAGAAATTGTGCCATTATCAATATCTGTTGTGAGCTTACAATTTTTCAAGCCTTCAATCGGTACAGCTTCAATCCATACCGTTTGCCAAATCCCTGTAGTTCGAGAATAGGCACAAAATTGGGAATGATAAATTTTACTTTGCTTTCCATTACCTTGGGTTGCTGATCTAAGAAAATCCTCTGCGTGTAAAACCAAACTATGAGTATTGCCAGGAGTAACAAATTTTGTTATATCTACTTCAAAAGAGCTAGAACCTCCTCGGTGATCAAAAGCCTTTCGCTCATCTATATAAATATGTGCACTATAATCTACAGCACCGAAGTGAAGAATAATACGCTGTCCTTCCCATTCAACTGGAATTTTTAATTTACGCCTATAAAAAACAGACTCGTGAAAATCTACATCTTCAATTCCTGAAAGCTTTGTTTCTGGAGCAAAAGGAACTATAATCTTTTTATCATAAAAATCATCTTTTTTCCACTTTTCGCTAGAGATTGCACTCCGATTATAATCGAAAGCAAAATCCCACTCACCATTAAGGTTTTCCCAAGATTGAGTTCTGCGAAATTGCATACGTGGATATTCTGGTTTTGGCTGCATAGCTTCACCTTAATTTTAATAAAATTTTAATAGAAAAAAAATAGACAAGCTAAAAGCGCCCCGAAGGACGCTTTTTGTAGTTATTTTATCATTATTATTATTCCTGCAGTTGATTCTGCACGACACCAAATACCTGTTGGCAAATCGCCCGCAACCTCTGGCTCGAACAATACTCCAGGTGTATTTGTTGTTTCATCCCACCCATAGGTATATCGCAATATAACATTTTTAGAATCAACCAATTCAACATTGTCAGTACAAATACCGGACTTCCAGCCAAGGATATGCTGTTCGACAGTTTTTGAATTTAGCTGCTTCATTGCTGCTGTATCAACCTTTATCTGTATTTTACCTGTACTTTCTGCAAGCTGATATTGTGCAAAAGGAAGCTCATTTTTATTCTGTCCTCTGTAGATAAATGGAACCCCATTTGTCCAACCTGTTGCTGGTACTTCAAACAGCATTGTTAAACTATTTATAGAAGGAATATCTTTTTGGAAGAAACCTGACTTATGACCTGCATCACCCTTCAAGTCACTAAACCGACCATTTAGCACTTCAAAGACTGCTGATGAACCCTTTATTTTCACTATTTGTTCATAGTCAGAATTTGGCGTTGTAACAGCAACTGAACCAACTCTATAATAAGAATCATCTACAACTAAAGATGTGCCTGATGCGGAAAGACGCAATAAATATGAATTTGTCACATAGGAATTTCCCTCAACGATAAGGCAAGAGTTCGTTCCCTGGATAGCCATATTGTTTACACCATGTGTTGCAACAGTTCCTTTGCTATATTTTACCACTGCATTAGTGTGATTAGATTCACCAATCGTGTAATCCCAAATATCTGCTTCCGTAATGCGAATACTTTCAAAAGTTACAGAGGTGCCATTCATCTTTCCACCATGCGCATCTCCACAATCTAAATACGAAGCATCTGCTCCATCTCCATAGATAACTATATCGCTATTTTCGGAAGCTAATCTCAAAAATGCTTTATATGATCCACCAACATGTATGCGTGCTTTGGTATTATTTTCAAAAGCAACAAAGCAATTCCAACTCATATTTAAACAATTTGGCCATCCAGAGGTATTATCATCTGAAGATGCATCGTGTTTCCAATTTTCAATACAATTCCACTCGCCCTCTACAAAATCACTATTCCATTTAAATGTGACATTTTCATCGGTAAGTTTAGTGGAAAAAATATCAGAATAGGTTTCCCACGTTGTCCCAAGAGGTGCAGTATTTTTAATAACAAGCTTGAAGTATATTTTTCTATTTTCTCCAGGTATTGTTGCAATATATTTCAAGCTACCTTCATTGGTTATTTTAAGTGGAGTTGTTTTTAGAGACAAATCTTCCTCTGAATCACCATAAATCAAAAATACTTCCGTTGCATTTCCTGCTCCAAACACATCTAGAATATATGAGACAGTAATTGTATGACGATAAGACGTAAAAGAAACATCACTTGAAAGCTCCGCTTGACCTTCTGTTGTAAACTGGGCAATGGTAGTTTTTGCAGAATTTCCTTCAGCATCCTCTACCTCATAGTAATAATAATATGTCGTTTCAGGATTAAGCTCAGAGGTAAACTCATAGTCTCCTGTTGCAGTAATCTCTGATAGAGCTATTTCCTTAGCGTTTTCCATTGTAGCTGAGGTGGATAGCCATAGCTTTGTTGTTAGATTTTCACCAACCACACGAACCTTGAAGGTTCCTATGTCACCATCATGGTCAACACCTAGATTAGAAACATCAACATCCATAGATGAATTGATAGGCACTGTTTGTGTCCAGGTAGTTGTACCATCCTCATGGAGTGCACAAAAACGCACAAGACATGACTCTGGTAGATTATTTAATGTGTAAGAGACCTCCTGCTTTGATGAATCATATTCTTGCCCATCATTTATAACAGCAACATTTTCCCAAGCATTTGTATCTTCTGCACCATAGGCACTACCATAAACACATAGAAGCTTTGTTGGACCTGCCTCAGATTCACCCAATGACAATGTAAAATTAGCAGAGGCAGAGCTAGCACTATATTGAGCCATGTTAATGCTTCTCCATGGATAACTAGTGACTAGAAATACATTTGTTTCTGTATTTTCATAAACATTCCAGCCATCGCCTGGAGTTGAAAGCAACCATTCTGTGCCATCCTTATTCCATGCAAAGCCATATTGATGCCCTGGACGAACACCAGCACCACCACCGCTACCACCAAACCAAATCTGGACTTTATGCCAGCCAGTTTCCTTGCAGTCAATAGTGGCAACCACACCCTGACCTGTACCATCTATTATAGAAAAGAGTACAACATCATCAACAGCAAGTTTTTCGCTATCCCACAAATCAGCTGCTATATGATAGGTGTGTCCCGCATCCATCCAC
The DNA here is from genome assembly GCA_937911295.1 of uncultured Verrucomicrobiota bacterium. Taxonomy (GTDB): domain Bacteria; phylum Verrucomicrobiota; class Kiritimatiellia; order RFP12; family UBA3636; genus RGIG990. The sequence continues at coordinate 9,627 of CALDQE010000066.1, forward strand.
ATATATCCAATATAGCCGTATTGTGTATTAGCAGAAAATTTCCATTTCACACCAGATTCATCAACATATCCAGAGCTATAAATAGCACTATCTGCTTTTGAACCTGTTCCTGCAATTACTGTTCCTCGCTGCTTTGTCATCCCTTCTGAATTTTCATCAAAATTAAAGTCTAAACCATGTGTACCACTTTTTACATATTGCCACAACCCTGCATAAGGGCTTGTGTAAGCGACAGCAATAGAGTTCTCAATTTGCTCTAACGTTGAAAAAGAAAATATATCAGACACAGTTGTGCTACCAAGATTATTTTCAGCAACAAACCTTGCATAATAATTCTTCGCAGGGGAAAGTCCTGTAATTAATTTATCATAGACGCCTACAGCTGTTACTGTTCCAATAGAAACTATAGAACCTTCTCCATTTTCTAATTTTGCAGCATCTTCAGCCAGCTCTACACTCAAAGCAACTGTATCTGCACCCATACCAAAAGCTGAAACAGAAGCAGAAAGCACTGCAGAAAATGGAGTAGCAGAAACAAGCCCATGTGTTAAAATATAAGGGGTTGGTTCTTCAGCATCAAGATTAGACAATCTGAAAACAACAGTACCAGAACCACCATCGGCTCCACCTTTAATAATATTGTTGTCTCCTCCACCGCCACCACCAAAGCCATCACGACCATGGGAGAAAGGGCTTGTTGCTGCAGTATATGGTTCTGGAATTCCAAAGCCATAAATGCCATCACCACCTTTACCTGGAACGCTATTCAATAGCTTCTTTCCACCAGAATAGCTTCCGCCACCACCGCCGGCACCATACATTTCCTCTTTACCAGAAATATCGCTAACAATGCCTGGACCACCACTACCAATTGATGTGCCATTAATTATAGCTGGTCCGCCAGCACCACCACCGCCTTGTGGGTTTTTATCACTGATTGTACCACCTGCATGGCCTTGTGCCGGATCTCCTGGTTGAGAACCAGGCTTATTATTAGTGCCACCACCTCCTGAAGCAAATGGTGCTTCTGGTGTACTAACAATAGCAGAACCAGACCAACCAACGCCACCACCGCCGCCAAGTGCTCTATATAAAACATTCCCTTCAGAATCAACAACTGTTGACTGACCTCCAATGGAACCATTTGTTGATTTTGCACCAGCACCGCCAGCGCCTACTGTAATTGTATATGTACCAGCTGGAAGCAAAACATTATCGGCTTCGATTACACCACCACCGCCGCCACCGCCAGCACAGTCTTTTCCACCGCCACCGCCACCGCCGACTACAAGAAGTCTAAGTGTCATATCTTGGGACAAAGTAAATGTACCATCTTCAGTAAATGTATGGACAACATCTGTCGTTCCTGGCACAAATGTTTCAGTTCCACCTGTCGCATACATAGAAGCATACACACTACCACAAAGCAGCATTGAGCAACCAAACATCAAAGATTTTTTCATTTCCATAATTTATATTTATCCGTTAGTAGTCAAAAAAATAAAAGTAAATTTCCATTGTGTGCACTTATGGTACCTAACAACAACTATTTAATAAAAATAAGTAATGGATCTGGGGACTCCTTCCACCAACCAACCTTTTGGGTGATTGTAGCTTGCCATGTACCTACATCATTCATTTTTTCTGGGAGAACACCTGTTTTCTTATTAAATGTGAAATTATGCCCAGAATTTGTTGCAGCAAAGGTTCTCCACTCATCACGATAATCCCATGGAAGATAAATTGTGATATACTCACGCTTTGTTCCATTGAACAAAGATGAAGTTATGCCACCTGAAGGAAAGTTCCTTAAGTAAATTTTTCGTTGTGCAGTGCTACTACTTGTTCCTTCAAGTATAGAATAATCTAGCTTTTCAATCGTTGCAGAAAGAACTATATTTGTCAAATCATTACATGCATAGAAGCAAAACTGTCCGAGTGTTTTTAGTCCATTTTTTGCTGCGACAACAGATCCAATTTTACTTCCTCTAAAGGTTCGAAGGTTTATCACCTCCAAATATGGCCCAACAATTACCTCGCCTTGCAAAGCCTTATTATCAAAAAATACAGGATTATCTGAACCATTACCAAGCTTAGTCAAAGATTTAGGCAATAAATTTTTTACGGAGGTCAAAGCATAACAATTCTCAAAGCAGCCATCCATTATAACCTCTAAGTCTTGAGATAAAACAACATTTGTTAATTGCTTACAATTATAAAAAGTAAATTCTGACAATTTCTTTAATGGAGCCTGCTCACAATCAAACGAACGCACAGATGAAGAATGAAAGACTCTATCCGCCATATTCGTAACCCCAGAAATTACGGCACCACATTCTAATGCCGAGCAGGAATTAAATGCTCTTGATTTTATTTCTACCAATGAAGATGGGAAAAAGTTATTTACTTGCTTAAGAGCTGAACAGCTTTGGAAAGCCTGAATTCCAATTACTTCAAGACCGTCATTAAGAGTAACCGACTCAAGAGCATCAGACTCCTTAAAGGCATAATTTGAAAGCTCCTTCATACCAGCTGGTAGCACTACATTTGTAATTGAGGAATCATAGCCAAATGCAGACTCTGGGAATTCATCAATTACATACTCATTACCGCTTGAATCTCTAATTGGCAATGACAAATCTAAATTTTTAATTGTTGTGGTTCTTTTATTAGCTTCTTTTTTAAGAGTTATTTTCTCTCCATTATCAGAATATGTTTTAACAACATTCTCAAAGCCAGTTTCATCAACCCAAGTCATTGTTTTGGCAGCAGAATCATATAGCCAAAAATTATCTGCACCAATAGCACAATAGCCAACAATAGAACACAAGATAAACAATATTTTTTTCATAATATATCCTATTACTATAACATTAGTATAACAATATCAACTAATAATTAAACCCTAATTTGTAAACCTCTTGTTATTGAATAATCAAAACAAATGGTAAAATCCAATTGGCAACAACTGCCTCATTTAGGTATGGATAAAACCTTTATTCATCTATTTCATATGTGTCATTCATAAATACTTGTAACACAATATCTTCCATTAAAGTACCATAATACCACCTATTCTGTCAATTCAATAGGGAAAATAAAACACACATGATGACAAAAAATGCGAATAAGGGACGTTAGACGCAAGATTGGAGAAAGCGACGCTGGCGCTCAAGCCTTCGGCGAAACACTGAGGCACACACAGTGTGGTGTTCAAGAGAATAATGAGGCACGGAAAGGTTTAGAAAATATCGGAGAAAGGGGCACAAATTAAAACTAAGTTTAATGCGAGCAATATATAAATGTATTCCATAACACACCTATTCCTTTTTTAATAATAAATTAATTACAGCACCCTATGAGACGACCATTATTAATATTATATCACACAAAAAAATAAAAATTATCTTTTTTTAATATTGGGTAAAAAAACATAAAGTTTTTTTGACCATAGCATATATGTGAATACAATTGATTGTGTGATGCTATTAGAGTTTTTATTAAATATTACTTATTTGAATGGTCGATAGTGATATCAAGAATTGTGTCTGGAACATCTGCTTCCAAATTCACCTTCAGCGATAAAAATCTTTGTGATTTATGCATTTTTTGCACATATGGTACATCCTCTCCTGTCATCCGATTTGTTACCTTAACAATTGTATCTGGGAAAGGCATCCAAATACCATAATTCTCTTTATTGTCATTTAAAATATGAAGATGAACTGTATTTCCATCCTGCGATATTGTGGATATAATAGAAGAATATTCCTTATATCTTCCCAAATAAATATGACCTGGTTTTGCTCCAATAATAGTATCGCCATACTTACGCATCCACTCACCGATATCCTTTAAACGCTCCAATGCTGGCTTTGGAATTGATCCATCTGGAGCTGGTGCAATATTCAATAGAAGATTTGCTCCAAGAACACGGGTACGAACAAGCTTTCTAATTAGCTCCTTTGATGGATTCTTTTCCATCAAATCATTAGGCTGATAGCCCCATGCATCCGAGGTCATTGACCAGCAGCACTCCAATGGCACATTTGTCGCAATGGTTTGCTTGTCATTCATGTGTCCTGTGTGTCCTCCAGGAAAATTTATTTCCCAAATTTGAAAATCCTCACCAGGCTGGAGTGATACATGTGAATTATTGCCGACCAAGCAGGATGGCTGGATGGAACGGACATAATCAAATAATTCAGGCAAACGCCAATCAAAGCCTGCATCAGTGCGTGCCCATTGTCCATCAAACCACAAGCAGTTAATTGGTCCATAATTAGTTAACAATTCGCCTAGCTGCCCCTTCATAAATGCATAATATGAGTCATAGTCACCATAGCCATTATAACGAGGGAAATCCTCTCTACGCCAATCTAACAGAGAATAATAAAAACCGAGCTTCAGATTATTCTTCTTACATGCGGAGGCAAGCTCTGCAATTGGGTCTCGCTTATATGGTGTTGCATCAACAATATCATAAGTCGTATTTGTTGTTGCAAAAATAGAAAAGCCATCATGGTGGCGTGAGGTAATTGTTACATAGCGTGCACCAGCATCAGCAAAAGCTTCAGCCCAAGCATTTGCATCAAAATTTGTTGGATTAAATTGAGATGCTACAGCCTCATATTCCTCTAAAGGCATTTTTGATTTATTAAGCCACCACTCGCCCTTCCCATGAATTGCATAAATACCCCAATGGATAAAAATTCCAAATCCATCATTTACAAAAGCTTTTTGTGCAGCAATTGTTTCTGGACTAAATTTGTTCTCAGCGAACACATTCATTGTAAGCACTAATAAAGAAAAAAAACATAGAAGTTTTTTCATACAACACCTAACTAAACTTACCAAATATAACCCAATTGTAAAAAAACATAATAACAAAAACCATTGAGAAAAATAAATATCTCAAAACAATCAATAGAATTATATTTTCAAACAGCATTAGAGATTTGCAAAATTCTTTAGAATCTGCAAGCCATATTTACCGGATTTTTCAATATGAAATTGCGTAGCCGCTACCCTGCCACGTCCAACCATAGAGGTAAACTCAATTCCACAATATTCTGTTGTACACACTATATCAGACTCTAATGCAGGCTCTGTATAGTAACTATGCACAAAATAGAAGTCTGCTCCATCTGGCACGCCTTTTAATAATGGATGAGCATACTTCTGCTTTGCCTGATTCCATCCCATATGTGGAATTTTATCTAAATGAGATTGTGGTATAAATTTTTTTACATTACCAGGGAAAACACCAAGAGTCTTCACTCCCCCATCTTCCTCTGAATGCTCAAAAAGAATTTGCGTACCTAGGCATATCCCTAAAAAAGGCTTATCACTAGCGATACATTCTTTGATTATTGGAATCAAATTTGATTCCTGAAGCTTTTCCATAGCATAGCCAGCTGCACCAACACCAGGGAAAATAATATGCGAAGCAGCCCTAATAATATCTGGATCAGAGGTTATCTGAGCTGTAGCACCAACAGCTTCACAACCAAGCCTTACGCTAGTAATATTTCCTGCCTTATAATCAATAATTGCAATCATATTATAAATTGATTTCTGATTCTACACGGGTAGCCAAATTCTTTATCTTTGCTACACCCTTTTCACAATCATCTGGACCAATATATATTGCATAAGAGCCTTTTTCTGCTGCTGTTGAGAAAAATGCCTTTGGCTTTTGTTTATGAGTCATCAAAGAAACAGCCTTGCCCTCTCCACGAAGACGGGCAGCAAGCTGGGTTGCTGCTACTCGCTGTTCATCAGCCATATAGCCAATTATTACAAGCTCATTCTGCTCTGTTGATGGCAAATCTAATGCCTTAATCAACTCACCGACGACAACATCGCCAAAGCCAAGACCAACAGCAGGAGCAGCCTCTCCACCAATTGTAGAAAGAAGATTATCATACCTTCCTCCACCAAAGATTGCACGAAACTCTCCCTTTGTATCAAATGCTTCAAATACAATACCTGTATAATATGAAAGACCTCTAATCACAGATATATCAAAAACAGCTTGATTGCCAATGCCATAAGCATCCAAAAGAGCAAATAGCTCACGGATTTGCTTAATTGCAGGTGAACCTTCACCAGCAAGCTTTTCAGCATCCTTTAAGCTTGAAATATCCATTAAATTAAAAGCAGCTGTGCAGGCTTCATCATCAAGACCTTCCTCACGTAATATTGCTTCAATTTGCTCGCGAGGAATTTTACCTTTTTTATCTAGAGCAATAAATGCTCCTTGATGAAACTGCTCTTTAACACCTAAAGAAAGCAATAGCTCGGACAGTAGTGCTCTATTGGACACTCTAATGCGATATGCCTCATCAGGCACACCCATCTTGCGAAGAGCACTAACAGCTGCAAACAAAACCTCTGCCTCAGCAGCAACGCTTTCCTCCGCTATAATGTCCAAATTTAATTGATAGTGCTCGCGTTTTCTTCCCTTTGTAGTGCGTTCATATCTAAAGCATTGTGCTATAGTAAACCACTTAATTGGGAAACGCAAGGAACCTTGACGAGCAACAACCATACGGGCTAGTGTTGGTGTCATTTCTGGACGCAAAGCTAAATCGCGATCAGATTTATCCTTAAATGCATAAATCTGATCAACGATTTCCTCTCCAGCTTTACGCTGTAACAATTCTAGTGTTTCAACAACGCAAGCATCATACTGCTCAAAACCAGATGCTACCGCTGCCGCACGCCATGCATCAAAGATACGATTACGTAGAACCATATCCTCGGGGTAAAAATCACGCATTCCACGTGGTGATGAAAAATTATCCACTTACTTACCTTTTCTGTCAGCAATAGTGTGCGCTGACTAAAATTGTCTCACCTAAAAAATTATTTCTTTTCAGCAAGTCTTGCTTGCAATGCCTTACTTGGCTTAAACTTTACACCGTAACGAGCTGGAATATCTACCTCTGCCTCTGGGTGATTTGGGTTACGTCCAACACGTGCCTTGCGTAGTACTACATCGAATACGCCAAAATCACGGAACTCAATGTGTGATCCCTTAACTAATTCATCTACAAGAATTGACAATGTTGACTGAATGATATCATAAGCTTCAGCTTGTGTAATTTTGACATTTGATTTCTTGCTCAACTCAAGGGCAATATCTCGTTTAGTTAATGTATTTTTCATTTTTTTCCTAATAATTTATTTTGTATTAAGTTTTAGTGATATATAAGAAATTTAATTAAAATTGTTTTAATAGTGAAGCGATTTGTTCTGCTGCATTATCTAGAGGAACAAGTGAAGAATCTCCTGTCTTACGAACACGTACCTCAACTCCTCCCTGCTGCAAAGAACGAGTGCCTACTACAACTCGGATAGTGCATCCAATCAAATCAGCATCCTTAAATTTAACGCCTGGTCGCTCATCTCTATCATCTACAAGCACATCAATACCACTTGCTTCCAGCTCTTGAACAAGCTTATCTGTAGCTGCAGCACATTCTTCTGACTTTGCTGCATCTAATGGTAGAACCGTAACCTGACAAGGTGAAACAGATGATGGCCAAATTATTCCATCCTTATCAAAATTCTGCTCAATAACTGCCTGTACTGTACGTGTTACACCGATACCATAGCAACCCATAATCATGATATTGCTCTTAGCATCTGCATCCAAGAAGGTTGAATCAAATGCCTTTGTATATTTGGTGCCAAGCTTAAATACATGACCTACCTCAATACCACGAGCAATACGCAAAGGAGCACCACATACTGGGCAACAATCTCCCTCAACAACTGTTGCAATATCTGCCCAAGCTGTAATCTTTGCATGCTTTTCTAAATCAATATGCTTAATGTGGAAACCATCCTTATTTGCTCCGACAACCACATCCTTTGCACCTCTTAGACCAACATCTGCATAAACTGGAATATTTACATCTATTGGACCAATAGAGCCAAATGGCCCTGCAACCTTTGCTGCTGTTTCATCATCAGCAAGCTCTAGCTCCATGCACCCTAAGAAACGGCGAAGCTTGCATTCGTTTAGCTCACGTGTGCCTTCAACGATTGCCATCACTGGCTTGCCATCTGCAATATAAATCAAGCTCTTAACAATCTGGTCATCTGGCACGCCAACAGCAGCTGCAGATTCTGATACCGTGTGAGCACCAGGAGTTGGCACCTCCTCTGGCTCGCCTGCATACTCATTGTATTTTGAGCCAGCAATCTTGCGCTCTGCTCTCTCCTGATTTGCTGCATAGCCACAAGCCTCACAATCAAGGATACCATCCTCACCTGATGGTGCAAGAGCCATAAACTCATGACTATGATTACCACCAATTGCTCCAGTATCTGCCTCAACTGGCTTTGCTATCAAACCACAACGCTTAAAAATCTTTACATAAGCATCATACATCGCCTTATAGCTATCATCTGCTGCTTCCATTGAAACATCAAAGCTATATGCATCCTTCATTATAAATTCTTTAGAACGCATCAAACCAAAGCGTGGGCGAATCTCATCGCGAAACTTTGTCTGAATCTGATAAACTGTACAAGGAAGCTGACGATATGAGCTTATTTCTTTAGTGATATAATCTGTAACAACCTCTTCATGGGTTGGGCCAAGTACCATGGTTCGATCTAGTCTATCCTTAAGACGGAACATTGATGCACCCATCTGATTTGCTCTACCACTGCGCTCCCACAACTCTATCGGTTGTAATGCTGGCATTAGAATTTCCTGAGCACCTGCAGCATCCATTTCCTCACGGATAATATTTTGAACCTTACGCAAGGCTCTATGTCCTAGAGGAGTAAAAATATAAAGACCACCAGAAAGCTTACGAATCAAGCCTGCACGAAGCATAAGCTTGTGTGAAGGGATTTCTGCCTCCTGAGGATCATCACGCAATGTAGATAAAAGAGTTTTAGACCATTTGATTGCCATAATTATCACCTATAAAAATAAATAATTAGTCCGATTATTAAACCATAATCCGAGAGTGGCATTCAAGTTTTTTTTTGGCAAAATTAAGGCTAAATAGGCATATTTTTGTGTTTTTCAGTTGATTTGGCACTTTTTCAACCAAAGCTCGTCAATTCAATGACAAATTTATGCAAAAAATATGGTGACGGTAGACACTTGCATCCCATCATCCATTTTATCTCGCCTCTATTACGATCCAGAGATAGTTCTTGCCCGACTCTTTTGTATCATATAACTGGCAATAAAGCATACAACCATTGGTATATAATATATGCCAACCCGTGGCATCAATGCAAAACCCATTTGCAAATAAATTAGTGCTGCGATAGTCTGCCCCACGGCCTTGCGTCTATCCGATGGTGTATGCTCCTTTCTTAGCGGAAGCAAAACCAAAATCCAACGAATAAACATATATACACAAAACAATATTGGAAGAATACTAAAGAATATTCCAAACCTTAATACGCCTAAAATAGGCAATAAACAAACTAAGCCTATGAAGAAATAATGTAACCCTAGCCCTGCCTTTGCTTTGTGCTCATCATACGCCAAATATGTGACGGCAGCAATATACCCTGTCCAGCCCAACATCAAAAACACAATCTCAAGCGGAAAATTAAAATCCCCTGCTGACCGTAGCAAGCATCCATATATTGCCAAAGCACCTGCCAATAGACTCATGCTACGGCAAAGTCCCATAGCCAACAAGCCTATTGGCTTACACTTGCTCTTGAACCGATTGTAAAATAAAACACAAACGACTATTCCTATTCCACCAACCCACCACTGCCACTGGAGCTTTGATACAACACCTATTAACGCTGCCACAATAAGACAAATTGCCCTTGCGAGCTTCGCCTGACGAAGGGTTAGCTCTCCCATTGGTATTGGGCGGGGTGAAGCATTTTCAATATCCTCCTTCACCCCTACAATGTCATTGTCAGCCAGCCCAAACATATACAAAAACAATGCTGCCAAAGCCACCCCAACAACTGTAATTAAAGCCCAAGGACTAACTATAGCAGAAATGCGCAGATTTGAATTATTCATTGCCGCACTTGCTACAAATGCGGCACCAGCTAAAGCATCACCAGGTGCCGTTGGTAAATTCGGCAAACGAAAAAGCTTTAAAAATCCTCTGATCTTCATCTATCTATGGCAAATTTAACTAAACCTATGGTTGACGTAGTTCTATCTTCCAAGGGACCAAATCAAGGCGAGGCTTCCATTTAGGAGACTGCGAATAAAAAGCATTCGGATTATCAAATGCCACCTTTTGCAAAGTTTCCTCCGGATGACCATCTGCCTTTAATTGCTCCAACACCTTAACAAGGCTTACTGGGTCAGAAATACCCCAATCCGCTGAACCACTAACAATAATTCTATCTATGCCGTGCTTTTTTATTATTGCACTTGCACGGGCTGGATCAAGCTTTGAAATTGGATAAACTGTTAATCCGCACCAGCAATCTGTTTCAGAAAGGGCTCGCTCGATGGTGTCCTCTGTGTTGTGGTCTAAATATATCTTCTTTTGATCTGGCTGAACCTCATCAAAGCCACGAAGCACCCATTCTAGACAGGTTGGCTTATTATAGTGCGAAATATGAATAATCACAGGCATATCACGCTCTTTTGCCATACGCAATTGTCGAGTAAAGCAATAATACTCTGCTTCATTGATATTATTAAATCCAATTTCACCCATTGCTACGCAACGAGGATGATCAAGATACTCACCAATCCCATCCAACACCTCATCAACAAGCACCTTATTCTCTGCTTCCTTTGGGTTATAGGCAATAGCAGTAAAATGATCAATACCAAAGCGCTCTGAACGAGTTGGCTCAAAGGTCAAAATGTTCTCAAAATAATCAAAGAATGTACCGGCATACCTACGATGGCTACCGAGCCAAAAGGATGGCTCCACACAGGCTCGAATCCCTGCCTCATACATTGCTTGATAATCATCAGTTGTACGAGAATACATATGAATATGTGGCTCAATTATTGTTCTCATAAAATCTCCTATTCTAATCTTTTTTTGATATAGTAACAACGGCAAGCACTAGCCTTTACATTGTTTAATAAATATATCTTTCATAAAAACGTTTTGTACTCCAAACATAACGCTCAAGAGCTGTCTTTCTAGCCTGCTTACCATACTCAAAGCAAAGTTCGGGATTTTGTATAAGCTTAGCCATAGATGTAGAGAACTCTTGTGCCGAATGGCAACAAATGCCTCCTCCATTATCAAATTTTTCCTTTAATATTGGTAAATCGCTATACAGGATTGGTAACTCCGTAAGCATTCCCTGTACTGTGGCTTGAGAGAATGTTTCACGCATCACCTCTTCATCCCGCGATGGGACAAGAAGCACATCCAGCGAGCGTAAAAAGTCTGGCACAGTTGAAGAGCTTTGCCACCCATAGGCAATAACTCCCCGCTCTAAATTTTGAGGTGGCTCTGCAGAATATGCCATAAGATGAAGCTCTGCTTTTGATTTTAACTCCTCTGGGAGCAAACCAAATGCAGCAATAGCAGTGTCCGCACCTTTCCACGCATTGTCTAAAGCACCTAACACACCAAACTTTATTATTCTATCTGCTGCTTTGACTCCAGACGTATAAAACCTATCTGCATTCATTATTCCATAATCTGTATGAATTTCAGGCATAAACCCCTCACCCTTAAAGCCATCAGCAATCTTTGAGCAAACACAAACAACGTGACCGGGAATATTTCTCAAAACATCAGAAAACTTTGGATATGTCTCGCGATGTGCTATTAAAACAACCTTTTTAAAGCTCTTAAACATCCGCAATATTTTAATAAGTGGAGAAAGAATGTTTCCAACATTACCTAAAAGAAGAACATCATAGCTTTTGCTGTTTTGATGCTTCCACCCGAGTGCAAAAACCTTGCAAATTACATTTATAACAGGGTGAATACATTTTTTGAAGGCAATAAATTTAATCTTCTTTTTTGCTTGCTCAGGCAATTCATCAAGAAGAAGATGCTTCCAAGATTCCTCTGCCACAAGCTCAATCTCACAGCCAAGCTCTGCTAGCTCTTTAATCAGCACAAAATTAAACAGCTCAACTCCTCTAAGCTGTGGCTTTTTATTCTTTTTGAAGAACACCTTCTCAAGAAATAAAATTCTTTTCCCTGATTCCATACATTATTTCCAAATTATATTTAACCTAAACGGAATACCCTATAAAAAGATTTACAGGTAATGTTTAATCCATAAGCATTGATTATTTTGCTTTACCAGATGCAAAGGTTAAACTCAAGATACTATATGAGGTCGAAAGCACTGGGTCATTTTCCCAAAAGCGTCCATTTTTATTGACCCAATTACCTTTTTCCTTTTGCAGAGAGTCAACTTTTTTAATTAACTCATCACTCCAGTTTATTGTCTTACCTTCTTCCCCTGCTACAGGAATTTCTTTTATACCAGCAGCGGTTAGAGAGCGCCCGATGACATTGTAGAAAAAGTATAAGCCTTGATCACCAACGCCAGGATTCTCCTCCAGAGTCCAGTGGCGTGATGCCCAATCAAGAGTTGAGCGCACACGTGGGTCAGTCGGCTCTAGTTCACAATATACAAGAGCAAGCAAGCCTGCATAAGTAATGCTTCCATAGGAGCGCATAACAATCTTTTCTCCAGCTGGCTTTTTCTTCTCACCCTCTGGCTTTGTTGTTTTTTCCAAGCCTGCCTTAGCATCTGCCGGGCTATATGCGAAGCCACCAGCAGAATCGCCTGCATTTTCATCATTATGCAAACGTTCAGCAAAATCCAATGCTGCTGACCAATCGATATCTGCCTTTGTTTGACCAGCAGGACGCATATCCTCATAAGCTTGAGAGCGGCGCATTGCCTCCATAACAAAATGAGTATTCATTAAATCTGCATAAGTGCGAGGAGCCGCCTTGTCATATCCAAAGCCTCCATTGAACGTTTCATCGCCAGAAATTTGCGAGCCAGCCAAATACGTGCGTGCATTTAGAATAATCTCTGCCAAATCGGTACGCTTTGTTTCTGCAAGGGCAGTAAGGCAAATTGCTGTATTATAGGTCCCAAGTCCACCACCCTTTCTACCAGGAATTGCGGAATAGATACCACCATCTGGCTGAACTTTTGTTTTCAAAAATTCAACAGCTTTATCAATATTAGGCTTATATGCTTCATCACCTGTTGAAATCAAAGCCCAAAGAGCTAGCCCTGTCAATCCAGGGAACTGCTCTTGAGAAAAGCATCCATTCTCTTTCTGCTGAGAAACCAGCCACTTTGCACCATCTGCAATAGCTTTATCTGCATCAGGTATTGCTTGTGCAAAACCAAACTGACCCACCAATGCAGCAACAACACCCAACAATAATACCTTTAATTTCATTTGCTTCTCCTTTTGATATAGACACCTGCCTACTACTACTTAACCTTATAAACGCCTCCCAACCACTCAAAGGTTCGCCCATCTGGTAAAATTAATTTTGTAGGTACGCCTTTTGGCGTAGTAATTGTGCCAGAATATTTCCCCGCAACATTCTTTAAACAAACCTTAATTTCACCTTGTGGATGTGGCATTGTCGTATCTACAAACTCAAGCTGTTCAAGCTGTGGCGTAATTTCAATCGCTTTAAAACCTGGTGCTGCCGGGCGCACACCGCAAACTGAGGCATGAAAATGAAATAGCGGATGTGCTCCCCATGCGTGGCAATCAGAGCGTGTTGGCTCTGGCTGCTCTACTGTGGTGCACAGTCCCAGCTTTTTAAGATTAAACCATAGTGGCATACTCTTAAAGAAGTAGTCCATACGCTTAGTCTTACGAAGTGCCTCAAAGTAGTAGTGGCTGAAGTAAATTGTTGTTTTATGAATATTAGGTTCATTATTCATTGCCTCAACAATCCTTGCTCCAGCAGGAACAATATCAGCTAGAATTGCAAGGCTTTGAGCGTGCATTGTATAAATCTCTCGGTCAAGATTTTCAACAAACATCGCTTTATCCTCACGCCAGAAGCTCTTAACCACAGCAACTGAAAGCTGCTCTGCATAGTCACGAAGTCGCATTGCCAAATATTTTTCGCCAAAAGCGTCCTCTAGCTCTGCTGCACATTTTAAAACATAAATTAGCTGTATGTTTTGGGTCGCTGTAATGCCTCCAATATTCCCTCCTGGCACAAGACCACCATTGACCCATTTCTCGCTCCAGTCCATAAAATTCCAGCCCCTTATTGCTCGCCATAGACCAAGCTCTGGGTCTATATTATCAATAAAGGTATTAAGCACCTGACGTATCCCAGGCATCATCTGCTTTACAAAGGCAAGGTTATCCTTCCACATAAAATTATCATGCACCATCATTACCCACCACAAGCAGAAGCCTGGAATGTGCTGAACCAAACGGCTCGGCACTCTTGCTTGAGTGATATTGTCGAACTGACGAGACGCATCAAATAGGGCTATTGCTTTTTCAGGCAAGCGTGAGTCATGACTTAATACATAAGTAATTAAAATCTCTAAACGAGTATCCCCCGCATACATTAGTTGCTCATAGTATGGGCAATCAAAATAAACCTCATGAGAACACATATTAAGAGCACGCTTTGAAATCTTCTCAACATACTTCCAATTATTATCCGAGCACTTTAGAGTCGCCTTAAAGCTAGTAGGATAATGTGTTTCAATCAATGTAAAATCATTGATAGTCAGAGGAGCATCAGCAGTCTCTATGTATATACGGAGATAGCGCCCAGCCTCCCACCAAATAGTTTCCATTGGTGTATTTTTTGCTCCATCTGGATAGAACCAATCTCCTAAGCCACGGAATTGCTTTCCATCATATTCATTTCTATTTCCCTTAGACTGATCCCAAATAGAGTCCGATTTTAGGTAAAGCCCCTCTGCCCAATACACACTGATTTTACTACCTGCACCATTAGATGTATTTAGAGAAACAAAAGCACAATAATAATCCTTCAAATCCACAAGCAAGCGTAGTTTTGTATTCGCTGGAACAGTAAGCTTTTTCTTACCTTTCAGAAGCTCTTCTGCTGCAATAGCAGCTTTAGCATTT
Organism: uncultured Verrucomicrobiota bacterium; assembly: GCA_937911295.1. Classification (GTDB taxonomy): domain Bacteria; phylum Verrucomicrobiota; class Kiritimatiellia; order RFP12; family UBA3636; genus RGIG990. The sequence continues at coordinate 24,682 of CALDQE010000066.1, forward strand.
GAGCTGGCTGCCATAAAATAGTATGTATCAATACCGTCCTTTAGAGTGTCTTGCTCAAGGTATTCAGCATGAATAACCTTACCAATCTTACGTGGTTCGCGAAGCATTGGAGGAATTGTGCTTGGCTTTACCAATCGCTGTGGATTAAATTCACTTGGATGCAAGGCTGCACTTTCCACATTGCGTTGGATTCTTACTGGCAGCCACACACCAGCCTTATCTGAGCCAGAGGCAAAATATGTTGTTTGCTCTGAAGCATGGAATGCTGTGCGAGCTCCTACGCAATGAAAATATCCTAAACCAAATGCGGGATTTTGTTTTATGTCTGTAATTGTCAGCACCTCCCAATTAGCTTTACCTGTATCTAGCAAGTCTTCTAAATCATCTTCCGCATGAAGCATAAAGGCAGGCGAATCACCTAAATGCCCATTATGCTCATACCCCGAACCAATCGCGTAACTAACAAAAGCGACTATTGTATGCTTACCAGCAGAAAGCTTCTCATCAAAAGTCTGGTAAAACCAATTCCCATCATCTCCTCTATCTGGTCCAAAAGCTATTTGTTCTCCATCCAGATAGAGACGATAACGCTGAGCAGCAGTTGTATGGAATCTAAGCTTAATATTATTCTTTAGCTTAAAGACCAAACGGAATGCACAATTCCAGGTGTGTTCATTATTCCAATTAGGGTCTGTCACCCATTTATTACCCCAACCAACCTCACACCAAGCCCATTGATCGCGATGTGTAAAGCCTCTCTTAAATATCTCGTCCTTTACAATTACTTGCATAGCTTCCCCTCAAAAAAAGTTAATAAATCAAATCAAATCAATAGAAAATACTCTTACACACTCTGCACCCCAAGTTTGAAGTGGTGTAAGCCTTATTCCACAAGCATGCTGATTAACTGGCACACGTACATGTCGCTGAAAATTATTATTTTCCTCAGCCACAATCTGCCAATTGCCAGCTGCATCCATTACCTCCAATCGAAATGCTTTAACAATTGTTGTTGGTGGAGAAAATGGCTCATCACCTTCAAGCTTACAATAACGCATATTCTTTGGACGCTCACGTGGGCGAGATGGATCTTTACGATTCAAATTACTATCAAAAATAATTCGCACCTTATCAATATCCACCGATGTCTTAAAGCGGTACTCAATTGAGGAGCCAAGCGGTGCCTCCCACGCATTAGATACACCTTCCCAATCTCTATCAAAGCCATTGCGGACATTTTCAGCTCCAGCTCCTGCACTTGCGATTAGCTCAGCCTCTTGAACTGGTTTTGACATTTCGCGTAGCTTCCATGGAATCCATACATCATCATCCATAAGCATTTTCTGTAGCTCTGCAATACTACGCTGATAAACACCTGCTGGATTTAAGCCATCTCGAATTGCAATTGCTGCAGCTGTACCTACTGCCTGCCCCATCATTGAGCAGGTTGCCATTACGCGTGTGGCACTCATTGCTGAATGCGTGGCACTGTGGCAGCGTCCTGCACAAAACAGGTTATCTATGTTTCTAGAATATAGCGTACGATATGGAATACCAAAAGGTGTTGGTGCTGGGTGGAAAATTGTTCCTACCTCGCCTGTGTGGTAAATACCCTCTGGGAAATGGTCATCCATTGACCAACCTCCATACGCCACCACATCCTCAAAGCGACCCTCTGCCTCAACATCATTTTGCGTCAGAATATGCTCACCATAGTAGCGACGGCTCTCGCGCTTTCCTGGCAAAAAGCCCTGCCAATCAAGTGCAAAATTTTCAAACCGCTCCTTATCCGGAGACTCATTTTTAATATAATCCCACACCCCCAATGCGATACGCAAAAGCTCATGGCGGCACTTCTCTGTATCGGCGATACTATCGCCCATACCTCCAACCTCCATCCACCACATATTGGTGTAGCGCACATCACAATAGCGCTTAAACATATTTGCTTGGGTGTACTTGTATGCCCATGGCATTGGCTTAAATGGCTGCGGTGTTGCATATTCGCGAGCCTGGAATAGGCAGCTTAAGCCCATAGTTTTTGTGTCTGCCTCTATTGGTGCAATGCTTTCATTAAATTCATGGCGTGCCTCACGGCCCATTCTAAAATCGGCACCAGTAAGTGGAGCTAAAATACCATCTCCGGAGCAATCTGCAAAAAGCTTTGCTTCGACTGTTATCCAATGCTCTGTGGTTAATTGCCACGCGGTAACACTTTTGACATGATTCCCATCACATTCTGCCGCATTTACTGACGCATTCATAATAACGGTGAGATTATCCTGAAAATTCATCTTGCCATGAAGCACAGCATCCCAAATCGAATAGCTTTCGCTATAGTTGTAGTAAAAATTATCTAAAAGAAGCTCTTCAACAAATCCTGTCTCACGCCGATTCTCTCCATGAGCTCCGCAGACATGCATTCGCACCTCACTAGAGGAATTGCCACCAAACATCGGGCGATCTTGAATTATTATGGTTTTTACGCCATGACGTGCAGCTGAGACTGCTGCTGCCATACCAGCCAATCCGCCACCAACAACACAAAAATCTGCTTGTAATGTATATTTGTCCATAGTCTACCTTGTCAAATTAACAAATATTTATCTTTTGCATTAACTTAATAATATTTTAGCACACAAAAAATATATATACAATACTTGTTTTGCCTTTGGGCACAAAATAAGACAATAAGTTATGCACCACAAACTCATTGTGTGACATTTTATCGCTTATAATCATAAAAAAAGCGCCCCGAAGGACGCTTTTTTTATTTTTAATACAAACCAACTACTCTACCATTTGCATCCACATCTATATTTCTAAATGCGGCATTTGATGCGGTACCTGGCATTAACTTAATATCACCAGCCACTGGAACAATGTAGCCAGCACCCTGGTATGTTAATATATCACGAATTGGCACTGTAAAGCCACGTGGACGTCCCTTCAATAGAGGATCATGTGATAGAGAGTACTGTGTCTTTGCCATACATACTGGAAGAGAACGCAACTCTGCTGATGCTTCAATTACTGCAAGCTTCTCTGCAGCCTCTGGAAGTAGCTCTACTCCATCGCCTCCATAGACCTCAGTAACAATCTTATTCATCTTCTCTAGTGGAGAATCTGTCTCTTCATACAAATACTTGAAGCTATTAGGACGCTTTGCTGCATCAACTACAGCCTCGGCTAGCTCGCGAGCACCCTCGCCTCCATGCTCCCAATGTGATGATACTGCAAAAATTGCTCCAGCATTTTCAACAATACGGCGAACACACTCATGCTCTGCCTTTGTGTCTGTATAGAATGCATTCAAACATACAACAGGTGTTACTCCTGCCTTGCGAACAATATCTATGTGAGCAAGCAAGTTCTCGCAGCCCTTCTCAACAAGACCAATATTCTCCTTAGTATATGCCTCATCAAGCTTTGCACCTGGCTTAACTGCTGGACCACCACCATGGCTCTTTAGAGCACGAATTGTTGCAACAACTACTGCTGCATCTGGTGTTAGACCCGTTGCACGGCACTTAATGTTCCAGAACTTCTCAAAACCAATATCTGATGCAAAGCCACTCTCTGTAACAATATAATCACCCATTGTTGCTGCAACACGGTCAGCAATTACTGAGCTCTGACCAATTGCAATATTTGCAAATGGTCCAGCATGAACAAGCACTGGCTGCCCCTCTAGTGTCTGCATTAGTGTTGGATTAACAGCACGTGTCATCCACGCTGTCATTGCTCCATCAACCTCAAGGTCTGCAGCTGTTACTGGCTTACCGGAGCGTGTCCATGCAACAACTATCTTACCCATACGACGACGCAAATCTGCCAAATCACGAGAAACTGCCAATACCGCCATCACCTCTGAAGCAACGGTAATGTAGAAGCCTGAGTTCATCTCTAGACCATCCATCTTACCACCCTTACCAATTGTGATATTACGAAGTGCCTGTGCACAGAAATCCATTGCCCAGCGCATATTGATTTTCTCTGGGTCTATGTCTAGGCGTGTTAGCTTACTCTTTGCCAAACGCTCATCATCATAATTATTCTCGTGCTGCATACGTGCAGTAAGAGCTGTCATACAAAGATTATTTGCATTTGTGATAGCATCAATATCTCCTGTCAAACCAAGAGATAGGGGGCCTAGAGGAAGACATTGTGCCAAGCCACCACCGGCAGCGGATCCCTTTACATTAAAGGTTGGCCCGCCTGATGGCTGACGAATTGTTCCTACTGGATTTTTCCCTAGCTTACCTAAGCCTTCTAGCAAGCCCATAGTTGTCGTTGTCTTACCCTCACCTAGTGGTGTTGGGGTAATTGCAGTAACATTGATATATTTAGGCTTTTCTGAAACCGATTTACGCGCAAGAATTGATTGTGCATCAATTTTACCATAAAGTGCACCATAGCAAGAGAGCTCCTCTGGCAAAATTCCTGCCTTCTCTGCTATTTTTGAAATTGGTTCTAAAAACTGCTCTGCTGCCTCAGCAACCTCGCTGTCTGACATTTTTGTTGGATCTATATTCATAATTTAACTCTCCATTACCCAAAGCTTGATGCAAACACCATCGCTATCTAGCAAAATATTGTGGTAAAAACTTCATATATATAATACCATTATTTCTGTTGCTTTTCTAGTGCAAATACACCTTATCAAAAAAAATGAACCTTTAAGCACTATGGTTCGTTTAAATTTATAAACAAAGGTCTAAAGAGGATATGCTTTAGTAATTATTAAATGTTAAAGGAAACACCATGAAAAAGACAACCAATAATGGTTTTACATTGATTGAGTTAATTGTTGTTGTTGCTGTGTTGGCAATTATAGCAACAATTGCGATTGGCAAATATGAGGATATTCAAAAGGATGCTGCACGCAAGGCAAATCGCTCAAATATCAATAATATCACAAGCACAATCAACACATATTTGGCTTCAGAGATAAACCACGAAGGGCTTTTTGAATATGTAGAGGCTTTGGTAGATTTAGGCTCTGATGGTGCTTCATGGACAGGGACAGCCGGGGACTATGACTGGAGTAAAAATACAGACACTGAGTATCCTGGTATCTATGCTGGCATTAAGTATGTGCCAGCAACTATTTCCAATGCAGGAGGCATTACTTCTTCTTCTACAGGGGATTTAACAACTGCTCGCAAAAAGAATAGTGGCATACCTAGCAAGTTTAGAAAAAATCTTGGGATACATTATTTGACCCAGAAAGAGGTTGATGCATTATATGAGGCAGGCGTAAGCACTGTACTTATGCACAATTACACATCTGGTCAAGCGAAAGGACCTGCCAGCCGCTATCCGCTAGTGGTTGATACAGACGATTTTTGTGATGAAAATGGGTTAACCTATAGAAATGGTGGACCTGGGCATCGTGCTGATATGAGTGCATTTTATCCAGTTGTATTAACGAATGGCTCTCCAGTGGTTGTAATTAACCCAAATCAGGCAGATATATATCGTGCATTGGGTGTTGATTACAATATAACTAAGGATTTTAATGCCTCAACACCAGATGATTACTATAGCGACGGAATTTGTCCACGACTAATAGTTTTTGGTTTGGGTCGTTCTTCCGACATTACGGCAAAGCTATTCCAGTCACCACCAAAGATGAAGACTGTTGATAATTCAAGCTATAATAATTATTTATTAGTTTTTTCAATGAAGAATGGCACTGGAAACACTGGCTACACAACAGAGTTTGTTGGTGTGATAGACTCTGAGGGGAACACAGCAAAAGCGGCTCAATATAATTTAGATTGGGCAAACTAATTTCGCTTTTAGCATTCGCAAACAACAAATCTGTTCTTAATGTGGTTGGGTAAAAACCCAACCACAATAGCATTAAAAAACAACTGTGTTTGCGTAAATGTAAATTTTAATTGGTAATTTACAAAAAACTTGTTAATCAAATAATTTTAATGGATTTACTTTGAACTGTAGCATATTGGCTGAATCTTTACCTCCATCGCCACCTTTTCTTTGCAAAGTTATTAACCCTAATTTAATATTTCCATTGGAAGTAAAGGTAACCATACAATTCCCAGCATAAATTGAAATTGCTTCATTCACAGCTAATAGCTTCCATCTATATGTATCTTCATATTTATTGATTACAAGAGTCCATTCTGCAGCAAATCGCCCTCGCCCTCTTATAACATCACTAATAATCATTACAAAATGTTTTTGAAAAAAGCTCTTTAGCTCAGTTTGTTCTTCTTTCGTAAACTCATCAACATACATTCGCTTAGAGCTTCTACCTTTTTTCCTAGGAGGTAGTTCTCCATCATAAAGCTTTAGTAGTTGCTTTATTTTTGGTGTAAGATGCCATTGTTCTGTATAGAAATCAACTTTCCTTTTTTCTATTTGATTAAAGCCCCTAGTATTAGAAGAGACAAGCTTTACTTGTATATTTTCTACTGTCTCTAATTGCTTTTTCTTAATATGAATTTTTATAACTACATTTATGTCTGACTTAAAGCCTTTTTGACCAATTTTTTCTGCATGAACTGACTCAATCTCATTTAATTCATACATCATAATTTTAAGCCAACACTGAGCATCCTTATCTTCTTTCCAGTTATTGAACTTATTGGCAACCTCTTGCTCATTTTCAAAGCCACCTTTAGCTATTTGAGATCCGGTCATAGGCATTTCATAACCTCCTTATTCTCTGTAATTTTCTGAATAATTCTTTGAAGAACATCAACAACTACAGAATTACCAAATTGCTTATAGGCAACAGTGTCTCTATTAGCTATTTTATAATCATCAGGAAATCCTTGCAATCTTGCACATTCTCGAGGTGCTAATTTTCTTATTTTACCATTAACAAAATACAGACCTGTCTTTGCTCCAACTCCGCCTCCATAGGCAGAAAGAGTTATTGCCTTACCTTTAGTACTATAAATTCTCTCCCCTTGTCCACCTTTATTAACTATTCCGATTCGCATAGGCTTATTACTAAGAGGCAATACCGAATCATCCTTATCAATTTTTGTATCACTTCTATTGACTATATATTTGTCTGTACCATCTTTCAAAATAATATCTTGAACATATATATGATTATCTATTGGGCTTGGGAACTGGAAGGATTTAACATTTAAATCTTTTCTAAAACAAACAATGTAAATCCTTTGCCTACTTTGAGCAGAGCCATAATCAGCAGAATCTAAAACCTTTGCATACACATCATACCCAATAGCATCAAGAACATTTTGAATTACATCAAATGTTTTCCCTTTATCATGCGAAGCCATATTCTTCACATTTTCTAAAAAAAGAATTTTTGGTTGCTTCTCTTTTGCAATACGAGCAACATCAAAAAACAACGTACCACGGCTATCATCAAAGCCCTTTTGGTTTCCTGATATACTAAATGCCTGACAAGGAAATCCAGCACAAAGAATGTCATGATCTGGAATTTCTTTTTCTTGTATTTTTGTAATATCACCTTTAGGTTTTAACGCAAAATTTTGCTCATAGATTTCAGAGGCATCCTTATCCCATTCCGAAGCAAAAACAACCTCTGCTCCGAAGCTTTCTAATGCCAAATGGAATCCCCCTATGCCAGCAAATAAATCTATTACCTTTATTCCCTTTAATGATTTTGCAACTTTAATCATAATTCAACCTCTATATTATAATTTAATCATACGTATTACAAAATTTGCTTTAATTATAGCATAAAAAGTAAAAATAACACAAGCATTTTAAATATTTATAACTAATTTAAATTTTATTACAAAAAACCAAAATTATAAATTACCCCAACCTTTATTATTTACAAAGAGCATTTACATTTGATTTTTATTATACACCCTTACAAGCTTTATTAAAAAACACCCACTGATATGTCTTAACACAATATATCGCGAGGTCAAACACAACCCTCCTATTGTGTTTGACCTAGAATGAATGTTGGTTGATACTTCGCCTCAAAATTCATTCGCAAGCCAGTATATGGATTGATGAATGATGTACGCCACGAATGCAATGCCTGGCATGGGAGCTCTAGGCGCTCCCAATCCTCTGCTGTCATCCGATTTTCTGCCATACGTGCGTAAATTGTTTCATCAACTCCATAAAGCTTGTCCCCAACAACTGGATAACCAAGAGCCTTCATCGTTGCCCGTATCTGATGCGGTCTCCCAGTAATTGGTGTCGCCTCAATAATTGAATGTTTACCATCGGTGCTTATGAGCCTAAGCTCTGTAATACACTTCTGACCTCGTTGCTCTGTCTCAGAAAATACTCGCTTCTTTCGGACAATTTCCCCACGCTCCAACCAAATCCACCCCTTTGCCAAATAAACAGAAGAATGACGCCAAGCCCCCACTACCTTCACTAAATAACACTTTTCAAAGCCCTGCTCCATAAGAGTTTTCCCTAGCAAGGATGCACTCTCCTGACTCTTTGCAACAATCACAACACCGGAGGTTTCTCTATCTAATCGATTAACCATATATGCATCAGAAAAACCATGATTGCTTTTCAATATTTCAATCAATGTATTTTTAAAATATCGTCCCGATGGATGGCATGGCAAATTGCTTGGCTTATTGATTACAGCAAAATGTTCATCCTCATACATTATTTCTATGCGAGAATCAACCTCTGGTTCATTGTGCATTGGCACAAGATATTCAAGCCTCGACCCTGCCACAATCAACTGCGTGGACAACACCACTACTCCGTCAATCTTTACATTCCCAGCATCACAAGCAGCAATAAAGCTCTCTTCTGGATAGCTTGGAAATGATGCTGCCAGCACCGCTAGCACTGTTTGCCCACGATGCTCCTCCCCTAATGGTAATGTAAGTAGCTTTTGTCCGTCTGATGTGATTGTTAACACCATGCACCCCTTCAGCAATACATATATATACGTGCAATCTATTTAGGTATTATGCATCATTCCCTATACATTAACCTATTCCTTTGCCTCAACCTTCCATTCATTAAGCTTCCTATGAAGCGTACGACGGCTAATCCCCAATGCCTCTGCTGCCTTTGATTTATTTCCACCAGCAGCATTCAATGCGTCTAATATTTTACGTTTTTCCATATCTGCTAAAGATTCTTCGCCTAACACTGGGGTTTGTGGCAGGGTCTGTATTGTATTCAAAGCAACTCCCTTTACCAAAAGTGAGTTTACAATGTTTTCTGGCACATCCTCTACCTCAAGAAGCTCTCCTCGTGCCAATACAACCATTTTTTCTATTGTATTACGCAGCTCGCGTACATTACCAGGCCACTCATAAGCCTGGAGTGCTGCCACAGCCGCTTGCGAAATACCACTTACATTACGCTGATTGCGTTCCGCAAATTCTTTTATAAAATGATCACACAAAATTGGAATATCAGAAGCACGCTCCTTTAATGAAGGAAGCCTAATCTCAATAACATTTAAGCGATAATATAAATCCTCACGGAATTTCCCCTCATCAACATATTTGCGCAAATCACGATTTGTCGCTGCTATCACACGAATATTTACACTCAGTGTCTCAGCACCTCCTACTCGCTCAAACTGACGTGTTTCCAGCACGCGTAAAAGCTTCACCTGCGTGGCAAGGTCTATCTCAGATATCTCATCTAAGAACAAAGTCCCATTATTTGCCATTTCAAAGCGACCTTTTCGTTGGGATATCGCACCTGTAAAAGCACCCTTTTCATGACCAAAGAGCTCACTCTCCAATAACGATGGCGTAAGTGCAGCACAATGCACCGCAACAAATGGTCCTGAAGAGCAATTGCTAAGCTTGTGCATTGCTTGAGCAACCAACTCCTTACCAGTTCCGCTCCCCCCTTGTATTAAAACCGTTGCTTGGCTTGGTGCCGCCTGACGTATCACATTAAATAAACGCTCCATTGCTGGAGATGATCCAATTATATTTTCTAATCCATAACGGGAATCAAGCTGACGCTTGAGCTGCTCGTTTTCTCTTTGCAATGACACATGATTTAGCGTACGTTCAATTAACATGTCTAAATGATCTAGATTTACTGGCTTAGTCAAAAAATCCTGGGCACCAAGCTTCATCGCCTCAACCGCTGTCTCAACAGAACCATACGCTGTCAGCAGGACACATGCCGTTGCCGGATACCTCCCCCTGACCTGCTTTAAAAGCTCTATGCCATCTTCTCCTGGCATTCGAACATCTGAAAGCATTAAATCAATCTGATGCTCCTCTAACACACGCAATGCTGCTGCTGCACTCTCCGCAGCAAACACCTCATATTCTCGAGACAATGCACGACGCAAACCATCGCGCGTATTTTTTTCATCATCTACAATTAAAATCGCATATTGCTTTTTCATTATTTCTTCTCCACTGTTAGCATTCGTGTTTTACGGTTTGCCAATGGCAACACAATACGAAAGCATGTACCAACACCCTTCTTGCTGGACACCTCAAGGCGTCCCCCATGATCCTGAACAATTCTATCAACAATTGTTAACCCAAGCCCATTCCCCTTCGCTTTGCTTGTACGATACGGCTCAAATAATAGACGGAAATCCTCTTCACTAATTCCACTGCCAGAATCCTTAAAAGAAATAGCCAAATTTCTATCATCAGCCTCAAGTGCTATATGAAGTTGCCCCTTATCCTCCATTGCCTGAATAGCATTTTTAACAATATTAAAGAAAACCTGTTTCATCTGCTGAACATCTGCCTTCACTGTTGGTAGCTTCCCTTTGTGTTCAATTGATACTGAAATTTGATGCTCTTCAATATCACTCTTCATCACCTTAAGGGAATCTTCAAGGACCTCTTGCATATTACAATCTGTTAACTCCAATGGACTTGGACGCAATGCCCGCAAAAATTTTGAAATAATTAAGTCCAATCGTGATACCTCCTCCTGAGCAATCGAGACTAGCTCAGAAAGACGCTCTCTATCCTCATCTGGCAAATATTTTAGCTCACGATTTACAAGCTGAAGATGAATGCCCAAAGCATTTAAAGGATTACCTATTTCATGAGCAACACTAGCAGCAAGTAGCCGAATTGCCTTCATACGCTCTGATTCTACAACTGAGGCCTCCTCTGCACGGTCTCGTGTAATATCTCTCAATATACAGACCACACATGGACCAGTCTCCTCCCCTAAGCCTTCCTCAAGTGGTACTGCATAAAGACTAATTATTTTATGCTCTGGATTAAATATTTCTATCTCGCTTCGCGAAAGCTTTGCCCATTCAGACTCCTCCCCGCCTGCGAGCTTATCCCACTCAACATCTGGGATGTAGCGACTGATTGGACGCCCGCGCATACGTGATATTTCAAACCCAAACATTTGCTCTGCTGCATGATTAGCATAATATAAACGACTATCTGCTGAAACCACAAGCACACCTTCTTGAATTGATTGAAAAATTGTTTCCAATATTCCTCGCTCTCGTGCCAGACTTAAAAATTGAGCCTGGAGATTCTCTGGATCTAGACGATTCATCTTAGAAACAAGCTTATCTATAAAATGTGACTGCCACGCCATTATGCACTCCTTTTTATGTGACAAATTTTCCATAATTATACTAAAATATGCGACATTTTGTCAATCGACAAAGCTTTCACATGTTATACTAGCCATATCTGTGGTGTTTTCACATATTAAACTTTGCACCACCAGACATCAAATGAGCAAAATTACTATAAAATTGCTCCTTTTTTGACAAATTTAATGAAATAAATTATAAAATTTAAAAATTTTGTTTACTTTTTTATTATATTTTGCTAATATTTAGATATTCAAATTTAAGAAATATATAAATTACCATGTTTTTTATATCGCTGGTACACTTTTTGCTACTAATGCTCTAGAAATATAATAACTCTTTTATAAAATTCACATAGATAAGCTCAAAGGAATAAATATGAATAGCAATACACATACACACAACACACTATCCACTACAGTTATTGTAGAAAACCAGCAACCTTCCTCTACCTCTCAAAAGCGAGGAAGAGGTCGCCCTCGAAAGGAAAGACCGGCCCCTATGCTCCCTGACTATGTAAGCAAGCTCGACAGTATGTCTCCAAGCGAAATTACTGCTCAAATTTGCAATGGAACCATTTTACCCAAATATATTAACGACTGGAGCCGTTTCTCTGACATTGATAAGGCACGCATCATTGTTAAATACCCAAAATTCTTTTATGAATTTAGAAACCCGTTCATTAGCAGTTTCTCCCCCATCGCTTTAACATACTTAATCTCTAAAATGCCAACGCTTACAAAGCATATACACACACTTGGCAAATTAAGTGTAGAGGAATGGGAATATATTTTAACCAAACAGCCTCATCTTATTGAAGATTGTGCCTGCAAGGAAAAGCTCAACTCCGAAACTTGGATGCTAATTTTACTTAATTACGACTTAGCACACTGCCTCTTCAACAGATGGAATGAGCTAACAAAGTCACAATGGCTAAAGCTCTTAAAAAAGAAACCAAAGTATATTTCTGAATTCTGCAATATTGAAAGCATTATTCAGCTACTTACCCCTAAAAATTTGGCTACAGCACACGCAATTTAACCTAAATTTGTCTGTTAAACGTGCCTACATTGTAGAACAATTACAATCTATTTGGTGACAAATTGTTATGCTAAAAACTTTTTAGCTAGCTCCTCTATCTTAGCAGCTGTCTCTCGAGAGCTAATTGTCGGCAAATATTTGTCAATATAGGCTCTCAAGGCTGCCTTATTTATCGGCTTAGATGTAGGAGCTACCCTATTAACAAAATTCTTATAAAGAATATTCTCCGACGCTTCCTCTGAAAGATTTAAGCCGGTTAAAAGCTTATCGTCAAAAGCAGAGACAACATCTGTCGTCGCAATAAAACGGTATAACCTATCTATACACCAAATCGGGAACCGTGCAGGCTGTGGATGTGTACCATCTGTTCCTACGATAATTCGCTTGCTATTCTTCTCGAAAAACTCACGATAAAAATCATGCTTTGCTTCAAATGAGTGATACATCTCTGTGCCTGGCGTAATATCTACACATAAATTTGGATATTTATCTAGTAATGCCTGAAGCTTTTCTGGCTTATCTCCACAAAAATAAAAATGAGCAAAAGTAAAGCATACATTAGGGAATGCCTCTAACACAGCCTCTGCCTGACGATACAACTCCTCATGTGCAGCAAAGGTTCCATCTCCATAAAACCAACCAATTTTTTTGAGATCTTCCGAAACTGCATTAGGATCCCAAAATGTTTCTGGATCACTAACATGAAAAACAACATGTGTTTTATTCTTTTCTACCTCAGCATAAAAACGCATCAATTCAGGGTGGAGCAAATTTTTACCAATTGTTTTGTGGTATGTGGGCTTACCTTCCAGCATCTTTATACCATCAAATCCAATTTCCATCAATTCGTGATATTGAGTAACATAATCAAAGTCGGGATTTAGGGTTTCTGGTATCTCCTTACCGAAATGCTCAAGGCAAGCATGGACAAATACATCTGGATGAGCAAGCTTGACAAATGCACATTGAATATTATTTGCTGCCGCAGAAATTTCGTTAGAATTTCTAGTTAGGCAAGGGATAGCACAAATATTATAGTTTGCAATACCTGCCTGGGTTCTATAAAGCTCAAACGAATCAATAAAAGGCCCTTCTTCGCCACAGAACGCTTCAATATGAAGATGTCCATCTATTACCTTACTTTTATCCATATAAAATCCTTATTTTAGAATAAATTAACGGAACACATTATAGAATTAAATGTGTGTATAAGCAAGCAAAAACACATACACGCACATTTCTAAGCACTCTCTTCACCGCACACGGACAGGCACGCAAGTACGCACCCAAACATCCATGGGGATTAGTGTATGCACATTCGTGCAGAAAAACAGGATTAACAGAATTTGCAGGATTAACATGATTGCTTGCGTGGTGAGCTAAAAGTGCGAGGTTATCCCCTCCCGCAGAGACGCAGAGACGCAGAGAATTGTGCTAACAATCATTTCAAAAACCCAGCACCTCTCCGTGTGTCCGTTCTCCCAGACTCCGTGTTAAGCGAAAGCAATGAGTAAAATGATTTAAACGCTCTCGCTTGGGCCTTCGGCGAAACACGGAGGATAAAGAGGCAAGGAGGCACGGAGGGTTGTTAGGGTTTTGGGAGAAAGCGAGAGGCGGCAAGCCACCCTCATCTTCTCTGTCAAACTATCTAACTATCAAACTGTCATACTATCATACTATCTAACTATCAAACTATACAAAAAAATGGATCAATTTAGGTGTTGGAAAGTTTGACAGTTTGCGAGTGGGCGAGTTGGACAGTTTGACAGTTGAGGGTCTAGGGTGGCAAGCCACCCTCATCTTCTTTCCCAAGCATCCCTCCGTGTCTCCGTTCTCTTTTTCCTCCGTGTTTCGCCGAAGGCATTGGCGTCAGCTTGAAATCTGTCTTGTCGTCTGACTGTCTCGCGTCACGGTTGTCTAATCGTCTAATTGTCCTTGCGGTAGTGTTTTGTTATGACGTGAGACGTAAGACAATCAGACGTTGAAAGTTAATTGTTATTGCTTTTTCTTAACACAGGGACATAGAGGTGGTTGTAATAGCATTTGTGTAATTAAGTTATCCGTGTACGGCATCAGTGCATATCCGTAAAATAGGAAAGGCGTGAGCCGAAGCCCACGCCTTTTATTTATTTCATAATCTTAAGATTTACTAATGATTATTCAATTACTTCTACCTTATAGAAGCCTGTAGCTGTTGTAGCAGGAGCTGTAACTACGCCGTCAGCAAACTCTGCTTCATCCACTTCTGTCCATTCAGCATCAAGAGTTTCCTTGAACCAAACCTTAACCTGAGATGCAGAACCAATCTCAAGCTTAGCTGTGTCACCAACAAGCTCAATTGACTGAATCTTAGCTGGAACGAACTCCTTCTTTACAACACCAAGTGTATAAGAACCATCATCAGCCTTTGGCATTTCGAAGCCTTCAGCAACTACAATGTCTGCACCGTCAGCAAGAACAACATCCTTACCGATTGTTGCAGAAATATCCTCTGCATCACCTGCTGCATAGAAAGCAACATCACCTGTTAGTGTACCAGAATTTACTTTTACAGTTGTTGGTAGAGATGTGTTGTGCTGTGATAGAGCAACAGCTGCACCAACAGTTGTTGAGCCATTGCCATTTGGTGTCATAGCAAACTCAGTTCCTGTAGCTGTGATTGTAGCACCATTAACAATTAAGTTACCTGCACGCATCTCGATACCTGTTGTACCTGTGATTGTAGCAGCACCGATTGTTAGTGTACCATTCTGTGGGTGATAGATTGCCAAATCTGCAGCGTTAGTTACTGTAGCACCATCATAAATATTGATTACAGTAGGATTTGTAGACTTAGTACTACCACTGCCCTGGATTGTACCCCAACCAGCAACACCAACTAGTGTGCCATAAACATCAAGTGCTTGAGTTGAAGCTGCAACGTCACCCTTCATGAATACTGCTGAATAATCAGAAGCAATAAGTGTTGCATCTGCACCAACTGTTGCCTTACCATTCTTGATGTAGATAACATCGTTATCAGCAAGAGCATTTACTGTACCATTATCAATTGAGAACTGAGCACCACCATCAACTACGAATGCAGATGTGATAGTCTTGCCATTTAGATCGATTGTAACATCCTTTGCAATTGTGATTGCATCTGTTGTTGTATCAGTATTTAGTACAACTGTCTGACCAGCCTTAGCTTCATCAATAGCTTCCTCTAGAGTTTCGAAAGCTGCATCGCCAATGTATGCAACTGGTGTTACAACTTTATCTACACCCTCAGTGCCATTGAATACGATTGAAGATCCTGCGATAGCATTAAATGCTGCAAAAGAGTTATCAGCAACAACAACCTTACCGCCATTAACAGTAACTGTTGCACCAGTTGCTGTCTTGTAGGTAGAAATTGCACCGTAGTCTTCGTTAGCATTTGCATCAACATTTGTGATGTTTGTATTATTAATTTCTACATCAGCATTTGGAGCAGCAACGTTTACAACTGCCAAACCTGTTAGGTCAGAGTCATTTACTGTTAGTTTTGCATCTGCTGCAGATGTTGCTACCATAACAGCATAATTCTTAGCTGAAGCTGTTACATTATTTAATGTTACAGTTGAAGCCTGATTAATGATATTAACTGCACGCTCGCCCTTAGCAACGATTGTTAGATCGTTGATTACTACATCACCTGTTGTGTCAATATTGATTGCACGAGAAGCTGTAGAAGTTAGAGTGTGACCGTTACCTTCGATTGTAACGCTCTTCTCAATTGTGATGATTTCTGTTGCAGAGAAATCTGTGTAAACCTCGATAGTTGCACCCTCAGCAGCTGCATCATAAGCATCAGCAAATGTATCATATGGCATACCTGCAACAACGAAGTCTGCTGCTGCTAGAGTGTAAGAACCATCGCCAGCCTCAGGCATTACGAAGCCTTCTTCTGCAACTTCAATAGCACCTTCTAATGTTGTTCCAGCTGCGATTGTAGCAGATACAGATGTAGATGTGCCTGAAGCTAAATTATCTTGATAGAAAGCACGAGCACCTTTTAGTGTGCCACCATTTACTGTTACAGAAGTAGGTTGTTCTGTTGTGTGCTGAGATAGAGCAATAGCTGCACCAAGAACTGTTGAGCCATTGCCATTTGGTGTTGCACTGAACTCTGCTGTACCTTCAATAATAGCACCCTCATCAACAACCAAGTTACCTGCACGCATCTCAATACCTGTTGTACCTGTGATTGTAGCAGCACCAATTGTTAGTGTACCATTCTGTGGGTGATAGATTGCCAAATCTGCAGCGTTAGTTACTGTAGCATTATCATAAATATTGATTACAGAAGCTGGCAAATTGCTACCATTGCCCTGGATTGTACCAAAGCCTTCTGCACCAACTAGTGTACCATATACATCAAGAGCTAGCTGTGCCTCTGCATTTTCTAGATTCTTCATGAATACTGCACAATCTGTAGAAGCAATAAGTGTTGCACCTGCACCAACTGTTGCCTTACCATTCTTAATGTAGATAACATCGTTACCAGCAGGAGCAGTAACAGTACCATTATCGATTGAGAACTGAGCACCACCATCAACAACGAATGCAGCTGTAATTTCTTTACCATTTAGGTCGATTGTTGCATTCTGTGTGAAAGTAAATGAGCCAAAAGATAGCTCTTCTGCAGAATCACCAGTGATTGTTAGATTACCACCATTTGCAGCAACATAAGCAAGTGCTTCTGCGTATGTCTCAAACTGCTGTTCTCCAACATTAGCAACGTATGTTACGTTAACACTTGTCTGTGCTTTGAAGTTATCAACAACACCTGTACCGCGGAAAGCAACAGAAGAAACCTTCTCTGCCTTATTAGCAACTGGATACTCAACTGAAGTACCGTCAATAGTAAGTGTTACCATTGGTGTCTCATCGCTATAGTCAATAGTGATTGTAACATGCTTTGTATCGCCATCAGCAATTGTAAAAACATCTTTGGCTTCCCATGCTGCGCCCTCTTCTGTAGCCTGATATGCGCAAAGAACATCACCATCATCAGTTGCCTTTAGATAGATAGCTGTCTGCATAGAATTATCTGTTGTTGGCTCAACATCTGAAGCAACGAATTTTACATCAGCGTCAAGAATAACAGAGTCATAGCTCTCAGTTTTAGCATTAGGTGTCCATGTTAGGTCCTCACCCTGTGTGTTTAGGGATAGAACATTACCATCTTCTGTTTCAGTAACGACTGATAGGTCGTCTTCTTGTTGAGTCCAGGTACCCTGGGTCTCTGTTGTTGTAGCAGCTAGCTTACCCACTTCGTAGTCATCAAAATTGATATCCCACCATGTAGATTCTACGCCAGCCATAACAAATGTTGTAGCAAGCATAGCAGCAACTACCATAGTTTTTTTCATTAGTTTTGAGAACATGTCTCTTCTCCAATTTTTCTTGTTAGTTATTTTATTTGTCTAGTTAGTTATTTTATTTGTTAGTTAATTGAATGTGATTAAAGCCTTTTTATCCCCTAAATACATTAATTATAGTATGCAAAAAGGCATAAAACATAATAAGCCTAATACACAATCAATGAAAATAGTAGCAAAAACTTGCCCCCAAAGCAAGACAAATCCTTAAACCACAACAAAAAAAGGACGCATCAAAAGTCGGAAACTAGACAATGCAGTATCGGTATTGGGGGGCGATGCCACAAGACTCCCAAAGGAGAAAAACCAACGTGCCATACCTACCCCAAAAACAAAAAAATCAAAAAATCTAGCATTCCTAATTTTTTATTGACTATTTATATCAGCATTTGCTATGATAAACAAATGTTTTTATTTAACTATAAGGTTTTAAGGAGAAGGAATAATTTATGAGCATTATTGACAATCTTTTGGCACTACAAAACCATGATGCAATTATTAAAGGTCTACAACAGCAAATAAATGACATTCCAATCCGCATTGAACAGGAAAAATATCTTGAAACTCGTGCCCATGAGGAGCTTGTTCGTGTAACAAACCAACTCGCTACCCTTCAGACTCAACTTGATGAATTATTAGCACGCCAAGGCGAAACCATTGCTACAATTGAAAGCCTTACAGAGCAATTAAATTTTGCATCAAATACTCAAATCTCTGCAATTGAAGAATCTCTTGGCTACAAAAAACGCGATTTGATTACTATTGAAAGCAATATCGCTCACCTAAAAGAAAATATCTACCTAGCAGAGCAAGCACGTGCAAACTCACAGAAAAAATTTGCTGACGCAAGTGCTAGTGTTAAGGATTGTATAGAAGGCATCAATAAGAAGACAGAAGAGGCACAAGCAAAGCTAACAGTGGCAGAAGAAAAGCGTAAAGAGCTTCTTGAAGCATTTCAATCTCCTGTTGAGAAGCGTTATTTAGCATATTACGAGCGTTTTAGCAAGCGTCGCTGGCCAGTATTGGCACACATCTCTAGCAACTCTGTTTGCGAGGGCTGTCACATGGCACTACCACAGGCTAAGCAGCAGGCTGTTCGTAAAGCAGAGGGTATAGTAACCTGCGATTATTGTGGTCGTATCGTTTACTAAGCCCCAAGCGATAGCTTAAGTTAATTTTTTGTCGGGCCTGTGAAGGACGAGTCGCTGGTAGCAATTGCTACTGGAGGAAAGTCCGGACTCCACAGGGCAAGGTGTCCGGGTGTAATGCCTGGAGGGGTGCGAGCAAATCGCACTGATGGAAAGTGCCACAGAAAACAAACCGCCACTGGCTCTCCAGTGGTAAGGGTGAAAAGGCGGTGTAAGAGACCACCGTAGTAGGTAGGAATGCTTGCTGCAAGGTAAACCCCACTTGGAGCAATACCAAATAGGAGATGGCTTATTTGCTGCCCGTAGATTTGCTTGGCTTTGCTAAGTAGCCATTTCGGGTTGGTAGCGTTAGATGAATGACTCGAGTTCTTAAAAGAAAGACAGAATCCGGCTTATGAATTCACAGGTTCGACATTATTTTTTATTTGCAAATATAATTATCGCATTAACCTTTATGCTTGCATGCTTCTTTGCAATTAGAAGCTGTGGGAATGCATCAATAGTTGAAAAATCATTAAATGAGGTTATCCCCACTACCACACCTCAATATAACACTTTGCCAGAGCAAAATATTTTTGCTCCAGCAGTGGAAGTAATAATAGAGCCTCCCACTCGCACTTCAAGCGGCGAGCTAGCTAAAAGGTTTAGATTAGCGGGAACAATATTTGGCACACAAAATTTTGGTGCATCCAATCCATACGCGATTATTGATGACAAGCACCAGGTTCGCCAGAGTGTGGTTATGCGTGGGGATGAGGTTATTCCTGGCATAACAGTTGTTGAGATAAAAAAGAGCTCTGTAATTTTGCGTGACGCCAATGGCGAGGAAGAGCTTTTTCTAGAGAAGCGAAGTCCTTCTGCTGAAGTAAAAGAAGAAGTGGCTGTAGCTGCTGGAGAACAACCGGCAGAGCAGTCTCGAGAGGAGGCAGCAAAGCGGTTTGGTGGCGTTGAGGTATTTCCTGGCAGATGGGAGTTTGATCGTCAGGTTGTATTAGATTATTACGACGAGTTAATGAACAATGGTGAGCGTATGCTCTCAATATTTGACTCAATGGACCCAGTTTACGAGACCGATCCAGTAGGAGCAAGAGTGATTACTGGTTATGAAGTAGGAGTTGAGGGAGAGCAAGAGCTATTCACAGCGGCTGGGCTGGAGAATGGTGACATTGTTCGCACAGTAAATTCAGTGCCGATGGCGAATCGCAGATTTGCCGAGCGTTTTATCAAGGAATTTGTCAATGGTCAGACAGAGATGTTTGTTCTTGAGGTAGAGCGCGACGGCAAGATAGAAAAAAAGGTTTACACAATCAAATAGATTGATTAAACGTGTGTGTGAGCTAAAAGTGCGAGATTATCCCCTCCCGCAGAGACGCAGAGACACAGAGAATTGTGCTAGCAATCATTCCAGCACCCCATATCACCTCTCCGTGTCTCCGTTCTCTTAATCCTCCCAGTTTCGCCGAAGGCTAGAAGCGAGAGCTTGAAATCTTTCTCAGCGTCTAACGTCTCTCGTCAACCAGGTCACGTCTATTGTCTCTAGTCTCATGTCAAGGGTTGCGTGTCAA
>CALDQE010000067.1 GCA_937911295.1 uncultured Verrucomicrobiota bacterium
TGGAGCAACAAGACACCCCTGCCGCAGGCAAAGTCCAACTATACGAGCAACTGCGTGAATATCACTTTCCCGAAGTGGAAAAGATCTATAACGCACTGCAAAAAGGTGAAGGAGGCAAGACCTTCTACGCACCTCATCACAAAGCCACCATAAAAAAAGGAAAAGTGGTGATAGAGCAGCTAAAAGCACAAATGAAAAGATATGGGATAATAGGCAAACCGCTGGAACATTCATACTCAGCGCGATACTTCACAGAGAAGTTTATGCGTGAGGGTATTAATGCCGAGTACCAATTGTATGAGGTAGATGATTTGACGCAAATCCCTACGCTACTACATGACCTGCATGGGTTCAACGTAACCTACCCTTACAAGCAAGCCATCATGCCTCTGCTTCACGACATAGATTCCGTTGCCCATGAGATTGGGGCTGTGAATGTGGTGTGTCAGGGCAAGGGATACAACACCGACTGGATTGGTTTTCAGCAGAGTATCCAGCCTCACCTGCTTGCCCACGACACAAAGGCATTGCTATTAGGCACTGGCGGAGTGAGCAAAGCAGTACAATATGCTCTCCGACAAATGGGCATCCCATACACATTGGTCAGTCGCTACGCCAACGAACACATATTGGGCTACGAACAATTATCACAAGAGGTGATACAAGCACATACAATCATCATCAATTGTACCCCCTTGGGTATGTTGCCTGCTGTAGATTCATTGCCACCGATACCCTATCAGTATCTGACACAGCAGCACTTATTATATGATTGCGTGTATAATCCCGCATGCACCGCCTTCCTGCGTGAAGGGAAGAAACACGGAGCACGCACGATAAATGGCTTAGCAATGTTGCACGCACAAGCAGATGCAGCATGGGAAATATGGAAAAACGAATAAATATGATAGAATATGAAACAACGAATTTTTAGCATTGCTATTTTGGCAATATGCGCAAGTGCAATGACCTTTGCACAAACTGTACAAGAAAACGAAATGGCTGTGGTATATTATATGCCACAAACCCAGTTGGCTATTACCATTGATTATGACATAATCACCGTGGAGCCTGGTCCGTTTTACCTATATGCAGAACGCTATCTCGGAGTCAAAGACGTAGTTACCGAAGCCTCCACACGCTACGAAGCCACCAACGTGACATTAGGTACCCATACGGTTGCCGATCTCCATCGTGCTTACAAAGTAGTCAATGAGACTCAATACATATCCCTAACCCCAGAAGGATTGCTACATGGCTATAATGTCCCCGCATACACCTGCGAGGCGCAGCCTACCCATTCCTCTACCCAACCCCACAAAGCAGAAGCAGCCACCAAACTCATGCCACTCATGGAGGAGCAAATGGTAGCCAGTTCGATTGCCAAGATGGCTGAGGGTGCTGCTAAGCAAATCTACCATATCCGCGAGATGCGTATGAATCTGTTGGCTGGAGATGTAGAGCATACACCTGCAGATGGACAAGCCATGCAGTTGGTTCTGAATGAATTAGACAAACGCGAGCAGATGTTGGCTGAGCTGTTTATCGGCTCGCGGGTGGTAGAACACCATTCACATACCATTTACTATGTCCCAAGCAAGGATGTCACTGAGCGTATTATCGGTCGCATATCGCAATATGCAGGTGTGGTACCTGCCGATGATTTGAGTGGCGAACCTATCCGCTTGACGTTGGCAGGCAAACGCCAAACATATTCTCCAATGGACGACAAGTCTTCCAAACAGAGCAAGGCCGTGCCATCGCAACTCTACTACAATCTGCCAGGTTCAGCCAAAGTGGTGGTAGAGTTTGGAGAAGACCTCCGCGCATCTGCCACATTGCCAATCGCACAATTTGGAGTAGCAGTTCCATTGGCAAAAAGTTTGTTGCTCAATAAGACCACACCACAAATCTATTTTAATACACAAACAGGTAATATCTTATCTATCAAGCAATAATGAAAATCCTTCGTTCTCTAATCATAGTTGTTAGTTTGGGAGTAGCATTAGCACTCCCTGCACAGGAATTGAGATGCACCGTCACCATCAATTCCGACCAAGTACAAGGATCCAACAAAGAGATGTTCAACACCCTCCAACGATCCATTGAGGAGTTTATCAACACCTCCAAATGGACCAACCTTACGTTCCAGGACAAAGAACGTATCGAGTGTAGTATGATGTTAATCGTAAAGAGTGTGGAGAACAATATATTGAAGTGCGATTTCACTTGCCAGAGCCGTCGTCCTGTGTTTGGCACTACCTACTCTACACCGCTGTTGAACTTCCAAGACAACACGTTTGCTTTTGCCTATCAGGAATACGACCGTATGGATTTTCAGCAAAGCACTTTCACCACCAATCTCACAGCCCTTATTGCCTACTATTGCTATCTGATTATCGGCTATGACATGGACTCCTTCTCTCGTTTAGGCGGTACACCATATTTTCAGATATGCGAAAATATAGTTTCTGCAGCACAATCCGCTTCATTGGAGGAGGCTGAGGCTAAGGGTTGGAAAGCGTTTGACAGCAATCGCAACCGCTACGCCCTAATCAACAATCTCATGGATGAGGCGTTCAAACCTTATCGTACTTTCTACTATGAGTACCACCGTTTGGGATTAGATGAGATGGTGAATAATGTAGCTAATGCTCGCGCCCGTATTGCGGAGGGGCTGCCTGTGCTGAAAGAAGCCAATAGCGCACGCCCTGCGACGTATGTAGTAACAACTTTCCTTGATGCCAAGAATGATGAGTTGGTCAATATCTTTGCAGGCGGTACATCCGAAGAGAAAAAGACTGTCTATGAATTGCTTATGGACCTTGACCCCACTCGCCAATCCATCTACGATGGCATTAACCGCGAACGCTAAACACTACTTCCCCTTTATCTTATCAAATCCTTGTCCAAACACGCCATTCACATTGGCTTGACTGACAAAAGCATTAGGGTCAATTGATTTTATTATATGGAAAATCAATTCACAAGAACAATATCTTTAATTGGAGAAGACTCTATTAACAAGCTAAAAGCTTCACACGTAGCAATATTTGGCGTTGGTGGAGTCGGAGGATATGTTGCAGAAGCGTTAGCACGAGTCGGAATTGGAAATTTTGATTTAATCGACAATGATATCGTAAATATTACAAATATAAATCGACAAATTATTGCACTACATTCAACTATTGGCAAAGATAAAATTGAAGTTGCAAAAGAAAGAATTTTAGACATTAACCCTAGTGCAAAAGTGTTTATGCATAAAACTTTTTTCTCTCCAGAGAATTCAAAAGATTTTGATTTTTCTAAATATGACTACGTTATTGATGCAATAGATTCAATATCTGGGAAAATAGAATTAGTTTTAAAATCACAAGAAGCAAACACTCCAATTATTTCTTCAATGGGAGCTGGAAATAAGCTTAACCCTGAAATGTTTGAAATAGCTGATATATACAAAACATCAGTATGCCCGTTAGCAAAAGTTATGAGACAGGAGCTTAAAAAAAGAGGAGTAAAAAAGCTTAAAGTTGTGTATTCAAAAGAGCTACCAATTAAACAAAAAGGCGAAAGAGTCCCTGCTAGCATATCTTTTGTACCATCAACAGTTGGCTTAATAATGGCAAGTGTTGTTGTAAAAGATTTAATCAAATAAAAAAAGCTTGTAATTAAAAATTTTTCCCGATAGAATAACATATTGATTTTGGAAGGAAGAAAGAAAAAAATGAGTGCCGAAAATTTGGAAATAGAATGGAAGCCAAAAGCAAGCCTTGCTTTGATTACAATTGCTGTTATGCTAGCAACTTTTGTAGAAGTTTTAAATACATCTATTGCTAACGTTGCGTTAAAATATATGGCTGGGAGTTTTTCTATATCAAACGATGAAAGCTTGTGGATTGTAACAATTTTTTTAATCGCTTGTAGTATTCTTTTGCCAGCAACCGATTGGTGTTCATCCAAATTCGGGCGTAAAAAATTCTTCCTCTTCTGTATTGCATTATTTGGCATATCGGCTACAGTTTGCGGTTTTGCACCTAATTTTGAAATAATGATTTTAGGAAGAATTTTTCAAGGCCTTGGAGGTGGATGTTTAATTCCACTTTCTCAAGCAATTTTACTTGAAAGTTATCCAAAGGCAGAACAGCCAAAAGCAATGTCGATTTTTTCTTCTGGTATTGTAATTGCACCAATTATAGGACCAATTGTCGGTGGATGGTTAACAACTAACTTATCTTGGAATTATGTATTCTTTATAAGCGTACCTTTCTGTATTGCAGCGTTTATAATGGTTTCAATGTTTATTGAAGATCCGCCATATATACAAAACGCAAAGCCTAAAAATTTTGATATTCTAGGTATGTTATTTTTAATACTTTGGATTGCTTCTTTCCAAGTTATGGTTGATAATGGTCAAAAAAATGGTTGGTTTGATTCACCTTATATAATGAAATTAGGTATAACAAGCTTAATCGGTTTTATTGCACTTCTTTGGTGGGAGCTAAGAGCAAAAAATCCTCTTCTAGACTTAAAAATATTCAAAAATTGGAACTTCACTTGGGGTACAATAATTTTAACCACCCTATTTGCTGTGGCATACGGAACAATCGCAATTCTACCTCAATTTTTGCAAAACCTATTAGGGTATGATTCTTATTTAAGTGGCCTAGCGGCTGGTCCAATGGGTGTTGGTTCTGTATTTGCAGTAATTTTCACTACAGCATCTTTAAAAACACTTGGTCTAAGAACTCAAACTGTTATAGGCTTAATTGCTTTTTCTATCGGCAGTTTTATGTTCTCAGGATTAAACTTAAATATTGCATTTAATAACGTTACTATTCCTAATATCATTGTCGGCTTTGGCCTAACAACTGTAATTATTCCGTGCACAACTTTGTTATATAACCGAGTCAACAAAGAAGAAATGACAAACGCTTCTAGTATCCAAAACCTTGTCAAAAACGTTGGATGCGCAGTCGGTACTTCATCAGTTGGTTTTTTAGTTTCAAGTTATTCTCAAATTTACCAATCATATTTAGTTGATAAAATGTCTTCACTAAGCGTTCCTTTTTCAAATGCAGTGTCTTCAATCTCAGCTAATTTTATGCAAATGGGAATTGACAGCTCGACAGCTATTGGAATGGCACAAGGAAAACTTTACGGACAATTAGTTCAACAATCTACACTTTGCGCTTTTATGAATGCTTATAAAATTTATGGATTCCTTGTTCTAATTTTAATACCATTAGTTTTTGTACTAAAAAGATTTAAATCTGATGGAGAATAATTATTTATAATATAATTATTTTATGAAAAGTAATAAGATAATTTTTATAACCATATTACAAGCTTTTGCAATATTAACAGTTTTTCTAGGTCACGCATTAAGAATATACTATTCAGGTGGCTGGTACTTTCACAAAGGTGAAACGGTCTTAATTTGTGACATTATAGATAAATTTATCTATTCTTTTCATATGCCTTTATTTGTATTTTTATCAGGCTACTTGTTTTTTGCTAATATTAGTAAAATTAAAAAATTAAATGAATATATTCTAAAACGTATTAAAAGATTATTATTGCCTTTCTTAACAGTTGGATTATTTTATGTCATTCCTTTAATTTGCATAATTAATCCACTAGATAAAGATATCGTTTTTTACTATAAAAATTTTTTAAATCTAAAATTCTGCTGGCATTTGTGGTTTTTACCGATGCTATTTATTGTAAATAGTATCTTTGCAATATTATTCATTAACATAAAAACAATAAATAAATTTATAATTTTGCCTATTCTAATAATATTAAACTTAATTCAAATTCAAGGTCCACAGTCTTGTATTTATACAGTTCCTACATATTTAATATATTTTTATTTAGGCTGCATATTTTTTGAATATAGAAAATTTATCCAAGAAAAAATATTAAAATATACTGGAGCAATAACATTACTAATGATTGCTTCAGAAACTTGTTTATATTTCAATCCAAGTAACTCCGTTTTAAAATTAATTTCTGCTACATCAATGATATTATTATCATATCTAATTTCATTTAAATTAAGTAAATATAACTTTGGTAGCGGTTTTATAATATCTTATTTATCAAAAAATCTTTTTATTTTATATTTACTCCACGAACCAATAATGGCATTTATTTTAAAACAGCTCAATTGGGGAAAATTATATACACCATTTATAAATGTAAATATCCTTTTCTGGGCAACACTTACAAGCTGTATAATAATAGCATTTATCATACAGGATTTAGTACCAAAACTAAAAAGAGCTATTGGTTTAACCCATAAAAATTAGGATAGCCCTCATTAAATGCTTTCACAATAGCTTTTGCAAAACGTTTTGGAGTTTGCCAATAAGCTAAGTGGGCAGTTATGAAAGTTCTTGGAACATAATTATTTGATTTATTATAAATAAACCCTTTTACATTATCCTCTTTTATTGCAATCGGTGCTCCACTATTCAAACTCTTTAATGTAAAATTCTCAGAATTTGAAAAACCAAAAGGATCGTTGCTATAATTTACAGTTAAATAAAAAACATCGTTTTCAATAATTGATTTTGCCATAATCCTAGAACGATTATTTAAATTAGTTTTAGGATTAATAAAATCAGAATAGAATAATCTCGCAGGAGAAGCAAAACCTACAATACCTTTTACATCCCCTCCTTTAAAACAAGCTTTTTCTGTAAAACTATCAAGATTAGAATAATTTTTACTAAACACTTCAAAATCTTTATTTGGCAAATATCTACCTGTCATAGGGCTATATTTTACCAAATCTGCATCAACTAAAGCGTCAAAACAAGTTGGCTTAACCTTTGTATTTGAAATTATTTCATTATACTCGTCACCATATTCTTTTAACATCAACCTTCTTGGAATAATAGAATCTGATTTATTTAAATAATATTGATAAGTAACGAAAGAGCCAGCACTATATCCAAGCAATACAACTTTATGCCCTTTCTCTAGTTCTGTATTGATTACATTATGTAAATCATCTAAAACAGCTTTCATATTTTGATCTTTTTGCACCCAAACAGCATCGTGAAGACAATGAGCAAAAATTGAACGAGCTTGATGAGCAATTTTTGGCGAATATTTACTTGCAGCTTTTAAATCTCTATCAAGAGTTTCTACAACATCTAAGCTTCTATCTCCCCAATAAAAAGCAATTGGTTCAGAATTAATCACATATTTACCATTTTTTAAGAAAACTTCTTGAATAGTTTCATCAGCTTCAAAACGTTTTTTTATTTCAGGATGAAGCTTTTTAACATCTTCAAGAAAAGCAACTTTAAACTTTAATCTATTTTTATAAGCTAAATTGTTTGAGCCATTAATGTATATAAAAGTCACTTCTGTTGGCTGTTCTAGAGCCTGTGTCATATTTGCAGTAGCAAAAAATAAAACTACAAAAATAGATATAATGATTTTTTTCATATTGCCCCCTAAACACCTATATTTTAATATACAACTTAGTAGCATTTGAGCCTATTGATATTATACATTAATGAATTTTTTCTCAGCTTTTAATTTGTTATAAACATCAATATCTCTGTATTTAATAACTTTTGCTGGGTTGCCACCGACAACAGCACAAGGTGGTACATCTTTTGTAACAACAGCTCCCATTGCAATAACAGCACCCTCTCCTATAGTTACACCAGGTGCGATAGTTACTCTTGAGCCTATCCAAACATTATCATTAATAACAACTGATTTCTTAATACTTTTTCCGTCATAAGGAAGTGCTTCTGGAGCATAATAATTTTTATTCATTGACCATATAAGAAGCTCAGAACCAATTTTAACATTATCACCAATATTAAAAGAAATCGCTAAAGAAAATCTTGATAAGCTGTTCGGCAAGTTTGAAAGATTCGATTTACAGAAAAACCGCAATATCGAGGGTACAGGCTTAGGTCTCAACATTGTAAAGAACTTTGTAACCCTTATGAACGGAACTATATCTGTAGAAAGCGAATACGGAAAAGGCTCGGCTTTCACTGTTTATCTCCCTCAGGTATTCCACGGAAATGAGTCGATCGGCAATTTTGAAAACAGATTTTCGGATATCCTCAGCAAGGGTGAGGTATACATACTCATCATCGTAGCTTACCTCCTTGAAGAGGTTGTCGCCAGAGCCCTCGGTAGTTGCTGCACCAGCCTCAACCCAAGTTGCGCCATTGTCGTATGATACATACCAGTAGCCACCCTCAACCTTAAGACGAGGAGTCAAGCCATCGGTACCCTCAGCCTTAACCTTGTTGCCAGCGTTGTCCAAAAGCCACTCGCCATCGAGAGTCCAGTAGTAGAGGCCATCCTCATCCTTAGCTACGCCAAGTGAGGGGGTAGTGCCACCAGCCTCGTTGTTGTAGATAGTAACGCTCTCGCCACTGGTAAATGTGATGGTGTAACCTACAACCTCGCCATCCTCGGTGATGGGGGCGATATTGCTCACGTGCTCATTCTCGTTGAGCGACTCCAAAATAGTCTCCAACGACTCGATATTGGTGTTCATCTCGCGGCACAAGCCCTCAAGAGTCTTGACACGGTTATCAAGGTCGTTTACCTTATCCCAAAGCTCTGAGTCGTCATACGAACAAGCTGTGAGAACAAGTGCCATTAAGGCAACCATTCCAAGTAAATACTTCTTCATAATAGTGTTTTTAGTTAATAATTTAATTGTATATTAAAATTTGTAATAAGCAACATAAAAAGTTAGTCTATTTTTATAAATATGTGGATAGCTAAGACATCACTAAAAGATAGTATCTCATCAACTAAACACACACCATCAAACGAACTTTGAACTAAACCGAAAGCGAAGATAATAATTTGGAGATAAGTTCAAGCATCTTTTTGCTACATTTTACAGCTAAAAAAGAGCTTTTTTTAATCGCTATTTTATAAATTTAAAAATAGTGGGGTATTTTTAGAGCTTTATCAATTACCCCCCCCCTATATTAATTTAATTATTTAATAAGTATCTACTCGTATACTAAATTTATTAAAGATATGACTATATGCAGGAGAAAGCACCAAAGAGAGCCAAATGGGTTATTTGCAACAAAAAAGTGCCGACCCTCTTGCGAAGGTCGACACTCAGCATTTTTAACGGATAATTTAGAACTCGGCAAGCACCACGCCGGTTACGGGTGACACAGCAAATTTGCCATCATCAACAGGCAGTGAGCCCATACCCTCGGCAACGACCGTTG
>CALDQE010000068.1 GCA_937911295.1 uncultured Verrucomicrobiota bacterium
CATGGTTTTGACAGTCCACAGTCGTAACTTCCCGACTAGCCATCGGTACCAAACCTACAGTTGCCAATCATCATATCATTATGATGCTGATGCAATCTTGTAAGCTTTTGCATCTCTTAAATTAAGACTTGCATTATAATCTCTATCTTCTTTATATCCACACTCACATATATATGTCCTATCAGAAAGTTTTAAATCTTTCTTTATCTTTCCACAACAATGACACATTCTACTAGATGGATAAAATCTATCTACAATTCTTAATTCTATTTCAAGGCAATCACATTTCCATTCCAGTTTTTCTCTAAACTCTCTAAATTTTTGTCCTGCAATTGCTTTTGATAGATGCCTATTTTTCATCATTCCTGATACATTCAAATCTTCTATTGTTAATACATTACTTTTATACATAACGTATAATGTTTCAAAAAAAGTTAAATATCTAACCATGTTTTCACTTTGATATGTCCAAAACTTTTCACCATCAATATCTTCTTCGTCTTCAATAAAGTCAGCATCATCAGAAACGATGTCTTCATCTTCTACCTGAATATCGGTATCCGGCAGGATTTCATCGTCATCCTCATCATCCTGAACGAAGCTTTCTCTTTCTGCAGAAGCAAATAGTCGTATGAATGGTGCGAGCTTTGAAATTGTTGATGCGGCTGATACAGTTGTATACGAAAAGGGTGTGCTTGATACAGAGATTAAGACCTTTAATGTTCATCCATTAAGTAGAATTAAGCTTTCACTTTCAAATGGAGAAAAAGAGGATATTCCTGTTTCTATGGCAAATCCTAGAGTTAGAGAGCTAACAGATTATTTGGCAGATGGTATTTTCCGCGAAAAACATCCTAATGTTGAACCAGGTGAGGTGCCTCAGGATGCTTTCCGCTTAGATGAGCTTCAGAAAGCGATGTCTGAGCTTAATCTCGTTCTTTAGCCTCTGCGTTCTCTTCAGAAGAACTTGCACTTCGAGAGACCACGCAAGTAATCTTGTTAATCCTTTTTGTGCACCATATTAGTGCTTGATGATTGTCTTGTTGCTTTAAAAAGATTTAGCAATAAGAAAGGTAACCTTCAAGCATTAGTTTTTTTGTTGCACACATATTATCACATTATCCCTAAGCAGCCACGCAAGTCTCGGTGGTCTCTGTGCCACCTCACCACCGAAACACACTGGGAATCTCCACAACCCATATACGGAAACAATAATTTATATCGCAGTGTCGGGGCTCAGACCACAGCACTCTAAGAAAATGTCTTAATTACGCAATTTCCCCAAAAATGATTTGGTTTTTCCGCTTTTTTATGGTATAAATATTAGCATACAGTTGAGTAAGGTGCTTTTCTTTTTTATATAATTATAGGTGCAAATATGAAAAATTTTAAACATATTTCTAATTTTGTTTTAGGAACTGTTTTTGCTTTTACTTTACATTCACTATATGCAGAAATTGTTCCAGGCCTTGAAACGTATGGTGATTTGACACTTGTCGATACTATTGAATGTGCCACTGATACACAGCATTCTTTCCGAGAATTTCCCGCTGGCCGCTCTTATGTTTCAAATATCTTGGGTCAGGCTTGCATAGTTATGCACCATGTAAAAACAAACGAAACCTCAAATGGCAAAGAATCTAGTGCTTATATGTCATGGCGCATCGGTAAAGGGAAAAATCTCGTTCCTTCAGACCCATATTTGTTTGTTGTTGAATATCCAGATGATGCTCCACGTTCCTCTACTATCATAAATCGTGGTGCACCAACACGACGTGGTTTTCACACTGGTATCACAGTAGGTGATGCACTTTCTCCTCCGTATGTAATGAATTTCCCTGAAAGTTATGAAATTCCATTGACTCAAAGCTTTGAAAAAATAGAACAAGTAATGTACCTTGTTGAAAAAGCTGTTACATACAATGAACAGGGCTCTCGTATGGATACAAGTGTTGAAGGCTTCGATATTGCCTTTGCATTGTTCCCTCAGGATGATCAAAAGTCTTCTCATGGTGTTGCCCTAAAGTCAATTAAGCTCTATCACATCAATGATGAAGCAAATTTAAAAGCCAAAATCACTTATCCTAAAGGTGATACACCTCGCCGTGTTGTTACCTTCCGTGAAGAGATGTCTGACGATGGTGGCCATGCATCATTTGATGATCCGGTTCAGTGGTATCGCAATAAAGGTCGCTTGATGAGTGCGCTTGGTATGAATACATATTCACGCGATTTGCTTGAGTTTGGTTATTGTCAATACTGGGATCCTGCTTACAATAATTATGGTGATGGGTGGATGAATTATAATTATGAAATGCGTGGCTTATGGGAGCAGGTCGTAACTGTTATGGGTGAGCAGGGACACAATCTTTTCCCTCTTTATGAATATGCTGGTGGCCGTGGTGCTTGGAATAGCTTGGGCAATAAGAAGCTAGTTAAGCCTCTATTTATTGATACAAAGTCAGATGCGAAATTTAATAATCAGACTTATCAAGAAGACTGCCTAGTTGACATTACTTCAGCAGAAGCAATAGCAGATTTTAAGAAGGTTCTTGATTGCACAATTATTCGCTTTAAGGATAAAGCAAATTTCTTAGGCTCATGGGTTCGCTCTCGTGGTCAAATGCCTGTTAGCTTCCATGAGAATACCGTTGCACTTTTCTGTCAAGAAAAGGGCTATGACTCTGCCACAGTAACACGTCGCTATATCGCTGATCAAGGAATGAACTCAGATATCTATAAAGAATATATGGCTTGGTGGTATCTAAAGCGTGTAGAGTTCTTCAATGAGATGCAAAAATATCTTGAGGAGAATGGTGTGGCAAATGCAAAATCCTTCTATACCTCATGCCCTGCAGAAACAGGTGAGTATGCATATAACTGGTGGGGTGGTACTGTCGCCAATAATGATACTTGGGCTAATGTGTCTGGTGAGTCCGCTATCAGTGTGGGTGCTGCTACATGGAATTATAATGAATATTGCTTGAAGAGAGAATGGCCAACTTGGGGTAATTATGAGTTTTTCCATACAACTCCAACAGATGACCCACAGAATTATGCAAATTTAAAGAATGTTGGTTTGACATATCCGTTCAACCGCGTTTACACGGTTGTAGGTGGCTATGAGAAATCATGGCGAAACTCTTCTGATGACCTATTCTTTGTTCGCCATCATTCACTAAATGAAAATGCTTTGAAAGATGAAAATGGCACTCACATCTTAGGCTATTATACAGCTGATTTTGAAAAAGCAGGTCGTGCTTGTATGCTTTCAGAGCTTTGGTCTATGGCTATATGTGATCCAACAATGATTGGATATTTGTTCGGTTATGATTTAGGAAGAAACAATGCTAAGCCTGTGCGAGAGTTTAATCAGAATTTTCTAGCATTGCCAGCAACAAAAAGTACTGTTGTCTCTGGTGGATATTGGGGTGCTGAGCTCACTGTCCGCCGCTGGGATACAGAGGAGAGTGGCACTTATTTTGCCGTTATCAATACCTCCACAAAGGAATTTAAAAATCAAAATATTAAATTCACAAATAATTCTTCTGAATTTGATAAAATCTATCGTGTAGTAGGTGGTCAGAAATATGCTGTAACCTCTGGTGCAATCGATGTAGATATTCAGCCATTAGAAATGATTACATTTAGCACAGAGCCTCCTGAAAGTGCTAATGCAACTATTGGCTTTGACGAGGTGTCCCACAATTCTGCTTCTGTTGTTGTGCAGGTGCCAACAATTGGTGAATCTAATTCTGCAGAACTAACTATTGTGGTTTCAGATAAAGAAGATTTATCAAACCCTGTTGGTGTGAAAACGGCTACTATTACCGAAGCACCAACAACTATTACAAATATTTTTACAGGCTTGCAGCCAAATACTAAATATTTCTGCCAAGTAACTTTGGTTGCTGGCGAGTCCACTATTACTCGTAAAGCATCTGTCACAACTCAAATAGATCCTATTGCACCAAATTGCACGGCTGAGCTTGTTCCTGTTGATGAAAATAATGCAACACTTACTATTGATGTCTCTAAGTTTGGGGAAGGATGTTCTTCTGCTTCAATTAGTCTTGTGCTTACCCCTACAGTTTCTGCGTTGCCAACAATTTCTTGGAGCTCAGATGTTATTTCTTCATTAGGAAAACATTCGTTTAATGTTTTTGGAATGTCTTCTGAAATAACATATCGCGTAGAAGCAACAATTAAAAATAATTTAGGCTATTCTACTAAAATTGAAATGCCTAATATCACAATGCCCGCATTGGAGTTGTTAGGAATAAATCAAGGCTCTTATGTTTCTGGCTTAACTCAAGTTAAATATACTTGTGCACAAGGTAAATTACCAGATTATGGATGTGATTTTAACTCATTAGATCAATCGGTAATAGATGTAACACCTGGAACTGTTATGGCAGATGTCCAGGACGGTAACTCCCTTACAAATCGCTATGTAAACCCATATTCAGGTAAAGAATGGAAGTGGAGCAATAATACAACTTATGCCTATTTTGGCGAAATGTATTTTGAGGCAGGCGTAACCTATAATTTTGCATCAATTATTGATGATGGTTCAACCTTGTTTATTGATGAAGAAAAGATATTTGAAAACAGTAGTTATACTAAATACGGAGTAGGAAGCTATACACCAACGGCAACTGGTTGGCTGCCAATTGAAGTTTATGTCTTTGATTGGACTGGCGGTAAAGGGCCTTCTGGGCACGGCAATAACCAATGGAAGAGCTATACTATGGGCTTTGGGTGGAATACAAATGGCATAACCAGTACATCCAATGAATCTGATTGGTCACGCCTTCGTACACCAGATAATGGTGTTCATATTTTAAGAACTCGCTCAAATGTCCCTGTTCTAGTTGAAATGAATCCATTTGTTAGCAGGGTAGGTCTAGATTTAGTTGCTAATGTGATAACAAAGGCGGTAGATTCAGACTCTGTCCTAAAGCTATATTCATCAAATATTCCTCTTTCACCATTTGATACAGAAGCATGGACGAATGAGGGCTACTCAGCAATGGTTCAAATTGGTGAGCAAGCTCAAGAATGCATCATTTCAAATGTTGATATGATTCCTGGTGAAAAGATTTATGTGATCGCACGTTTAATAAATGAACGCACTGGCTATGATGTCTGGAGTGATGTCGCTACATATACTGTGGCAGAGTCATTAACTACTCCTGAAATAAATCTTGCTCTTACTTCTGAGGGCTATCGAGATGCAGCATTCTCTATTGTTGTTAGCTCTATTGGTGCAGGAGAATCTGCTGATGTTAAGCTTGAGATTTTTGATTTAAATGGAAATTTGGTCAAATCGTATACTGTAGAGGAGAATATCACAGAAACAAAAACAATAGCTTTTACCACACCTTATGAGCTTTCATATAATACAGGCTATAAGGCTGTAGTGACAATCACTAATGCTCAATCAGAAAGCTCTTCTGCAGAGGTTGACTTTAAAACTAATGCAGCCACAGCCCCAGCAGCAACAGTAAATCTGATAAATGCGGAATATACTACCGCAAGGATTGGATTGTCTATTACCGATTTTGGTATCGATTGCAATGTTGTTGATGTAACTCTTCAGGTTTCTGAGTTCAGCGATTTTTCTTCCTTAATTGCTGATATTGATGTAGGAGCTGTTTCTGATAGCACAAGGGAAATTAATGTTTCTGGATTGCACGATAATGGAGTGTTTTATGTTCGTGCTATATTGGTAAATGGCAATTCTATCTCAACTACCACAGAAACGACCTCTTTTAATACATTAGAATATACGGCACCTGTGGTGGCATCTCCAATTGTGAGTGATATCACCTATAATGCAATATCGTTTACATTACCATTAACCGATATGGGGGCTGGTTCTTCTTCTGTCACAGCTACTGCAACACTCAATACTGGTGACAAAGTAACAGCTACTCTTAATAAATTGGGAGATTTTAGCTTCTCATTTGATAGCCTTGATGAATTAACAGAGTACACCTGCGAGATTGTTGTAAAAGGGTCAAACGGAAAGCAAACCTCCTCAAATATTTCAATTACCACATTTAGATTCCCACTTGCTCTTGATGCTCCATCAACTATGGTCACAGATGATGGTAAAAACGCATCAATATCTATTGATGTAAGTTGGAATGATGCTCCAGCTACTTTGTCATTATACCTAGGAGAACAAAAGGTTAAAGAATGGGAAAATGTCTCTACCGAGCAAACCTATTCTTATGATGTTGCAACATCCGTAGGTGAGACATATTCTTATGAATTCATTTTGTGTGAAAATAATAACTCAAATGTAAAGGTAACTAAGCTTGGTAGCTTCGTTGCTCAAGCAATTGATGGCTGGTTTGATGTTAAATTTGAGGATGAAGGCTACAATGTAGGTGCTTCTTGGACAAATGTTAGCGAGGTCACAAGCCCTGGAGGTGAATGGATTAAATCTTCAGAGGATGCAACTGAGTTGGTTAATGTGAATGGAGAAAAGTATTTGGAGCTTAATAATAGTTCCACTGTTCCTTTAATCTATAAGCCAACAGAGCCTTCTAAATCAGGTAAGGATGCACGCATAATTGGTCGTGTAAAGTTTGTTGCGGCAACAAAACTTGAAATGCCGCCGGCAGGTGTCCAATATGCTGTTGTTTTTAAATATGTTGGTGATAATCTTTATCCATTTGTCTATTGCAATGGATCATGGATTCAACTGACTGGACCTGCCTTGGCTGAAGACAAATGGTATGACTATCAGATTGAGTTTGACTATTCATCAGATTTAGGACCTCAGGCACAGCTATTTATTGATGGTGAACTTTACAAAGATGCCTCAACTGGTGCGATTTGGCTTCCTGTTAGCTCCACAGCACATTGTGTTACAAAATTAGGATTTACAGGAAAAGGTGCTATCGGTAATTTCAGTGGATTATATTACGATACCGTAATTGAAGATGAAGAAGATGATGATATTGTTCTAACAATTCCTCAAATTGGTCCTGCCTCCGGTGAAGCTGGCTCGTCTGGAGGTGGCTCTGGCTTGGAGTTTATAGGAAATGGTGATAATCAAGTATTTTCTATAACTATTTCAAATCCAGTCAAGGGAGCTTATTATACACCATTTGTTGTGACAGATTTAAATCAAAAGGTTTGGGTTGCTGCAACTGATAGTATTAAAGCAGAAGGCGATGAATTTCTTGTATTAGATATCGATTCATCTGTTGATGATACTAAATTTGTAAAGATTGTTGTTTCTTATCCAGAAAGCTATAATCAGGGTGCAGAAAAAACTTTTGAATAACTAATAATAAATTGATAGGAAAAAATATGAAAAAAATAATACTTGGGTTGATGGCAGCTGCTTTATTGGGGGGTGCTGCTTTTGGTGAAAACATCAATGATTTACTAAAAACAAAAAAAGAATTAAGATTCAATAAGGATGGAAAATTCCGGGTTCTTGTTTTAAGTGATATTCATGCAACGGAAAATACAATTCCAGCAAATGTTCAGTCAAACATTAAGTTTCTAGTAGACCAGGAGAAGCCAGATTTGGTTATCTTTAATGGTGATACTGTGCGTGTTATGAACTCAGAGGAAAAGCTACGCTCTTGCTTTAAATCTATTGTTGGATATATTGAGCAGAAGCAAATCCCTTGGGCTCATGTTTATGGTAATCATGATCACGAGCATGGCCTTTCAAAGGAGGAACAGCAAAAGATTTGTGAGAGCTTTGAGTGGTGTGTTACTGAACGTGGTCCAACCGATATTGATGGAGTAGGTAATTGCGTGCTGCCAGTCTATTCCTCTAAATCAAATAAAATCGCATACAATGTTTGGCTGCTTGATTCTGGTCATTACATAGCAGGAAATATTTATAAGGGAATTGCTTTAAAGGTTCTTCCGTTTAGTGGATCAAATGCTGCATATTACGATTTTATTAAATTTAATCAAATTAAATGGTATGTTGAAGCCTCTGAAATGCTTGAGAAGCATAATGGAGCAAAGATTCCTGGCTTAATGGCTTTCCATATTCCTCTTCAAGAGAGCTATTTTGCATGGCAAAATAAGGATGAGCTAGAGCATACTGGGTCGTATGGAGATAATGCAATTCATGGTCCAGCAATAAACTCTGGTCTTTTCGCTGCAATTTTGGGCAGAGGAGACATTAAAGCCATTGTTAATGGACACGACCACAAGAATGACTTTATGGTAAAATATGTTGGTGTAAAGCTTTGCTTTGCATCAACACCTTCAACACTAGGATACCATAGTGCGGAAATGCTTGGTGGTCGTGTGTTTGTTATGGATGAAAATAAGCCAGATGAAATTGAGACCTATATGTCATACATCAATAAGCCTCGTGAGACAGTTAAGGTTACTAAAGCTGTAAGCTCCAAGGCTGCTATTGATTTTGAAAAGGATGACTCTAGCATTAAAATCACTGGCTTATATGGTGAATGGAGTGATCTTGTACACAAAGGTACAATTAAGACAAAGCTCGTAGATGGTAAGGGCGTAAATGGCTCTAAAGCATTAGAGATTATGTCTACAGAATTTTTGCCTTCAGCATGGAGAAATAATTTTGAGGCTCGAATTGGCATGCCAGTAGAGAAGGCAGGTCTAGTTGGCGATGCAAAATACATGAAGTTTTATATGGATCTTACGGGTGTAACAACTGCATTTGATTTCCGAAAGGCAAGTGCAGGCTTCTATATTAACAGTGTTTTGACCACCCCATGTGCTGCTCTTAACAATAGAAAACCATCTGGTCCAATGAAATTCTATTATAAGGCAGAAGGCTCGACCGAATGGAAGGAAATGACACATGGTGACGATTCCTGCTTCGGTGCTCATCAGGGCTCATCAGTCAACGGCTTTAAGGGATGGTTTGCGTTCCCTATAGCAGATATGCGTGTAAAGGATGATGATTCAATGGTACCTACTCCAGAGACACCAATTTATGGAGCATATTTCTATATAGGCCCTCTAAGCCCAAATATGGCTAATAATCCTATCTATATAGACCATATTTATTTTGACAAAGATTTATGATACTTTTACAAAAACTACAAATTAGGTTCTAATAAATAGCTTCGGCATAGGCGTGCATAACAAGAGATTGTTTGCACGCCTGATTGTTTGGGCTGTGTGATTTTTCTCTGCAACTTGTGCCCTCTAAATGGTGGAATGTTGAGTTATGGTTACAGTTGGATAGTGAAGATGAAGGTGGCACAGAGTTGCCCGGTGCTGCTGGGGCTAGTGGTGGCAAGGTGTGGCGGTTCGCCATATCTTTGCCTTCTTGAGCCTCTCCATCAATCGCTTGCACACCACCACTCAAGAATATTCAAATGCTTAAACACATTTGATGTGAGTAAAGAGAAAAACAATATTTGCATAAATATAAAAATTATCCTCTACCATCTTTAGAGAGTAGAGGATAATTAAGAGAGATGTGGTGGTGTTTATTTTTATCTAATAAACAATATTGTTGCTAATTCACCATGCTTCTCATAGACCAAATATGTGCGGCTATTATTTGCTGTATCACCCTCACGACCAAATAAAGTCTTAGCAAATGGTGCTTTATAATTGCTGTTAACAGTATAGCGCACTGACTGAGGAATCCAATCATTCTCGCTTGTTGGGAATGGATTCTCATCAGTGTAATGTGTAGTATCTGTAACATTATTCCAAGCTGGATATAGTTTATTGTCTACACAAAATACCCATCTGTCATTTTCACCTGGGTCAAAGTTTCTATACTTATCCATATTGCCAGAAACATATGGTGCATAGTTTGTTCCGTCTTTTGTTGATGTAGTTTCAAGAACAGGAACATCACCCATAAAGTGTGCTACACCATTATTAGGAAGAACAATAAATGCACATGCACCCAATCGCTTTAATGTCTTTGGAAGCCATACTTCATTTAGCTGCTCATTCCATTCAAAAGCCCATTTTTCAATACTTTGAAGTTTTGTATTTGTAAAATCAACCTTTTTATGCTTAACACCACTGAATGCACCAACACCAATATTTGTAACATTATTTGGCAGAGTAATGCTTTCAATGTTGGCATTTCTAAATGCATAATTAGCAACATTAACAACATTAACAGCATAACCATCAAGAGTTGTATCATCAAGAAGCTGTGTCAGATCAAGAATTCCAGAGCCAGTTTTTATAGCACCTGCACCATTACCACCACAACCTAAATAGAAATCATTTGAATTTTCATCTGGCTGATAAACATAAAGAACCCAATTCTTATCAGTAATTGTTCCTGTATATGGCTGACTATTATTCTTACCTGCGCCTGGTGTATATACCCACTTATAGCGTTCTGCGAAAAATTCAACACTCTTAGATTCTGTATCTACGCCAGCTGCACCAACAAGTGTGCAAGTATAATCAGTTCCAAGCTGCAATGACTGAACAAATGTGTATGTACCTGTTTTATCGATGGTTAGATTTACTACTTCGTCAGAATTCATTGTAAGAGACAAAGTACCTGTTTCTGTTAACAATACATCAACAACAGCAGTAAATGTTACTGTTTTTCCATCCTTTGTAAGTTCATAAGAAAAATCACCTAGAACAATATCAGGAGTTACAGTATTAACTGTTCCATCCCATGTATCATAGCCATTTGTACCCTCAACAACAATTGTATAGTCATATGTTGTTGACTCTGGCAAATTCTCATTTGAGAAAACTAAAACAGTATCCTCAGAAATCTGTCTTGTTGTAACCATATCTCCCAATGTATAGGTTACTGTAACAGGAGATGAAATAGCTCCTACAAATACAGGTACTGTGTGTTCAATAGAATAACGCTTTTCAACTACTGTTACATCTCCAATCATAGGGCGAACCTTCTGCACTCCATCACTTGTACCCTCTTGAATAAGATATATACGGCCATTTTTGTCTGTATCAGTAGTACGAGTCCACATAGTATTTGCAAAAGGAGGTTGATAAGCAGAATTAGTTGTATAACGAACCTTTTGAGGGAT
The DNA here is from genome assembly GCA_937911295.1 of uncultured Verrucomicrobiota bacterium. Classification (GTDB taxonomy): domain Bacteria; phylum Verrucomicrobiota; class Kiritimatiellia; order RFP12; family UBA3636; genus RGIG990. Next base: position 11,019 of record CALDQE010000068.1, read on the forward strand.
CCAATTATTCTCGCCTGTTGGGAATGGATTCTCCTCATTATAGAGCGATGTAAGACGGAGATTTTTCCAGTTTGGATATTTTTCTGCATTTACACAAAATGCCCACTGCTTTCCATTGCTTCCACAGAATACATTTTGGAAATGTCCTTGGGAAACATAAGGCCAGAATTGTGTCCCGTAAATATTGCTTTCAGCTGTTTTTTCAAGGCGAGGAACATCACCTAAGAAATGAACTACACCGGAGTTAGACATGGTTCTAAACGCACATGCACCGATATATTCCAATGTTTCAGGTAACCATATCTCTGAGCAGTTTTGTGCCCACGAAAAAGCAAAACCATGTATGGAACGAATTTTTGTGTTAGATAAATCAATTTTTTGTATTGTACTACATCTCTCAAAAGCTGTATATCCAATATTCGTGACAGTATTTGGGAGATAAAGCTCTGTTAGATTTCCTCCTATATTGTAAAATGCACTTTTAGCAACATTTACAATTTTAACTGGTGTGCCAGCAGCAAGTGTGTCTTCATATAATGTTGAAAGGTCTAGCTCGCCTGAACCTGCGATTCTGGCAGAATAACCTTTTCCACCTGTACCTAAATAAAATTCATCAGAGCCTTCAACAGGTCTATAAACATAAATTTCCCAATTCCCATCAGAAATTGTTCCTGTATATGGGTATTTTTGATTATTTACTGTCATATTGCCTTCGTTTTCTACATATGTCCAGGCTGCTTGAGCACTTATTTGTGTTAGTAGTAATAAGATAGTTGTTATTGTGGTTAGTTTTTTCATATTTCACTCCATTAAAGAAAAATCTTTTTTTTGTTTTATATTAACATACCTTACATAGAGTGTGCAAGTTATTTAAAATTTAAGTAATTACAAATAGGTGTCAAAATAGTTTCTTTTGCTTTCGCTTAACACGGAGAATAGAGCATTGTGCAAGAAACAATAACCTCAGCACACTCTCCGTGTCTCCGTTCTCCAAAAAACCACACTACGTGTGCTCTGTATTTCGCCCAAGGCCAAAAGTGGCAGTGTTTAAATCGTTTCACTCGTTGCTTACGCTTAACACGGAGGCTGGGGAGAACGGAGACGCGGAGAGGTTTGGGAAGATATTGGAGAAAGGGGCTACAGCCCTTTGCGTGCTGACAGTATGACAGTTTGATAGTATGACAATATGACAGTTTGACAGAGCAGATGAGGGTGGCTTTGCCGCCCTAGACCCCCAACTGTCAAACTTTCCAACTCGCCCACTCGCAAACTGTCAAACTTTCCAAGCCTCAACACCTAAACAGTTCCATTTTTTTTATAGTTTGACAGTTTGACAGTATGATAGTATGACAGTATGACAGTTTGAGATAGAAGATGAAGGTGGCTCTGCCTCCTCTCGCTTTCTCCCAAAACCCCAGCACCCCTCCGTGCCTCCTTACCTCTCTGTGCTCCGTGTTTCGCCGAAGGCAGGAGTGTCAGCAACACACACCCTTTGGGTGTATTCCTACTTATATGGAAAAATGTATAATTCTACATACTGTAATTTGCAAAAGTAAATGTACCTCTTTTGGTGCATTTAGTTTTGCAATCTACATTGAGGTTTTTCAATCGAATTTTAACTCTTTTTTATTTAATTTACATCGCATTTTTGGTATACTTTAAAATAAATATTTATCACATTCCACGCCATGAGGCATATATGATTAGAAAATCAGTCCAAAATCTTACACCTTATACCCCTGGTGAGCAGCCTAAGCTAGCAAAGCTTATTAAACTGAACACCAATGAGAATGCATACCCGCCTTCTCCCAAAGTAGGCAAAGCATTGTCTTCACTCGATTTTGAAAAGTTAAGGCTTTATCCCGACCCACTGTGCATCCGTATTCGCGAACTGCTCGCCGCACAATATAATTGCAGTATAGACAACATTTTTGTAGGCAATGGCTCAGACGAAGTACTAAGCCTTGCTACAGAAGCATTTGTAGAAAATGACGGAACTATCGGTTTCTTTAATCCGTCCTACTCATTGTATCCTGTTTTGGCAGATATTCGCGATGCAAAACAAGTTGAGTTTTCCCTTCCAAAATCCTCCGAGGAATTAGCTCAGCTTTCAAAAAACAACAAGCTGCCAGATTTGTTTTTCCTCACAAACCCCAATGCTCCGACATCAACAATCTTCTCCCTTGATGCTATTGAAGAATTTTGCAAAAATACAGATAGTGTGGTTATCGTTGATGAAGCATACGGAGATTTCTCTTCTCAGGAATCAGCAACAACGCTAATTGATAAATATCCTAACTTATTGGTTTGTCGCACTCTTTCAAAATCCTACTCTCTTGCAGGCATTCGTCTAGGCTATCTAATTGGTAACATCAGGCTAATTGAAGCACTTTACAAAATTAAGGATTCATACAATGTAAATATGCTAACTCAAGTCGCTGCCATTGCGGCACTTGAGGATCCAGAATGGATGAAAGAAAATTGCAAACGCATTTGTGCCACACGTGACCGCATTAAGCAAGAGCTCCAAAATAGAGGCTGGTTTGTGGCAGAGTCTGAGACTAATTTCCTATGGGCAAAACCACCAGCACCAATTACTGCTCCAGAAATACGTGACGTCCTCCGTGCTGAAGGGATAATTATACGCTACTTTAGTCAGGAGCAAACAAAGGATTTTATTCGTATTACAATTGGCACAGACCCACAAATGGATGAAATGCTTAAAGTAATTGACGGCTATAAAAAATAATTTTTCACTCACATCAAATCACAAAGGATTACTTATGAGTACAGAAGCAGGCAAGGCATCAATCAGTCGTAACACAAAAGAGACACAAATTGAGCTTTCAATAAACCTTTTTGGAACAGGTAAAAATGAGATAGATACAGGAATTGGTTTTCTTGATCATATGCTCATACTATTCTCTAAGCATGGTCTAATCGATTTAACAATCAAGTGCGTTGGAGACATACAGGTCGACTATCACCACACCGTTGAGGATTTAGGGCTTGCACTTGGTACAGCAATTGACCAAGCACTTGGGGAGCGCCGCGGGATTCGCCGATATGGATTCTTCCTTCTTCCAATGGATGAATCACTCTGCGAGCTAGCATTAGACTTGGGTGGTCGCCCATATCTAGCATACAAAACAGAGGTAACTTCAAGCTTTGTCAAAGATTTTGACACAAAGTTATTTGAAGAATTCTTCCGTGCACTTTCCGTAAATGCTCGTATGAATCTTCATATTCGCCATAGTGGTGGCAATGAAGCGCACCATGCAGCAGAGTCCATTTTCAAGGCATTTGCACGTGCATTACGTATGGCAATAGAAAATGATCCTCGTGAGACCGGTGTTCCATCTAGTAAAGGAGTAATCTAAATATGAAGCTACTTGTTCAGAGAGTATCAGAGGCATCTGTAACAATTGATGGAGTTGTCAAGGGTAAGATCAACAAGGGCTATATGGTGCTTATCGGCTGTTGCACAGGAGACACAGAGGCAGATGTAGTTTATCTAGCAGAAAAGCTCACTAGTCTTCGCATTTTTGAAGATGCAACTGGACGCATGAACGAATCTATCAAGCAGGTAAATGGAGAAGTCTTATTGATTTCTCAATTTACGCTATATGCTGACACACGTAAGGGTAATCGCCCTAGCTTTGTGAACTCTGGTGATCCAGCAGTAGCCAATGAGCTATATGAGAAATTTATTGAAAATATGCGCTTGGAATTGGGAGAAGACAAAGTAGCCACAGGAGAATTTGGTGCAGATATGAAGGTCTCACTTATAAACGATGGTCCTGTGACAATTGAGCTTTGCAGCGACTCCTGTGCTTGGCACAAAAAATTGTAGTTTTCCTATGAGTAGTTCCACAAGTATTTCTTTTAAAGAGGTTGAAACACTGGAAGAGCGCAAGCTCCTACGTAGCATTGCTGAACCCGTTTGGCGCAATTGCTATGCTGAAATTCTTTCGCAAGAGCAAATGTGCTATATGCTTGATTGGATGTATGCGGTGGAAACAATTGAAAAGGAACAAGCTCAAGGAACAAAGTTTTTTATAATTAGCTCAGTAGACGCTGCCACGCCAATTGGGCTTATCTCTATTGACACAATTCCTAATCCCGAAACAGGTGGTGTTGAATTACATAAGCTCTACACATCACCTTCCTCATGGGGAAAGGGGATTGGTCAAGCAGCTCTAAATTTTGCTACTGCGCAAGCGATAAATTCAAATGCTAAATTTATTGAGCTACGTGTTAACCGCTGCAACGAGCGTGCGGTTAAAGCATATATGCGTAATGGCTTTTACAAGCATAGAGAAGATTGCCTCGATATTGGCAATGGTTTCGTAATGGATGATTTTATTATGAGAAAGGATATTTGATGAAAAAAAGACTAACATTTCTTTCCTTAATTTGTTTGATTTTATTTACTATTGTGGCTAATGCAGATAGTTTTTCACTAAAAAACACAAAAACCTCACTTGTATACGGAAGTTTTGAAAACAAGCGAGGCACTCGCTTTTATATTGATGGCAAGTGTTGGTGTATTATGAGTGCTCGCCCTGGTCAAATTCTTTTTGCCAACTACCCTGCCACAACCTATTATGGACCTTATGATTTTAAAAATGGGCATATAATCAAACTAGGGAATGATGCTTTTGAAATTACATCCATTACTAGCTCTGTGGCACAAGACCCTGCCACAATTCAGGAGCTAAATACCATAGCTCACAAAGCATCGGCACAGACTACTGCACCAATCATACAAAGTAATACAAACACACATAACAATCAACAAGTCCAAATAGCGACGCCAAAAATCCAGGAGCAAGAAACAATCAAAATTGTTGATGCACCGCAGCTACAAACTCGTGAGCTAGCTCCTGCACCTACAACAAACCCAGCTGATTATAAAGAGCCGGAGCTGTTTGATTTCAAAATGGAGAAGAACCCACTTCCTCGTACTGGAAGAATTTGGATTGAGCCAATCAATTCCTCCAAATACAACTGGAAGATTGGCAGCTTTAATGGAGAAAAGGATTCCGAGATCGAGCGCAAGCGCATTGGTTTATATGCCACCTACAATGGCTGGTTTGCAGAGGTTGCGTATTCCTTATCTGGCAAAACATCTGGAACTCTAGTTCCAAATGGAAGCACACTATCTGATTTAAAGCTTGATGGTGGTAAAGGATATATGTTTCGAGGAGGATATAATTACCGTTTTACTATTGATGGAAATTGGAATGGTTCATTTAGAGCCATGCTTGAATACGCAAAAGAAGATTATGATTTAACAGCATCTTCTTTCCAATTGATTGAAAACACATATAATGATATGTATGATGAATTCGGTAATCTTATTGAAAGCCCAGAATATGATAATCCTCTTGCATCATATGGCTATGTTAATACCTCCTCATCAATCTCCATATCCGAAAAAACATTATCATTCGGATTTGGCATAGATAGGACCACCGATTTGTGGGGAATAGGATTTGAGCTAGGCTTTGTGGCATATTCTGACCTTACATCGAGTGGCTCAATCACTGTCGGCTCTACTGAATATGATTTAGAAGCAGAAAGAAGCCACCCAATTATTTGTGAATTCTCTGGTTGGTTTAAACCAGTAGACTATCTTTATGTTTTTAGCGAAATATACTTAGGCTCAGACAAAGGTCTTCGTCTAGGTGTTGGCAAGGAGTTTTAAGAACAATTTTCAAAGGTTATTTATGAAGCAAAAAAAAGAAATAACAATAGATGATGTCGCTAATGAAACAACAAATATGATATTTGAGTGCAATGGCTTCATGTCTGCTACAATCAAATTTAAAGTTCCATGCATTGTGCTAGACAATTTGCAGGAGCTACGCATTCGCCCAATAGAGTTGAAAGACGGCTTTAGTTGGCAGTTAAAATATGGCTCAAAATGCATAAATTATAATGCAAGCAAGGGAAGAAATTTTGTTGGCAATCTAATTCTCAATAATTCACTTGAGCAAGCACATGTAATGACTGCCGAGCAGGACTATCATTGCCGCATTGGGAAAAAGGGCACAATTCTTGTCTCTCGCAGTAAGAAGCAGCTTAATAGAGAAGTAAACACAGAGCATAATCACCAGAAAGACCACCCTCTAACAAGGCAGAATTTCGATTTTATGCTACGTGTTCTAGGTCTAAAGGATGAGCAGAACAAGCTTAAGCCATCGATGAGTGCAAAGTATCGTCAAGTAAATCAATTTTTGCGCATGATAGATGCCGCTTGGGATGAATGTGCTGCACTCAATCGGGCAAAAGAATCTGAGCCTCAAAATGTCACAGTTGTAGATGTAGGGTGTGGCAAGGCATATTTAAGCTTTGCAGTAAAGGGCTACCTAGAGGCTACGCGTAATGTAAAGATCAATTTTATAGGCATAGATAGGAATCCAAAGGTTATCCAGAGTTGCATACGCATGGCAGAGACATTAGGATGGTCTGATTCCATGAGCTTTGTGGCAGAAGACATAGCCACATTTAAGCCACAGGCAGCTCTGGACATGGTTCTAAGCCTTCACGCATGTGACACTGCCACAGATGAAGCCCTTGCATTTGGTATTGAGCATGGAGCGAAGTTAATTCTTTCGGCACCATGCTGCCAGCACGAGCTACAAAAGACGATTGGCTCAAATGGGAAAAACAAGGCAATTCTTCGCAATGGCATCTTGAAGGAGCGTCTGGCTGATATACTTACGGATGCATTTCGTGCACAAATATTACGTGCAGTTGGATATCGCACATCAGTATTTGAATTTATTGAGCCAGAGGCAACTGCACGAAACATTATGATTCGTGCAATTCGCATAAATCGTCACGGACCTACTATGGCAATAAATGAATATCAAGATTTGATTGATGATTGGGGCTGTATTCCATATTTAGCAACGCGTTTAATTCCTACGCATCCTGAGCTAGAGTACACCCCTACAATAAACAAATAAATTCTAATCTACTTATTTCAGGTAGAACAACAAGACGTTATATTAAATTTTTAACTCCAACAAACCCCAATATATTTTTTATGAATACAAATACAAAGAAAAAAGTTACAATTGTTGGTGCTGGAGCCGTTGGTGCTACATATGCATATGCATTGGCACAAGCTGGTTCATGTAGTGAAATTGCTATTTGCGATATGTACACATCCCTTGCAATTGGTCAAGTAATGGACCTAATGCAAGGAGCCGTCTACACACCAAATCTCTCAATCCATGTTGGAACAGATGAAGATTTTAAGGACAGCGACATTGTTGTTATCGCTGTGGGCACACGCACAGTAGAGAAATGTGATCGAGACACAATTATCTATGAAAATGCCATGAAAATCGGGACAATTGCCAAGCGTGTGGCAGAGTCTGGCTGTGAAGGCATAATGCTTATTGTAACCAATCCTGTTGATTACATGACATCAATCGCTTATGCATCTTCAGGCTGGACACGTGGCAGAGTCATTGGTTGTGGCACTATGCTTGACACAGCTCGACTTCGCCACATATTGAGTCGTGAATTTAATGTTAGCATTAACAACGTTAATGGCTATGTTTTAGGAGAGCATGGCGAAAATGAGTTTATTGCTTGGTCATTAACACAAATTGCAGGTCAAACTGTTGATGCTTTTTCTAAAGTAACAGGAGACTCTGGTAAGCGTGTTGTAAAAAACAAAGCGGATATTCTTCGCGAAATCACACAATCCACCAATCATATTGTCAATTACAAGGGCATCTCCTCTTATGCAGTAGCAACAACACTACGCAACATTACTGATGCAATCCTTCGAGATGACAACACAATTATGCCACTATCAATTCACCTATCTGGAGAATTTGGCATTACCAAATGCTCGCTAAGTGTTCCTTGCTTAGTCGGTAGGAATGGCGTAAAGCGAATAATCTCAGCTAAACTCTCAAAGGAAGAACGAGCTGCAATGGAAGTGTGTGCAAAATCACAGCTGGAGCTTGCCTCACGAATGTATGAGCGCAACAAAAAAGAATTTGAAGAGGCAGAAAAATCTAAAGCAAATAAATCTAAAACAAAAACAAAATAAGTGAAATTATTATGAAAAAAGATGTAAAATTCATTAAAAGTGGCAGTCCTATGCCAGATGCTCTTAAATTTAACGATGGCAATCCGGTAAAAACTCAAGAAGACTGGCTAAAGCGTCGTGAAGAAATCAAAGAGATACTCCAACGTGAATGCTACGGTCATCGTCCTCCTGAGCCACAGGAAAAGCCTACTGTAAGAATGATTCAGCCTCCAACATCATTCGGAAACTCTGATATAGAAGCAAAAAACTCAATTGGCAGACTAAGAATTTTCTCATCTCGTCCATGGGCAGATAGCGAATGGTGCTTTGATTTTATGGTTTTCACCCCAGATAATTTAGCTCCTGAAGAGAAGCTTCCTGTAATGATTTGTGGTGATGGTAACTGGGCAAAAAGCATTCGCCGCGAAATTGTAAAGATTGCAACACTCAATCGCATAGCATTTGTAATATTCAACCGTTGCGACTTTGTAATAGACCCACCATTCCCACAGACCAATGTTTTACGCGATAGCTACCTTGAGCGTCGCTATCCAGAATACGATTTCGCCTCTATAATGGGCTGGGCATATGGCTTCTCTCGAGTTATTGATGCACTTGAATTTGTACCAGAAATTGACACAAGCAGGATTGCTGTTACTGGGCACTCACGTGGAGGCAAAGCATCACTACTTGCTGGAGCATTTGATGAGCGCGTCACCGTAACCTGCTCAAATGGTTCTGGCTCTGGAGGTGCCAGTTCATGGCACTTTATCGCAGAGGGTGGCGAGCCTTATGAATCAATCGGTAAGGATTTAGGTAAATGGTTTAACGAGTCTTTCCCTAAATATTTTAATAACACAAAGGATCTTCCTTACGATGCTCATTTTCTAAAGGCTTTATGCCTTCCACGTCCACAAGTTTCAACAGATGGATTTGCTGATTTATGGGCAAATCCAGCTGGTGCATGCGTAACAACTGAGGCAACACGCAATATTGCTAAGGCTCTTGGATATGATCCTTATTCTGTAGCTATGCACTTTCGTGAAGGCAAGCATGAGCATTCTTTAATTGACTGGATGGCTCAATTTGAATTCTGCCGCCACATATTCTTCGGAGATCCATGTGGTTGGGTTAACTATGATTATCCATACAACGGCATTGAAGAATGTTGCAAATAGCATTAACTAAATGCCTAATGAATTCAACATATTAACTGGGTTTAAAGAACTGCACCTTAAGGCTATAAACAAAAACTATTCTGTTAGATTTGTCCATGCAGTTCTACCCTTTGACAAAATCACCATTTCAGCAAACAATACCACAAACGAGATGGTGATTTTTATGAACACACCTTCTAGACTTCAAAGCACAAAAGGTGTGCAAGAATTGGTGGCCCGTGCAATAATTAGTTGGCTAAACAAAATTGCCAATAACACATATCCTCCAATAATAAAAAGCTACGCAGAGCGCTTTCAATTCACTCAGCCAAAGGCATTTAGAACCACTATCGCCAAAAGTAAATGGGGTTCATATAGTCCTGACGGGACAATTATGATTAGTTTATGGCTTTTATTTTACTCAAAAGAGGCATTAAACCATGTAATTGTTCACGAGCTTTGCCATACTAGGTGTATGGATCATGGAGCTGGCTTCAAGGCAATGCTCAATCAAATGTATCCAGAGACACCTGCCATAAAGAAAGAATTAACCACACCACTCCCTTCTGAGTTAGCATGGATTACATTAGCATAATTTCAGCATCTATCGAGCAGATTTAGATATGAAAATTAGATTATGTAACTAAAGGATGACACAAGGGAAGAATGTGCTTATCGGTTCTCTTTAGCTCCTCTCACCAATATTTAAATATATTTGTTTACATTAAGGGATTACTTAACAAACCAACAAATTTGGTATGCAAAACCTCCAAAATACACCTAAATATCAAACATATTACATATAAAAGTATAAAAAACAAAATATTCATCAGAAAAACAGTTGATTTAAGCAAGACTTTTGTGCTAAAATTAAAAAGAAAAAAAGAGGCGTTATTCAATATTTTTGTACGCACATTTAAAATATGAGGAACAAAATGAATAAATTTTTAGTTTTATTTGCTATCGTAGCTACAGCAATAGTAACTGGTTGTACTACCTTTGTCCCTCCTGAGAAGGAAGGTAAGGTTACAATACAGGCACTAGTTGATGGACGCGATTTAATATATATTCACGGCAATAAAATTTGCATCCAGCATCTATTGAATCAATTTATCGGTAAGTACAATGATAGTAATATTCCTGTATCTATCAATGGCAAGGAACAATGGCATCCAACATGGAATGAAGCTATCAGTGACGAGTACACATTTTCAAATGAAGTCCCTGCTCTTCCAACCTCTGGAGAATGGAATGAGTCAAATATGAAGGTAAAATATGTTACAACTGGCTTAGGCAATGTTGAGGTTGTTAAATATCCAAATGCTGAAAACAACTACACACTAATTATTAAGGCAGATGACCACCTACCTTCTGGTGCACATTGGTATTTCTTTGATATAGATTGGGAATAATCTAGCAACAGTTATTTTACGCAATGGTCGTTACCATTTATTTGGGTAAAAAGCTATTAAGCGATTTTGGTTCCCCGGCGGCCTAAAGGGCTTGTCGGGGTTTTTAATTTTAAGCTACATAATTTTTAGGGATTATAAATGAACAAGCTCTCTCGGTTATTTACAGTAATTTTACTAATCTCAATTGCTTCTGCATTATACTTCTACTTTATGGCACCAATCGGAAAATACTTTTCTAATGGTATTCCATATACTTCATACTCCTTTGGTATCGAGCAGCCAGAAAAAGGGAAAAATATTGCGACCGAGCTTGTACAAGGAGACCATCTCCAGCTTCAATACCATTTTAATTTATTCTCAAAGATGTTCAAAGGAGATATTCCTGCGTTCCATAATATATATGAATTTAATACTGGCTCTGATGCTGATCGCAAAATAATTGATCCATACTATATCCCATTCTCATTTACCTACGCAATAGCACAATTTTTCTCAACCGATGCATTTGCATGGAATTTCTCCCAGCTTTTGAGTGCAATATGTAGCTTTGTATTCCTATATTTGCTAGTTCGCAGATTTGCCAACAAAGCGACTATGCAAATCACTTGCCTAGCAATAGCTATAATTGCTATGTGTGTACCATATCGTTGGGTTAACCTTGCAGCAGGCAGTCCAACAGGCTTTGGCATGGGGCTTGTACCAGGAGTATTTCTAGGGATAGATTTAGCTATTCGAGGGAAACGCCTTTGGGGAGGCATTCTTGCTGGAGCACTTATTTTCCTACTGTATTGTACGGACCTACATTGCTTTGTTTTCTCTGTGCTAGCAACACCTGGCTTCTGCATTGTATCTTGGCTATATAAGGCAGCAAATTGGAAAGAGCTTATTCCTACAAAAAAGGATTGCATTTATCTGATAAAAAATCTAATTGCAATTCCAATAGCAGGATTATGTGCCATGATTTTCGCACTAAGATTACGTGCTTCGTATACGACAACTGATGTTGCTGGCGGAAGAACCCTTGCGGAGCTAAAAATCAATTCTCCTGTCATCGATAGTCTTGTTGACTACTCCGTCAATTGCCACGGAGCAATGCATTTTAATATTGGGTGGGTGCTAGCTTCATTGATTCTTGTGTCTGGCACTATAACTATAAGTGCATTTGTTTTTTACATAATCAAGCAGAACAAAGTGTCTTCCTCACCTTGTTCCAAGGAAGCAAATGTATCAAATAGGTTAATCGCAATAACCACAGCCTTGCTATTGTGCATTGCTATTTGTGCTGCTATTGCTCTTGCACTTGGCACCAATGGACCAGTTGATGGGCTTCCCCTACGAGTAATTCGTAAAATTATCCCTCCATACCAAATGATTCGCCAGCCAGTAAAAATTTTCTGTTTACTTCCTACCCTTCTCGCTCCTCTATTGATTCTTGTCTGGGATTGTTTTAAATATACAAAGCTTCAATATGCAAAAGGCATGATATTATTTCCTATTGTGCTTTTAAGCTTAATTTTTGCTAGAGAAGGTATGTGGTGTGGTATAAGCCTACTTCCTGAAAAAAGACAAGAAGCCTATAAAGCTGCTGTTGAAGAAGCAAATACACTTAATAAAACACCTCGTGCTCTAATTCTCCCTATTTGGCCAGGCGACTCTTCTTGGTCCTCTATCTATGAGTACCATGCAATGCGCAATGAGCTACGAATGCTTAATGGCTATTCTCCCGTGAAAAGCTTTGATTATTTGGACGATGTTTTTTCTCGATATGAGACTGTAACTCAAGGTATCCTTTCTGAACAAAATAGAGCCTCTCTAAAAGAAAAACACAAGTCTACAGCAATCATTATTCACGAAAATGCTTTCCCTGATAAGGTTAGCCCATTACCTGTAGGCTACACATTAAAACAATTTATCAAAAATCCTCAGCTTAAATTCCTTAAGCACGAGCGTGACGCTTGGAGCTTCTCATTGTTCCCTGAAAACAATGCTTCTGGTTATATAATTACAGATAAAATCCCTCAAACCCTTTGCCCTGCTCGTTTATGGTACTTTGATAAGCGTAGCAATGGAGCGGGGCTGACACCAGCTACATTTAATGAAAAAGGAAGCATACCATACATACTCCGTCGCCCTGCAGCCGATGCCACAAATAAAGAAACATGGCTCACGCTTGATGAAGAGCTAGCTCTTTCTGGCAATGTCCTTGATTGCTCCTACCTAACAAATGCTTATCACCGTGCCGGTATGTGGATTGCATTAACCCCAGAGCCACAAAAGCTTTCTTTCGTTTCTGGAGGCGTTGAAGTTCCAGCTATTCAACTCAAAGACCGCTATGGTAATGCTCTACCGCTTGCTGCAGCACCAATTGGTTCAACAGAAACCAATGGCTTTGTCTCTGTTGAAATAAAGGGAACATCTCCAATTCATACAACTGCATATATGCCCGTATTGGACCTTATTGACCCACGCGAAGCACCTAGAACGATTGCTGCATCAGATTTGTTCCATGCTGGCTACACTGCCACAACCATTAACAATGAGAACAAAACAATTTCTTTTGATTCTATCGTACTTGAGCCACAGCATGCACCAGCAGGAAAAGTGATATATGGACCAAATCTTCCTATTATTGGCGGAACATGGAATGTAGAAATCATTTTCGCTAAGGACTCACCTAAAATTGGAAATATCTCCGTCCATGCAAACGGCACGCAAATTGCAGAGGGCCCAGCAAATATACCTCTTTCATTCACAGCAAAGAATTGCGATTTTATCTGCATTTACTACGACTACCCAGATAAGAATCAAACCGTAACAATAAACGCAATTATGTTCTCATCAAAATAATTTCTTTGAGGTAATTATTATGAAGGCATTGCATTTTTTATTATTACTTTTATTTTTACCCATAAATATTATTCTTGCAAACAACATTTTATTTACCGCTGAACAAGAAACGGATTATGTGTATTTTGGTGATTTTCTCCGTGCCAAAATAGCACTTGAAACTACAGAAAAGCTTGATGTACCACCCCAACCTAAAGTAGTAAATAACAGCAATGACTACTCTATCGAGATTTCAAAAGCACCATACGTTAGCCAATCATTCTTTTCCCAATACATAAACGGCAAACGAACAACTGAAAACAATTATACATACTCTTGGAATACAAAAATATCACCTAATAGCACTAATGCTATAGAAGCAATTAAATTTGAGATTAATGTTAATGGCAAAAACTATTCTGCTCAACTAAAGCCAATTACTGTTATAGCTCCACAACCATCACCATACGCTTCTATTGAATTTTTTGCTGACAAAACTGAAATTATAGCAGAGGATACTTTTCGCATAACTGCTTCAATCAAATTACTTGCTATTTCTAATGCAAACAAAATTATACCCCCAATATTTCAACGAGCAACACCTCGCCTATTATTACCTCATTTAGATCAAAATTTCGAGGAAATAAAACTCGCTGCAAATGGTGTAAATCAATTATTTGAGTATGCAACATCAAATGTTGGTATATACATAAATAACTATCAAGTACCTTCTCCATTTAGCATCTTCGGAGATGGTGCACAATCTATATTTAATATACCAAACTCAATTATTGAAGAAAATGGCACAAATTATTTTGTTTACTCGTGGACAACAATCTATAAAGCAAAAACACCTTCTAAAATTACATTCAAGCCAATAACCTTTGTTGGTGAAATATTAAAACAAGCCCCTAATAACAAATATGATTTGACTGATGTTTTTATTGTATCCGACCCAATCAACATCACCATTTCAGAACCCCCTCTTGAGGGCCGTCCAGCTAGCTTTATAGGAGCAATATCTGATAAACTAAAAGCAGAGACAAGCCTTGATACACAAAATTGTAAAGAAGGCGATCCAATAACACTCACATTAAAGCTTGAAAATGTAGAAAATCCTCTTAGTGTCATTCCACCAAAGCTTGATGAGCTAGATGGTTTCAAGAACAATTTTAGAGCCTTTGGTGAGATAAAAGCAACCCCGAATGAAGCAGACAAAAATGCTACATTTGAGTATAGCATCCGTCCAATCACTTCTGGCACAATAGAAGTTCCTGCTATTGAGCTAGGCTATTACAATTTAACCACTAATCAATATGCCACTATTACAACAATACCAGTTCCTATACGTGTTGATCCAGCTCCCCAAGTTGCTGCATTTGATGGCTCTGAAGCGGTTGATTTACCAGACGAAGTTGTTCGCTATTACCCTACTGCTATTTCTTTTGACACCAGCACAACCTCTGGAAGCATCTCTTTTTTAATAAAGCAGCTTGCTATCATTTCTCCATTTATATGGGTTGTAGCTCTTTTGTTACGAAAAATTCTTTCAAAACGAAAGCACTTAATTGAATACATCAAAAATATGTCGGCTACAGAAGCTGCAATAAAAAGGCTTTCTAATGCAAACGTTCCAGCCGAGGTTATGTCTGCCGTATCTACCTTTATCAGTAAGAAATTTAAGATAAAAACAACTGGTTCAACTCCAGATGATATTCTAAAAGCATTAAACGAACAAAAGATTTCCTCAGAAATCATTACTCAGCTTTCAAAGCCATTAAAGCGAATTTTTGACCTATCCTTCGCCCCAAATGCCGATATTCCTACTGAAGTTACCGATGCAAAGGAGAAGCTTCTTCCAGTCCTACAAAAGCTAAAGGGCAAAAGCAGCACCCTGCCACAAATTTGCATCTGTATTGGAGCCATTGTCGCCTGCATAGCTATTGTTGTTGGACCAATTATAGCCGCAATACTTCTTTCGATAAGCACTACTCAAATTGAGAAGCGTACGCCTGACGAGTACGAGCTACGTCAAGCAAATCTCCTTGTAAATGCTGCCGTCTCTAAAAAAAACTTTACTGCTATCGCTACAAATTACTACACAAGATTTAGCTACAATTTTAATAGCAGCAAGCCTATTCCTGCATTGCTTCATAACTATGCAACAGCATTGACACTTGCCGGCCATCCTCAAAAAGCCATCGATGTAATTGATTATATTGAAACAATTACTGGCACGACAAAGGAGCTAGACAATAGTCGACTATTTGCAATGCAATCGCTTCAGGAACAGGATTCACTACAAACCGAGAAGGATGGTATCTCTACTATTTTAGAAAGCCCAACCCTGCCATGGTATCGTATGCCTCTATTCTGGCATTATCAATATTCTATTTCTGAAAGAGGCAATGCTCTCTGCATAATATGGACAATCCTTTGGGCTCTTTTAATTATACGTATATTCCCAACAAACAGAAAGCCTGTGAATATCGCTATTGCTATAGCATTTGTTGCATTCATATTTGTTTCATCAAGCTACCTTGCTTCAAGAGAATTATTAAAGAAGCCAATTCCTGAGATCACTGCTGAGGAGCTACTTTTAGAGCAAGAGCAAACTATTGAGGAGGGCTTGCCAAATGAATAAGCTATTCAAAGGTTTAATTTGCTACACCATCGCAATTTGCTGTCATATTTTATGCTTCGCACACTCTGCCACAGAAAATGACTCTCCCCTCTCTGTAAAATTATCTCCTGAAAAAGAAATATACTATATCGGAGAAACTGTAGAGGTTATCATAACCCTGAAAATTGACGAAGAAAATGCAGAGTTTGAAAATATTCAATTTTCTGGATTAAACAATCTACCATATGCAAATGTAAGCAAAATTTATCACGATGCATCGCAAAATGCTGATGGTGCTGTTTTCATCGCACCACTCACATTTACTGACGAAGCTAATGATAAGCTTAATATTGAAGCAACATATCGATACTCTATTAGAGATACAAGAGGCAATGGCTTTTTTGTTATGAAGACGATGGGACCAATCAAGCATGCAAAGGCTATTTCCAAAGATTTTATTGTACAAAATTTACCTACTCCACCAGTGGAACCATTTACTGGTTTTATTGGAAGTGTCTATATGCACAGCTCTCTATCCACAAATGTAGCCGCTGTTGGAGATATTATTACTGTTAGCACCTTTATTTCTACATCTGATATAAGCCAAAAGGATATTAATCCATGTAGCATTGAGCATATCGATGGCTTTAAGCTTTATCCTGCAAAAATCATTGACCAAGACAAAAATGAATTTAAAAGTAATTATTTGATTGAGCAGAGCATAGTTCCAAATGCACTAGGAGAATATACTATTCCTTCACCACAAGTTTTTAGCTTTGACACAATTGATGGAACATACAAGCAGGTTACCGATAATACACCTTTAAAAATAACTATTGTAGAACGAAAGACAGAAGTTATTGAGGATATTATTCTTGATCCAGATGCTCTTATAGATGGCACTAAAACTAATACAACAGAAGGTGCAGTTAAACCTATTGACCCTGCCACAAAAAAATGCTTCACAAATATAGATACTACAGCAAAGCTTGCTCCTGCATCTACAGCTCTTACAATTTTTGATATTCCTGCCAATAGCAAAATTATCATACTAGAACAGCATGGTGGATGGTGTCGCATTTCTTTTGGTAATGCGTATGGTTGGATTCCTTTCTCAGCAATATCAATAGGAGAACAATAAAATGGCAACTCTAGAACAATCCTCTCTCCCATTATTTGAACGCGTTGCACTAGTTACAGGTGCTGCAGAACGTGTTGGCAGAGAAATCGCATTTACACTTGCTGAGCAAGGCTGTGACATTATTATCCACTACAATCACTCTGCAGAACTAGCAGAGGAGCTTGCCAATGATATACGCACGATTGGACGTCAAGCATGGACTCTACAAGGTGATTTTACTTCTCCAGAGGATGCTGAGATTGTTCTACGCTCTGCATGGGATTTAGCAGGTTGGGTTGATATCGTTGTCAATAATGCAGCAATCTTTGAGCTAATGCCATTTGCTGAAACCACTCTTGAAGATTATCAGCAAATGCTAAACGTAAATGCTCTAGCACCTATCGTAATGGCAAAAACGCTTTATGAGCTTGTAAATTCATCTGAAATACTCCCTGCCGATTATTCTGGCAAAATTATCAATATTACAGACCAGCGCATACACAAGCCTGCAAAGGGCTGCTTACCATATTGGATGAGCAAAAAAGCACTTGAGGATTTTACTATTGGTGCAGCATTAGAGCTTGCCCCACAAATTTCAATAAATGCTATTGCACCTGGGCCTGTTCTATCGCCCAAGGATGCAGCAAATTCTGAGCCAGCCGGTGCATTACCCACAATTACGCGCTGCCTCCCTAGTGATATCGCCAAAGCTGTTATTTATCTGGCGACCTCTCTTACAATCACAGGACAAGTGCTATATGTAGATTCTGGGCAACATCTTTTGTAAACACAACCAATAATAGCGAACAATTTATTGAAATCTCTTTTACGCATTTTGAATCTATGAAAAGCATTTTTCTTTGCAACACACCATCTATTATTGATAGGGTATATTCAACAACAACAATTGAAACACTAAAACAAGAGGCGGGGCTACTACAAGAGGTTTTTGTAGAGGATGACCTTGACAAGCACGATTTTTCTGATGTAGAAGCAATTTTTTCTAGCTGGGACATACCAATATTAAGCGATGAGCAGGTCAGAAAGCACTTCCCCAACCTAAAATATGTTTTTTATGCTGCTGGTTCTATCCAATATTTTGCAAAGCCTTTATTTGCCAATAATGTGCGAATATTTAGTGCATGGAGTGCCAATGCTATCCCAGTAGCAGAATATACTGTTTCACAAATCATTCTTGCAAACAAAGGATTTTTTCATACATTAAACAAGATTGATTCCTGTGAAGGCTACAGAAAAGCCCAAGCATTATCGCAAGCTTTGCCAGGTAATTTTGAAACTTCTGTAGGCATCCTTGGTGTTGGTCAAATTGGTAGACGCGTGATTCAAAAACTAAAAAGCATATCATCCCTTGATATTAAGGTTTATGACCCATTTTTATCTGATGCTGTAGCCAATGAATTAAAGGTTACGAAAGCCAGCCTTGAAGAAATATTTTCAACATGCCAAACAATTTCAAACCACATTGCAAATCTTCCTACAACACAGAAACTCCTTGACTACAAGCTCTTTTCTTTGATGAAAGAAAACGCCGTATTTATAAATACCGGAAGAGGTGCACAGGTTGATGAAGCTGGTTTAATTAAAGCACTTAAAGATTGCCCTACTCGCTTTGCTGTACTTGATGTTACTGACCCTACTGAGCCACCAGAAAACAATAGCGAGCTCTATATGTTAAACAACATTCTAATCACGCCACACATCGCTGGCAGCTCAGGCAACGAGGTGCATCGTATGGCTGAGATTATGATAGAAGCTTTTCGAGCAGTAAAAGATGGCAAAGCCACCCCAACCGAGGTCACACTAGAGATGCTAGTCACAATGGCATAGGCCTAAGGATGCACATTAAACAATTACTACACAATAATTTATCGTACACAACATTATTTATACGGAAACGAAAGTGACCTTTTATGAAATTTGAGACTAAACACAAACTAAAATTTAGAGAAGATGGGACATTCCGCGTCGTAATGATGTCAGACATCCAGGAGTCTGCCCAATACGACCCACGTTCATTACGCTCTGTTGAGGTCATTTTAGATGAAGCAGACCCCGATCTTGTCATCCTTGGTGGAGACAACTGCTTTGGTCCAGAAATTCACAACAAAGAAGATTTAAAGTCTTTTATCGATATTTTTTCTGCTCCAATGGAAAAGCGAGGCATCCCTTGGGCACACATATTTGGTAATCATGATCATGATGTGGAGCTTGACCTAGATGAGCATCAAGCATTATACGAAGCACATCCTATGTGCGTCTCAAAGCATACTGGCTCTGATATCCATGGCAAGACAAACTTTGTTCTACCAATATTCAACAAAAAGGACGAAATTGCCCTTGCTGTATGGGGTATTGATACAAATTGCCAATTAGAGCAAAGTGCAGAATGGGTTGAACAATGTAAGCGAGATGGGCATTTGCTTCCAATAGAAATCAAATCAACTCCTGATGACTATGCATATTGGGGGATGATTTGTGTAGATCAGCTCTTATGGTACTACAACACATCAATTGAATTAGAGAAAAATGTAGGCAAAAAGGTTCCAGGGCTACTCTGTATGCACGTCCCACCCAATGAGTATCAAATCACACGCGATAATCCAGAAAAATATGGCCGTGGCGGCAACTATGACGAAGGCTTTTGCGGTATGGGACAGGACCCAGGCATCTTTAAGCTTGTTCGTTATCGTGGAGACATTTGTGCAATTAGCTGTGGTCATACACACATGAACGATTATGAGTCAGAATATGAGGGAATTCGCCTATTCTGGGATGCTTGCTGCGGTTATCGTTGCTATGGTGTTGATGAACGCCGTGGTGGCAGATTATTTGTTTTTAACGAAGCCAACCCAACCCAATTTGAAAGCCACATGATTCGTACCCTTGGCAAATAGCAACAAATCATTTTATACCACCACGTGCATCACGCATAGAATTAAACTACAAAACTCTTTTCGTGTAATTTCGCGTACTTCGTGGTTACAATTACCCCAGCACCCCTCCGTGTCTCCGTTCTCAGGAAAATCACACTACGTGTGCTCCGTGTTT
>CALDQE010000069.1 GCA_937911295.1 uncultured Verrucomicrobiota bacterium
CCTGGCAATCATGCAAATCTTGTAATCCTGTTTTACTGCACGTATGTGCATACACGGATAACTTACACGGATAACTTAATTACACAAATGTTATTACAACCATCTCTGTGCCTCTGCGTCTCTGCGGGAGGGGATAACCTCGCACTTTTAGCTCACACGCAAGCAATCCTGGCAATCATGCAAATCTTGTAATCCTGTTTTACTGCACGAATGTGCACGAATCGTTGTACAATCGTCTCGCGTTAATGTCATAATAACGCACATTTAATCACTGAATTATATGCCGTATCTGTCAAAAAATAATGCACCTTTTTTTTAGGAATTTCTTTACAAAATAAAATTGACGGGGGAGGGGGTATTATGTTACTATTATACTAATATACATATTAAAAAAATAAATTTATTTTTTGAGGTGATTATGAAAAAAATATTATTATTCACTGTTGTTTTAATGCCTGCACTTTTCTGCTCTGCAGCTACTGTTAACTATATTTGGGCTAATAAAGGCTCAAATATGAATGATCCATCAAATTATTACCATTCAGATGGAGAGACAGTTTCCTCAGCATTGCCTACAAAAGATGATCGTATCTTTTTTGTTGGGCAACCTATACATCAACCATACTTAAATGAAACATTAGAAGTTAGATCTATCTGCTTCGGTCCAATCGGTAGTAATGGTCGTACCAATGTTTCTAAGGACGATTCACTTGATGGTTATAATCATTCTGGTTGGGAAATATCTGGAGAACCAGATGCGAAGCTTGTTCTTCCTCAATCTTGGAGTGAAGGAAAAGATTGGAATTTCGCTTTTTCTCAAGCAAGCTTTGGCACAAATATCATTAATGTTGCTGTTGACTTTACTTCAACCTCAGAAAATTATCGCCCAATTATGCCATCAGGGGGACGTATGATTTTCAAAAAGCCAGTTTCTTGTACTGTTGCCAATGCATGGATTTTAGTGTCAGGCAGTGATAATGGATGTGTAGAATTTGCAGCTCCTAATTTAGACCTAAAATGCGGTATCTTTGTTAGCCAGAATATGTCTTTGGTTTTTAGCCATAAGGAAGCAATTTACAATGTTTGGCGCATCCGTTTGAATAACACCTCGTATCATTCATATATCACATATGGAACAATTAGCCAAACATTTGAAAATCAATGCGGTGAAGCAGTAACATTGCCAAATCTTCTCGAAATCGATGCAACGGCTGAGCAAACCTCATGCACTATAGGTGGATCAGATATGCATTTCCCAAATGCTGTTATGAGAACACCGTATAACAAAAATAAGGCTTATTCGTTTGCTGTGAATTGCACAGTAAAGTCTTTGCAAAATTCAATAGCAGATTCTGGTGAATATTTATTCGGAAAATATGGTGTAGGAACACTAACTGTTTTAGAAGATATTTTCACTGAAGCCCCAGAAGGACAAACTAATGGTGTCGTCATTATCGATGGTTCATTACACTTAAAAGATCCATCTCATTTTTCACGAGGAATAACTGTTTTTGGTGAGAATGGGTATTTCTTTGAATGGGGTGCACGCCCAGTTATTGGCTTGGAAAAGGATATGGATTATGTTCGTGGCAAGGTCGGTGGAAACACAATTATAACATATAGAGATCGCAGCTATTTGTTTGGTTGGGCGGCTTATGGTGCCGATAGGCGTGTAAATTTATTTGGAGAACCTTTTTATAAATTTACTACTAGTGGTGACAGTATTTCTTATGCTAGGAATGACAACTGGTTCCAGGATGTACGTACATTCATTTTTGGTGCAAAAGATTCCGATGCGACAATAATTTTTGAGAATGGCATTGACGTTGATGTTTCTAATGGCCATTGGAGTGCTAATAGTCGTGGATTATATGCAGTTAAGGGCAAAGCATTTGTTGATGCCCGCATAATGGGTGTTATTACAAACGCAAATACTGGTGCGAACTCTTATTGCCGCATCCATAAGTATGGAGATGGTGTAATTGCATATGAAGGAGAATATTATCTTTCACGGGGTGACGCATCTGAAATTGTAGAGGGTGGCTTGCTAATAAATGATAAAACTGAAATGTCTAATTGGCAAGTATTGACAAATGCTTGGCTTGGCGGTAAAGGAAGAATTGTTGATAGCAATATAACAGTAAAAGCTGGTGGTGGAATTCGTGGAGGCGAGCAGATTGGAGATTTTACAATTAGTAGCAATCTCACAATGGAGAATGGCTCAAAATTTATTGTTGATGTAGGCAACGAGGGTAATGGTTGCGTATATTTTGCAGGCGATTCAAAGACACAAAAGTCAAATGGTAGTATAGTTGTTCGCCTTGAGCCAATAGGAGAAATTACAAAGGCAAATAGAGTTAAGTTCCTAGATTGGTCAGAAGCAACAAATCCAAAGTCAAATACATTATTTGATCCATCTATTTATTCAGTTGAGTTTGACGAAGAAATTTTCTCTAGAGCAAATATAACACTTGGTGAGGATGGAACATCAATGTGGATAACATATTTCCGTGGTGGTATTCAGCCTACAATGATATTTGTATACTAATCAGTCTGTTAAATCAAAGATGAAAGGTGTGTAGAGGCTTCCTTTACACACCTTTTGTATATATTTAGGCGTTGATTAGTATCAAATCGCTGAAATTTTAATAATTTATGTAAAAACAAAATACCGCCGAAAACATTGTCTTTTCGGTTTGTTTGTTGATATTAAGGTGTTTTTTTGGTACAATTAGTAACAACAATTTTTATTAAAGGAATTTCAATGATTAAAGCAAACTCAAATTTTAGTAAGATTCAAGCTTCTTATTTGTTCTCGGATATTGCTCAACGCGTGAAAAAGTATATGGAGGCAAATCCAGATGCTAAGCTAATTCGACTTGGCATTGGAGATGTAACAAAGGCACTTCCAAAGCCTTGTGTTGATGCTATGGCAAAGGCAACCGCAGAGATGGGCGTTGATGCAACCTTCCGCGGTTATGGTCCAGATCATGGCTATGCTTTCTTGCGTGAGGCAATCGCAGAGCATGATTTTAAGGCACGTGGTGCAGATATTGATGCATCTGAAATTTTTGTTTCTGATGGTGCAAAGTGCGACACAGGTAATTTTCAGGAGCTATTTTCAAATGATATTCGTATTGCTGTACCAGATCCTGTATATCCAGTTTATGTTGATACAAATGTAATGGCTGGTAGAACAGGTGCTTCAGTGGATGGTCGCTATGAGGGGCTTGTTTATTTAAACAGCACTGAGGAGAATAATTTTGTTCCTGCTCTTCCAGAAGAAAAGGTTGATTTGATTTATTTGTGTTTCCCTAACAACCCAACTGGTGCAGTTGCGACACGTGAGCAGCTTCAGGCTTGGGTTGATTATGCCCACGCAAATAATGCATTGATTCTTTTTGATGCAGCATATGTTGCATTTATCCGTGATGAATCAATCCCTCATTCAATTTATGAGCTAGATGGAGCAAAAGAGGTTGCTGTAGAGTTCCGCAGCTACTCAAAGACTGCAGGCTTCACAGGTACTCGCTGCGGCTATTGCGTTGTTCCAAAGGAGTGTCGCGTATTTGATGAGAATGGCAACAAGATTATGCTTCAGCCAATGTGGGCTCGCCGTATGAGCACAAAGTTTAATGGCGTGGCTTATCCTGTGCAGCGTGCAGCTGAGGCTGTTTATACTCCTGAGGGCAAGGCTGCAACGAAGGCACTTATCGATGGCTACTTGGAGAATGCAAAGATTATCCGTGAGGCTTTGATAGAGAAGGGATATAAGCCAACAGGTGGTGATAATTCTCCATACATCTGGTTTAATACAGGCAAGGATTCATGGGAGTTTTTTGATTATCTATTGAACAATGCACAGATTGTTACTACACCAGGTGCAGGCTTTGGTCGTTGCGGTAATGGTTATATCCGTATTAGTGCATTCAATTCAAAGGAAAATGTGCTTGAGGCAGTTGAGAGACTAAAGAAGGTACTCTAATTTTTGTGTGCTTTGTTGTGATAATAATCACTTGAATATTGTGAAAAATGAATATAGACGGTAAACAAATTTCTGCAGAGATTCGCAGCGAGGTTGCTGCTGAGGTTGCAAAATTAAAGGCAGCTGGTGTCGAGCCAGGCTTAGCTGTTATTCTAGTAGGAGATAATCCTGCTTCTGTATCATATGTGACAGCAAAAGAGCGTGCGTGTGTTGAGGTTGGCATTCGCTCATTCCCAATACGCATGGCTGCAGATACTTCAGAGGAAGTGCTTTTAGCAGAAATAGAACGTCTAAATCAGGATCCAGCAGTCCACGGTATTCTTGTGCAGTTACCATTGCCAAAACACATTGATGAGCCAGCTGTAATTCGTGCAATCTCTCCTGAGAAGGATGTTGATGGCTTCCACCCAATTAGCCTTGGTAAAATGGTGCTTGGCGAGGATACATTCCTTCCTTGCACTCCACACGGAATTATTCAGCTATTGATTCGCAGTGGGGTAGAGACCTCTGGTAAGCATGTTGTTGTGGTTGGTCGCAGCAATATTGTTGGCAAGCCAGTTGCTAATCTTTTGATACAAAAGGCAGCAGGTGCAAATGCTACAGTTACAATTTGCCACACTGGCACAAAGGATATGGCAAGCTTTACCCGTCAGGCAGATATTTTGATTGTTGCAGCTGGCCGCCCTAATACAGTCACAGCAGATATGGTTAAGCCAGGTGTTGTTGTAATCGATGTTGGTGTAAACCGCATTGAGGATGCAACAAAGAAAAATGGCTTTAGGCTTGTAGGGGATGTTGATTATTCAGCTATTAGTGAAATTGCAGATAAAATTACACCAGTTCCAGGTGGTGTTGGTCCGATGACTATTGCTATGCTTATGGCAAATACAGCAAAGTCAGCAGCAAATACATTGAAGAAATAATTTAGTGAGGTAAGTATGCGTACAACTATTGCTCATTCAGGAATAAAGAAGCTTCATTATGAGATTCGTGAAATCGTAGACTTTGGTAATGCTTTGATTAAAGCAGGTCAGCCAATTACATGGGAAAATATTGGTGATCCTGTTGCTGCCGGAGAGACCGTTGCTCCATGGATTCGTGAGATTGTCATGGATTTAATGAAGGAGGATAAGGCATGGGCTTATTGCCCTAGTCGTGGCGTTTTGGAAACTCGCGAATTTTTAGCTAATGTTGTTTCAAATCGTCCAAACAGCGTAAAAATTACTCCTAATGATATTTTGTTCTTCAATGGTATTGCTGATGCTGTGGATAAGATTTACGATTTAATGAAGTCAGAGAATCGTGTGCTAATGCCGGCTCCATCATATCCAACTCATAGCTCTAACGAGGGAAAGCGTGGAGATTATAGCTTCCTACAGTTCCGCCTTGATCCAAAGAATAATTGGCTTCCTGATCTAGAGGATATAGAAAATAAGGTAAAGTACAATCCTCAGGTTGTTGCTATTGCTATTGTAAATCCAGATAATCCAACTGGTGCTGTATATCCTCGCGAAACACTTGAGGCTATAGTGGCTATCGCTCGCAAGTATGGATTATTTATTATTTGCGACGAAATTTATGCTCATATCTGCTACAATGGGGCAGAGCCAATTCATATTTCACAGGTGCTTGGTGATGTTCCTGGTCTAGCTTTGCGTGGTATTTCAAAGGATATTCCTTGGCCTGGTTCACGCTGCGGTTGGATTGAAATGCTTAATGCTGATGCTTCTCCAGAATTCCGCGAATACTGCGATGCACTTATTAAGAGCAAGATGATGGAGGTTTGCTCCACCACATTGCCACAGCTTGCAATTCCTCGCATTTATGGTGATCCTCGTTATCTTGGACTTATGAATGATAGAGCAAAGATGTTTGAGAAACGCTCAAATCAGGTCTATGATTACTTCAAGAATAATGTTCCAGGTGTTATCGTACATCGCACACAGGGAGCATTCTATTTCTGCGTAACATTTGAGGATGGCGTATTAAGCGATAAGCAGACACTTCCAATTGCAAATCCAACTATTCGTGCGATGGTTGAGAATGGAGTTAAGGGTCAGCCTTTAGATAAGCGCTTTGTTTACTATATGATGGGCTCTG
The DNA here is from genome assembly GCA_937911295.1 of uncultured Verrucomicrobiota bacterium. GTDB lineage: Bacteria > Verrucomicrobiota > Kiritimatiellia > RFP12 > UBA3636 > RGIG990. The sequence goes on from CALDQE010000069.1 coordinate 6,086, forward strand.
ATGGTGTATGCGTAACCCCTCTAACAGGCTTCCACACAGATATCAATGGCTTCCGTTTGACAACACTTCGTCCAGACGATGTTGCCCGTGGGGAAATCCTTGAGCGCATTGGCAGCTGTATCCGCCGCTATACTGGTGTTTAACTCTAAAAAATAGGGAGACTTTTCCAATGAAAGAGTATTCTTGCCCAAATTGTCGCACAATAATTGCACATGATGATATGAACATCAAAGAAGGTGTTGGTGTTTGCAGTCGTTGCGGAAAAATTTCAAAGCTCATTGATTTAGTTGAAGAATTTGATTCTGCAGATTATTCACGGCTTTTCTACGAAAAGCCTCCTCGTGGCATAAAGCTTGTACGCGACAAGATGAATCCAATCGGTGAGGTAACTTTAACATATCGCCGTATAAATCCGGCTGTATTATTTCTAATCCCATTTACAGCTATTTGGAGTGGATTTTCTATGTTTGGTATTTATATTGGCCCGCTCTTAAATGAAGGAACAATACCAATAGAACAAGCTTTGTTAGGAATTCCTTTTTTATTGGGTACAATTTTGCTTTTGTGTACAATTTGTACAATGCTATTTGGAAAGAAAATATTAACACTTTCCAATGGCAAGGGTACTTATGCCTTTAAGGTTTTTGGTATTGGTAGAACAAAGCACTTTGAATTAAATCGTAGCACACTTATTGAAAATAGTGAAACAAACTATCAGGTAAACCACAAAACTCAGCCACAAATCACTATTACTAATGGCAGCAAAAGGGTTAATATGTTTGCTGGGTTAAGGTATGATGCGATTGATTATATCATTGCTTTGCTTCGTTCAGTAGCAAGATAATAAGCTTCAATTTTAAAGAACAATAGTCAAATGAAGCTACGTAATATCAATTTCAAGTTGTTTATAAAATTGTCATTCTACGCATTGCTATGTGCAATTTGTGCTTGGCTAGCATCAGCTGCGTTGATTTACTTTTCCTCTAATGGAAGAATATTTGACGCTTCCTCTATAAATGAAGCACCAGAGAAACGTGCTGCAGTTGTTTTAGGTTGTAGAAAAATATTGTTTCATGGGAACGTTAACTTATATTTTCAAAACAGAATTAACGCTGCTGCTGAGCTTTATAACTCAGGTAAGGTTGATTGCTTAATAGTGAGTGGAGATAATCATACGGCAGGGTATGATGAGTCCACAGACATGAAGGATTCTCTTGTGGCCGCAGGTGTGCCAGAGGATAGAATTGTTTGTGATTATGCAGGCTTTCGAACACTTGACTCCGTTGTGCGAGCAAAAAAGGTATTTGGCTTAGACTCATTTTATATTATTTCTCAAGAGGATCATCTTCGTAGAGCAGTATTTACTGCACGCGGCTTTGGATGTGATGCCTATGGGTATGCTGCAGCAGATGTAAATGTTCGTTATTCTGTTGTAACACGCGTTCGCGAGCAGCTTGCAAAGGTTTCTGCTGTATTAGATGTAATCATCCGTCGCCAGCCAAAATTTTTAGGTTCTCAAGAGCCATTACCTTAGAATCAAATTTTGATACACACACATTTTATTATTTGTGAATTTGTGTGGTGTTCTAGTGCTTGTTTTGAAATAGCTTTTATGTTATAAGTTTTCAAATAAACTTAGATTTGATATTTAACTACCGAATTTTAGGATAATAGCAGCTTGTTTATTTGTTCGGCAGCTTTTCCCCAGCTAAATTTTTGCGATTGTACGATTCCGCGCTTGCTCATTTCTATGCATGCCTCAGGACAAGTAAGTGTGCTAACAATTGCATCAATTAGTGCATTAATGTCTCCAGTTGGAATAACATTGCAAGCTTCTCCTGCTACTTCAGGAAGAGAACCTCCATCTGTGCAAATCACAGGCAAGCCTACACGCATAGCTTCAACAACAGGTAAGCCAAATCCTTCGTAAATTGAAGGATGAACAAGTACGTCACTTTCAGCATAAAGCTTTGCCAGCTCTTCATCAGAAATAAAACCAGTAAATTCTGTTTTTATGAAGTGACTAGTAGCAGCAACCTCGCGTGCTTCAGGATACCGTTCGTCCATTGGCCCCGCAATAACAACCTTAACAGGAAAAGGAAGCTGCTTTTTTGCTTCATTGGCTGCGTGTATCAGCATAGGTACATTTTTGTATGGATCTAAGCGCCCAACATAAAGAAGCTGGCGAATGCGATTTGTATCAGATAGATCATTGAGTAGGGCTTTGTGCATAATAGGAGATGCAGAACGCTCTGGTACGCCATTGTAAACAACTGTAAGCTTTTCTTCTTGAGCTACAGGTGGCTTTATTTGTTCAATTATATCGCGACGAGTTGCATCGCTGACGACTAGAACAAATTTGGATAGCTTAACAGTTAGTTCGATGCATTTTTTATAAACCTTGAGGAGCTTGCTTGTCTTTGAGTCTGGGGCATAATCGGTTATCATCAATGGAATTATATCGTGGATGACAGATATGCACTTTGTTTTACTTTTAAATGGCCCCATAAAAGCAAAGTATGGTATAAGATAATTTGGTGAAAAATATATATCTGCCTTAAGATGCTTTATTATTCGTGGCATCATTATCTGACTTTTAACTGAAGTCGGTGGATACTTAACAATCAAGGCTTCTACATTGGCTGGGGAATTGGGAAGAGAGCTTTGAGCAAGCTCTTTTGATGTAAAAAGCACAATAAATTGGGCTTCTGGAGTAATGCTTGCTAGTCTATTGATGATTTCCTTTGTGTATACACCAATTCCAGAAGGTTTATCATATATCCACCTTGCATCAAATATTATTTTCATTTTTATAATACCTTTTTGTATACATCGAGAGTATCTGCAACCGTTTTGTCCCAAGTGAATTTCTTTACATGCTCAAGCCCCTTTTCTATGAGAGAAGCTTTATAATCTGAATCTGAAATTACTCGTGTGATTGCTGTTGTCCAAGCATCGATATTAAATTCATCAACAATTATTCCTGCGTCTCCTATTACTTCCTTGAGAGAGCCACCAGGGGAGGAAACAACGGGTGTTCCGCAGCTCATTGCTTCAAGAGGCGGAAATCCAAAGCCTTCGTAGTAAGAGGGTAGAGCAAAAGCTTCTGCACCAGAATAAAGTGCAGGCAAATCACCATCTCCAAGATGATTTAAAATATGGATTTGTGATGAATATTTACTTGTTGTTAATCTTTCGATTATTTTTTCACTTTTCCAGCCAATTCCACCTACGACAACTAAATCAAGCCCCTGAGGTGCCAGCTGCTCAAATACATCTACAAGAAATAAATGATTTTTCCGTGGTTCAATTGTCCCGACTGTTATGATATAAGGACGAGAAATATTAAATTTGTTTTTAGCTATTTGTATAGATTCGTCACTTGGTTTAGAAAAGTCCTGCGAAATTCCTAAATGAGAGAAAAAGGTTTTACCTTTTGCTTCTGGGAAAAAGTATTCAATTTCTTGGGCACTAAATTCAGAAATTGTGATAATAGCATCTGCAGAAGCTATTGTTTTCTTTATCCCATGCTTTAGATAAACTAGATTTTTCTCTTCAGTAAATTCTGGATATCGCATAAAACTCATGTCATGAACTGATGCGATAACCTTACCCTTGTAAACTGGTCGCGAAAGAAAATTAGTAAAATGATATATGTCAGATTTTCCTGCAAGCATATCGAAGCTAGGGAATGAGCAATACTTCCATAGCTTTTGCATAATTGCACCAGGGCAGAGACGAAAGCGCTTTAGCTCGACATTTGCAGGTAGTTTAGAGGGTTTTTCACCTTTCCCTTTAAAGTCGAAATAAAAGAGCTTTAGGGAGTCCTCTGGATTCATTAAGGATGGTAACTGCTCAGCTAAAACTCTTGTATACCGCCCAATGCCTGCCCTTTGTGTTACTGCAGGTTGATAATCTAGACAAATTTTCATCTTACTTAATTATTTGGCTTCATCAGCATATGAAACCAATATTTTTTTTATGATATTGGTTGTTGAAAGTCCTTCTACCATATCAGCTAAAACGACCTTCCCTCCATTAGCCTCAACAATATCTCTTCCGCTCACATAGTGGGCCCAGTCTTTGCCTTTAACAAGTACATCAGGGAGAATCTCAGCTATTACGCCCTTAGGCTCTTCATCGTCAAAAAAGACAACATAATCAACACAGCGTAGGGCACACAATAGCTTGGCTCTATTTTCTTGATTTACAATTGGACGAAGTGGTCCCTTATTTTTTTGAACAGATGCATCAGTATTCAGAGCAAGGCATAGTGCATCACCTTGTTCTCTTGCAAAGGTTAAATATGTGATATGTCCTGCATGAAGAAGATCAAAGCAGCCATTAGTAAATACAAGTTTTTTACCCTCAGCATGGAGTCTATCGCGTTCTTCACGCATTTCTTTTATAGATAAAACCTTACCGGAAAAATTGCTCATTGTATAAATTTTCTCCAAATATAAGTAGCTAGAAATTATTTTTCCTGTTCTTCAGTTGCTTCGTCATAGTTCCATTTATAGACGCCATCAACCTCTTCCATGGCGGCCTTAGTGATTGCATCGATATGGCCATCTGCAAAGCAGGCTATAGTTGAGGATCTATGGCGATAGGACAAAATTTCATTGTGCTCCATTATGGTATCAAGATCAACTTTTGGCTTGTCTGGAGTAGGTGTCTCGCAAAGGAAGATAAAGAAAGCTGGGTCTTTTATGTTTTGTATGCGAGCAAGCTTACCCATATCAACAAGATCTTCATTGATTGCATAGGAGCAATAGTAGGTCTGGTGAGGGGCACGCTCGTAAGCCATTGAAGGACAGATAAAATCTTCATCATTAGGGATACGGACAGGAAGGTCAGTAGGCTCTTGTAGAGGTGGCTTTAAGTCTGCCATTCGAGGGCGACCAAGTCTTTCTGGGAGAATATTAAACCAAGCTCTTGGGTTAGTGTGATCAGTAGCAGTAGGAAATCTACCATTATTGTCATCAAGATATTCTACAACAGCTGTGCCATATGCACGGAGATTGTTCATACAGGTTGTGCGCTTACCATTGGCACGAAGACGTGAAACACCAGTACTAATTAAGCCTGAAAGAATAACTAATATGCCAATTACAACCATAAGCTCAACGATTGTAAAACCAAGTGAATTTTTTTTCATTATAATTCTCCTATAAAAATGAATTTTATGAGATTTAAAGCTCATACCAATAAATGGTATTACAATAATCATATTGATATGGATATTGTAGCATATACACTTAGTTTTTGTCTATTGAAAAACCTAGATAACGCAAGTGTTATTGTAAATAATATTTTGTTTTTAAATGGGTGTGACTAAATCATTGCTTGACCAAAGGTAATCTTTTAAGTATAATACACGACACATTTTGTTAAACGAAATAGGAGCTAATATGCCATATACAGCATCAGATTTGCGTAAGGGCCTAAAGGTAATGTTTGAGGGTCAGCCTTACGTTATTACAGAATATCAATTCACAAAGCCTGGTAAGGGTCAGTCTATCTATACTTGCCGTTTAAAGCATCTTCTAACAGATAATACATTTGTTAAGAACTTCCGCGAAAACGATGTTTTTGATAAGCCAGACCTAGAGACAAAGACAATGAATTTCTCTTATGTTGATGGAGATACATATATCTTTGTTGATGAGAACTATGAGCAGGCAGAAATCCCTGAGTCAGTATTGGGTCAGCGTAAATTCTTCCTTGTTGATGATATTGAGTGTGAGGTTCTATATCTTGACGGTAAACCAATTGATATTGAACTACCATTCTTTATTGAGCGTAAGATTATTGCAACCGAGCCAGGTGCAAAGGGTAACACCGCTGCTGGCAAGGTTATGAAGCCAGCAACAGTTGATGGCGGCTATGAATTGCCTGTCCCTATCTTTGTAAATGAGGGCGATTGGATTCGCATCGATACACGTACTGGCGAATACGCTGATCGTGTAATGGGTAAAAAATAATATGCCAAAATTTTTGGCAAAATTGTTTGAAAAAAGCATTATGTTAAAATCGGTGCTTATGCTGGCATTGATACATAGTGCTTTTTTTGCTTTTTCTATCGGACCACATGAGCTTGCACTTTTGGTTAACGATTCGTCTCTTGATTCTGTAACACTTGCAAATTATTATAGTAAGCTACGTGGCATCCCTGAGTGTAATATTATTAAGGTCGATATTCCAGAAGAGATATTTAACCCTCGTACTCAAATTAAAATATCACAAGAAAATTTTTCAAAATACATTTGGCAACCATTTCAAGCTCAGCTTAAGGAGCGAAATTTAGATTCGCAGATTCTTGCTGTCGCTATTTCTTGTGATTTCCCTACAACTATTTTATCTGTCCCAGAGACATCAATTACGGGTGTCTTCTTCTTGCATAATAATCTTCCGTCTTCCAATATCATAAATTCGGGCGAAAAGATTTCTCCATTATTTGTTGGACCAGTAGAGGGCAGCACGCAAATCCTTCCTGCATTGGCACTAGATGAGATGTGTGTCAGACTTAAAGAAAAAATGCCTTTACCAGCAATGATGCTTGCCTATACAGGGCCTAGAGGAATGACATACGATTCCGCAAAGAAAAGCATTGTGGATGCATATCGTGTTGATTATTCAATGCCCAAAGGAACTATTTATTTTGAGACAAATGATGATGTTCGTACAAAATGTAGGCAATGGGAATATGAAATTTCAAAGGTTTCATTAGCTCAAAATAAGTATGCAGATGTTGTTATTACTAATATGCCTCCTCCAGTTGACATGCCACTCGTTGGTTATATGACCGGGAATCGGTATGTAAAACCTTTAGAAATGAAGCTTTTGCCTGGATGCTATGCAGATCATTTAACTAGCTTCGGTGCCGCATTTGGTGAAGGTGGACACACGAAAATCACTAAATGGATTGAGGCTGGAGCCGCTTTTACCTCTGGTGCAGTTACAGAACCATATGCAATATGGACTAAATTTTCATCAGCACTAATTTTCGCTCACTACCTTAATGGTTTTACTGCAATAGAGAGCTTTTACTTGTCTGTGGCTAGCCCTTATCAGTTGCTAGCATTAGGTGATCCTTTAGCCAAGCCTTGGGCTCAAAAATTTGAAATTGCTATGAATCCAATCCCAGAGAAAATTTCTGGGAAACAGATTTTGTCGGTTGATGAGTCTTTGGTTGAGCACAATGTAAAGAACCGTTATTATTGGTTTATTGATGGGCGTAAGGTGGGCTCTGGTAAGAGATTTTCTTGGAATACAAACAAAGAGAAAAATGGTAAGCATAAGGTCCGGCTTGTTGTTTGTAAAACCTTTGGCTCTGTTCGACAGCAGCGATTTGTTGAAAAAACAGTGGTAGTAGCTAATTAAATTTGGTATATTGAAAGAAAATTTTGTTTAAATAGGGGCTTTGGGTCGAGTAGGAGAAAAGCAATGAGAAAAATTAACAGCTCACTTTGGATATTTGTTTTTATATGTGTTTTAGGTGCCTTTGGATGTAATAAGGCTACGACAGTATCTGAAATTGAAGCATTAGCAGCATCAGATACAGCATTTCAGGAAGCTTTAACACAGCAAAATTCTGGTGATTTAGAGGGAGCACGGGTAAGCTTTAGAAGATTAGTTGTGGCTCAGCCAACTAATTCACTTGCACGATTACAATATGCAATTCTTCTTCAAGATGTCCCACCTATGGATCCATATGCTGCGTTGGCAAATTTAGAGGCTTATTTAGAGCTCGCACCAAATTCAGAAAAACGAGAAATGGTGGAGAAGCGAATCTATAAGGCACGTCAACAAATTTCAAAGAGATTTGATGAGACCCAGATTGAGGATAGAGAGCGCAAGATAAATGATTATATTATTCAAATTCGTGCATTAAATAAGCGAATTGCAGCATTAGAGAAGGAAATTGAGTTAGGAAAGAAGCTGGTTGCTCAAGTCGAAGAGTCCAGAGATGCTGAAATAATTAGAAATAAGCGCTTGAATTCTGTAATTGAAACACTTTCCTCTGGTGGAATCGTTGCTGGGGGACAACCATCAAATTTGAATCGCACATATAAGGTAAAGCGTGGAGATTCTTTGTGGTCAATCGCACGTGATGTTTATGGTGATCCTAATCGTAGCCTTGATATTGGGGCAGCAAATGGAATCAAAGAGGGCGACGCCCTGATTGAGGGTCGCGAAATAATTATTCCATAATCAGTTGATTTGATAGAATTACGATGAAGCATAGCTATGGCGGTTTTCTAGGTGAGCAAGGCTATACTGGTGCTCGCCAAAGACGTAAAAAGGGAGATTTATCTAGGATACCAAACTCAGCCGAGAGTCGGTTTCGTGGATTAGTTTTCGCTAATAATGGCGATTTGTCTGGAGGCAAGGCAAAAAAAGAGCCTAAAAGGTATACTCAGCACATTTGTTTAGATATATTTTTTATGGTTATAGCTATTGTCCTATGGGTGATTGGCAGAAAAATATAATATGTAATATGCCATAGGAGACAACGAGCCGCATCCTTAAAGGCGTGTGTTTTGATCCGATTATGTTTTACAAACTTGCATTGCTATTTTACCTCTTTTTTGGTATAATTTTACGAAAAATTAAGGTTGTATTTATCGTATGAATGTAAAGCATATAGCAATTATAATGGATGGCAACGGCAGATGGGCTCAAGCAAAAGGCTTGCCTCGTGTTAAGGGGCACGAAGCTGGTGCTCAAAATGTCCGTCGCATAATGAAAGCTGCCAAAGGTGCTGGTGTAAAGTATCTTACTCTTTACGCATTTAGTGTAGAGAATTGGAACCGCCCAAAGCTTGAGGTTGAGGCTCTTATGCGGCTTTTGAAGCGTTTCCTTTCTGATTATGAGCAAGAGTTTCACGACAATAAGATTAGACTCCGCATTATGGGGCGAAAATCTGACCTTCCACCTAAAATTCTTAAAGAGGTTGAACGAGTGGAGGAGGCAACAGCTGATTATACAGAGTACACTTTAATAATTGCATTAAGCTATGGTGGCAGGGTAGAGCTAGTGAATGCTGCTAAAAGGCTTGCTCAAAAGGTTGAGGCTGGAGAGCTAAAGGCATCAGAAATAGATGAAAAGAGCTTTGCCTCTGAGTTATATTTGCCAGATGTTCCTGATCCTGATTTAATTATAAGGACAAGTGGTGAATTTAGAGTAAGTAATTTTCTTTTGTGGCAATGTGCATATAGTGAGTTTTACATTACACCAATTTGTTGGCCTGACTTTGATGAAGCAGAGCTTGAAAAAGCTATTGCAAATTTTGGGTCAAGAGACCGTCGCTTTGGTGGACTTAAAAATATTCGCGGTACGGTAATTGAAGAAAATAACTAGGGAATTATTTTTATGTTGAAACATAGATTGATTACAGGATTTACATTTGGACTAACATTTTTAGCAATTTTATTTTTGCTTCCGGCATGGACTCATTTAATTCTGATTTTTGTGCTATTTGCTTTAGCACAATTAGAGTTTAATGATATGGTTGTACGTGGTGGCTATAAGTATGAAATGGTTGCTACATCAATTTTAGGTGTTCTATTTTTAGCTGCTTCAGCAATAGAGTCACCTGTGGTAATGTCACGCTTCCCATCTCTAAAAATTACAGGTGTGATGGATTTATCATGCTTTGTAATTTGTCTTGCACCAGCCGTTTTGTTAGCATGCGGAGTTTTTCGTAGGAAGACAGAGCATTCAATGGAGACATTTGCACTAAGCTTTGCCGGCTTTTGGTATGTGGCTGTATTGCTTGGTTTTGTTATGCGCCTAGCATTTGAATGGGGAATTTATGAAAATGGCAACACCAATTACACTGGTCGTCTTTTCTTGTTAATCTTTGTTTTACTAGTTAAGTTTAGCGATATTGGTGCTTATACAATAGGAATGCTCTTTGGTAAGCATAGACTAATTCCTGAGATTTCTCCAAAGAAATCAGTTGAGGGCTTATTTGGCGGTTATTTGTTCTCAATACTTGTGAGCATAATAGTTTGGTCAATTTCAAAGGTGACAAATAATGGCTATATAGGTGAGTTACCATTCCATTTTGCAAATGCAATAATTTTGCCAATTCTTTTAACTACATTTGGTGTTATAGGAGATTTGGCAGAGTCGCTAATTAAGCGTTCTGTAAATGTAAAGGATTCAAGCTCTCGCTTCCCTGGTATGGGTGGTATTTTAGATATTTTGGATAGCTTATTATTTTCTGCACCAGTCATGTATGTTTACTTACTGATGTTTATGAAGCCAAATTCAACTGTTACAATTCTAGATATAATAAGAGAGTCATATAAGCTTATTTGTTAAAATTGGCTTTGATTTTTAAAAAGTAATTTTAAATTTATTTATTAGTATGAAATCAAAAAAGATTGTCCGCGAGCAAACCATTGGAGAGGAGATTGCAAACGCAATTACTCATGGCGTCGGTGCTGTTTTATCAATAGCATGTCTGGTAATAGGTGTTGTTTACGCAGCATTGATTCCTTCTGCATGGGCAGTGGTAAGTATGAGTATATTTGGAAGCTGTATGTTTATTCTTTATTTGTGCTCAACATTGTACCATGCGGTGGTTACACCTAAAGCGAAGGCTGTGCTCAATATTTTTGATCATTCAGCAATATATTTATTGATTGCTGGTAGTTATACACCATTTTGTCTATATTTTATGCGAGCAAAATCTCCTGGCTGGGGTTGGGCAATTTTTGGTGTTATTTGGTTATTAGCAATAATTGGAATAGTTTTTCAAAGTATTTTCATAAATAAGTATCGTGCTTTATCTACTACAACCTATGTTCTGATGGGTTGGATTGTTATAATAGCCGTATATCCATTGTATAAGGCAATGGGATTGGCATCTGTTTTGTGGATAGCATTAGGTGGCATAATTTACTCCTTGGGTGTAATTTTTTATGCAATGAAACGAGTTAAATATATGCATGCAATATGGCACATATTTGTTCTTGCAGGCACATTAATCCATTTTGGATTATTACTTTATAAGCTTATCTGTCAGTAAATAAATTTTTGATAAAATGGATACCACAATTTTTCTTTTAGCTTCATCGGATGTACATATATTTTTCCCCATTGCTGCCGTAATTTTAGGACTAATTTTATTAGTATGGAGTGCAGATAGATTTGTCGCAGGAGCTGCTTCTTTGGCTAAGCTTCTTGGAATGTCACCCTTGTTAATCGGTATGATTATTGTTGGCTTTGGAACATCTGCACCAGAGATGTGCGTTTCTATCCTAGCTGCAGTAAATAATTCACCTGATATAGCCTTAGGAAATGCTTATGGCTCAAATATCGCAAATATTGCTCTTATATTAGGTGTTACGGCTGTAATTTCTCCAATATTTTATGCACGCTCTGTTATAAAAAAAGAGCTTCCTGTATTATTTGTTTCAACTTTGCTGTGTTTACCTATGCTAATAGATTTTAAGCTTTCGCGTTTTGAAGGTCTATTGATGATAATCATGTTTGCTATTGCGATGATTGGTCTTTCTATTAAGAGTAAGCAGAAAGAAGAGACAACTGAAGCATCTACTCTTGCAGAGGGTGAAGAAGTAAAAAGCTATAGCTCTATGTGGGTCTCAATTTTCTGGCTTATGATAGGTTTAATTGTGCTAGTTGCTAGCTCACAAATGTTAGTCTGGGGTGCAAAGGATATTGCTACACGCTGTAATGTAAATGATTTAGTTATTGGGCTAACAATTGTAGCGGTAGGAACATCTCTTCCAGAATTAGCCAGCTCTATTGCTGCTGCTTTAAAAAAGGAGCATGATATAGCACTTGGAAATATTATTGGTTCAAACCTATTTAACACACTTATGGTTGTAGGACTAGCATCTTCCGTAAAGTCATTTAAATTTTCAGAAGAAGTGGTATATAGAGATTTTTCTTTTGTTATTGGATTGACACTTTTATTGTTTTTTCCAATAATTTCTATATTTTTCGGTTCTAAAAAACCACGGATTTCACGCATTTTGGGTGGATTATTGTTAATGTCCTATTGCATTTACACCATCTATTTGATTTCCTTAGCATTTGAGACCTCAAATGGCTAACTTGATTTTTGAAAAATGCTTTATGAGATACCTGTTATCCGCAAGCGAGATAGAATTTTTTTAGGGCATAAATATGTAGATTATTGTGCCTATTGTGGCACAGTAGGTGGGCGTCCAATCCGATTTTATTCAAAGGATAAGCATTTAGCAGAAGAAAAAGCACTTCAATATTTGTCTCTCAGCAAACGCTTTCCCGAGCATCAAATACTCAAGCGAAAAGAAATAATTGATGCTGCAAATGCTATAGAATATCTTTCTGCTAATGGGTGTGGAAATGTGTCCCTTACGCAAATTGCATGCGAATATGTCGGCAAGATCAAAAGAATGGGGAATAACTATAATAAGGATATAACTATTGGTCAAGCACTTTGCCTTTTTATAGAAACAGTGTCCGATTTGCAACCACGCAGTATTCAAGGCTATAATAGTGCAATCAATAGTCTATTAAAATCTATTTCGCAGAACATTCTTCTAACGAAAATCTCAAGGCAAGATATATTTAATCATCTTTCGCAGTTTTCTTCAATAATTACATATAATTCAAATCATTCTAGACTTAGAAGTATTTTTAATTGGTTTGTAGCTGAAGGGATGCTAGACATTAGTCCAATGAGAAGGATAAAACCTAAGCTGGTTCCTTATAAAGAGCCGGTGTATTTTATGCCTGAGAAAGTTGAAAAAATTATGCGTGTTATTGAAAACAATCCACCAGAGGGGAATGGTGCAATGTTTTTTGTACTAGGTTTCTTTTGTGGTGTTCGCACTGCAGAGATTATGCGAATGGAGTGGAGTGATATAGATTTATCAGCTGGACATATTAGAGTTAAGCTTCCTAAGGGGTTTTCACGCGGGATTAAGCCGAGAATTATAGAATTAGAGCCTAATGCTTTAGCATGGATAAAGGCATTTTATAAGAGAAATAAAAAAGGACTTATTGTTCAATCACGACTTTCTGAGTGGAAAAAACAAGAGCTTGGCCCTCTAGGTTTAAATTGGGGAAATGATTCTAATCATAATGTTATGCGTCATACATATGCAACAATGCATGTTGGATTTTTTCGGAATGCAAATGCTACGGCATTAAATTTGGGGCATGGTCATTCATCAACAGTTCTTGAACGGCATTATATGGGAATCGTCGCACGGGAGATCGCGAGCAAGTATTGGGAAATATTTCCTAGAAACACAAAATATAGCAATTAGGTACTTATGCAGTTAATGTGATGCAAAGAAGAGCTTTTTTTACGAATTTTTTTTGCTCACGATTTGCTCCTATGTTTTAAATTTACCAAAAATTCTCCGAGATAAATCGTTTGACTTTTAATCTAAAAAATATATATAATTTATAAAAATGTGTGAACTTCATACGTTTGATTTTCTGCATTTTTTCAATTTGGTTATTCGTTTATTTATGGTACTAATCAAGAGATAGGTTATGAAAATATATTTAGTTAGACATGGCGATATGGCTGGAGATCCGTTTGTTTGTCCAACAGGAGAAGTATCCGGATGTTTATCTCAAAAAGGTATAGCTCAAGCAGAGCACCTCGGAAAATATATGAACCAATTGCAAATTGATGCCGCATTCTCTTCTCCTTATGGAAGGGCTTTGCAGACTGGGCAAATTGCACTTAAAGAACGCGGGATTCCGATAACTATTGTACCAGGATTAGAGGAATGGCATCCAGCTACTGTGGCTGATACAGAATTTGAAAAGATGCGTATTAGAGATTCTGAACGATATGCTGAGCAAACTTGGAAGACTGAGCAAGGTGAAGGCACCTTTGATATGTATGCTCGTATTGTTCCTGCATTGTTGAATGCTTTATCACAATATGGTTGGACTACACGCATGGGTGGTTGGGTGCCTACAGAGGAGACAAAGGATAAATCTGTCGCAATTTTTGCTCATGGTGGCAGCTTAAATATTATGCTTTCTTTTATACTAGGTGTTATGCCTTTCCCTCTAGGTGCTTTCTCTTTTGAAAAGACTGGTATTGCGGAAATTACTTTTTCTGAAAGACAAGGAGTGTATTTCCCTGCACTTACAATTCATGCACCACAATAATAATGTAGGAGCTTATAATGAAAATCAATCTACTTAATAAAATTGAACGCACCCCTGATTCTGAGCTTGAAACAGCTAGCTTTGATGTGATTGGTCATAGCCATAATTTACGTTCGCGTAATTCTGATTATGAAGAGACAAAAGAGCGCATCGTTAAGTGGGCTAACCTTAATAACCTTGGTGCTGTGGGTGTTGGCTCTCCATGGGACCCAGACACCGCTTACTTATATATGGAGTGTGAGTCAATTAAGAGAGATGATTATTTCTCTGGCCGAATTGATCCACAAACAATGATGCTAAAAGACAAGGTGTTTGGCTTAATTGACGAACTTAATGAAAAGTCAAATGGCAAAACTATCTTTTATTTAGATAATGAAACACCTAAAAACAGATATGGACATATCTGGTTTGTTGGCTTTGAATACCAGGTTCCTGCATGGCACGATTATGACCAAAATCATAGAGTTGGCTTTTGGTATGGTGATCCAGTAGAAGACCCTAATCTCACTTATGGTGGCAATCATATCAGAAGAAGCTATGCAGAGGTTGTCGCAAAGCAAAGAAAGGCTGGTGCATTAGCCGTTTGGGCTCATCCTACTAGCTGGTGGATATACGAAAACAACTTCACTACAAATATCGCTGCAGAGCTTTATTTACATCTCTTTGCTGATGGCTACCTTGATGGAATGACAGTACAGGGCTATGATGCATTTCATAGGGATTATGAACGCATTTGGTTTGATATTCTTGATAGGGGAGCAAATGCACCTGGTTTCTCAGAAATGGATGCATGCTTCTGCCATGAAGGGTTATATAAATCAAAGATTTTTGCAAATAAAATTCCAGCAAAATACATTAAAGCACCGATTAAATCAGTCGATGATTTTAAGAGCTATCTAAAGAATGGTGTTCATGTTATGTCAAGTGGGGCAACACTCATTCTTGAGGTTGAAGGGAAAAATACCGGTGAAATCATAAATGCAAAGCCTGGCGATGTTTTAAAGGGCAAGCTTTTAGCGTTCCCTGTAGAGGGTGAAGCTTGCTTATCTACAATTCAACTTCTAGGTAGAGGTGGCAAAGTGATTGCTCAAATTGATGGCTTCAAGGGTGGAGAGATTGATTTTGAGGTAGTAGTGGACTATGATGAGCTACAAAAGGAGAAACAGGAAAAATGTACGTTGAAGTTATTGCGTTGTCCCTTGAATGTGAACCATGTCCGCATCAATCCACAGGAAATAGATTATATCATTGAGCAAAAGACAGATATCCATGATTAGTATTGCGATAACTGGAGGAATTGGTAGCGGAAAATCATATGTGTCAAATCTGTTGGCGGAACGCGGTATTCCCATTTATAATGCAGATGATGAAGCGAAGCGTCTTATGGTTTCCAATGAAGAAATTCGTCGAGATTTGATTCAGTTATTGGGGAAAGATGTGTACCAAGGAGGCTGTTTAAATAAAAAAATGTTGGCTTCTTACTTGTTTGCAGACCCTGAGCATGCTGCTAATATTAATTGTATTGTTCATCCTCGTGTTAAGACGGATTTCCGGTGTTGGTTGGATGTTCATTCGGAATACGAAATTGTAGGCTTGGAGTGTGCTATTTTATTTGAAGCAGGATTTGAAGATGCAGTAGATTCGGTGGTGATGGTATATGCTCCGGAGGACTTGCGTTTGGAACGAGCCATGAAGCGTGACCGGGCTACCGAGGCTCAAATCCGTACTCGAATGGCCGCCCAAATGAGTGATGAGGAAAAATGTCGCCGCTCCGATTATATGATCTATAATGAAGGTAGTGTGCCTTTGGAAGAGCAACTTTCTACATTGATTAAGCAATTGAAGAATCGAAAAAATAAATTATAATTAATTAAACTAAAGAAAACACATTATGTTAAGAACAATTTTATCTGTTTCTG
>CALDQE010000070.1 GCA_937911295.1 uncultured Verrucomicrobiota bacterium
CCGTTCTCTTAATCCTCCGCGTTTCGCCGAAGGCATTGGCGGTAGCTTGAAAGCTGTCTCGATGTCTAACCGTCTAAAGTCAAGTGTCTCGCCGTCTGACCGTCTCGCGTCACCGTTGTCTTATCGTCTAATTGTCCTTGTGCTAGTGTTTTGTTGTGACGTGAGACGCGAGACGATAGACAACCGAAGACTCGAGACTCTAGACAGCGAAGGGACACGAGACAATCAGACGTCGAAAGTCATTTGTTATTGTTTTCTCTTAACACAGAGGGACACAGAGGCAAGGAGTTGTAATAACATTTGTGTAAATAAGTTTTTCGTGCATTTCCGTGTATTTAATTTCTTGAAAAAATATCTTGGATAATGTACTATTTATATCAAAAATTTAAGTTTTAAATAAGTGTTATTATTGTATTTTAAAGTATGAATAATCAATTTGATGTTATTGTGGTCGGTGGTGGTCACGCAGGAACCGAGGCAGCATTAGCTTCTGCAAGATCAGGTGTTAATACTCTTTTTGTTACTATGAATAAGGCTATGATTTCATCTATGCCTTGTAATCCTTCAATAGGTGGTATTGCTAAATCACATCTCGTATTTGAATTAGATGCTCTAGGTGGAGAAATGGCAAGAGCTACTGATTTCGCTGGACTCCAATTTCGCGTTCTTAATACTCGTAGAGGTGCAGCAGTCCAAGCAAATCGCGCTCAATGTGATAAATATGTTTATTCACAATATATGCAAAATATAGTAAATAATACCAATAATCTTACTGTTTTGGAGGATGAAGTTGTTGCTCTATTATTTAGTGGTAATGACATTATTAGCGGTGTAAAGACAGCTAAGAATGGCGATTTATTATCTAAAGCAGTTATTCTAACAGCTGGTACATTTCTTAGAGGTACAATTCATATAGGACACGAAACTGTAAGTGGTGGAGGGAATGGTCAACCAGCTTCAAATCTTTTGGCTGATCAATTAAGAAACCTCGGATTTGCTCACGCACGACTCAAAACCGGCACTCCACCTCGGTTTAAGCCACACACAATCAATTTTGATGCTATGCAGATACAACCAGGAGATATTCCTGTACCATTATTCTCTTGGAGTTGTAGACAAAAATATAACCAAATGTTCCACGTGGAACAATTAAATACTGAACAAATTGGTTGGTTTCCAAGGTTAGATTCATCTTTTAATGATTATAAACAATCTCATACTAAACCAGAAATGTTCCACGTGGAACATTTTATAAGACACCCTTGGGAAGAAAATGCTATTCAGACTCCATGCTATTTGACTCATACTACAGAAAAAACTCACGAAATTATACGCTCAAACCTAAAAAACTCTGCTCTCTACGGTGGTGATATAAGTGGTGTTGGTGCTCGTTATTGCCCTTCTATCGAGGATAAAGTAGTTAAATTTGCTGAAAAAACTGCTCACCATGTATTTATTGAGCCTGAATCTTTTAACCCAAATATAAATTTAGCTTATCCTAATGGCTTATCTTGTAGTCTTCCTCGCGATGTTCAAGTTAGTATGTGTCGCTCTGTGCCTGGTCTAGAAAATGTTGAATTTGATGCTTATGCTTATGCAATTGAATATGATTTCTATGATCCTAGAGATTTATATCATTCTCTTGAATCAAAACGTATTCATGGATTATTTATGGCTGGCCAAATTAATGGAACCACAGGCTACGAGGAAGCAGCAGCTCAAGGCTTTATGGCTGGTGTTAATGCAGCTAGATATGTTAATAATGATAGTCCTGTTGTTTTGTCACGTACAGATGCATATATTGGTGTGCTAATAGATGATTTGACTATTAAAGGTACTAATGAACCTTATCGTATGTTTACCTCTCGCGCAGAACGTCGTCTCCTCCTTCGTCAAAATAATGCACGATATCGTCTCCTTAATTTTACTAAGGAATTAAATATTGCTCAGCCTGATTTTATTTCTGAAACAGAAACCTTTAAAAATATCATTACATCTGAATTAAAGCGATTGGATACTGAACGCTTTAAAGGCGATACCTTAGCTATAAATATGTGTAAACCTGATTATAACTATTCTAATCTACCAGGTGCATTGGATCTGCCTGCAGAGGTTATTTCAGAGATTGAACTAAATGTAAAATATCGTGGATATATTGAATTAGAAGAAAGAATGGCATTGCAAACCCAAAAAAGCGAGAATATGGTTATTCCTTCAGATCTTGATTATATGAGTATAGCCACTGTTCGCTATGAAGCCCGTGAAAAGCTGAATCGTATTAAACCAGCTAACCTAGGAGAAGCTGCTCGCATAACAGGTGTTAATCCAGCAGATATTGCTATGCTTGCTGTTGCTATACGCAAATATGCTGCTGATAAAACAAACACTGATAAACACTAATAGTACACGGATATTTATATAACGTGTGTGTGCTTAAGCCATCCGTGTAAATAATTCGTGAACATCTTTGCAGTAAAACAGGATTAAAAGGATTGCTTATTTGGTGTGTGGTTGAGGATGACACAGCAGTCCTAAGCGACAGCATTCTTAAAATTTCTTATCGTCTGAGCGTTTAACGTCACGGTTGTCTTATCGTCTAATTGTCCTTTCGACTGTGCTTTAGTATGACGCTAGACGCGAGACGGTTGTGTGACGCTCGACGATAGACAGCCGAAGATGTGAGAAGCTAGACGTTTAACAGACATGAGATATTTAGACTATTAGACTCCGCATTGCGTTGACACGCGACCCTTTGGATACTAGACTAGAGACTTGAGACACGGACAATAGACCCAAGACAATTAGACGTTGAAAGCCATTTTTTATTGCTTTCTCTTAACACAGAGGCAATGAGTTGTAATAGCATTTGTGTAATTAAGTTATCTGAGATTATAAAATTTTATAAATATGTAGAACAGTTTTCATGTAAGTAATGCTCGGGTATTTTAATCATTATAGTATTTAGAGACATCTTATTTGTGTAATCAATTATAAATGTTTATTCATCTATTAATAATTCGTATTTAAACAAATATCTAACTAAAAATAAATTACTCTTTACGAATATTTTTTATAATGGTAAAATATCACACATAAATAGTTTAAATTATTTTTGTTTTATCTATTTACATTATTTTTAGTAAATGATAAAATATAAATATAAAAATAAATTAAATTAACAAATGTATTAATTATTTAATAAGGTTTGATTAATAACCACAAAGAGAAAGAATAAAACTATGGCCAAAAAAGTAGAAACAGCAGTAACAGGTGATTTGGATTCAGTAATAGCTCAAATTCGTAAGGAATTTGGCGATGGTGCTATTATGAAGCTAGGTGAAGTCCAGGCAGCACAAAAGGTTGATGTTATCTCTACAGGCTCATTTAGCTTGGATATGGGATTAGGTGTGTGGGGACTCCCTCGTGGTCGTATTGTAGAATTATTCGGTGCAGAATCTTCTGGTAAGACAACTCTCGCCTTGCATGTAATTGCTAATGCACAAAAGAAGGGCGGTATGGCTGCATTTATCGATGTTGAGCATGCTCTCGATCCTGCTTATGCAAAACGTATTGGCGTAGATTTAGATAATTTATTAGTCGCACAACCAACCTCTGGTGAGGAAGCTTTAAATATCGCTGAATCTCTAGCTAGAAGTGGTGCACTTGATGTAATTGTTGTTGACTCTGTTGCAGCTCTAACTCCAAAGGCTGAACTTGAAGGAACAATGGGTGATAGCCATGTTGGTCTCCAGGCTCGCCTTATGTCACAAGCAATGCGTAAACTAACAGCTATTCTTGCTCAAACAAAAACGCTTTGCATTTTTACAAACCAAATTCGTGAAAAAATTGGTGTCATGTTTGGTAACCCAGAAACAACTCCTGGCGGACGTGCTCTTAAGTTCTATGCATCTGTTCGTCTAAATATCCAGCGTGTTGGTGCAATTAAAGATACTGCCGGAAATGTAACTGGTAATCGCACTCGCGTAAAGGTTGTAAAAAATAAGGTTGCACCTCCTTTTGTTGAAGCAGAATTTGATATTCTATATAATAAAGGTATTTGGTGGGAAGGCTCAATTATTGAAGCAGGTATTAAGCAAGGTCTAATAGTAAAACGTGGTTCATGGTTGAGCTATGGTAATGACCAAATTGGTCAAGGTGCTGCTGCTGCTGCTGCATTTTTAGAGCAAAACCCAGATATCACAGAAAAGCTTGTTGAAACAATGAAGGGTAACATAGGTGCTGATACCAATGCAAACGCAAAGGATGATAAAGCATCTAAGTAAAGGAAATAAATTTTAATGTCAAAAAATCAAAAAAATAACGGTAATAAACAATCACCTTCAATGCCTCCGGTGTCTCCCAAAAAACAATTTGTTTCTTGGATAGTTTTAGTAGGTATATTTTTGCTCCTATTTAAACTTTGGGACAATCCAAATAAGGAATATGAAAAAATAGTTTTCAAGCCAGATTTTTCTGAAATGCTTGAGCTAGGTATGGTAGATAATATTCAAGTTTACCATGAAGCTTCAGAAAATCCTATTATTCGTATTGAAGGTGAAATTCCAGAAAAAATACCTAATAAAATTGATTCAGGTAAGGAATATCCTCGTAATTGGTTTGTTCAAATTGATGAGGCAACATGGAATGCTATTCAGCAAACATTGTCAGAAAAGAATGTTGGTGTTGAGCATAAAATAATTTCTCGTCGATTTGAAAATATAATTACACTTATATTACCTACTTTGCTTCTCTTTTTCTTAATTTATTTATTGTTCATTCGCCAAATGAAAGCTGGTGGAGGGGCAATGGATTTTGGTAAGAGTCGTGCAAAGCTGATGGATGGAAAACAGCCTGTAAAATTTAAGGATGTTGCCGGTATTGATGAATCAAAGGAAGAGGTTGAAGAAATAGTTGAATTTTTAAAGAACCCTAAGAAGTTTCATCGTCTTGGAGGCAGAATGCCACGAGGTATTCTTCTTTGCGGACCTCCAGGTACTGGTAAAACCTTATTAGCAAAAGCAATTGCAGGTGAAGCAGGTGTTCCATTCTTCAGTATCAGTGGTTCAGATTTTGTTGAGATGTTTGTTGGTGTAGGTGCATCTCGCGTTCGTGATATGTTTAATCAAGCAAAGAAGAATTCACCAAGTATTGTATTTATTGATGAAATTGATGCAGTTGGTCGTAGTCGTGGCACAGGTATTGGTGGTGGACACGATGAGCGGGAGCAAACTCTAAATGCATTGCTTGTAGAAATGGATGGCTTTGATGCAAATGAGAGTGTTGTTGTTATGGCAGCAACAAATCGTCCAGATGTATTAGATAAAGCATTGCTTCGTCCAGGTCGTTTTGATCGCCAGGTTGTAGTTGAGCTTCCATCGTTAAATGGACGCGAAGAAATTCTAAAGGTACATATAGCAAAAATTAAAGCACAGCCCGATGTAGATGTTACACGCATTGCACGTGGAACACCTGGTTTTGCTGGTGCTGATTTAGCAAATCTTGTTAATGAAGCAGCTCTTATTGCAGCTCGCAAAAATAAAGAGTTTGTTGATATTGATGATTTTGAAGAGGCACGCGATAAAGTAATGTGGGGTAAAGAGCGTAAGAGTAAGCGCATTGATGAGGAGGATAGAAATATTACTGCTTATCATGAGGCAGGTCATGCAATCCTCACAGTGGTTTCTCCAAATATGGATCCACTTCATAAGATAACAATTATTCCACGTGGTATGTCTCTAGGTAGTACAATGTTCCTACCAAAGAAGGACCGCACGCATGTTTCAAAAGGCTTCCTACTAGATGATCTTGTTGTATGCATGGGTGGCAGGGTAGCAGAGGAATTATTCCTTAAGGATATTTGTACTGGTGCACGTCAAGACCTAGCACAGGCAACACAGCTTGCTCGTTCGATGGTTTGTGAGTGGGGTATGAGTGAAGCTTTAGGACCACGTGCATTTGGTAAAAATGAGGAATATGTTTTCTTAGGACGCGAGGTAAATCGCAGTCAGGATTATAGTGAGAAGACAGCCCAGCTAATCGATGCAGAGGTTGATAAGCTTCTAAAGGAAGCTCATGAAAAAGCAACTAAGCTTTTAACAGAAAATAAAGCAGCTGTTGAGACTCTAGCAAAGCTTCTTTTAGAAAAGGAAACAGTTGATGGAGTAGCAGCAGAGGAAATTGTGAAGTATGGACACGTTCGTACTCCAGAGGAACGTGGTGAACAACCTCCTGAGGTCCCACCTTCACCTCCTCCACAATCAACTACTGTTGAAGAATCTCAGCCAGTCACAGAGCAGGAATCAAAACTAGATAATGACTAAGTTTTGACTTATCATTCAATTAAAGGCGTGCAAAATAACTAATTGTTTGCACGCCTTTTTTTATAAAAAAATTTATGATGCCTCATGCATCCAGATATTGATGAGGGGCGAGACATTCAGACGTTGAGACACTTGATGTTAGACGCTTGACAATAAAATCACTGAAAGTAAAATGATTAACAACCATTAGCCCTCAACGTCTGAAGTCCTAAGTCTGATGTCCTTATCACTTAATGCACGACCCTGCATAATCATTGGTAAAGAAACAATAATTTATATCGCAAGGTTGGGGCTCTGTCTCCAACACTTCAAGAAGGTATCCGCGAAAAATCACACTGTATTAAGCGTATGCAATAAGTGAAAGAAATTTAATCAGTCACATGATATACTAAATACAACACTTAACACACAAGGTGGTTGCATTTAGTTTGTCTTTTGACCCACAATTTTAATTTGCTTTAAATATCAAAGATATGATACTATATTAATATAAATAAGAGGTGTTTATTACCTCTTCAGATGATTTTAATGCATTACTGCATATTTGTCGTTAACTGAAACCTGAGAAATTTCTAAACCACGGCATTTAGGCAGAGGTGTGCCATTCCTTGGCGTACTCTCTTTCTTTATGTTTGGTTTAAGGCTTCTCAGGGCCTCAGTTAAGACATAAGAACGAGTGTACGCTTTTTTTTGTTTAACTTGATTCAAGGAATGAAAATATGAAAAAAATATTAATTATTGTGCTGTTTGCAATTATCACTGCTATGAATGTTGTATATAGTGCAAGTATAAGTTCTATTCAAACTTTATGTTCTGGAAAGTCTTCAGAGGTAGAAATAACTTCTTTACCTACAGGTTCAAAGATTTACGAAAGTGTACAAATAGATTGCCCTGTACTAGATAAAGATTCTGCAACAGTTACTTTAGATGGAACAGTATTAGCTTCATATACAAATAGCATTAAATTTCTTTGGCAACCACAAAAATTAGGAAATAATAAATTAGTTTATACATCAGGCGATACATCATTGACAACAACAGTAAATGTAGTTGAATTTGATTATTTTGTTCAGCCATCACCAAATCCGCCAATGAGTAAGGATACAAAAATATCAATTACCCCAACAACACGTAATTTTGAGATAAGTGGTGGTGGTGGTGCTATTGTTACATCTGGTAGTGGAACATGGACTGCTGCAGCTAGTGATTCGTGGATTTCGTTAAGTTCTACCAGTGGTTCTGCAGGGTATCCTGTGGCATATGCGGTTGGAGCAAATACAAATATTGAGGAAAGAGTAGGATATGTCTATGTTTCCGGATATACACATACTGTATGGCAAGCAGGCATCGGTGCAGAGGTTAATAAAACACACAAGGAGTTTGAGCATAAAGGTGGAACAGATACAATAACTGTATTAGCTCAAAATAGAACTCTTTGGCAGGCACGTCCAAATTGTGATTGGATTTCAGTTAAACCAGTAAGTGGCATGGGTGAAAACTCTATAACCTACACCGTTGCTCCGTTTAATGAAGTAACAACTAGAGAAGGAACAATTACTGTTGCAGGAAATACGATTACAATATTCCAATATGGTCGTCGCATTGAATTAGATTCATATAGTTTAAATGTTGATTGGTATACACATGTAATACCAATAAAAGTTAATGCTTTAGCAATTTCTTCTTGGAGTGTTACGCCAAATGCTAGTTGGATATCTATTGTTGACGCAGGTAGTGGAAAAGGTGGCGATACAGTAACGATTGCCGTTTCTGAAAATCCGAGCTATAAGTCTCGCAAAGGGACTGTGACAATCGGTACAGAAACATTTACAGTTACACAAGATGGACGTACGGATTTAGTATTTACTATTAACCCAGAAAAATCAACTGCTAGTGTTGAGGGTGCAACAGGACTTATTGCTGTAAACGCAACTCCTGACCTCCCTTGGAGTGCTTCTTGTAATGTAAATTGGGTTACTTTAATAGAGAACTTTAAGAGTGGCTCTGGAACTGGAAATATAGTTTATACTGTTTCTCCGAACCCAACATTAAACTCACGTACTGGTAAGGTAACAGTAACTCCTGATGCCGCTTCAGGAATGCCAAGTCGTATTCATACAGTAACCCAGCCAGCAGCAACTTCATCTATTTCAAAATCAAGTTTTGAGTTTAAAGCTAGTGGAGAAAATTGTACGGTTGATGTTTCTGTAGCAGATATTGTTGAGTGGACAATTTCAGAGTCGCTTGACTGGATTACTATAGGAGGTTCAACCTCAAGAATTGGTCCAGGCAGTGTTGTAATTACTGCTACTGCAAATGAATCTGTTTATCCTCGTAGTGGTACTGTGACAATTGCTAAAAAGACATTTAAGGTTTCTCAGAAGGGACGAGGAGTGGAAATAGAATATGAAACGAAACTATTTGGAACAGATGGAGGTTTAGAATCGATTTCTGTTCATCCAGATGGAAATGTTTCATGGACTGCTGTAGCTTCAGATCCAACATGGATAACAATATATCAAGGTTCAACAGGACAGGGCGATGGTGAAGTGCTATATATTATTTCTCCATATACAGGGAATGGAGAATCACGTACTGGTTGGATTACGATAGGAGACAAGAAGGTTTATATCACACAACGACCTTATGACCTAACTATTGAACCCAATGGGACTGTGGTTTCTGGAAATAATGGTGCTGGTGAATTTGGTGTTTCTGCATCAATAGATGATGTTTGGAATGCTATTGTAACTGAGCCTTGGATTACTATCGTCAGTGGTTATGATTCTGGTACAGGAAATGGTGTTGTTCGCTTTGTATATACAGAAAATGATACTGGAATTACACGTACAGGAAAAATTATTGTATCAGGAGAAATTTATACTATTGAACAAGCAGCACGTGTGCTTGTTGATATTAAAGCAACAGCAGAGCATGGTGGTAAGGTTTCGGGAGCAGGTTCTTATAGTATAGGTTCTGATGTTGTCCTGACAGCAATACCAGATGCAGGATATAGCTTCGCATATTGGGAAGGGGATGTTTCTTCGATGCAAAATCCTCTTACAATAAAAGTTGATGCAGAAAAGAGTATTAATGCAGTATTTGAACCATTGCCTATAGCATTCGATTCAGTAGTATCTAGTGTTGATGGTGTATCACTTTCATGGAATAATCTTGCTTGGGCTACAAACTATACGATTTATAGAGGCATTACAAGTGTACCATCATCTGCTGAGATACTTGTTGAACTTGAAAATACAGGTAATTGCTCTTACCTAGATACAACAGGAGAAGTAGGTGAAACATACTGGTATTGGATAGAAGCAAATGGTGCAGTTGATTCAGTTATGTCTGAGCCGATGACAGGTAAAAAAGAAAAACCAATCATCATTTCATCCATTACCTATGAAAATTTGCGTGGGGCTACTCATTCAAATCCAACAACATATCAGGAAGGAACACTAGTAACATTTACTTATCCTGAAAGTATTATAGGTTATACATTTGCAGGATGGAACCCTCAGCAAATTTCTGCGGATATGACAGGAGATCAAATAGTTAGTGCAACTTGGACTGCAAATAAATACGAAATTTCGTATAATGCAAATGGTGGCTCAGGGGAAATGACTTCTACAAGTGCTATTTATGATGTTGACACAGAAATTGCAGAAAATGGTTTTACATTTGCTGGTCATATTTTTAAAGGTTGGTCAACTAGTGTAGATGGCTCTGTGGAGTATTCACCTAACCAAAAGGTTAAGAATTTGACATCAACTCAGAATGGTATTGTCGTTCTATACGCAATATGGAAAGCAGAAACATATGCAGTTACATTTAATGCAAATGGCGGAGAAGGCACAATGTCTTCTCAAACCTACACCTATGGAGAGGAGCAAGCATTGTCTGCTAACACCTTTACTCGTGAGGGCTATAATTTTGCTGGTTGGGCAACTAGTGCAGATGGTGCTGTTGTTTATACCGCAGGTCAAAGCATTAGTATTACTGCTCCAATGACACTTTATGCAGTATGGAATGTGTCATTTGTTCCAGCACCAGTAATTAGCCCAGTGGATGGCTCTGAGTTTATAGGAGAATCTTGTGAAGTAACAATTTCTTGCTCATTGCCAGAAGCCATTATTTATTATTCTACAAATGGGGCAACACCAAGACCTACAGAAGCAAATCGTTATAAAGGTGCATTTAATATTACAGACACAACAACAATTAAGGCATTTGCTTTATTTGATGATATAAAAAGCACATATTCTTCTGCAGTTATTACAAAGCGTGGATTAACCCTTGCAGAGGCAGTAGGAGCAAAGGATTTGGTCTTTACTACAGGTGGCGATGCAGAATGGATTCCAGTAGTGGATGAAACAACGGCTAATGGCTATTGTGCAGAAAGTGGTGCTATAGGTCTAGAATCTGTTACATGGATGGAAACCTCTGTTACTGGACCTGGAACATTCTCTTTTGACTGGATGGTTGATTGCGAGGAAGATGACTCTGGCGATTGTACTTGGGATAGGGCTATTGTCTACACTAATGATGTTGAAGTTGCTAGAATAGATGGTATTACAGAGTGGGAAACCATAACATTTAATTTTACTGATAATGCTGAACATATCATCACATGGGAGTTCGTGAAGGATGATTATGATGAAGAGGATGCTGACTATCTTGATGCAGCATGGGTAAGCAATGTTTCGTGGAAGCCAGAGGCTGTAATTGAGGTAATTCCAGAGATTACAGATGATTCAGAAATAGCCTCAGCATTGGAAGGTTCAAAAGATAATAAGCTACTAGAAAATATTACATCAATTGATGAGTATAATGCTTACCGTGTATGGGCTAAAAAACTTTCAAGAACATCTCTTCAGGATGTTAAGGATTGTCCATTTGCATGGTTATCATATGCTTTAGATACAGATCAACTCATTGTAAAAGAACCAGCTCAAGGAGATTTACATATTACAGCATTTGCTCCTACAGTAGCAGGAGATAGTTTTAATATGAGCATCTCACTCGACAATATAAATGTTGGTACTAATGCAAAAGCTGAGAATTTAGCAAAATTATTTACAATCAAAGGGAATAGAACACTGGAAGCATCTAACTTTACTTGTGAAAATGTAAATGTAACATATAGTGTCCCTTCTAATGGAAATGTAAATGTATTAGTAGTTCCTAAGGATTCTTCTAATAATAGCTTTTTTATCCAAGTTGTATTTCACTTATCAAAATCTGGAGAAGAATACACTATTACATTCAATGCAAATGGTGGAGAAGGTACAATGGCTTCTCAAATCTACATATATGGTGTAGAGCAGGCATTGTCTGCAAATGCCTTTACTCGCGAAGGCTATACCTTTGCAGGTTGGGCAACAAGTGCAGATGGAGAAGTTGCTTATATAGCACATCAAAGTATCTGCGTTTCTACACCAATGACATTGTATGCTGTTTGGGAAGTAAATACATACGCAGTAAGCTTTAGTGCAAATGGCGGAGAAGGCACAATGGCTTCTCAGACCTTTACGCATGGTGTAGAGCAAGCATTGTCTGCTAATGCCTTTACTCGCGAAGGCTACACCTTTGCAGGCTGGGCAACAAGTGCAGATGGAGCTGTTGCGTATACAGCAGGTCAAAGCATCAGTGTGACAGCGCCAATGACAT
This sequence comes from uncultured Verrucomicrobiota bacterium, assembly GCA_937911295.1. Lineage (GTDB taxonomy): Bacteria > Verrucomicrobiota > Kiritimatiellia > RFP12 > UBA3636 > RGIG990. The sequence goes on from CALDQE010000070.1 coordinate 11,994, forward strand.
TGTATGCAGTTTGGGAAGCAAATACATACGCAGTAAGCTTTAGTGCCAATGGCGGAGAAGGCACAATGTATTCTCAAACTTTTACTCATGGTGTGAAGCAAGCATTGTCTGCAAATGCCTTTACTCGCGAAGGCTACACCTTTGCAGGGTGGGCAACAAGTGCAGATGGAACTGTTGTTTATACAGCTTGTCAAAGCATCAGTGTGACAGCGCCAATGACATTGTATGCAGTTTGGGAACAGCAAACGATAGACGCTACAGGTACTTACATTGTAGTAGATTTATCTGGTGGCACAAGTGCAGCAAACTATACAGTGACAAATCTTTCGGATGTGCCAGATGGTGGTTGGACAGACGAATATAAGACAACAAAGCTTGTTCTACGCAAGATTACTGCTGGCAAAATGCCTGGCAGAAATATTACCCTAACAAAGAACTACTATGTTGGTGTGTTTGAAATAACACAAAAGCAGTGGGAGCTTGTAATGGGAAGCAATCCATCATATTTTGATGGGGATACATTGCCAGTAGAGACAGTTTCATATAATGATATTCGTGGTACAAGCAATGGATCAAAGTGGCCAGCATCAAATTCAGTAGATGCGACAAGCTTTATGGGTAAGCTTCGAGCAAAGACAGGTATAGATTTTGACCTTCCAACAGAAGCACAGTGGGAATATGCATGCCGTGCTGGTAGCTCAGGTGATTGGGGTTTGCTTGCAAATGGCGAAATGGGAACACTTGATGCTATGGGCTGGTATTCAGGTGATTCTAATGACGAAACACATATAGTAGGTACTAAAACACCAAATGCATGGGGCTTATACGATATGCACGGCAATGTCTGGGAATGGTGCTTGGATTGGTGGCATTATAGCACTTATTCTGGCACAGATCCAGTTGGTGCAACTACGGGTAACAGTCGCATCCTTCGCGGTGGTAGTTGGTACAGCTTTGCTAATGCTAGCTATTGCACGGCTGCGGAGCGGTACTACTACATCCCTCACGGTCTGGGCTGCAATCCTGGGTTCCGCGTCGCAGCTCCCGCAGGACTTTAATACAATTACGGTAGTAAATAAAATTCCGTGCAATGCTTTTTCCGTGCATCAGCACGGATGAAAAAGCTAGCACGAAATTAAAAAATAGAGAAAAGAATTTAAAATGAATCTTATAATAAAAAAAATACATATCAAGAATTTTAGAAATATTGATAATGTTGATTTTGAAACTTACGAAAATAATTTAATTCTTGGTGCCAATAATTCAGGTAAAACAACTATTATTGATGCTTTGCGTTGGTTTTTTCAAATGAATATAAATTTAATCCAGAACGTGATTTGCCATTAAATAAAAATAAAGAGAAACCATCAAATTGATGTTTTTTTAGGGGTAAAGTGTAAGTATAGATTACGTTTATTTCCTATTGACAGAAGGAGATTTTATGAACAATATTAAGAACGATGTTACAGAAATAAGTAAGAGCTTAGAAGTTATATCAACTAATAGCACAAAAATTGCTGAAAGTTTAAGTGTTAAAGAAAGTAAAATGGAATTAAATATAAATGAAGTTCTACCATATTTAACAATAGTGGCCGTGGCTCTGATTTTTGCTTTTACCGTGCTTGCATATTCTGGAAAATTAGATTCTATTCCATGGTGGGCATTACTAATTGGTTTTATTATTCCTTTTGTGGGGACAATTGGACCTATGATTTATTTGTTGCGTCAGTAGGGATTTAATATGCTTTTCATACATAATAAAAAACCACATATACAAGTTGAAGACATCACAAAGGAAAAATTTGATGACATAACTGTATATAAAAGACTTTGTGAGTGTCGCGATTTAGAAATAGAGCATTACTGGCATCGTATAGTGTTTATGACAGCATTTATGTTAGTTACTTATGCTGGGTATGGAGGACTAGTAAAAGAGTATTTATTTTCAGGTGCTCAAAAATTGTCATCACAATATTTTCATTTAATAGCAATTGGATTGACATTCATAGGCATAGTAGTGTCTTCATTGTGGATTATGATTAGTAAGGGGTCAAAGGCATGGTATGAACAATATGAAAAATTGATAGTGGTTTTTTGTGAGAAATTAAATACTCCTAATGAATATTTATTAAGTGGACAATATGATAAAATTAAGAATTGCAATATTGAAATGAATAATGCCTTTTGGAGTACATCAGCAGGTAGCTATTCTGTATCAAAGGTTGGCATATTTATTGGCCAATTTTCCTTGTTGATTTGGATTTTACTTCTAGGAATACATTTCTGTTTATTTGCTAACAATGTAATAAAGCCACAAATAATCAACCTATGTCAAACAATTATAATTATATTATTAGGTTTTATTATATTATTAGGCTTAGCGTTTATCATATTTTGGTTTATATTTCAACCTCGTTTAAAAAGTAGTTTTTTTAATAAATGAATAAATGCCTTTATAAGTAATTAATATAAAAATAACAATGTAACTAAGGAATAATATTATGAAAAAAATATTTTTATCACTAATTATTTTAGCACTTGCATATTGCAATGTATTAGCAGATTATACGGTTTCTAATGTAAAGGTTGTACAAAAGTTTAGTCCTTGGGGTAGAGTAGATATTTCCTTTGAGGTTAAGGGTTCTGCACCGTCAATTATTGACTCTAGCAAACTATGGTTTGTTGTTATTGCTGAAGATAAATCGACAGGAAAAAAATATGAATCATCTACGGACTCTCTTTCTGGAGATGTAAAATTTAGTACAGGAACACACTATGTTGTGTGGAACATGGCTAAGGATGGTGTACGTATAGATAAATCAAAAACAGTATTTACTGTTGAAATTAGATTTGAGGCAATATATGCGATTGTTGATTTATCTGGTGGTACAAGTGCTACAAAGTATCCTATTACCTATTGGAATAAGATGCCAAGTTCTAGCTGGTCAAATGAATACAAGACAACCAAGCTGGTTTTACGTAGGATAACTGCAGGAAAGATGCCTCGCACAGATAGAGATATTACACTAACAAAGGACTATTATATTGGTGTATTTGAGGTGACTCAAAAGCAGTGGGAGCTTGTAATGGGAACCAATCATTCATCAAATTGGGTTGGCGACACTTTGCCAGTAGAAAAGGTTTCATATGATGATATTCGAGGTTTCAGCAATGGCTCACAGTGGCCAGCATCAAATGCTGTAGATGCAACTAGCTTTATGGGTAAGCTTCGAGCAAAGACAGGTATAGATTTTGACCTTCCAACAGAAGCTCAGTGGGAATATGCATGCCGAGCAGGTAGCTCTGGCGCTTATGGTCTTCTTGCAGATGGTACGGTAGGCACTATTGATCAGATGGGCTGGTATTACGATAATTCAGGGCGTAAAACACATACAGTAGGAACTAAAACACCAAATGCTTGGGGCTTATACGATATGCACGGTAATGTATTGGAGTGGTGTTTGGATAGGTGGGATTTAAGTAGCGGGTATTCTGGCACAGATCCAGTTGGTGCAACTTCGGGTACTTCTCGCGTCATACGTGGTGGTGGTTGGGACTATTACTCCGACGACTGCAGGTCGACTTACCGTAATAACTACGGAACTAAGGATAGGGACGACTCTTTTGGGCTCCGCGTCGCGGCTCCCGCAGGACTTTAATATAAATACGAAATTTTAAAAAAACACATAATAAATTAAGTAGAAAAAAAGCCTATATTCCCTAGGACAAATTATAATATTTCAAATACTATACTTGATAGAACATTGATTATTAATGTAACTAAATCATTTGGTAATGGACTACAAAGAGCCGATTCAAATGAACATCTGACATTAGAGGAATGGTTTCGAGGATTTTGGAACAATTAAAAATTTAAGACAAGCAAGACATGAGGAATGCAAGTGTGTTGCACACTTAGAGCCAGCAGATAAGTCCTATAAGTCCTATAATGCTCTTTCGTGTGAGAGAGCTTGCTATTGGCAATCAGTCCTCCGTATTTGTGTGTTTGCAAAGCGAGTGCATCGCTCCAGTCGCCCAAGTTTTCGCTTGGTGGCTGACCTACCCTTAAAGGTATAATTATATTAGGCTGTTCTAGCAAAAGTGTGGGGGAGTACATTTGTCTTTAAGGTAAACGAGCTAAAAAATCTGTTGCAGCTAGCACTTCCAGTCTAAAATATTCAAAGTCACGAAATCCGTAGGCAATCCTTTTAATTACCTAAATTTTTTTAGTTACCCCTTCAACTCGTTTATGTTTGTTTTTGCTAGAAAATGTAAAATTATTGTAGTAGAATTTGTTATTGTTTAAGGGATTAGAAATTTTAGCTTATATTACATACGAACATAAATATGAATATAAAAATACAAAATAATGAGTGTTGGTGGGGAATTGCAACAACAATTGGAATTGATGTGCCTCTTTCAAAAGAAAATGAAGGCTTTTCGCGCGATTTAAATGTAGAAAATTATTCCAACCAAGCAGCACCATTACTTGTTTCGAATCAAGGTCGTTATATTTGGTGCGACAAAGCTTTTGTATGTACTATAAAAGAAGGTGAGCTTATCATTGAAGCACAAGCTCCTATTGATGTAGTACAAGCTGGCTCAACCCTCCGCGAAGCTTTTCTTGCTGCATCAAAAAAATACTTTCCTCCAAGCGGAAAAACACCAGATTTATCGCTTATCGCAAAGCCTCAGTGGAATACATGGATAGAACTTACTTATAACCAAAATCAAAAAGATATTCTGGCTTATGCTAAAGCTATAAAGCAAAATGGTTTTCCCACAGGTGGTGTCATTATGATAGATGATACTTGGCAATATGGATATGGAGTGTGGGAATTTGACCCACGAAAATTTTCTAATCCAAAGCAGCTTTGCGATGAACTTCATTCAATGGGATTTAAAATAATGCTTTGGGTTTGTCCTTTTGTTTCAATGGATTCTCCTGGATATCGTGAGCTGGCTTTTGGCATAATGGATTCAGGTGTTGAATGTGAAAAAGGTGGATTGATTTATGACTCAGATGGAGAACCAGTTGCAGCAAAATGGTGGAATGGAAAATCTGCTTCGATAGATTTTTCAAGTAAGCTAGGTGCTGGCTGGTTTATGCGTCAGCTTTCTAATTTGAGCGAGAAGTATGGAGTTGATGGTTGGAAATTTGATGCCGGTGATACAGAGTCATACAAATTAGATTGGATAACAGAGGGGAATTGTACACCATCAGAAATGTGTGAGGCTTATGGCAAGCTTGGTTTAGAGTTTCCTTTAAATGAATATAGGGCTTGCTTCAAGATGGGAGGACAGCCATTAGTACAACGACTTTGTGATAAAGGACATTCTTGGCAGGATTTGCAGCAATTAATACCTGATATGATAAATTGTGGTATGCTTGGTCATCCATTTGTTTGTCCAGATATGATTGGCGGAGGCAATTGGAAGGCATTCACACCAACCTCAGGTGCTACATTTGATTCAGAGCTATTTGTGCGTTCTGCTCAAGCTCATGCTTTAAGCCCAATGATGCAATTCTCAGCCGCTCCATGGCGAGTACTCGATAAGGAGCATCTTGATGCAGTGCGTGCTGCTGCATGGACACGAATGAAGTTTGTCGATCGCATACTTGATTTAGCAAAGGAGTGTGCTATTACAGGCGAGCCAATGCTACGCAATATGGAATATAATTATCCGCATTGTGGATGGGAGAAGGCAAAAGCTCAATTTATGATGGGCGATTTCTTGATTGTTGCTCCTCAGGTAGAAAAAGGGGCAGAGGAAAAGCAAGTGATATTGCCACCAGGTCTATGGAGAGCAGATGATGGTGTAATATATGAAGGACCTTGCACAATTTTAATTTCTACACCATTAGCTCGTTTGCCATACTTTGAAAAAATATAGCTTTAGGTTTTGAATTTAAGCAAATCAGGTGAAAATTTTTAGTCACAGCACTTATTAAAAACATTTTATCGCACATTTAGTTATGCTAATGCAGAGATATTTATGATTTAATAAAAAAACTGACATTTTGATAGCTATTCTATTAGTGGAAGCTTAGAAAAGTGCAATTTAGTAAGTAAAAACTTGGAATAATATTTTTGTACTTTTTTGGGCAAAATTTCGTTATTGCTATTCAACTTAAATTTAGGGTATAATTACAAACAAGTGATACGTATTTATGTTATAGGAGTATAATTTTATGAAAGATATTGCAGCATTTTTAAAAGATCATAATTTCACAGCAGATATCGATGTAAATGCTTTATTGGCTGAATTTGATAAGCAAATGGTTCAGGGCTTAGAAGGAAAAGGCGGTTCATTAAAAATGATACCAGCATATGTTGATGCAGATAAATCTGTACCAACAGAAACCCCAATTATTGTTCTTGATGCCGGTGGTACAAATTTGCGCGTGGCTGTGCTTTGGTTTGATCAGGCAGGTAAGGTACGCATAGAGGATTTCCAAAAATATGCAATGCCAGGTACTGGAGATATGGAGCTAGCAGAGGACGTTTTCTTTGATTGCTTTGCAGATTATCTTGCAAATGTTTCAAAGCGTTCAGATAGCATTGGCTTCTGCTTCTCCTACCCAACAGAAATCACACCAGATTTGGATGGTAAGCTACTTCACTGGACAAAGCAGGTAAAGGCACCTGAGGTAGTTGGTAAAATGGTTGGTACAGGTATTTCTAAAGCAGTAGAAAAACGCACCGGCATTAAGCTAAAGGTAAAGGTATTAAATGATACAGTAGCAACACTACTTGCTGGTAAGAGTGTTGGTTTAGCTCGTCAGTACTCTGCATATGTTGGTTTTATTCTTGGAACCGGCACAAATATAGCTTATGTGGAAGCAAATAAGAACATCACCAAGATTTCAGGAATCAACCCAGATGCTTCTATGGTTATCAATGTTGAGTCAGGTAATTTTAATGGTGCTGAAATGTCAGATTTCGATAAGGCATTTGATGCAACAACAAGTGATCCAGGAGTTGGGTTGTTTGAAAAGATGATTTCTGGTGCTTATATGGGAGGAGTAGGTCTTGCGATGCTCAAGGCTGCAGCAAAGGATGGCTTATTCTCTGATGCATTTGCAGCAAAGCTTCTTGCTATGAATACACTAGAGACAATGCATTTTGATAATTTTGTTGCAAATCCATTTATCAAGGATGGTATATTTGAGGCAATGAATCCAACCGATGAGGATCGTCGTGTTGCAGTGACAATTGGTGAGCAGTTATTTATTCGTGCTGCTAAGCTAACAGCAGTAAATATTGCAGCAGCTGTAATCCGTTCAAATGCTGGAACCGATATTTTGCATCCAGTATGTATTACAGTTGATGGTTCAACATACTATAAGACACGCTCTGCATTCTTTAAGTCTCGTGTAGAACAATATCTACGAGAAATTCTTGGCGGTCACGGAATTTACTTTGATGTAATTTCAGTTGATGATGCACCAATGGTTGGCTCTGGAGTAGCAGGTTTAATTTCGTAAATTGATGGTTTGGAGGCACGAAAATGATTATTAAGACAAAAGCATATGCACGTGCTGCATTGATAGGTAATCCTTCTGATGGATATTTTGGAAAAACAATATCCTTTACCTTTAGCAATTTTGCTGCAACAGTAATACTTTACGAGTCTCCAGAATTAGAGATTATTCCAACAGAGCGTGATGGTTCAACCTTTCAAAGCATAGATGCATTGATGGAGGATGTTCGCCTTTTTGGATATTATGGGGGGATTCGTCTATTAAAGGCAGCAATAAAAACCTTTCGTCAATACACCCTTGAAAATGGAATAGAGATAGATAAACGTAATTTTACGATACGTTACGAGTCAAACATTCCAAATCTAGTAGGTTTGTCGGGTTCAAGTGCAATTATTACAGCCTGCTTCCGGGCATTGATGGCATTTTATGGAGTGACGATACCGAAGCCAGAGCTAGCAAATATTATTCGAGCAACAGAGCAAAAGGAGCTTGGAATTACAGCTGGACTTCAAGATCGCGTAATACAGGTTTATGAGGGACTTGTTTACATGGATTTTGATAAAAAGCTAATGGAAAAGCAGGGGCATGGAAATTATGTTGAGTTAAATCCATCCATTTTGCCAAATTTGTACATTGCATATCGTACTGATTTATCAGAGATGTCAGATATATTCCACAACAACATTCGTGCTCGCTTTGAGGCGGGTGAGAAGGAGATTGTTGATGCGATGAAGTATTGGGCAGACATTACAGATGAGGGGCGTGACTGTCTTCTTTCTAAGGACTACGATAAGCTTTCTGAGTTAATGAATAGCAATTTTGATTTACGTGCAAAGCTTTATAAATTAAGTGAAGGAAATCTTCGCATGGTAAAGGTAGCACGAGAATGTGGAGCAAGTGCAAAGTTTACAGGCTCCGGGGGTGCAATTGTTGGTATTTACAAGGATGAGGCAATGTTTGAGTTACTAAAGGAGCAATTGGGTAAGTATTCAGTTGAGGTAATCAAGCCAAAAATTGTAAAAAGTAATTAAAATTACTGTAAGTAATATATGACAAGAAAAGGAGGCAGAAAATGGAAGCACAGATTATTGAATTAACGTCAGCTAATTTCGAAGCAACGATTAGCGAGGGAATTACATTGGTAGATTTTTGGGCTCCTTGGTGTATGCCTTGTAAGTTAATGGCACCGATTTTTGATAGTGTAGCTGAGCAGGTTGGGGACAAGGTCCGATTTGCGAAGGTAAATATAGATCAAGAGTTGGAGTTAGCCAACCGGCTAGGGATACAGAGCATACCGACCTTGATGTTATTCAAGGATGGTAGGGATGTAGATATTAGGATAGGGCTGACAAAGGCACCTGAGTTAGTTGCAATGATTAAAGAGGCATTGTAACGGAAAATAGTGTATTATTTTTTGCTGGAAGGTGGTTTAAAGAAGGCATATATTTTTTAAAGTTACAGAGGGTAAAGAATATAATTTAATTTTAGAAATAGGTGTATAGTATTAAACAACAGATTTGTGAAAAACGAGTAAAATTGGGTTCCAAAAATAAATCAGTATAAAAATATCTATTTCCGCCTTTTCCACTTGACTATTATCAGTCAAAATAATAAAATATAGTGCATTGTTTTTTTGAGGCGTCTGGGTAGTATCCCGCGCTAAGGGACTTCCGGATGGATGCCACCCAAATAGACTCAAAATAAAACAATAAATTGATCAATAAACAAAAGTAATTACGTTTGGAGAAAATAAAATGTCTATTAAAGTTGGTATTAACGGATTCGGCCGCATTGGTCGTATGGTATTCCGCGCTGCAATCGAGAACTTTGCTGATGATATCGAGATCGTAGGTATCAATGACCTACTAGATCCAGATTACCTAGCATATATGCTTCGCTATGACTCTGTTCATGGTATCTTCAAGGGCGATGTTGCTGTAGAGGATGGTGCTCTAGTTGTTAATGGTAAGAAGATCCGCATCACAGCTGAGAAGGATCCTGCTAACCTAAAGTGGGATGAGGTTGGTGCAGAGGTTGTTGTTGAGTCAACAGGCTTCTTCCTAACAGACGAGACAGCACGTGCACACATCACAGCTGGTGCTAAGAAGGTTATCATGTCTGCTCCTTCTAAGGATGCAACACCTATGTTCGTTTATGGTGTTAACCACACAACATATGCTGGTCAGGACATCATTTCTAACGCATCTTGCACAACAAACTGCCTAGCTCCTATCTCTAAGGTTCTAAATGATGCATTCGGCATCAAGCGCGGTCTAATGACAACAATCCACGCTGCAACAGCTACACAGAAGACAGTTGACGGTCCTTCTAAGAAGGATTGGCGCGGTGGCCGTGGTATCCTAGAGAATATGATTCCATCTTCAACAGGTGCTGCTAAGGCTGTAGGTAAGGTTCTTCCTGAGCTAAATGGTAAGCTAACAGGTATGTCTGTTCGCGTTCCAACATCTGACGTTTCTTTCGTTGACCTAACAGTTGAGCTAAACAAGGAAGCTACATATGCAGAGATTTGCGCTGCAATGAAGGCTGCTTCTGAGGGTGAGCTAAAGGGCGTTCTAGGCTATACAAACGAGGCTGTAGTTTCTACTGACTTCCGTGGCGATGCACGTACATCTATCTTCGATGAGAAGGCAGGTATCGCTCTAGATGGTACATTCGTTAAGGTATGCTCATGGTACGATAACGAGTGGGGCTATTCTAACAAGGTTCTAGAGATGGCTCGCGTTATCAGCAAGTAAGCTTGTTGATCCCATTCTATAAGGCTTGTGGTGTGGCACTCAGCCACACCCAGGCTTTTTTCTTTTAAAAACCAAAAAATAAAATAAAATTTCAGAAGAGAGATTAAAATGAATAAGAAAACAATCCGCGATATTGATTTAAAGGGCCGTAAGGTTGTAATGCGCGTCGATTTTAACGTACCTATTAAAGAAGGCGTTATTTCTGACGATACTCGTATCCAGGCAGCACTTCCTTCAATTAAGTATATCCTAGAGCAGGGTGCAAGCCTAGTTCTAATGTCTCACCTTGGCCGTCCAAAAGGCAAGGGTTATGAGGCAGATTTCTCTCTTCGCCCAGTAGCAGAGCGCCTATCTGCATGCCTAGCTCAGCAGGTTAAGTTTGCTGAGGATTGCCAAGAGGCAACAGCTCAGGCAGAGGCTCTACAGCCAGGTGAGGTTCTAATGCTAGAGAATACTCGCTTCTACAAGGCAGAGCAGGGTAAGGTTAAGAAGACAGACGATATGACAGATGAAGAGCTAGCTGCTAAGAAGGCAGAGCTAAAGGCTGCTAAGCAGGCAATGGCTGAGAAGCTAGCTTCTTATGGTGAGATTTATGTAAATGATGCTTTCGGTACAGCACACCGTGACCATGCTTCTACAGCATCTATCTGCAAGTACATCAAGGCTAAGGGCGGTCAGTGCGTTGCTGGCTTCCTAATGGAGAAGGAGCTAGAGTACTTGGGCTCAGCAGTTGAGAATCCTGTTCGCCCATTTGCAGCTATTCTTGGTGGTGCAAAGGTTTCTGATAAGCTAGCAGTAGTACGCAATCTTCTTCAGAAGGTTGATACTCTAATCATCGGTGGTGGTATGGCTTATACATTCCTAAAGGCACAGGGCTATGAGGTTGGTAATTCTCTTTGCGAGCTAGATCAGCTAGATTATGCAAAGGAAATGCTAAAGCTTGCTGAAGATCGTGGTGTTAAGTTCCTACTTCCTATTGATAATGTTGCTGCAGATAAGTTCGATGCAGAGGCAAATACTCAGGTAGTTGGACAGAACATTCCAGAGGGTTGGATGGGTCTAGATATTGGTCCAGAAACAACAAAGCTATATAGCGAGGCAGTTAAGTCAGCAAAGACAGTTGTATGGAATGGTCCTATGGGCTGCTTTGAAATGAAGGCATTCTCAGCAGGTACATTTGGTGTTTGCGAGGCAGTTGCTGCTGTTAAGGAAAATGGCGGTATCTCAATCATCGGTGGTGGTGATTCAGTTAGCGCTGTTAAGAAGTCTGGTCAGGCAGCAAAGATGAGCCATATCTCTACAGGTGGCGGTGCTTCTCTAGAGTTCCTAGAGGGTAAAGAGCTTCCAGGCTGCGCAGCTCTTGACGACAAATAAGTCGATAAAGACTCAATAGATTAAAAAATGGGAGTTGGACTTTTAGTCTAGCTCCCTTTTTTTCTATAAATTGTGTATTTAATTTTACGAAAATAATAGGGAAACAGTATTTATACTTTACTTTTTAAAATTAGTTTGAAATACTTTATATTGTTTTTTATATTGTTTTATTATGTCGGGTAGTTTGGATTTATGTTTAGATTCTTGTATATAATACTTTTTATTTTATATTCTTTTACAGCATCTTGTTATTGGGGACTGAAGTGGTATGTCTCTTCGTATAAGGTTGGGTTTGCTGAGTTTATATTTACCATAATGTCACCAATGAAGGGGACAGGAGGTTCTTCTCTGCGGGATGGTATTGTGTCTTGTTTCCCGAAAATTGGTATATGTATTTTTTTGTTTGCTATATTGTATTTTTTTATTACGCCAAATAAGTTTTCAAAAAAAATATTAGCTCGCATTTCTTCAAAGATACCACAAAGACAATTTTTTGTTTTCACATTGATTTCAATGTATATTGTGGTTTTTTTAGCATTAGGAATGATTTTTTATAAAGCATATTATAGTATGGGTGTCGATGAGTTTGTGGAACTTAGAAAAACGAAAACTTTAATTTATGAAAATGAGTATGTTTCGCCAAAATCAAAAGGTATATTATCAAATGTCTCTACACATCGAAATCTGATACATATTGTTATGGAGAGTATGGAAACTTCCTATGCTTCGACAAATGTTGGTGGATGTTTGGAATACAATTATATTCCAAATTTGACAAAGCTTGCTTTAGAAAATGATTCTTTCTCAGATAAAGAGAATATTGGAGGTTTTTGTCCAACAGCACATACTAGTTGGACAATGGCGGCATTATTAGCTTTTCATTCAGGCATCCCTTTTTCTTTTCCAATTCAGGGAAATCTTATGAGTGAAAGAAAGCATTTTGCTTCAGGGGTGACAACCTTAGGAGATGTGTTAAAAGGATATGGTTATAACCAAGTTTTTTTATGTGGTTCTGATGCAGAATTTGGTGGACGAAAATCCTTTTTTGAGCAACATGGTGATTATGAAATCTACGATTATGGTGTTGCTTTAGAAAATAATGATATTCCAGACGGATATAAGGTCTGGTGGGGGTTTGAAGATGAGTATTTATACAAAATAGCTAAAAAGAAACTATTAGACTTAGCAAATCATAACAAACCATTTAATCTAACATTGTTGACCGTAGATACACATCATAGAGATGGATATATTTGCAATCGATGTTTAAATAAATTTGAATCGAAAACGGCAAATGTTGTTAGATGTGCAGATATACAAATATTTGAATTTATTGATTGGTGTAAAAAACAGGATTTTTATGAAAATACAACAATAGTAATTACGGGTGACCATCTTCGAATGGATAACGCACTATCTAATGAGATGATTTCAAATCAAAAAAGGAAATTGTATTTTACAGTTATAAATTCTGCAAAAGAATATAAAAGGTTAGACGAAAGACAAATTTCTTCTCTTGATGTATTCCCAACAATACTGTCATCATTGGGATTTGATATAAAAAATGGGAGATTAGGGTTGGGAACGGACTTATATTCTGACAAAAAAACTCTGATGGAAAAGTATGGGGTTAAAGAATTTAATAATGATATATCAAAATACTCTGATTTTTATATGCGTAATTTTCCATAAACCTAAATTCTTCAGTTAAAAGTGAAAATCCGACACGTAAATTGCAAGATTAAATGCACGATTTTTTATTCCTCTGTTAACAATCTTCTGTAAATGCGGGGGGATGTAAACTCCATACACTTCTTTAAACATTAGTCTAGCAGATTTTCCTCCGAATTTTCGCCTAGGATAATCGTTCACAAAGTCATTGATTTTCATAAGTTGTTTCTGCGATATGGAAGACAATTTTCCATGTCCAATAAATCTTCTAATTATAGCATGATTTCTTTCATTTCTGGCTCTTTGATTGCTGCAATGCGAATCGGCATAAAAGACTCGGGTTTCATGTTTAATTTCCCCATTTTCACATTTTATTCCTTCTCTTCCTTTGTTTACAATTTTTTCCAATTTGCCTACATTAGACATTGCAGAACCATTGTCGAATGTAATTGTGTTAATTGGAGGGATAGAATCAATTACTTTTTTTAGATAGTTACGTATTGTTGATTCAGACATTTTAAAGCCAGGTACATTGTTTTGAGTTACTATCAATGCTGCATAAATAGAATAAAACCCTCTATTTTTTTCAACTCTTAAATCGTGCATTTAATTTTACAGAAAACAAAAAATGAAAAAAAAAACAATTTTATACATTTCTCGCTTGACTATTTTCCGTTTGTTTGCGATACTTTTAAGTGTTAACTCGGGTAGGTGCTACACTGAGTAAGGCTTTCAAAGTAAAATTAAAAAAAAAGGTAAAATTATTATGAAAAAGACAAATCAAAAAGTTAAACTATCAGCATTCACACTTATTGAGTTGCTAGTTGTTATTGCTATTATCGGTATTTTGGCTGGCTTGCTATTCCCTGCTATCCAGGATGCTCTAGGTTCTGCTCAGGCAACACGCCTAGGTAACAATGGACGTAACATCGTTCAGGGTATTACTCAAGCAAATATTGATCGCGAAGCACAGAGCAAGAGCTCAGTATGGCCTACAAAGGGTAAGTATCAGGATTCAAATGCTTACTTTAATGCACTTCTAGATAAGAGCATTCTAGAGCTAAGTGTTGGTACATTCGCTGGTGGCGGTGTTGGTGCAGCTAAGGATATTGATGATATCAAGAATAATGGTGTTGTTTGGAATATGCTATCAGGTATTGAGACAGCTCCAGATGAGCTTCCTTTCATCTATACACGTAACCTAAAGGGTCTAACAGAGACAGATCTTAAGGTTGAGGATACTTCTGTTTCAACAGAGTGGAAAGAAAAGCTAGATGGCACAATTAAGCCTTTCGGTGACAAGCGCATGGTATTCGTAACAAAGGGCGGTGCTATGGTTGTTGTTAAGGCTAAGGACCTAACAGATGTTGCTTTCATGAACGGAGCTACAAATGTTGCTGATATCGTTGAAGTTGTTGAAGCTAAGACAGAAGCAACAGCAGAAGATGCTGAGTTCTAATCTATAATTTTAACTCTTAAGTTATTAAAAAGCGTTGGCTTACACAAGCCAACGCTTTTCTATTATTGTGATGCTATCAATATAGGCGAGGCAAATATAGTCTGCGTCATACATCTCTAAAAATTAAATTCATTAGCTACTAAATTAAAGTTTAACTTAATTTGTCTCTAAAAAATAAATTTGCTAGCTGATAATAACTCAAAAAATACTGCTTCACCCACCAAAATTATCGCAAGGCTTATTTTATCGAGTGAATAATTTTATAAAAACAGCTAACTAAAAGCATCCGCTTTTTGTTTTTTACTTGCCCTTACAAAATATAATTAGTTAAAATATTATTAGTTACGAAATTTATATTATATGAGGTTTATATGAAAACGTTTTCTTTGAATGGTGATTGGATTCTTCAAGATTATAATGATGCAACTAAAGCTTATCCAGCCACTGTCCCAGGAGCTATGATGTGGGACCTAGAAAAAAATGGTGTAATCCCTAATATTGATTGGCGAGATAATGAAGAGAAGGCACAATGGCCAATTTATAAAGATTGGCAATATTCTCGCTCTTTCACCATTGATGAGGATTTTCTTTCTGAAAAGAAAATTGAGCTTTGCTGTGAGGGTATTGATACATTAGCAGAAATATATATAAATGAAAAATTTCTCGCAAACACAAATAATATGTTCCGCGTTTGGAAATTTGATGTAAAAGAATTTCTAATTGCTGGAACAAATACAATTCGCTTTATTTTTAAATCCATAGTTCCTATAATGAAGGAAAAGCAAAATATTAAACGCCTTCCTTGCTGGAATTCATATTATGAGGATTATGCCGGAAAAAGCTGGATTAGAAAAATGCCTTGTAGCTTTGGTTGGGATTGGGGTCCAATGGCTCCTACATGTGGAATCTTTCGTGATATTTATATACAAGGATATTCTGTTGGAAAAATAGAAGAGGCAGAAATTCGTCAGCAGCATAATGATGATGGCTCAGTAACACTTAAGCTAAATATTTCTTCAAAATGCTTTGAAGAAAATTTGATGCTATCTGCTTCTGCAAAATTATGGAAGGATGATAAAGCAACAGAAATTACTGCTGAAGCAAGTAATCCTAAAGCTACAGAAATAATTTTAACAATTCCTAATGCAAAAAAATGGTGGCCGAATGGTTTGGGTGAGCATAGCTTGTACACTGTTTCAATTAAATTAAGCTCAGCCGATGGAACAATCGTTGATACATGGGAACGCCGCATTGGTTTACGCACGATTGAGCTTATTCGCGAAAAAGATCAGTGGGGCGAATCTTTCCAATTTAGAATAAATGGAAAAGATTTCTTTGCTATGGGAGCTAACTGGATTCCTGCAGATG
Organism: uncultured Verrucomicrobiota bacterium; assembly: GCA_937911295.1. Classification (GTDB taxonomy): domain Bacteria; phylum Verrucomicrobiota; class Kiritimatiellia; order RFP12; family UBA3636; genus RGIG990. Next base: position 28,108 of record CALDQE010000070.1, read on the forward strand.
TGATTATTCCACGTATCACTCGCGAAAAATATCATTCGTTAATAAAAGCTGCAGCTGATGCTAATATGAATTTTCTGCGTGTCTGGGGTGGCGGATTATATGAGCAGGAGGATTTTTATAATGAATGCGATGAACAAGGTATTCTAATTTGGCAAGATTTTATGTTTGCTTGCTCAACATATCCAACCTTTGAAAATGATTTTATGAGTAATGTTGAGGCAGAGGTAAGGGATGTATTACCTCGCCTACGGAATCATCCATCTATAGCTTTGCTATGCGGAAATAATGAGCTGGAGCAAGGACTTGTCGATTATGAGTGGAACGATAAAAGTATGTCATGGGATGACTATAAGCCTCTATTCGATGAATTGCTTCCAAAGGTATGCTCAGAGCTAATGCCTGAGGTCCCATATTGGCCAGGTAGCCCTCATACTCCTTGCGGTGATAGAATGGACCCAAATAATCCTTCAAGTGGTGATGCTCATTGCTGGACAGTATGGTTTGGTGGACAGCCCTTTGAAGCCCAGCGCACATGGACACATCGCTTTATGAGTGAATTTGGATTCCAGTCCTTCCCAGAGCTTAAAACAATTAAAAACTTTACTGAGCCAGATGATAGAAATCTGACTAGCTATATTATGGACTATCATCAACGCAGTGCCGCCGGTAATAGAAAAATATTTGCATATTTACTCGATTGGTTCAAAATGCCTAATGGCTTGGAAGAGACTCTTTGGATGACACAAATTTCTCAAGCTATGTGTATCCAATATGCATGCGAACATGCTCGACGTATGCAGCCACAAATGATGGGTGTAATGTATTGGCAAATAAATGATATTTGGCCGTGTGCAAGCTGGTCCTCTATTGACTCCTTTGGAAGATGGAAGGCATTGCATTATTTAGCACGCCGATTCTTCGCCCCTGTGATTGTCTCTCTTTGCGAGGAGAAGAAAGAACACAAGATTGGTGTGCATATCTCTAATACATCCTTTGAAGAAAAACAAGTAAGGCTCAATTGGCAATTAACTACACTAGCTGGTGAGCTCGTTGCTTCTGGTTCAGAACAATATAATGCATTGCCACAAAATAATTTTATGGCATTTGAACTTGATACAAAGGATTATGAGAATAAGTATGGTGCTCGCAATTTAATCATGTTTGCTCAATTGGAGTCAGCAGGGGAAATTATTTCAACAAACCACTGCACAATGACAGTGCCAAAATATTTAGAGCTAGAACAACCAAACTTTGATTTAGCAATTGAGGAATTAGAGGAAAATAAATTTAAGCTTACAATTTCTACAGATAAACCAGCAATTATGGTAAGATTGGAAATGTCTGATTCAGATGCACAATTCTCCGATAATTTCTTTACAATGTATGCTGGTCAAATTCGCACAATTATTGCAGAACCATGGGAGAAGCTATCGCTTGAGCAATTCTCTCAGCAGGTGAAAATTAAATCATTGATTGATAGTTATAAATAAAGGGATAATTTTATGTTAAAGGTTCGTAATCCAATTCTGACAGGCTTTCATCCAGATCCATCAATTTGTAGAGTAGGTGATGATTATTATCTGGCGACATCTACCTTTCAGTGGTTTGGTGGTGTTGAGCTTTACCATTCAAAGGATTTAGTTAATTGGGAGCATTTGCCTTCTCCTCTTAATAGGGTCTCGCAGCTAGATATGCGTGGAGTACCAAACTCTGGTGGTGTTTGGGCACCATGTCTTACCTATAACGATGGCGTATTTTATCTTATTTACACAAATGTTACTAATTTTCACGGTAACTTTAAGGATACCCATAATTACCTTGTAACGACTACAGATATTCGTGGTGAATGGAGTGAGCCTATATATCTAAATTCAAGTGGCTTTGACCCATCTCTATTTCATGATGATGATGGTAAAAAATATCTTCTTAATATGAAATGGGATCATCGCGAGGGCACAAACTTTTTTTCTGGTATTGTTATTCAGGAATATTCTCCAGAAGAAAAAAAACTTATTGGTAAACCAAAAAATATTTTTAGAGGAACCTATGCAGGAGGAACCGAGGGTCCTCACATGTATAAGCACAATGGTTATTATTATCTTCTAGTTGCGGAAGGTGGTACAATGTATTACCATGGCATACAGCTGGCTCGCTCAAAAACGCTTTTTGGTGAATACGAGGTCGATCCTCAACCATTGCTGACAGCTAAGTATAATCTTGAAAGCTATCTTCAACGCACAGGCCATGGTGCTTTAGTGGATTCTCCAAACGGAGATTTGTTTGTAACATTCCTCTGCGGGCGACCAATTACACAAAAGCGCCGCTCAATGCTTGGTCGTGAAACCTGCATCGCACCTGTGGTTTGGGATGAGAATGGTTGGCTTCGCTTAAAGACTGGTGGCATTGTCCCACCCGTTGAATTTGAAATTGATAAGCAAGAATATAAAGTGCCATCTGATCCTTGCTTTGATAATTTTGATGAGCCAACGCTTCCTATTCATTTTAAAACACTACGCTTGCCTTTTACAAAAGAGATTGGCTCGCTTATAGAGAGAAAGGGCTGCCTAAGGCTTATTGGTAATGAGTCCATTACTTCTTGGAATAAACAATCGCTTGTTGCTCGTCGTATCCAACACTTCCACATGGAAGCAACTACAGAGATGGAATTTTCTCCAGAGTCTCTTCAACAGATGGCTGGACTTACAGTAATGTATGATACATATAATTTCTTCTATTTGTATTTAACAAAGGATGAGGAGTCTGGGCAAAATGCTCTTCGCCTTCTTGTTCGTGATAATTTAAAATTTTATAACCCAATAGATGGTTTCCGCGTGCTGATAGGGGAAAATAATCATGTCTGGTTGAAGGCAGAACGTAAGGATACATCTCTTACATTCTCATTCTCCCTTGATGGTAATATGTTCCAAAATATTGGAGGTAATTTAAATTGTTGGAATATGTCAGATGAAGCTTATGGCGAGATTGGCCATGAGGGACATACCGGTCCATTTGTTGGAATGGCATGTCAAGATCTAACGGGTCAACATTTATATGCAGATTTCTTTAATTTTTCATATACAGCAAAATAAAAAGGTAAGGTAAAATTATGAATATAGGTTTTATGGTTTCAAATGTTTTTGCAGATCATATGGTGTTGCAAAGAAATAAACCCATTCGCATCAATGGATTTGCTACACCTCATACCGCAGTTTATGCAGAGATGAATGGTGTATGGGCAGGTGGGCGAGCAGGTGAAGATAGCAAATGGGAGGTAGTGCTTCCCGAGCTTAATGCTGGTGGACCATACGAAATAATTATTAAGTCAAGTCATGGTATAACCAAAAAAATTCGCGATGTAATGATTGGTGATGTCTGGCTTTGTTCCGGTCAATCTAATATGGAATTTTTTGTATATCGTACAAATGATATTTCACTTGGTGAAAAGGGAAAGCAGCTAGTAGAAGAAGCGAATGACGCAGATTTACGCTTTTTGCGTGTAGAGCATTCAATCAATCCACTTACGGAATGCGATATGCTTCCAGATAGCAGCGTTTGGGCAAAAACCTCAGATTCCGAGCGACTCTGCTGGATGAGTGCTGTTGGTTATCTTTTTGGTTTAGAGCTTCGCAAAAGAGATCCATCTGTGCCTGTGGGAATTATCAGCTCAAGTTGGGGTGGAACAAAAATTGCTCCTTGGATCCCAGAGGAGTATTTTAGAAAAGCAAATATTTCTTCTGCAATAAAACGGTTGGAGGAAGTAAGAAAGATAACAAATGATGAGGCTCGTTTACCAGAAGAAACTAAGGTACAAAATGCTCGTTTCTTTGAATGGATTGACCGATTCAATAATTATGCTCCAGCTCAATCTGCAAATGCTCTTGCAAATTGGGCTCAACAGAAGGTTGATTTGTCAGATTGGGAGAAACACGAGTTTTCAATAATGGTGCAACCAAAAACAGCAGGAATCACTTGGTATAGAAAAGAAATAGAAATTCCTGCCGATTGGGAAAACTCTCCGCTCTCTGTATTCTTTGGTGCACTAAACGATGAAGATGAGGTTTTCTTTGACGATAAAAAAATTGGAGAGACAACATGCCATCAAATAGAGTGGTGGGCATATCCTCGCTGCTATACCTTGGCATCAGAATTTGTTAAAGCTGGGAAGCATGCAATTTCTGTGAGACTAAAGGACCATGGTGGCAGTGGTGGCTTCTCTGGTGATGCATTTGTTTTTTCTGCTACACCAGAAAAGAAAATTGATTTAAAGTGTGGTGAATGGTATAAGAAGAGAGAATTTGCTACCGATAAAGAAAAGCTTGAGCCTCGTCCAGGAGCTTTACCAGGTTTTATTTTTTATGAATATGGAATACCAAGCTGCCTATATAATTCTATGGTAAAGCCATTAACAGAATTAGAAATTTCTGGAGTCCTTTGGTATCAAGGTTGCTCTGATGCTGACCAACCAGCAGAATACTATACACTCCAAAAGCTTTTGATTGAAGCGTGGCGCGGTGTATTTAAAAATCCAAAGCTTCCATTCTTTATTACACAGCTTGCAGCATTTCAGGACCAGCGGCCAGATAATCGCTTGCCAGATGATTTTTGGAAAGAGTTAGAACCCAATAACGATGGCTATCAAAAAATTCGTGAAGTGCAAAAGCGAGTTGCAGAGGAGGTTGAAAATGCTGCCCTTGCTGTAACAATTGATATTGGAGATCACTCAGATATTCATCCAACAAATAAATTTGATGTTGCTAAACGTCTTTTTGCATGTGCTAGAAGGTTGGGCTATGGAGAGGATGTGCCATATCTTTGCCCAGATGTTGAATCAACAATTGAACAGGATGGTGGCTTGCTTCTTAAAATAAAAAATGTGGGCAATGGCTTGTTAATTAAGGATGCAACAGAAATAGGTGAACACATGTTTGCTCTTGCAGGTGCAGATGGTGTTTACAAATGGGCAAAAGCAAAGCTCGTTAGTGCAAGTGAAATTTTCGTTAGCTCAAGTGAGGTTGCAGAGCCTAAAACTGTTCGTTATGCTTGGAGTGCGTTTCCTCCATTCACAAATATTTATAGCTCAGATGGCTTCCCACTTCAGCCATTTAGAACTGATTCTGAAAAGCTATACTAAAAACAAATATTCTTCAGGAATAAAGAGGTAAAACAATGAATGTAAGCTTCATGGTGCCAAATGTGTTTTCTGATCATATGATTTTTCAGCGAAATCGTCCAATTAAGGTTTGGGGTTATGCTTCTCCATTTACTATTATTCGTGGCGAAATGAATGATTATCTGGCAGAGACAACAACAGATGAAAATGGATGCTGGGTAGTTGAGTTTCCAGCAATGGATGCTGGCGGTCCATATGAGATGGTGATAAAAACACAATATGATGCTGAGAAAAAAATCAAGGATATCCTAATTGGTGAAATTTGGGTTTGCTCCGGTCAATCAAATATGGAATATTCTGTATACTGTAGGCGAGATCCATTTTACAGTCTTGGCGATGAAGGTAAAAGGATTTGTGAAACTGAGCATGATGAAAAGCTACGCGTTCTTTATGTAAAGCACGCAATAAATCAATTTGAAAAATGTGATAATTTACCTGAAGGCTGTGAATGGAAGACAGCAACAAGCTTTGATGCAATTGCACCGATTAGTGCTGTTGGTTTTCTTTTTGCACAAAGACTTCGTAAGAAATATCCTGACATTCCTGTTGGTATTATTTCAAGCTCATGGGGTGGCTCGAGAATTCAGCCTTGGATTGATAAAGAGTCGTTTATTGCTGCTGGTGAGACAGCTATTGTTAAACAGCTTGAAGAGTCTTGTGCAAGACTTAATGAGCCTCGTATTAAAACAGGAGAAGAGCTTGCAAAGGACAAGGCATTCTTTGATTGGATTGAGTGCTTTAATGCTTATTCACCTGAAGCTTCTGCGATTGCTGAGGCTGAGTGGATAAAGCCTGATATTGACACATCTGATTGGGAGGAAAAGCAGTTTAATGAGCTTACGCTTTCACGTGTGCCAGGAATAGCTTGGTATCGAAAGGAAGTGGAAATTCCTTCTGAGTGGGTAAATTCGGATTTGCTAGTTTATTTTGACTCGCTAAATGATGAGGATGAGGTTTTCTTTGATGGAATAAAGATTGGTGAAACAACCTGCCGCACAAGAGAGTGGTGGGATACACCTCGCATGTACAAGGTTGATAAAGCAAATGTAACAGCTAGAAACCATACTATTGCAGTACGTATTAAAAATCATAAGAGTGTGGGTGGCTTTATTGGTGAGGCATTTGTTCGCTCTTTTAATCATTATGGAAGAATGTGCATTTCGGAAGGAGCTTGGAAGCAGAAGCAGGAGTTTGTTATAGATTTTTCTAGCTTCCCTGAGCGTCCAGATCATGTGCCAGATTTTACAAATATTACAAATACTGTGCCATCATGCTTATATAATGCAATGATTCATCCATTGACCAAGTTGGAGATTAGAGGTGCCCTATGGTACCAAGGGTGCTCTAATTCTGAAGAGCCAGCAAATTATTTACGCTACAATAAGATTTTGGTTGATGCTTGGCGTAAGGCTTGGAAAAATCCGGATATGCCTTTTATTATTACTCAGCTTTCAGCTTATCAGAATCAACGCCCATTTGATCGATTGGCAGATGATTTTTGGAAGGAGTTTGAACCTAATAATGAAGGCTATCAAGCTATGCGTGAAGTACAAAAGCTTGTCGCAGAGCAAATGCATAATGTGGGCATTGCAATAACAATTGATATTGGAGATCACTCCGATATTCATCCAAAAAACAAATGGGATGTTGCGAAACGCTTATTTGCTTGTGCTGAAAAAATCGCCTATGGTGATGAAGTTCCGTATCTTTGCCCAGATTGCATTAGTACACGTGAAGAAAATGGCGGCCTTATTTTAAAAATAAATAATGTGGGTGATGGCTTGTGTATCAAAGGTGCTGCAGAGATTGGTGAACACATGTTTGCACTTGCTGGTGCCGATGGTATTTACAAATGGGCTAATGCAAAAATTATTAGCAAGGATGAAATTTTTGTTTCATCAGCTTTGGTTACTAATCCAAAAACTGTTCGCTATGCTTGGAGTGCATTCCCACCATTTGCTAATATCTATAGCTCAGATGGATTGCCATTGCAACCATTCCGTACAGATAATGAGAAGGTTTATTAAAATTTAATTTGGAATAAAATTATGAAGTACGAAAATAAATATTTAGAGCAAGTATATGCTTCTGTTCTTGGAAAAGTTATTGGTGTATATATGGGTCGCCCCTTTGAGGGCTGGTGGAAGGATCATATTCTTCGTGTGCTTGGTCCAGTGGAGGGATACATTTATGAAAAGTGTAAGAAGCCACTGATTGTTTCTGATGATGATATCTCAGGAACCTTTACTTTTATTCGAGCACTCGAGGATAGTGGTTTATATGAAAATACACCAGATGATTTCTTTGGTGAAATGTGGAAAAATTATATTTTAGAAAACCAGTCTATTCTTTGGTGGGGAGGGATGAGTGTTTCTACAGAGAACACCGCTTTTCTTCGGTTAAAGCAAGGCTACAAATCTCCAGAGTCTGGTTCAATTGCTCTTAATGGAAAAATTGTTGCAGAGCAAATAGGTGCTCAGATTTTTATTGATGCTTTTGGTATGGTTGCACCAGGAAAGCCAGAGCTTGCTGCAAAGCTTGCTCGGGCTTCTGCACGAGTGTCACACGATGGTGCAGCAGTTGATGCAGCAGTGGTTCAAGCTGTGCTTGTGTCTCTTGCCTTTGAAGAGAAGAATATGGATTGCTTGCTTGATAGAGCAATTAAATTTATTCCAGAGGATTCCATTATTGCAGAAATACATAAGGATGTCCGTCAGTGGTCTCGAGAGGATGGTGATTGGGAAAAGACATATGCTCGTATTTTTGAAAAGTATGGTTATGACAAATTTGGTGGTGGTTGCCACATTGTACCTAATCATGCAATAATGGTAATGGCATGGTGCTATGCACCAGATAATTTCCATAAGGCAATGACAATCATCAATACAGCTGGCTGGGATACAGATTGCAATGCAGCAAATGTTGGAGCAGTGATGGGGCTTGTTGTTGGACTAGATGGAATTTGCAAAGACTATGATTACAGAGGACCTGTGGCAGATCGAGTGGTAGTTCCTACATCAGAGGGAACCTACGGTGTTACCTCATGCCTAGAAATTGCAAAATTGGTTGCTCGCATTGGCTCTAAAATTATGGGCTATAATCCGGTTTCAGAAAAAGAAAAATACACCTTCTCTTTTGGATCCCAAGAAGGCTTTGTTCCTCATAATCTTGGAAAATATGAAAATACCACAATATCAATTAAATGCAATGATGGCTTTATTGATGCTTGTGCATCAGAGCCAAGTGGTGGTGCAATAGCAGTGGGTGTCTCCCACGAATACACTCTTCGCTCTGAATTTCCACAAGGCGGTTATGGGGTGACATCAACTCCTCAAGCATATTCTGGTAATACAATTGAATTTGATGTTGAGAATGTTAGTGCAGAGAAAATTTCAGCAAGAATTTTTTCTGGTACTGATCGGATACATCAAAATACAAACGAGCCACTAATTTGTTATTCAGAAGGAGCAGAAGAATTATTTGCTCCAGGGGAGAGAAGAAAAATTAAATGGGTAATTGATACTCCAGATGATATTCCTCTTTCTTATATGGGTATTGCTTTGGTAAATCAAGGTACATTGAGAATCCATTCCGCTAATATTTATGGTGAATCCAATATTTCGATTGTGAATGATACTATTCCTGCAAGGGAGGAGCGTCAGGTCAATGGATGGATTTGCTCAGCAAACATAATTCGTTGGCGTAATATCATTAGTAGCTGTGATGGACCAGCTGTGCTTGTTACAGGTAATCAATACTGGAGGAATGCTTCAGCGGAGGCAGAGATTTTCTTACGGGGCTCTGATTTTGCCGGTGTGATTTTTGATTACAAGGGATTGAATAACTTTAGTGCTGTTGGAATAGGTCATGGTAAGCTTACTGTTTATCGCATTTACTTTGGAAAGAAAGAGGAGCTTTATACTCAGGCTGCTCCCGACCTAAATAATGAATCTTATCATGCTAATGTCAGCTGCAAGGATAAGAAGCTATTTGTTAAAATGGATGACTTTGCTGAGTTCTCACTAGATGTGCCTTATGTAACCGGTGGTGCTATGGGTACGGTAGTAGAAAATGGCTCAATTATTTTGAGAAGCCTAAAAATAGCAGCAAATATGGTTAGATAGTTTTTATTTTAATTTTAGAAATTTAAGCGATGAATACATTAAAAGAATTAACTTGGAAGGTGTGTCCTCAATCTGGAATTTTATCTTATGGTAATTTAATTATTTCCTATGAGGATGATAAAAAGTATGCTGGTGGCATTGTTTTAAAGAAAGTGCTTAATACTCCAGAAGGAGAGTGGTCACTTGATACATTGCCACAAATTGAAGCAGATACTGGACTTATCCCAACAACGATAGGAAGTGCATTTGCGGCATTTAATAAAGCTCTGGTTTCTTATGTAATACCAAATAGCATTCGCAAGATTGGCTCTGCTGCCTTCTTCCTTTGCACAAATGTAAAAAATGTGCCGAACCTCCCGCAAGAGCTTGAGGAGATTGGAGTAGCAGCATTTTATTATAATGAATCTGCAAAGGGTGATTTATTGATTCCAGCAGGTATTAGGGTAATAGAGAAGGCAACCTTTTATTGGTGTGCAAATATTAAGCACATAGTATTTGCTGAAGGCTCAAAATTGGAGAGTATAGAAGAGCGAGCATTCAAGCGTTGCACAGGAGCACGTGAGGGTGCAATAGATTTTTCAGTTTGTAAAGAGCTTAAGCGAATCGATCCACAAGCCTTTATGAATGTTGAGCCAGAGGTCGTAATTTTTGGTGATGCATATAATAAGCTTAAGGAAGCAGAATATCTTGAGGCAGATAAGAAAACTGGCTATCCAAGAGCTTCAACAGATTGGCTTGCTGGTGCATTTGGAATTGGTGTTCATTGGACCACATGGTCAACAGATTTAAATGGTGAAAAAAATTCTTTTGATGAAGCAGTGGAGAAATTTGATATTCCTCGCTTTGTTAGCCAGCTTAAGCAGGCTGGTGTAGATTATATAATTTTCACTTCCTCATGGGCTGAGCAGCATCCACCTGCACCTTGCCCAGCACTTGATAAAATAATTTCAGGACGCACCACAAAGCGCAATCTTCTTTTAGAAATTGCTCAAGCTTTGGATGCTGAGGGAATTCGCACAATCCTTTACTATAATCATGGCTGTAATACAGAAGATCCGGAGTGGATGAAGGCTGTTGGTTATACAGACAATCGCCTTGAGGATTTTGGAAATAACATAGTTTCAATTGTGCGGGATTTATCCTTGAGCTGCGGAAAATATGTAAGTGGCTGGTGGTTTGATAGTTCAACCTCTGTATCAAAGGCTGGCTCTGCTTGTACTTCAATAGTAAAGCTTGGTGATTTCAAATATCCATTTGATGAGATTGCTTTAGCAGCAAAGGCTGGTAATAAGGACACAATCGTTTCCTTTAATTCTCAAGGAGGAACCTTTGTATATTCTCCATGCCAGGAATATTTTAGTGGAGAAGAGTTAATTTATTTTCCATTATGTGGTCGCACCAATTCACAAGGAATGCAGATGCACATTTGGTTAACAATGGATAATAAATGGTGGGTACATCAAGGAAAAGAATTTTCTCCACTACGCTTTAGTGATGAAGAGCTTTCTCGATTCCTAACACGTCATAGAGGAGATGGTTGTGCTGTTACTCTTAATGTAGATGTAGATCGTACGGGCTTACTTAATCCAACAGCAATTGAGCAGCTTGCTCGCATAAAGAAAAAGTAATTTGTGTTTATTTACGTGTGGTTGGGGTAGCTACCCAACCATGCGTAAAAATTATGATGACAGCTCTAGTCGTCAACGCTTAGCTGTGTCTCCTCCATCTTGGCAACATTATTCTTAACCTCTTGAAGAAGCTCATCAAATTCAACCATTAAATTTCTTAAGCCTTGGCAGGTGTCGGTGACAGGAGTAATGTCTTTCTTAACATGCTCATCAACTGCATTTATTCGGATGTGATCAATATAAGAAGATAATTCTTCCAAATTAGCTACAAAACACTTATGCATTTCCTCAAATCGGCCAATTGATCCTTTCATGTAGTTAAGATTTTTTTCTGAAAAAATCATTCTATCCCGATCTGTAAGATCAGTAAAGGAAACAATTGCCCCAACAACTTCGCCATCTGTATTTCGATTGCAAGCCGCTCTAATCTGTGCTCTAAATGGAGTGCCATCTGCCCGCTTTGCCACTACTACACCATCTGTTGCGAAGTTCTCACCAGATAGACTTTGGATAATAGCTGTACCATCATCAGCATTTAAAAACAATATACCTAAATCATGATTTATTAACTCAGCAGTCGAAGGTAAACCCCATATACGAGCAACAGTTGGATTAGCATACTCAATCACAGAATTCATATTGATAACTACGATTGCATCTGAAGAATTTTGTAAGGCTGTATGCTCCGTACGAAGCATTTCATCCTGCTGTATACGGGTTGTAATGTCTCTAATGAAAAATGTTAAATGAGGTGTAGAAAGGCGTATTTGACTAACAGCTATTTCTGCTGGGAAAAATGTTCCATCAGCTCGATGACATACTGCTGTCATCAATGTAAAACGCTCACACTGGACATTTTCATATAGTGTGCGAACTATTTCATCATCTAACCCCGCCACAATATCTGAAATATCTGAATTACACAAATCCTCTTGTGTATGACCAAAATAGTCGAGAGCACGTCGATTTACATCGCGTATCCTTCCATGTAGGTCTGTAATAATGCCAGCATCATAAATATTTTGGAAAAGCTCAGTATAACTACGTGTTTTGCCTCCATCAATTGCTCCAGCAGTAAGAATAATTTTCTTTTGCGATCCCACAACTTGAGCTTTGGGGCGCTCACTTAATGGTACCTCTGGAATATCTGGAATCAAATCGATTCGCATTGTACTTGATTTACTTAAATTTTTCATTTATGACACCTTTTAAAATATTTTTAGAAGAAAAATCTAACAATACAACCTATAAGGAAAATAAATATAATTAAGGCTATTGCTTTTTGCTCTCTAAATGTAAGCTTTGTGTTAATAGCAGATAAAAGGTGTATAGATTTAAAAAAGCCATACACCCTTTTAATCAAAGAATTTTTATTCCCATTATGATTAGTCATTTAGTTCTGGAAACTTAAGGTTGATTTCTGTAATTGCTTCTTCTAGCTGTTTTTCTAGTTTAGCAATATGCATAATATTTGCCTTAAAGATTCTTCTTCTTGATGCAACCTCAGCTGCCTCCTCAAGAGCGGCTTTTTTAAATTTGGTTAACTCCTCAACCTGTTGTTGAAGAGAGAGCACCTGTTGTTGAAGCTTTACAATTGTCGTTTTTGAGGTTCTTAATCTAAAAGATAACTCTTCTGGAGTTGCATCAATATCCTCAATATCTAAACCTTCTGGGATAGGTACCGATACATGTTTCTCGCAATCTGGGCAAATAATGACAAGACCAGCTCCTCTAGGATCAATTGAAAGATGCTTTCCACAATGAGGGCAATCAAACTGAATGTCAGACTCTGGAATTTGGTCTGCATCTAGCTCAACACTTTTATTTAATTCATCCATCGCTATTTCCTTCCTTTTTGTAAACTAAATATACAAGCACTAATATAACAACTTTTTCTAGAATTATACATTATATGTGAAATTTTGTCATCATAAATTTAAAAAAATGTGGCAAGATAAATAACACTATATACATTTTCCTTTGCGGTGACACGTAGCTCTTGACATCATACATATACATGAGACAATAGGCGAGACTTAATTGACTTTAGCCACTAGGCGGGATGTCAGTTGTTATTGTTTAAGGGAGTTGTCGCTTTCAATGTCTGAGTGTCTCACGTCACTTTGACGACTAATAGGTTTGGATTTATAGCTTGTCTCCCTATCTCCGAATCTCCCAGTAAGCGGAAGCAAAATTTAGAATTACTTTCGTTGCTTGGAGATTTGGAGGCTTGGAGGTTCTGAGTATGAATATACCATGTTTACCTACTGCTTGACGAAAGACATTGTATATGTATCAATCCTCCCAATCTCCCTATCTCCGAATTTCCCAGTAAGCGCCGCTGGCAATATGTCACATGTCACAGTAAAAGCACCATCAACCACACAAGGGCGTTGCTCTTGGTTTGTCTTTTTACCGTTTGTTACATCTATAAAATGATATCAAATATCGCACTTATATCTGAAGGCATGGATAAAAATAGACAAAATTCTGCAAATTTTCCCTTATTTTTGCTTTATGTTTTAATTATTTTTTGCTACTATTGTGTTAATTGGTGGTTTAATATATCCATTTGAGTTATGATTTATACGCTATTTTATTAAGAATTACAGATTAGGAGAAATATATGGAAACAAACACATTTTTAAAAGCAATGGCAATGGCAATCGTTTTTGGTTGCTTTATATCATTGCTTCCTGCACAGCAGATATCAATCAAGCCTCCTATGCTAAAGGAAATTACAAGCTTGACAGATTATGAGGTAGATACCCCAGCATTTGCACATCAAAATGGAAAAAAGAAAAAATGGGGTGTATTTGAGGCAACCTTTGATGCTAATGCAGAATGGACTCCTGAGCTTAGTGTAACATATTATGTATTTTTCCAGCGCCAGCAGGCTTATGTAAATGGTGATAAGCAGTATGCTTTTGTCACATTAACCTGTAATTATTCTGACATTGATCAAGGAAGAGATCGTAAGGTGGCAGCAGTTATTGCTCCAAATGCATTAAAACGCCTAGGTAAGCCACTTGGTATTTGTGTGCAGATGAGCATGGGAGATAAGGTTGTTGCTGAAAAGTCTGTAGAGACAGGAATTTTAAGAAAGTATCCTAAATGGTGGGAAAACCCCAAGGTTACAGATACATCCCTAAATAAACAATTGGACAAACCATCTGGACGTCTTGTACCTCGTGAAAAGACGGTATTCGCTTACGTCGATATGGATAGCTATGAGGAGAGCAAGTAGTGTTTTCTTCTGATCGAGTTTTGACGCTGGACGTAGGTGCCAGCAAGGTTGTGTTGGCTGAATTTAATGTAAAAAATTCAGCATTGCCAGTGCTAACTAAGGTTGCTACACGTCAGTTAGATGGTAATAATGGGCAGGATGTTAATTTTGCCACATTAGCAGCAGAAGGTGTTGTTAAACAGTTAATGGTAGAGGCTGGAATGCAGCCAGCACCATTGCTAGTAACTCTTTCTGGACAAGCAGTTTTTACCCGTTTTGCAAAGCTTCCAAAGCTAGGGGATAAAAATAGCCTCCAGATACAGATAAATCAAGAGGTTGAGCAAAATCTACCATTCCCTGTGCAGGATGTAGTTTGGGATTATCAGGAGCTACCTGGTGATGATCCAACAGAGGTGGATGTACTAATTGTTGCGGTAAAGAAGGAGCTCGCAAATGATGTTGCTCGTTGTGCAGAGGCTGCTGGCTTGGAGCTATCGCTAATTGATTCTGCTGCCCTCGCCCTATACAATAGTGTTCGCTTTAATTGTACAGATATCGATGAAGCTTGTGCAATGGCTCTTGACATTGGTGCAAAATCAACTAGCTTAATCTTTATTGAAGGAGGAAAATTCTTTGTACGTAGTATTCCAATTGGTGGAAATATGATTACAACAGAAATATCCAAGGGCTTAGGCATTTCCTTTGCAGAGGCAGAGCAATTAAAGCTTGAAAAAGGCTTTGTAGCATTAGGTGGAACCTATGCTATTCAGGATGATGTTGAGGCAGATAAATGCTCTAAAATTATTCGCAATGTTGTTACTCGCCTACATATGGAAATTAACCGCTCAATCAATTTCTATCGTAGTCAGCAAGGGGGCTCTGCTCCAGAGCGTATTATCCTAACGGGTGGTGCCTCAATGACAAAGATGCTGAATGAATTTTTCGCAGAAAAGTTTGCTATTCCAGTTGATTATATGAATCCTTTTGCAGGTGTCGCTGTTGAAATAGATAATGGCATTGATGTGGCAAATGAGGAGCTTTTCCTATTGTCAAATTCTGTGGGTCTAATGCTACGCAAATGTGTTAGCTGCCCAGTAGAAATAGATTTGATGCCATCAAATGTTATTGCTGCACGCAAATACGTGAAGCGTTTACCTTTCTTTATTGCTTCATTTGTGGCATTTTTCCTAATGCTATTATGCTGGAATCAATCTGCTTTTAAACAGAATACGATTAATGAAAATAGAATTGATTCTGTTACGAAGAAGCTACGTGATTTACGCAATGTAGCTAGCGAAATTAATGGTGTTGCATCAGAATTTGATACTTATAATGAGAAGTCTCAATATATTTCAGATTTCTTCTCTATTCGTAATTCATATTCACAATTAATATCAATAATCAGCCAAGCCTTAGATGGTGCATGCTGGCTAAAGAGCATGGAAATTAAGGGTGATGAGCTTTATCTTGTAGTTTCTGGCTACAAGGATGATATTGATGAAATTAAGAGTGAAGAGAAATCTGCCGGTGAAATAATTCTTGAAAAGCTTGCTTCTGTTGATTCCAAAATGGGAACAGGCATATTCTCAACGGAAAAGGACGATTTAAAGGTCGAATCTGAAAGAGAAAATAAGGATGGAGTAATTGGAGAAATAGAACTTTGCTTGAAGCTAGCAAAAATTCCTGGTATTTTACCTGGTGCAGCAAAAACAGTAGAGGAGGAGGAATAACCCATGAACAAGCCTCAAATGATTTTAGCTGTCTCTGGCGGCGTTATTGGTGTTTTGATTTTGGTAGTTGGCATTTTTACAGTTAATGCTGTTAGTGCAGCCTCAAGCTCTGCTGAAAAGCTAGAGAAAACTCAAAAGGAATATGCTCGAATTTTCAAGACATCTAACCCTTTCCCTAATGAGGAAAATAAACAAATTATTGAAAAAAATAGAGATCAAGCCAAAAAATGGGAGAAAAATCTGCTTTCTATCTTCCGTAAGGGTGAATATGTTGCTAAATCTAAGCAGACAAATCCGGGCTATTTTAGCAATGAACGCGAGAAAATGATTGAGCGTTTGACAGAAAAAGCCCCAAAAGGTCCTGATGGTAAAACAATACTTGTTGAAGGCATCACATTTGGCTTTGATAAGTATAAAGATGGTGTTCCTGCCCTGAAATCAAATGTACCTCGCTTAATGGAGCAATTAACCTATATTGAAGCATTGGTTGAGGTGCTTTATGATGCTGAAATTGATAAGCTGAAGGCAGTACGTCGTGAGGAATTTGAGGATGTAGTAGATGGTGGCGAAGAAACTGAGTCAGCACCAGTCCGTCGCTCATCACGTCGTAGCTCTCGCTCTACCTCAACAACTGTAAATTCTGGTGGACCTGTTGCTATAGAGCCTTTTGAGCAAGGGGTTGTTCCATTCTCACGTCAACGCTTTGAATTTGTTTTTGATGCACGTCAGGATGCATTAATGAAGGTGTTGAATAACATAGGAACAATGGAGCCATATGCAATTGTTTCAAAGCTTTCATTTGTTAAGGCAGGTGAAGACTATCGCCCACCTGTAGATGAAAAGAAAGAAGAAAAGAAATCAAGACGCCGTTCTCGTGACGTAGAGGAAGAAGAGGAATCAGCAAATACTGTTGTACTTAAGGTCCGCCCACCTAGCCGTACATCAAGACTTGTCTCCGGCGAGCTACGAGAGGTGCCTGTAACCGTTACAATGACTGTTGATGTTTTCAAATATGATCAACCAGAGGATGAGGAATTAGACGAATTTTCTGGGGAAGAGGATGAGGCTATTGTAGATGAGACATCATCAGAAGAGGTAATTGATGAGGATGCTTCTGCTGAAACTCTTGAAGCTGAAGAGGCAGCTTCTAACGAAGAAGCAGTTGAAAATGAAGATTTTTAAGGTGTTAATATGAAAAATAAAAAGCCAAATTTCTTTAAAGATAACTATGAAAAGGTTATTTTACTTCTGATAGTTGCTGCTCTTATTGTGTCTTTAGTGCTTTTAATAGACAAAAATAAGAACTTTGCAGGCAATGAGCGTGCTTTTGAAAGAGAGCTAGAAAATCAAAAGCCAGCTAATCCATATGCTGAAGAAGCTTCAGATGAGTTTTATTTGAAGGTAAAGAAGATTTCTGAAGCTCCTGTACAGCTAGAAGTTGGAGAGGATGCAGTTCACATGTTAATTGCACCAAATAGAGTTTATTGCGTTAATGATAAATGTAAAAAAGCTATCAAATTTGATGAAACTATTTGCCATTTTTGTAATGAACCACAACCAGATGATGATGTAGCTGAGGATTGGGATTCTGATAGCGATGGTATGCCAGATGCTTACGAGCGTGAGCATGCATTTAATCCAGCAGACCCAATGGATAAGGATTTGGATGCAGATAATGATGGCTTTACAAACTATGAAGAGTTTGTTGCTAAAACAAATCCTCGTGATGCATCAACACACCCTCCTTTAATTGATTTCTTGGTCGTTCAAGATGTAAAATCAATTCAATTCCCTTATGAACTAAAGGGAAAGGTTGGATTTAATGATAATATTAAATTCCAGATAAATGGACCTTCTGGTAAGACAAGTATGGTGGCTGTTGGTCAGGAACTAGAGAAAACAGGCTATAAGCTTACTTCTTATGAGCAAAAGGATGTTGTTATTAAAAGAGCTGGTTTGCCAGACAAAAAGGGCAAGGCTTACATTATAACACTGTCAAATGAGCATAAGGAAATCCAGCTACAACAGGGTGCTGGAAAGGTATTCAGCGAGCGAGAAGTTTTCTTTGTTTGCACTAAAGACCCAGAGCAAAAAGTTTATCAAGCTAAAGAATTTGAAACTTTTTCGTTCGATAATGCCGAATATATGGTAAAATCTGTTGACAAAAACGGTGATTCTGTAGTAATTTTAGATAAAGCAAATCAACAATCTCGTACTGTTACTAGGTAATTTTGCTATTTTTTAACATATTATATAGAAAAAACAGTACATTTTAAGGAGTTCTCTTCAATGAAGAATATAAATAAATCTTGGAAAATTTACTCAATTCTATTCACAGCATTGTGCGTAACATATGCATTGTCTGACCAAGCAGGCACAGAAACAAAAGCTAATCAGCCAAGAGCAATTTTAAATGCTAAAGAGCTGGGAATTGATGATCTTGATTTAGAATTGGACATATCTGAGGAAGATATTGGTTTAGATTCAGTCTCTGCTGATGATTTAGATATTGATGAGGTTGCTGAGCCTGAGGTTGAGGCCGTAGAAGAGGTTGCTGAAGAAGTAGCCGAAGAGCCAGAAGTAATCGAGGAAGCTGTTGAGGATGCTGTTAAAGAGGCAGAGCCTGAAGCAGTAGAAGAGATTGCTGAGCCTGAGGTTGAGGCTGTAGAAGAGGTTGTTGAAGAAGTAGCCGAAGAGCCAGAAGTAATCGAAGAAGTTGTTGAGGAAACTGTTGAAGAGGCAGAGCCTGAAGCAACGTCATCAGTAGATGATGAAATAGCAAATATTATAAATTCTGTTAATGCAGAAGATGATGTTGTTGAAGAAGTAACCGAAGAGCCAGAGGTAATCGAGGAAGCTGTTGAAGAGACAGAGCCTGAAGCAGTAGAAGAGGTTGCTAAAGAAGTTGCTGAGGCGTCTGAGTCAGCAACTGAGCCTGAGGAAGAAGTTGTACAAGATCCAACTTCAACACTAGATCCAGCTGTTAAGGAAGCTATTGATGAGGCTTTAACAATTGAAGCAGCTCGCCGCGCCGCAATTGATAAACATACATCTCAGTGCATTGCAAATGGTGAAGATGCTCTATTCCGCGGCAAGTATGAAACAGCTATTAAACAATTTACTGAGGCAAAAGAGTTTGTTCGCCAAGATCGTAAAGATTTTATCAATCAAATTGATGAGGGTCTAGCTGAAGCATGGTACCGTAAGGCAATTATGCATCGTCAAGTAAATAACTTTGCTGATGCAGAAACTGCAGCACGCCAGGCTCGTCAATTAGCTCATCCAGCAGCAGAGGAATTGCTTGTTCAGATTAAGGATGATCAGGAGAATCCTGCACCAGTAGCTCCACCAAAGCGCATTAAGCGTTGGAATGAGAATGAATATAAAGAGAGCATTGCTGATATTCGTGCTCGTATGTCTCGTGCACGCGAATTTTATTCAACAGGTGAGTATGATCGTTGCCGCCGTGAGGTTGAATTCTGCCTACGTGATTATCCTTGGTGCAAGGATGCTGTTGGTTTGCTGCGCAAAGTAAATAATCGCTTAAATGAATTTTATGATGATGAGCGCGTAACAGCACGTGCTGATATGCTTGCTGATGTTACAAAGGCTTGGTCTGCTGGTAACTATGGCTTAAGATATGATGATGCTGGCTATAATTCACGTGGTGTAGCTCAAACTGAAGAGTCCGTAATTACTCTTGGCACAACAGAGGAAATGAAGATTCTTGAGAAAATGAAGAGAATTACAATTCCTGAGATTGATTTCCGCCAGGCAAATATCACAGATGTTATCACTTTCTTGAGCGAAGCTTCCCGTGAATATGATCCAGATGAGGATATCCCTGAGGAGCGCCGTGGCCTAAATATTATTTTGAACCTAGGTTCTGCAGCCGCCGCAGATACATCTGCAGCACCGGCAGCAGATGACTTTGGTGGCTGGACCGATGCAGTTGCAGATACAACAGTTTCTGGTTCAACTGGTGCTGTTCCTCCTATCACAGTAAGTGCTCGCTATGTTACACTACTTGGTGCTATGGATATGATTATGAACGTAGCTAAGCTAAAGTATCGTGTTAAGGGCAATATGGTTCTTGTAATGCCTGCAAATGCTCCTGATGGCGAGCTAATTCATCGTATGTATCCAGTTCTTCCTTCTTTCGTAGAAAAAGCAAAATCTCTTCGTGAGCAGGAAAAGGCTTCTGGTGACTTTGGTGATGCAATCCAGATTGAAAGCACAAAGTTTGAAGATAATCAGGATTGGAAGAAGTTCTTTGGTGAGCTAGGCGTTCAGTGGCCAGAGGGCTCAACTGTTAAATATGTTGGTTCTATCGGTAAACTTATCGTTAAGAATACTTCTGAGCAGCTAGCTTCCCTTGAAAAGGTTCTTGCAGAATTGAATGTTACACCTCACCAGGTTGAAATCGAAGTTCGCTTCGTTGAAGTAATGCAGACAGATCTTGATTCTCTAGGTCTTGAGTGGAATATGAACTCAAATTGGGGTATTGCTGAAAACCGCAATGATTCTCACCTAGATTATAACGATCGCCGCCGTATCGAGATGAGCTCTGGTAGTATCACTTCTGGATTTAATTTCTTGTCAAATAATCAGGATATGAAGATTAACGATGGTATGCCAATAGCCGATGGTATTGCTACATTCTCTTCAATACTAACAAATCCAGAGCTATCTGTTGTTCTACATATACTTTCAACAAAGAAGAATACAGACCTTCTATCAGCTCCAAAGGTTGTAACTGCTTCTGGTCGTGAGGCAACAATTAAGGTTGTTACTGAGTATATTTACCCAACTTCTTATGATGTTGAGATGTTGGAGTCTGATTCTGGTGACGATGATGGCGGCACTACTTATGCCGGTGCTGTTGTTGAGCCATCTGATTTCATGACTCGTGAGGTAGGTGTTATCCTTTCTGTAACTCCTGAAGTTGCTCCTGATGGTTCTCGTATCTACCTACGCTTGGCTCCATCTGTAATCTCTGAGCCAACATGGAAGAACTATGGTTCTGAGTACCCAATGTCAGTTCCAGTTGAGAATACTCTTGTTGAATCAGTTCTAGGTGGCTTAATTCCTTATACTCGCTACGAGACAAGGATGGCTAAGCTTCCAATGGAGCAGCCTTTCTTCCCAGTTCGCTCTGTTGTAACTGAGTTGGATGTTTACAATGGTTCAACTGTTGTTATGGGCGGTATGATTACTGAAGAAAGAATTGCTTGCGAAGATAAGATTCCAGTTCTAGGTGATATTCCTCTAATTGGTTACCTATTCCGCAATAAGTATGAGCAGAGCGAGAAGCGCAATCTTCTATTGTTCGTAACAGCTCGCCTTGTTGATGCAGGTGGCCGTGAAGTAAAAAATCCTTCAGTAGACGGCATCTTCGCTGATAAATAAAAATATATACGGGCACCAATTTCTGAGATGCCTGTAGATTAAAATAAAACAGGTGACTCTCCCAGTCACCTGTTTTTTGATATAAAAATGAATAATATAATGCATATACACACAAAGAGGAGAATACAATTATGGGACTATCTAAGATTATATCTGGTGCCGTTAATGGCATAGATGCATTTGGTGTTGAAATTGAGGTTAATTTAACCTACACCGGTGATCCGCAAATCGTTATTGTTGGCTTGCCTGATGCAGCTGTTCGTGAAAGCCAATATCGAGTTTGCTCAGCTCTAACAAACAAAAATTTTGAAGCCTTTAATGGCCGAACAGTCGTGAATCTAGCTCCTGCCGATGTTCGTAAGGAAGGACCTATTTTTGATTTGCCTATCGCTATCGGTATTATTCTGACAAGCTTGGCTGATAATCTTAACAAAAAGAAATATAAGCTAGAGCCAGCACTCCCCCTTCATGAAACAGCTATTATCGGTGAGCTTTCCTTGAGCGGTGAAGTAAGAAAGGTTAAGGGGGTTCTACCAATCGCTATTAAGCTAAAGGAAATGGGCATAAAAAATTTCCTTGTTCCAGCAGATAATGCAAATGAAGCAGCCGTAGTAAATGGGCTTAATGTTTATCCAGTTACAAACCTTGTTCATGCCTTAGATGTTATTATGGGTGATGTAGATGATGAACCTGTTGCCTACAATATCTCAGATATTGTATCTGTTAATGAACACAAAACCCTAGATTTTGTTGATGTTAAAGGACAGGAAATGGCAAAGCGAGCGATTGAGGTTGCTGTCGCGGGGGGGCACAACATTCTTTTGGTAGGTTCCCCAGGAACAGGTAAATCTATGCTTGCCAGAAGGATTTCCTCCATTCTTCCTCCTATGTCAGAGGAGGAAATAATGGAAATTACAAAAATTCACAGTATTGCTGGAAAACTCCCGCCAAATATGCCTTTGATGGTTGAACGCCCCTTCCGTTCTCCACACCATACCGTTTCAGATGCTGGCTTGTTAGGTGGAGGTACTCAACCATCTCCTGGTGAGGTAACCTTGGCTCATTTAGGTGTACTATTTTTGGACGAGCTTCCTGAATTTAATAGAAAGGTTTTGGAGGTAATGAGACAACCTCTTGAGGATGGCTTTGTTACCATTTCTAGAGTTGCAGGTAGTAATGTCTTCCCAAGTAGATTTATTCTAGTAGCAGCAATGAATCCTTGTCCATGTGGATATTCTGGTGATTTGAATCATAATTGTCGATGCTCCCGCCAGCAAATTCAACGTTATAGAAATAAGGTCTCTGGTCCATTGCTTGATCGAATTGATATTCATATCGAGGTGCCATCAACAAATTTCACCAATCTACAGTCTATTCCAGATGGTGCTTCTAGTGCAGATTTGAAGATGGGTGTGGATATTGCCCGTGATATTCAAAAAGGAAGATTTGCAGGTATGGGCTCTATCAGAACGAATGCTGATATGGGTAGACGCGAAATATCAAAATTTTGCTTTTTAGATAAGGAAACAAGTGAGATTATGGAATATGCAATGAATGAAATGCATTATAGCCCCCGTGCTCACGATAGAATTTTAAAGGTAGCTCGCACAATAGCAGATATTGCACAAAGCGAGAATATTCGCCCAGAGCATCTTCAAGAGGCGCTTCAATATAGAGCGTTAGATAGAACTCTTTGGGTTTAATTTGAGAAAGGAAATGATTCAATATGAAGAGTAGACAATTTGTTGATACTTGCCGCATACATGTTCGTGCCGGTAATGGAGGAAATGGTTCAGTAAGCTTTCGTCGTGAAAAATTTGTTCCTAAAGGAGGTCCTGATGGTGGCGATGGTGGCAGAGGTGGCAATGTGATTCTTATTGGTGATGAGGATATAGATTCATTGGTTGCTATATTCTTCGACCCACAGCGCTTTGCTGAGCATGGAGGTGCAGGGCAGGGACGCCGCAAGCATGGTGCAGATGGAGCTGACTTATTTGTCCCTGTTCCTTTGGGTACTGTTATAAAAAATGAAGAAACAGATGAGGTTATTGGAGAAATTACCTCCCATGGCGAATATGTAATTGTCGCAAAGGGTGGTAAAGGTGGCTTAGGTAATGTTCACTGGAAGCGTCCAGACCATCAGGTGCCTTATGAATATACACCAGGAACAGAGGGAGAGGAATTTTATCTTCGCCTTGATCTAAAGGTAATGGCAGAGGCTGGTTTGGTTGGCTTCCCAAGTGCCGGTAAATCTTCCTTGCTTCGTTGTATTACAAGTGCAAAACCAAAGGTTGGTGCATACCATTTCACAACACTTAATCCAATTATTGGAACTGTTGTTTTCCCAGAGAAATTCACGAGCTTCCGTGTTGCAGATATTCCTGGTCTAATTGAAAATGCACACCTTGGTGTCGGCTTGGGACATAGCTTCTTGCGTCATATAGAGCGCTCAAAGGTGCTTGTTTTTGTAATTGATATGGCTGGAACAGATGGCCGTGAGCCAATAGATGATTATAATGCACTTCTTCACGAGCTAGAGATGCGCGATCCAGAGCTATTGAAGCGAAAGCGTATTATTGTTGCTAATAAGATGGATGTTGAAGGCGCCAAGGAGAAGCTCGCTGAATTTCGTGAGAAGTCTGGCGAAAAGCCTATTGAAATTTCAGCAACAGAGAATAAGGGCACAAAGCTTCTTATTTCCCGACTTGAGCGTATCATTAAACCACAACCTAAAACGACAGGGCGCAATATAGCCACAGTTACCCATAAGCAAATTAAGATGCAAACTCTCGGTGCTCGTACTCTAAAGGCTGGTGTTACGGCAAAGGCTACTACAGAAAAGCCTGTTAAGGAGCGTGTACAAAAGACGGGACGTGAAGCCTCTAAAGGCTATACTCCTCCTCGCGAGCTAGGTGGGCGTGGAGAAAATCCATTCGCTGAGGATGTTGTATCTGAGGAGAAGTTAAAGAAGGCAAGCTCATTCCTTAAAATATAATTTAAGTGCACAATGAAGTTATACGATTTCGAAGTCCCTGAGCAAATACAAAACGAATGCTTAGCTTCTATAAAGAGGCTAAGCAATGATTCTATATTTGAATTTTGTAGGAATCCGAAACTTGCTAAATATTTTGGAGGTATCCGTCCAATCCCAGCAAATGCTCGAATTCTAAGGGAAAAAATTTTGAGTATTGTTTCTAGTGGACAAAATATAGGAATAATCTTCTTTCGAGAAGCATCATTATATCAGCGTTTTACTATAGTACTTTCTACTGAAGCATTAACTCATGGGTTTGATTCATTAGAAAAAACATTTGGGTCTGCTCCAATTTTGCTCGCTATGCTAGTAGATGAACGAGAGGCTATACGAGAATTTGCCCAAAAGAAATGTGAGCAAATTCCTGAGTGGAAGCTTGCTCCAGAAATGCAGGCCGATGCACAGAATGCATTTAAAGAAACGTTTGCTCCTTTTATAAATGAAATTTCTCACTTATTAAATAAGCCAGAGGTGCACGAGATTGTGCGAGAAGTAAAGGCTGAGCTTTCTCCAAAGGAAAAGGAGGAGCTTTCTCAACTTCGTAATGAAATAAAACAAGTAAAAAAGGAACTCTCAAGGCTTTCTCAAGTAGAAAATGAGCTTTTGCAGCAAAAGGAAAAAACTGCAAAGCTTGAAGCACAAAAGCTTTCTTTACAAAATAATGATGGTGAGCTACGAAAGCAAATTAAACAGCAGTCTAGCGAAATAGATAGACTCTGCCACGAAATGCGTAGGCTTGAGCAAGTAACCAAAAGTTATGAGCTAAAGGTAAATGCTTTAAATGAGTCTAAACGAAAGCAAAAAGAGAATTACGAGTATAGACTTGAGCAAGAACGTGGAAATGCATTCAGGCAAATTTGTATTGAGGAAGCAAAGCAAGAGGAGCAAAATCGCAACCCAGCCCTTGATTTCTTTGCCGCTTATGCTCAAAATAGTTGTTTCAAGCAAACTACGCGAGCTGCCATACTCATAGATGGACATAATGTTCTGAATAAGGATTACTATAAGTCGCTAGACCTATCACACGAGGATAAGCGAAATATGCTTGCGACATCCTTGGAAAATCTATTTAACTATTTACCAGAGCTTCAAATTTATTTATATTTTGATAGTAGCTTCGAAAATGTAAATAATTTTAATGATGAACGCTTGAAAATTATATTTTCAGGTGGAATTGGGGAGCATCGAGCAGATCGAGAAATAAAAAAGGAATATGGTCACTTGCTTTTACGAGAGGAAAAATTTATATTTCTAGTGACAGATGACAATGATATTTGTGATTATTGTTCAGAGGCTGTTATAATTTCTTCAAATGACCTAATCCACTTAATAAAATAGCATAGGATTTAGAAAAATAATATCACAAAGTAAGTGATAAAGTAAGCTGTATGTTTCTAATTGCTGTTATCGGCAAAATATATCACGGCTAAATTATGAATATACGATTGTTTTTTTGCCGATAATATAGTATAATAAATTTAATAATAAAATATTATATCCTTATAAAAGGTGGAATACAGATGATCTATCTTTCAGTTATTGAAATAGCCAAAAAATGGAATATGTCTGAACGTAGTGTGCGCAACTACTGTGCACAGGGACGTATTGGTGGTGTATTTCTTACAGGCAAAACTTGGAATATTCCAGAAGATGCAGAAAAACCAGAAAGAAAAAAAAGAAAATCTAGTAAGCCTGAAACTTTACTGGATATATTGAAACGTGAAAAAGATGGCAAGCACCATGGCGGTATTTACCATAAAACACAGATAGACCTGACATATAACTCAAACCATATTGAGGGCAGTCGTCTTACACACGACCAAACACGATATATCTTTGAAACAAACACTATTGGCATAGAAAACGAAGCAGTAAACGTGGACGATGTTATCGAAACAACAAATCACTTTCGCTGTATCGATATGATTATTGATAATGCTAAATGTGCTTTAACAGAGAAATTTATTAAAGAACTTCACAAAGTCCTTAAGTCAGGCACAACAGATTCTTACAAAGATTGGTTTGCTGTTGGTAATTATAAAAAAGTTCCAAACGAAGTTGGTGGGATGGAAACAGTGTTACCTGAAGCTGTTTCAGAAGAAATTAAAAAACTTTTGGCTGAATATAGCTGTAAAGAAAACAAAACCTTTGAAGATATTCTTGATTTCCATGTTAAGTTTGAACGTATCCACCCGTTTCAGGATGGTAACGGACGTATCGGTAGGCTTATTATGTTCAAGGAGTGTCTAAAACACAATATAGTTCCATTCATTATTGAAAATAATCTCAAAATGTATTATTACAGAGGGCTTAAGGAATGGAATATTGAAAAAGGGTATCTCAGAGATACCTGTCTGACAGCACAGGATAAATATAAAGCTGGCCTTGATTATTTCAGGATTGCATACTAATTGGGTAAAGGAGAAATATGAAAAAACTATTATTCATTTGTCATGGGAATATATGCCGTTCAACAATGGCTGAATCTGTGTTTACATGGCTTGTTGAGAAGCGAGGTGTGTCTCATCTTTTTGAGATTGCTTCTGCCGGTACATCAGATGAGGAGGAGGGAAATCCTGTTCATCCAGGTACACGTGCAAAGCTTGGTATTGAAGGAATTCCAGTTGTGCCTCATCGGGCTCGTCAGCTAAAATATTCTGATGCTGAAAAATATGATTATTTTATTGGGATGGATTCCTACAATGTATCCAATACAAAATTTATTCTCCGAGATAAGGCAGATAAGGTTAAAATTTGCCGCTTACTTGATTTTACACAATACCCAGGTGATATTGCCGATCCTTGGTACACAGGTAACTTTGATGATACCTTCCGCGATGTCCTTGAAGGCTGCGAAGCATTGCTCAATAAATGCTTGTCAGAGGTCTAAATGCTCTGAAAGCTTGAGGGCGAAGCCTCAACCCCAATCGAGCCCTATCAAGCTTACGGTTTTAGTGCGACAGTGCTCGCTTGACTATCATCACTAGCACGCAAGACTAAATAATGCTAACAGCAGAAATTAAGGTTGAAGACGTTGTTGTCTTTTTGATACAATTTACTTAGTGAACAACAAATCTAGTACATATTTTAAAGGAATTTGAAATGAAAAAGAAAGTCACAGAGAAATCTCTTGTTCTTAAAACAAATAAGACAATGCTTTATTTTAAGAAATTAGGTGATATTTGGACAATGCCTTATTTTGGCTCACCAATTAAAAATACAGACCAAATTGATTCCAATATAGGCTTGCGTTATTTTAATGAAAAGACTCGTAGATTTGATGGCTGGAATCAGCTGTTTAATAATTATGGTTATTCTTTAGGCAAATCTATTTTGGAAACATATCCTGCATTTGGCTCAAATCAGCAGCTATATATAGATGAATACTCATTGCTTAATGGATATGGTGCAATTCAAGCTATTCATGCTGATGGCGAATGCTCAATCCAGTGGAAGGTCGTTGGGACTGAGCTTGTAACAGAAAAGGACGGTTCAGAGCATCTTGTAATTAAACTTAAAGATAAGGCTTATCCTTTCTATGCAACACAGCATTATATTGTTCGTCCAAAGTGCGATGTTGTTGAAACATGGGTTGAACTGACCAATAAAGAGGATGGGGCAGTTCGCCTTGCAAGAATGGATTCCTTTGCATTTGAATTTCTTGCTCTAGCAAAGAATTTTTATGTTACTTCATTAACAGGTTCTTGGGGTAATGAAGCAAATCTTTCCGAAGGAAAATTGGAAAATGGTCAGTCAATTATTCTTTCATCAAATTCCGGTATCCATGATGCATGGGGCAATTCCCCATTCTTTATGGTAAGCTATGATAAGGCTACAGAGACAACAGGTCGCGTATTCGGTGCCGCGTTTGTATGGTCTGGTGTATGGAAGGGACGCATTGCTCGCAAATATAATGATCAGCTAGAGGTCAATATTGGTGTAGATAATTTGTCAGGTGCTTATGTCCTAGATTCTGGTAAGAGCATCACTCTTCCAACGGTGGTCTTCACATACTCAGATGAGGGTAAGGGCGAAGTTTCTCGTCGTATGCATCGCTGGGCTCGTACATATCGTTTGCCAAATAGAGATAAAGTTCGCGATGTGCTACTAAATAGCTGGGAGGGTGCATATTTTGATTTTAATGAGCAGACTCTAACAGATATGATGGACGGCGTTAAGGAGCTAGGCGGCGAAATGTTTGTTATAGACGATGGTTGGTTTGGTGAAGGCAAGTATGCACGTAACCACGACCTTGTTGGCTTGGCAGATTGGTGCTGGAATTTTGAAAAGCTTCCAAGGGGAATAAATTATCTTGTTAAAGAAGCAAAGAAACGCGGCTTGAAGCTAGGGCTTTGGTTTGAGCCAGAAATGGCAAATACAGAGAGTGCGTTTGTCAAGCAGCATCCGGAGTGGATACTTTTTGAAAGAAAACGTACATTGCGTAAGGGACGTGGTCATTCTCAAGTTGTTCTTGATATGACAAATCCAGTGGTTCGCGAAGCAATCTTTAAGCAGATTTGTAAGGTATTGGATGATGCAAATGGTTTGTCCTATATTAAGTGGGATGCTAATGCAGAAATTATGAATCCAGGTTCTGCATATTTGCCAGCAGATAAGCAAAGTAATTTCTGGTTTGAATTCCAAAAGGGAAGCTATGAGTTATTCTCCATGGTTCGCAAACGTTATCCAAAGGTTGTAATTCAGGCTTGTGCTTCAGGAGGAGGAAGAGCTGAGTTAGGTGCATTGGGATATGCAGATGAATTTTGGGCTTCAGATGATACAGATGCACGTCAACGCATCTTTATTCAATGGGGACAGCAGCAATTCTGTCCAGCAAGTGCAATGGCTTGCCATGTAACAGTAGTTCCAAATCATCAGACACGTCGTGTAACACCACTAAAATATCGCTTTGATGTGGCAATGTCTGGGCGTCTAGGCTTTGAGTTGCATCCAAAGAATATGTCAGCAGAGGAGGTTGATTTTGCTAAGAAGGCTGTGGCAGAGTATAAGACCTTCCGTGAGGTTGTTCAGCATGGCGATTTATATCGACTTGCAAGTCCTTACGAGAATGATTACGCATCTATTATGTATACATCTGAGGATAAGAAGAAGGCGGTTGTATTTGTATGGGGTTTAAATCGTTTATGCTCTGGCAATTTCCCTGCACCAATATTCTTGGATGGTTTGGATGAGTCACTAGTTTACTCAATTCGTGAGATCAACAAGCTAGGTAATAAATCGCATGCTCATTGTGATGGACAAGAGCTAGGTGGCGATGTTTTGAAGAAGCTAGGTATTTTTGTTTCATTAGCACCAGAGTATGATTCTGCTGTATTTGTGCTTGAAGCAAAATAAGTTTACGCATTCATAGTTTAAATATTTATACACGAGATATATCTGCAATGACGACTACTGCAGTTTCTATCTCGTGTGCTTTTTGTGTGGCAAAGTGTAAGTAAAATGCTTCACTCTATTGCCATAAAAAATACGCACCTCAGCAGCTGGTGTTGGTCACAGGACAAAGCAAATGCACCGCCTAGAGTTGTTGTTATCAAGCACCTATTCCACTTTGCTTCTTCTTGAATTTGTCGTGCAATATGACATCAAATATGCTCTTCAATTGTCTGAATGAGTTAGGTCCGCATTTATAAAAATGCGAACCTATGAAAACTAAATTGAGATACCAGTGTCAAGTGCCTATTTTCCATAGCTTTTCCGTAGGTTTATTGTGCAAGCTGACATCATCTGCACTATTCATCTAGCACAATGAGTTAGGTCCGCATTTATAAAAATGCGAGGGTAGAACTATGTAACAGAATTGTTATCTCCCAAACTCCTAATCTCCTAGAAGCGAAAGCAGTATTTACGGGTTACTTT
>CALDQE010000071.1 GCA_937911295.1 uncultured Verrucomicrobiota bacterium
CCGCCCTGCTTATGAATAACTCCGCTTCCCAAATTGATGTCGTAAGTGCCATAGGAACCGGTCACAATCGCATGATTCTTGTTAATTTTTACATTTTCCAATTTATCTAGCCATTTGAAAAATGTATTTTTGATACTACCGATAGAGGCTTAAGAATTAAAACTCGTAGAGGAAGAGGAGACACAGCAATTATTGACAACGTAGAATTTAATGACATTTATATGGATAATGTTTTAACCCCTTTAGTTATTAATATGTTTTATTTTTGTGATTCTGATGGTAAGAGTGAATACGTTCAATGTAAAACGGCTTTACCAAAAGATGACAAAACTCCATATCTTGGAAACTTTAAATTCCAAAATATTGAGTGTAAAAATACAACATGTTCAGCAGGATTCTTCTATGGCCTTCCTGAACAAAAAATTAACTTAGTTGAATTTGAAAATGTTACAGTAGACATTGTAGAAAATGATGGCAGGACTAAATATTTTCTTATATTTATCAGCTTCAACTAATAATTGTTCTTTAGTGATCCATTCATTTTTGTAAGCAATTTCTTCTAAGCAAGCAATCTTTAATCCTTGACGATTTTGGATAGTTTCAACATAATTAGAAGCCTCAAGCAATGAGCCGTAGGTTCCGGTGTCAAGCCAAGCAATTCCTCGACTAAATAGCTGAACACGTAGATTACCACGCTTCAAATACTCAAGGTTTAAATCTGTAATTTCCAATTCTCCACGAGGAGAAGGTTTTAGTGCTTTAGCATATTCACAGACATTTTTATCGTAGAAATAAAGCCCTGGCACAGCATAATTTGACTTTGGGTGGGATGGTTTTTCTTCAATACCGATCACCTTGCCACATTTATCAAACTCCACCACTCCATAACGCTCTGGATCAGCAACTTGATAACCAAACACACATGCACCACTCTCCGCCTGCTTGGCAGCCTCGCATACTGTGTTCTTAAAATCGTGACCAAAGAAAATATTATCTCCTAGCACAAGTGCTGCAGAATCACCAGCTAGAAAATCCTCGCCTAAGATAAATGCTTGAGCAAGTCCATCTGGGCTTGGCTGCTCACAATATGAAAAGTTCACACCAAACTGTGAACCATCTCCCAATAAATGCTTAAACAAAGGTAAATCATGAGGTGTGCTAATGATAAGAATATCTTTAATCCCTGCTAACATCAACACAGAGATTGGATAATAAATCATTGGCTTATCATAGATTGGAAGTAGTTGTTTACTTACTGCACGAGTAATTGGATGTAAACGAGTGCCTGATCCACCAGCTAGAACTATCCCCTTCATAATTATTCTCCTCTTCTTAGTATTGCTTTTCGTATTCGCCAGAACTAATTTTCTTTAGCTTTGAAAATCCAGCTGCCTTTGCTCTATCATCAAAGCCAGATTGAGAGCGACCAATCGCTGCAGCAACAGGTGTTTTAACTATATCACAACCACACTCTGGACATTTAGTTAGTTTTTCATCCTTAATTGATTGTGTATAATCAAAGCCATTGCAGCAAAACTCGCACCCAGCATCCTCTTCTTTAGGTTCATAATGATATATAGGCATAAAAAACTCCATTACTGAATAAAAACACTATGGTGTGAAGCAATATTTGGCACAACATAATAGACATGCCAGCCATCTGCCTCAAGTGCCAAAGCAGCACCCTGAATAAAGCCAATCCACCTTTTTGTGCTAAAACCAAATTTATCATCAGAAATTGCCATCATAAAAGCAGCAATAAATACATCATGGCTCACCATTAGTAGATTACCCTCTAGCTCTGCCCCAGTTAGGTAATTATACATTGCTTGAGAGGCTTTATTGCGAGGGATATACCCTGCCACAAATTCGCCATTATTGTAGGCATCATTAACTACCCCTGAACCACGCGTGCGGTAGCTCTCATGCAAAGTCTTCCCATCCTCAGTATACAGACCATTGAGACTTATTTCATCAGACACCTTTATATCAGGATTTGCAACTCCATAGCTCAAAAGAATTTCCTGTGCAGTTAGGATTGTGCGACGAGCTGGGCTGGCATAAGCGACTAGATTAGGGATTCCACGCAATGCGGCACCAACCTCATGTGCAAGCTTAACCCCATAATCAGTTAACCCTAAATGTGCACCAAAGGTTGGATCATTAACGTCTATTTCTGGTCGCTCGCTATGTCTAACATAAAATACAACGCGCTCTATCTCGCCAATCTTCACCCGTGAAACTATGTCTGAAAACTCAACTGTGTCAAGCACATGGCACTTTGGCTTTATATATTCCTTGAGGATCAATTCCTCAACGCGTTTTATTGCAAAATCATTCATAGTAAAGCTTATACCCTTGAACGATAACGTAAGTATAGGAAAAGATCAAAGCCGACCATAAGTAGGTTTAGCACATATAGCCAAAGCACAAAATCGTATGCATAAAAAATCTTATGGAGAATACCTGAGACATAGCCAAGCATAATAATCACCATAAACAAAGGGCTTTTCCCTGTAACATGCCTTGTGCGAAGCGTTTTCATTATGCTTATTGGCCAACTAAATCCAAAAGCGACAAGCATACCAATTTCAAAAATACTCATATCCATAGCTTACTTCTTTGCCTTTTTCTTTTTGTCTGCATCAGCTCCATCAGTTGGCTGTGCTACACCATTTTCATCAAGATTTTCATAGCGCTTCATCTTACGCTTGCTTGGAGGAGGAGGTGCGGATACCTCAGGAAGCTCTTCCTCTCGCAATTCCTCTACACCAATACGCTTCAAGCGCATTGAGATAATTTTAGAGATACCCTTCTCTTCTTGTGTCACGCCATAAACAATATCTGCTCCAGCGATAGTGTGCTGGTTGTGTGTAATGATAAGGAATTGAGAAAGCTCCAAGAAATCCTTTAAAACACCAACAAAGCGCCCAATATTAGAATCATCAAGAGCAGCGTCAAGCTCATCCAACAAAGCAAATGGACTTGGCTTAATCATGTAAATAGCAAAGAGAAGAGCAACAGCCGTCATTGTGCGTTCACCACCAGAAAGCTGTGAAACACTTAATGGCTTCTTTCCTGGTGGGCGAGCCAAAATATCGATACCACACTCTAAGATATCTTCACCATCAAGAAGAGAAAGCTGTGCCGTACCTCCATTGAAAAGGCGTGTAAACATAGTCTGAAAGTTTTCATTTGCCTTTTCAAAAGTTTCTTTAAACATTTCGGTTGACTTTTGGTCAATTTCCTTAATTAAATCAATAAGCTTTGCTTTAGCACTTGTCAAATCGGCTTCTTGTGCGACCAAGAAAGTATGGCGCTCCTCAATTTCTTGATATTCCTCAATAGCAACAAGATTTACTGGACCAAGCTCATCCATTTTTTGGCGAAGCTCTTTAATAAAAGCCTCTGCTGTAGACAAATCAGGAGCACCTTCATCACCCCAATCTGCTGGAGGCTCAGCAACGAGCTGCTCCGGAGTCAAATGCCAATCAATCATGAGGCGATCATAAATATTTTGCTTACGGAGAGATTTCTCTGCTATTGCGACCTCAAGCTGGTTGCGTTCTGACTCTGTCTTTGTAAGCTCAGCACGGGTATTATGGAGAACACGCTCTGCTTGGTCGAGTGAGGTTTGGCGAGTTGTCCGCTCAGCGCGTAGCTCAACCACGCTACGATTCTTTGCTTCAACATCCTCCTCTAGCACATCAAGAGCAGAGGTATTTTGCTCATTCTCATTTGATAATTTAGCAATACTATCATCATAAGCTTTTAATCCAGATTGGCGACCTTCGATAAGTCTGTCCAAATCTGTTAAACGCATCATTCCAGTATTGTATTGTGACTTAATATTGTCATTTTGTTGAGTAATAGAAGCATGGGCAAGACGAGCATCAGTTAGCTCACTTTGGGCTTCTAAAAATTGCTCTTCTGTCTCATGAACTGTTGTTGAGTAAGCAGCCACGGCATCTGCAATACGTGTGCGGCTTTCAGCCATAGAGTTAATTCGCTCAACTAGCTCCTTACTACGAGAAGAGCCATTTTCAACAGCAGCCCCAAGTGCTTTAAGCTCAGCATCTACTTGAGAATAGCGGGCACGGGCAGCAGCAAGGTCTCGCTCAATTGTACGCTCCTCACCCTCCTTTTGAGCAGCAGCACGTGTGCTTTGCTCTAGTAGTGCACGATGCTCTCCAAGTTGCTTCTCCGCAGTAGAGCGTTTATCTTCTACTGCATCTACCTCATTTAACAAAGTATCAAATTGGTCACGAAGCTCATCAAGAAGAGCTGTCTCATCCTCGATTTGCATATGGCGAGACAACGGATTAGATGCTGCGGCATCTGGCACCCAAAGCTCTGCCAAGCCATTACCACGGAAAACTGCACCTGTTTTTGTTACATAAACAGCACCTGATTTCAGTTCTATTGGCAAGGAAGCAACATCCTCGACAACAAAAGCATTCCCAAGCAAGTTTTCTGCAGCCGCCTTAAAATCTGGTGCACACGTAATACAATCCAGCAATCGTGGCAGAGTCTCACCTTGTATAGAATTTACAGGACAAGAATCAAGTGCCACTACCCTAGTTGTTGCAGGCTCATTAGAAGAAAGCACAGATGAAATTGCTTGCTTTGCTGCAGAAATATCCTTAACTACAATTGTATCTAACCACGAACGCAAAGCTGCTTCTAGTGCTAATCGATATTCCGTAGGTGCAGACAAGCGCTCTGCCAATGAACCTAGCACAGAACCATTCTCTAATCCAAGAGGATTCTCTACTGCTGTAAGCAAGCGATTTCCAGATGGCGTATCTGCATCTGATGAGCCAGCCTCAGAAAGAAACTGTATACGAGCCTCATGCACAGCTATATCCGCCTGAAGGCTTGCACGAGATTGCTGTAGCTGCTGAAGCTGGGCATTTGTTTTGCTAATTATTGCCTGGTCTTGAGAAACAGCATCGTTATTGCTATCAACCATTGCATTGAGAGTTTCTAACTCGCCTCCAACAACATCCAAGCGTTCTTCTAATTGGGAGATATTTGCTTTTGCAGACTGAAGCTCTGAGCTCAAACGCTCACGCTTTAAAATATTTTCACGCTCTGTTGCCTGGACCTCAGTAAGTTCATTTTGTAGACGTGCATGAGTACGCTCTAAATCAACAGACTCATTGCGCAATCGTTGAAGCTCATTTCTTGCTGCCTCCGACGCACTACGCCTCTCATCAAATTTTGCTCGTGCTTGAGTAAGCGCATTCTCAGCAACCGAGAGCTTTGACTCAATCTCTTCAAGCTGCTCTGCAAGCTGCTCTATACGCTCCTCTTGTATTGCTCGAGTAGCTCGTGTTTCTGCGATTTCCGCATTGTCGCGCTCCTTCCACTGCTTATACTCAAGTATACGCTGCTCATTGATACGAATAGATTCAACCACCTGATTACGGCGGCCTTGAGCTTGCATAGAAGCCTCCATAGCAACGCCTATCTTGCGCTCAAGCTCCATCACTTCCTCTCGAGCTGCTGCATTTGCTTCTTCACCAGCCTCTACCTGATCAGTCAAATCACGCACCTGAGCAATAATAGAATCATGCTTGTCAATAAGCTCATTTGCCTTAGCATCAAGCTCCTTAATGCGCTCAATTGTCACATATAAATCATACTTGCGTAAATCTGTCTGTAACTCCTTATAACGCCGAGCCTTACCAGCTTGACGCTGTAGAGAGCCAATCTGCCGATGAAGCTCTCGAATCACATCCCCCAGACGCATTAAATTTGCCTCTGTCTGGTCAAGCTTACGCATTGCTTCCTTGCGGTCCGCCCTAAAGCGTGTAATTCCACTTGCCTCTTCAAAGATTGCTCGGCGATCCTCTGGGCGAGAAGACAATACTGCGTCAATCTGACCTTGAGCCATTACAGAATACGAGGAAGTTCCTACACCTGTATCCATAAACAAACGCTGTATATCGCGCAAACGACAAGGTGTACGATTTATAAAATATTGTCCTTCACCGGAACGAAACACACGGCGTGTAATTGTAACCTCATTGTACTCTGTCCCCAGCTGCTTTTCACAATCAGCAAAAGTCACAGAAACCTCTGTCATACCCAACGGCTTACGCGAATCAGTTCCGTTAAAAATAACATCAGTCATAGCAGAGCCACGCAATGCGGTCGGACGCTGCTCACCTAATACCCAGCGTATCGCATCAGAAACATTACTCTTACCGCAGCCATTGGGCCCAACAATAGCCGTAATGCCCGGCTCAAATACTAACCGGGTCTTATTTGCAAAGCTTTTAAAGCCAACTATCTCAAGTGCCTGTAAATACACAAAAAACCTCTAATTTTATACATAAAAATTTCAAAAATTATATCACAAATTACTTAAACTGCCAAACAAAAAGTTACTCATATTGAAAATATGAAAACTTGACAATCAATACCTTTTTGAAGTAATATAAAGGAGTTTTATCTAAATTTATATAAAAAAGCGTTTTCCATACTAAAACATTTACTCAGGAGTAAACAAATGGCATTTAATATTGTTCAGAAAATCGATGACAAGGTGCAGATAAAAAATGTTCTTATCAGCCTTTTTGATAAAACTGGTCTTGATACACTTGTAAATGGTCTAATTGAAACTTGTCCTGGCGTTAAAATTTACAGCACAGGTGGCACATACAAAGCAATTGGCGAGCTTCTTGGAGATCAGGCAGACAAATATCTTGTTTCTGTTTCTGACTATACAGGTCAACCTGAAATGCAGGGTGGTCTTGTAAAGACACTTGATTTCAAGATTTACCTAGGCATCCTAGGAGAAAAATATAATGATGCTCACCAAAGCGATTTAGCAAGAACAGATGCTGTTGCTTTTGATATGGTTGCTGTAAACCTATATCCATTCCGTCAGGCAATCAGTCAGCCAGATGTTACTCCTGAGCTAGCTCGCACAAATATTGATATTGGTGGTCCATGTATGATTCGTGCTTCTGCAAAGAATTTTATCCGTGTAGCTTCAGTTACAGATGCAGCTGATTATCCTGCTCTACTTGATGAGCTTCGCAGCAATAATGGTGCTCTTTGTCTTGCTACTCGCGTAAAATTGATGACAAAGGCTTTTGCTCATACAGCTTCTTATGACACAGCTATTGCCGCACACTTTGCCACATTAAATCCAGATAAGGTTGGCGACACCTACGCAGACATCATTCGCTAGGCTTCTACTAATTCTCAAACAGAAGAATTCACTCAATGATTGATCTGCACTTTCACTCAACAAAATCTGATGGCACTGTCACGCCAAAAGAGCTTGCTATACTTGGTAAAAAGCAAGGTCTTTCGGCTATGGCATTGACAGACCATGACACTTTGTCTGGTGTCGAGGAATTTATTGGTGCAGCAACCGAGCTTGGCATCCGTGCAATCTCTGGGCTAGAACTTAGTGCGGATGTCACTGGCAAAACAGTTCATCTTTTGGCTTATGGTGTCGATATTAATGATGGACCACTTAATGAAGCATTAGTAAAAATTCGGAATGGACGAAAAATCCGAAACAACGAAATTCTTGCTAAGCTTACTAAGCATGGTTGCTTTATTACAATGAGTGAAGTCATGGAATTTGCTGGTGATAAGGATTTGATAGCAAGACCTCACATTGCGGCTGCCTTGATAAAAAAAGGATATGCATCCAGCAAAAATGATGCATTTGCCCGTTATTTAGGGCGTGGTGGCATTGCTTATGTAGACCGGTTTAGGCTTACCCCTGCAGAGGCGATAAATCTAATCCATTCTGCTGGTGGCATTGTGTCTCTTGCTCATCCATATCAAATTGGATTTTCCCCATTTGAATTAAATGAATTTATTGCGGAACTAGTAAATCTTGGTCTTGATGGTATTGAGACCTACTATCCTCACCACACCTACGACATGCTCAATAATTACAAAGCACAATGCTACAAGCACAATGTCATCCCAACAGGTGGAAGTGATTTTCATGGTGAAAACACCATAAACATTAAGCTAGGTGTTGGTGTTGGAAATCTAAATGTTCCAGATTCTTCATTTGATTCTATTTTAGATAGAATAAATCTTCGCAAAAAGTACAAAAGCTACCTATCGGAGAGCATTTAATTATGGAAGCATGGTCTGACATTATTGCTAATTTAATTCAAACTGCATCAACTAAGCTTCCAGAAGATATTAAAGAAGCACTATCAGCTGCTGCAAGCAATGAGACAAATGCTGGTCCACGGGCTATATTGGATACAATTCTAGCAAATGTACAAATGGCAGAAGCCAAGTGCATACCAATGTGTCAAGATACAGGTACACTCTCATTTCTAATTAAAGCACCTTATGGCACTAACACTCTCAAAATAGAGGAAGGCATTTTTGCTGGCATTGAGAAAGCAACTGCAAGAGGCTTACTTCGCTTAAATACTATTTCAGTTCCAAGTGGTGCTCAGGTCACAGAAAATCATGCACCTGGTAACCCTGCTATCCACTTTGAATTTGAAAATAGAAGCACCATCTCTATCCAATTACTTATGAAAGGCGGAGGCAGCGAGAATATGAGCTGCCAATATAGCTTACCAGATTCAAGACTAGGTGCTGGGCGAGACCTCGAAGGCATAAGAAAGTGTGTGCTTGACGCTGTACATAATGCACAGGGCAATGGATGTGCTCCAGGCATACTTGGTGTATGTATAGGCGGAGACCGGGAAGGTGGCTTTACTCATGCAAAGCTACAGCTACGGCGCAAGCTCTCTGACCATGCCACATTACCAGAACTAGCAGAATTGGAGAAGAGGCTTCTTGAGGAAGCAAATTCTTTGGGCATTGGTCCTATGGGGCTTGGTGGTAAAACCACTATTCTTGGCGTAAAGATTGGTTCTCTCGCTCGCCTTCCTGCCTCTTTCTTTGTTACAATTGCGTATTGCTGCTGGGCTTGCCGTCGTGCAGAGATTGAAGTTGAACCAACTTGTTACTAGCACTCCAATGTTATTCCATAAAAATTGTGGGTGACGGAGTCTACAGCTACAGCAGCTTTGACAGCAGCACTTGCTCGCCTTCCCCTCCCTTCCCTTCAATCCGTTCAGCACCTAGAATGCAAAACTTAACAAATGAATAATTCAGATGCTGTCCTTTTGCGAAAACAATTGAAAAACGAATAAATAAAGAGTAATATATAAGAAGTAATTTTTGGCATAGTTGTTTCAAATTTAATATTATAGGAAATATAAAGATATGAAAAAACAGTTTAAGCATCCTGCAGATATTATCGTTGAGTATATGAATCGTATTTATACTCATGGCATGACAACCACATCTGGTGGCAACCTTTCTATCATTGACTCAGATGGCAATATGTGGATCAGCCCAGGCAGCATTGATAAAGGCACATTGCGTCGCGAAGATATTGTATGCGTAAAAAAGGACGGCAATATTTGTGGCTGCCATAAGCCTTCATGTGAGTATCCATTCCACTTGGCTGTTTACAAGCTACGCCCAGATGTTAAGGCTGTGCTACATGCTCACCCACCAGCACTTGTTTCCTTTAGTATTGCTGCAAAAACTCCTGAGCTAGCTACAATGCCACTTTTCAAAGAAATTTGTGGCTCTGTCGGCTTCGCAATTTATGATATTCCTGGTAGCTTAGAATTAGGTGATAAGGTTGCAGCAGAATTTGCTAAGGGACACAACACAATCCTTCTTGAGAACCACGGCACATGCTGTGCTGCTGAATCTATGGAGGAAGCATTTAAGCGCTTTGAAACTCTTGACTTTGCTGCTCGCACAATCAGCAATGCAATTGCTCTAGGTAAGCCAGCAAAGCTTGCACCAGCAAAGCTAGAGAAATATTTTGAAAATAGAAACACAGGCTTCACAGCACTTAAGAAGCACGTTGTTTCTTCTGCTGAGCAGGATGCACGCCGCCAGCTAGAGGCATTCACAAAGCGCGCATATGAGCAGTTCCTATTCACATCAACAAGCGGAACATTTGCTGTTCGCGTTGATAATGACAGCTTCCTAGTAACTCCTGCTTGTCTTGATCGCGCAAATGCAACAGCAGCAGATTTTGTTCTTGTTAAGAAGAATGCAATCGAAGAAGGTAAGACACCTGACCGCTTCACATGGTTCTTTAAGGAAATTTTTGAGAAGCGCCCTGACATCAGTGTAATCTCAATGTCATCTCCTCCATACATCATGGGCTATGCTGTAGCTAATGCTCCATTTGATCCTCGTGTAATTCCTGAAAGCTACCTACAGCTTCGTGAAATGCCAACCTTCCCATTTGGTGCTCAATACACAAAGACAAAGCAGGTGCTAAACACTATCTCTCAGCGCAACCCAGTTGTTATGTTTAACAATGATTGCATGATTACTATCGGTAATAACATTCTTCAGACATTTGACCGCATGGAGGTTGCTGAATATAGTGCTAAAGCAACAATTGCTGCTCAGGCATTTGGTGGCATGACACCAATCAATGAGAAGCAGGTGGCTGACCTTGTTAAGGCATTCAACCTAATTCCATAAATTTAATTTTCAAAACATAGTATTCTTAAAATAAAACCTCTATATAGCAAAGCTTTTGAACATTGTTATATAGAGGTTTTTAACAACAAAAACAAGCGAAAATTAAGCAATGAAAATTCATGCAGATTATCCTGGTGGCAACATCAAAGTAATTAGTATTGATGGCGATACAGTTAATGTTGAGAATGAGCTAAGAACAACTAAGGAAGATTGGTTCTATTTCTCTTTTTGCGTTGAAGGTGCAGAAGGAAAAACACTTACCTTCAACTTTGTTAACGGAAGGAATAGAATCGGCTACTGGGGTCCTGCAATCAGCTATGATTATAAAGCATGGCACTGGCTTGACATTCCTGGCGCCTCTACCCCATTTAGCTTTACCTACACCTTTGGTCCAGATGAAAGCAAGGTTTATTTTTCCCAAGGCATTCAATATATGCCAGAACGCTTTGATGCTCTAGCTGAAGAAATTGGACTTGTTAAAGAAAAGTTTTCTTTAAGCCTAAAGGGTCGCCAAATGTATTCCTATACACTTGGAACAGGAGAAAAAGAAGTTATACTTACTAGCCGCCATCATGCTTGTGAAGCTACAGGCACATACATAATTGAGGGTGTGCTTAGAGAGCTAAGTGAAAAGCATCAGGATTTTCTAAAGAAGTGCAAAATATTTACTGTTCCTTTTATGGATTTTGATGGTGTTGTTGATGGAGACCAGGGCAAGGGAAGAGTACCTGATGGTTTTGATGTTGTACATGACCATAATCGAGATTACATCGACAAGCCATTCTATGACGCTTGTGATAAAATGCAAAAGCGTTTTGAATCAAATTCAGAAAACATTCTAGGAGTTATCGACTGCCATTCCCCTTGGATTTTTAGTGGCATCAACGATAAAGTTTTCGTAATACACCGCGATGATGTTGGCGACAAGATAGTAAATTTCTCAAAACTATTTGTTGAGGAATCAAAGGAGCTTCCATTCCGCCATCATGAAGAAGACTTCTTCCCTGCTAATACTCAATGGAATAGTGATTTGGGTCCAAAATGTATTACATCTGTTGTTAAGCGAGTTCCAAATTGTAAATTTGCATTTACACTTGAAACTGCATACTATGGGACAGAGGGCAACAAAGCCACACAGGAATCTATTCCTCTTCTAGGCAGAGCACTTGGTAGATCAATCGTAAAATCTCTTTCATAAAATTCTAAAAAAAAGGAACCACTATGACAAATAATTCTTTTAAAAGCTTTGCATCCCCTGCAAATTCACTTCGTGCAGCACCATTCTGGGCATGGAACTCAATTATAACAAAGAAGGGCGTAAAAGAAGAAATCGCTGCCATGAAGGAAATGGGCTTTGGTGGTTTCTTTATGCACTCACGCGTAGGAATGAATGTTCCATACCTTTCAGATGAATGGTTTGATAGAATCAAGGATTGCATCGACGAGGCAAAGAAGCTTGGCATGGATGCTTGGCTATACGATGAGGATCGCTGGCCAAGTGGTGCTGCTGGTGGTTTTGTAACTCGAGACAACCCTCGCTATCGCTGCTCTGCTATAAATTGGTGCTTCTATGATGAAAAGCATCCTGCATCCCTACCAGAGCATGAAATACTCGCATACTATGCTGTGGTTCCAGTAAACAAGAAAGAGGTAATTGGGAATGAAGCTGCAGAGCTTGGCGTTTCTTGGCTTTTCAGAAAGAATCCAAATCTTGTCTCTGGCATCAAAAAATATCGCCGTGTGAGCGACCCATCAAAAGCAAAATTAGCAAAGGATGAGATTCTACTCTGCTTCTTTAGAATATTTCAAACTCCAAACACATGGTATAATGATGCCACATATATTGATGTGCTAAACAAAGAGGCTGTTGCATATTTTATAAACATAACTCACAAAGAATACTTTGAGAGATTTGGAAAAGATTTTGGCAAAGCAATTCCTGGCATTTTCTTTGATGAGCCAAACTTCTGTGGTGTTCCATGGACAGATGGTTTTGAGAAGTATTTCGAAGAGGACAATGGATACGATGTCATAAAAGCACTTCCTGAAATTTTATTAAATGTACAAGGCAAAAAGTTTTACACCTACAGACACGATTATTATAAGACAATAACAAATCTTTTTACCAAACACTTTGTAAAGCAAATTGGTGACTGGTGTAAGGAGCATAACATAAAGCTTACTGGACACATGCTTGAAGAGGATACTCTTTCCAAGCAAACACGTCAGGTTGGCTCAACAATGCGTTGCTACGAATATATGCAACTACCTGGAATGGATTTATTAACAGAGGCTTGGCAGGTGTATGACACGCCTATTCAATGCTGCTCAGTTGCTCGCCAAATGGGCTACCGCCATCGCATTACAGAGACCTATGGTTGCACTGGCTGGGATTTCCCTGCAGAGGGCCATAAAGCACTAGCAGATTGGCAGCTTGCACTTGGCATTACACTACGCTGCCACCATCTTGTGTGGTACACAATGCTTGGAGAGAACAAGCGTGACTATCCTGCAAGTATCTTTATTCAATCCCCATGGTACAAGCAATACAAAATGATTGAAGATACATACGCAAGAATTGGTGCAT
Organism: uncultured Verrucomicrobiota bacterium; assembly: GCA_937911295.1. GTDB lineage: Bacteria > Verrucomicrobiota > Kiritimatiellia > RFP12 > UBA3636 > RGIG990. The sequence continues at coordinate 13,115 of CALDQE010000071.1, forward strand.
TGATGTATAATGGCAAGGAGCAGATTGATATTCTTGTTGTTCACCCAGTTGAGTCAATGTGGGGAATTAAGGACCACTTCCAGCACGACACAAGCAAGTCAAATCTTGCTCTTGACAATATGCTTATCTCCACTCGCAATAGCCTGCTTGGAGCAAACCTAGCATTTGACTATGGCGATGAGGACATCATGGCTCGCCACTATAGCGTTGAAAAGGAAGTACTGCATATTGGTCAGGCAAGCTATAAGGCTGTTGTAATTCCTGAGCTTACGACCATTAGAAGCACAACCTTAAAGCTACTAAGTGAGTTTGCTAAAAAAGGTGGCAGCGTCTATTACATAAACAAGATTCCTGAATACATTGATGGAAAGCCATCCAAAAAGGCAGCAGCTGCCTATAAGCTATTCACAAAGACAAGTGTTGCTAAGCTAGCTGACACCGTTGGCAAAAAGCATCGCCGCATCTCTATTTACGATAAGAACGGAGAAATAGCACCTGCTCTATATCTTCTCAATGAGAGAGAAGACGGCACTGCACTATTTATCTGCAACACATCATCAGGCTTTACTGATGCAGAAAACATTACAAACCAAGAGAAGGTTCGTGACAGGCATTTAGCTTATCCAAAGGCAAAGGTGGCTTTAAAGCATGAAAAATCAGGTGATGTTTATGAGTTAAATCCAGAGAACGGAAAAATCACAAAGATAAACTACCGTTATGAGGATGGCACATACAAGTTTGATGCTCCTCTACTCCGTCTATCCTCACATCTATTCTTCATCACAGAGACAAAACCTGATGCCGATGTTCTTGTAGAACAAAAAGCTTATAAGGAATGCAAGGGCGAAGAAAAGACACTTCCAACAGAAAAGCTTTCCTTTACAACAGATGAGCCGAATGCAATAGCACTAGACCACATCTCCAGCTACACAATCAACGGCAAAACAACAAACGAAGAAATTTTTGTTCTAAGCTTTGCTGATAAATTGCGTGCCGAGATTGGGCTACGCCCATTTGGCGGAGGCATGTGTCAGCCTTGGGTAACACGTGAGGACCCACCATCAAAGAGCTGCAGCTTCAGTGCTAACTTTGATTTTGAATGTAAGAATATTCCTACCGAGGATTGCATTATTTCTTACGAGCAATCAGAGATTTTTAAGATTAAGGTTAATGGTAAAGCAATTAGCCGAAAATCAATTGGATATTTTATGGATCCATGTGTAAAGCAATTTGTCATTCCAAAAGAGCTGCTTATAAAAGGTAAAAATACAATTACCATTTATGGAGACTTCAATGACAAGTGCTCATCTATTGAGGCAATGTACATCCAAGGAAATTTCGGAGTAAATCTACAAGGTCAAATTGTAAAACCAGTCAAAAAGCTAAGCATTGGTGATTGGTCAAAGCAAGGCTTGCTCCAATACACAGGCAATTTGACATATCACATTCCAGTTCCAGCAGAGCTATGCAAGGCTGGTGGCACATATAAGCTAAAGCTAGGCGAATGGAAGGGCTTTGCTTTGCGAGTAGGAGTTAATGGCAAAGATGGCGAATTTATAGCTTGGCCACCGTATGAGCTTATTATCGATATAGAAAAAGGCAAGAAGACAACTCTTGACATAACAGTTTATGGCAACAGAAGAAACCTTCTTGGCCCATTCTACTATGAAAATACAGCTAAGACAATATGGTATGGTCCTGGAGAAATGAAGTGCCACAAAACAAATATCCGCGAATATCAACCAATCGGTCTATTAACAGATTTAACAATCGTAAGGGTTAAATAATACTAATCTATTCTTGCCCTGCACAAGGTACATTTCAATAACATGGATGGTCGCCTTGTGCATCGCATAATAGCATACACGCCAAGCAGCCTAGAATCCAGCGATTAAAATAAAATTCGCGATGCCTTTTGGGCATAAAAAAAATCGGCACCTTAAAGATGCCGATTTTTTTTATTTATAGGCGACAAGTCCTAATATCCATTACAACAATGCCCTTAGCCCCAAGCTCTGCCAATTGATCAACAATTGTATTCAAGCCCTTCTTCTTAATCATAGATTTTACTGCAACCCATGCCGGGTCTTGAAGTGGTGCAACCGTTGGTGCCTCAATTCCTGGAGTAAGAACCGTGGCACTGTCTAGCTTATCCTTCTGTATGTCATATTCAATCATAACATATTCGCGTGCTAAAACAATACCATTTATACGCTTCAAAAAGCGAACTACCTGCTCAGACTCTGCTGTTGCACTATCTCTAGCAACAACAATTGCCTCTGATGTCATAACTGGTTCGCCAGTAACCTTTAGCCCAGCATCCTTTAAAGTTCTACCAGACTCTACCACATCAGCAACAGCATCAGCAACACCAAGCTTAATTGAAACCTCAACAGCTCCATCCACACGTACAACTTGTGCATTGATGCCACGAGCCTCTAAATCACGCTTAACTATATTTGCGTAAGAGCAAGCAATACGCTTACCCTCAAGCATATCTGGTGTTAAATCACTCTCGTTAGGAACTGCATATCTGAAGGTTGAGCCTCCAAAGCCTAACCCCATAACCTCCAATGCAGGATGCTCTGCATCCATATTCAAATCGCGACCAGTAATGCCGACATCTATTACGCCCCTTGACACATACACAGCTATATCACGAGGACGCAAAAAGAAGAACTCTACATCATTTTGAACATCTGTTACACAGAGCTCCTTACCATAACGAGAGCATTTATATCCTGCCTCTTTGGCAATCGCTACTGCTTGCTCTGAAAGAGCTCCTTTATTTGGTAAAGCTATTTTAATCATAATATCAGAAAATCAGACAATTATTTTGAATTAAAGATACTTATAAACATCTTCAAGAGAAAGACCACATTTGAGCATCATCACTTGAGCATGATACAAAAGCTGAGAGATTTCCTCTGCTGTCTTTTCTTTACCCTCATACTCTGCTGCAATCCATACCTCACCAGCCTCTTCATTTATTTTCTTGCCGATAGCATGAACACCCTTATTGAACTCAACAACTGTCCCAGAATTAGGATCATTACGCTCAATTTTCTCTTTAAGTTCAGCAAATAATTCTTCAAATGTCTTCATCGTTATTCTTTATCAAAAATGTGATTAAAAACCAAATAGAACGAGAAGCAAAGCCCCTCGTTCTATCAATAAGAAAGACTAATTATTAAAATAGTCCTTGAGAAGCTTCCTTGATAAGAGCCTTACCGATAACATCACGCTGGATTTGGTTTGTACCCTCATAAATCTGAGTAATCTTAGCGTCACGCATCATCTTCTCTACTGGATATTCCTTCATATATCCATAACCACCTAGCACCTGAACAGCATCTGTTGTTACAGACATTGCCACATCAGAAGCATAGCACTTTGCCATAGCAGAAAGCTTACTTACATCCTTTGCACCGCTATCAATATATTGAGCACAGCGATATACAAGTGCACGTGCAGATTCAACCTTCATTGCCATATCAGACAACATGAATAGCAAGCCCTGGTTTGCACAAATAGGCTTACCAAACTGCTTACGCTCACGTGAGTACTTAATAGCCTCTTCAAGAGCACCCTCTGCAATACCTAGAGCCTGAGCAGCTACGCTTGGACGAGAAGCATCTAATGTCTTCATAGCAACAATGAAGCCACGGCCTTCACCCATAATCAAATTCTCTTTAGGAATGCGGCAATCTTGGAAAATTAACTCACGTGTGCAGGAAGCACGGATACCCATTTTATTTTCTTTTTTACCAAATGTAAATCCAGGAGTATCCTTTTCTACAATAAAGAAGCTAGCTCCACGAGGACCTTTAGTTGGGTCTGTCAAAGCACATACTGTATAAATTTCAGCTTCTCCACCATTTGTAATCCACTGCTTAGTGCCATTTAGAACATAGTAGTCGCCATCCTTTGTTGCTGTACAACGGACACCGGCAGCATCTGAACCAGCATTAGCTTCTGTTAATGCAAATGCAGCTAATGTTCCATTTGCAATACGTGGAAGATATTTTGCCTTCTGCTCATCATTTGCACATAGCAAAATTGGCAATGTACCAAGACCTGTACCAAATAATGATAGTGCAATACCTGCATCATATTTGCAAAGCTCTTCTACAGCTACTACTAAATCCATAGTTGTTCCGCCCATTCCATCATATTCCTCTGGAATAAAAATGCGGAAAAGATCTGCCTCTGCGAACTTCTTTACTATCTCGTGAGGAAATTCTCCTGTTTCATCATGATGCTCTCTTACAGGCTTAATGTACTTCTCGCCTATTTCATGACAGATAGACTTAATTTCAAGTTGCAACTCAGTTAAACCGAATTCAAATGTATTATCCATTGTATCCTCGTTGGTTTTATATGCCGTGCATATAATTGCAGCGACTTCTAGACTCATCATTTTATGGCAAAATTTTGCCTTATTTTATACGAAAAAATTGGTGCATCCGAAAGGACTTGAACCTTCACCCCGTTGCCGAGACAAGCACCTGAAGCTTGCGTGTCTGCCATTTCACCACGGATGCAATCAATTCATATTATTTTCGCATATTTGAGCCTTTCTTGTCAACAAAAATGCTACTATGAACACCTTAGGATAATTATGAAAATTGCATAATTAAATGAGTAAGGGTAATTAGATAGGAAAACCACTTGGTTTTTTAATAAAACTGGCCTCTAACTTATTCTAGTGTCCAACCATGGTCGCCGTGGTAAATCATTTGCTTAGTCATTCCGCCATCTATGCAAATATTTTCGCCAGTGATAAAGCCAGCCATATCTGAGCAGAGATATAGCACCATATTTGCTATATCATTTGGATTACCTACCCTACCTGCTGGCTGTTGTGTCGCATCTGGTCCGTCATAGACAACAAAATTTGTATCAATCCAGCCAGGAGAAATTGAGTTTACACGCACCTTACCTGCTAAGCTCACAGCAAGTGCATGGGTTAATGCATGTATTCCACCTTTTGCAGCAGTGTAACTCTCGGTTTCTGGCTGGCTCATACGATCACGGGAAGAAGATATATTAACTATAAAAAGAACAAAACTCATTGAGTTTAATTTCTTAAGTGTGATATATTTTAAATAAAGATTATTTTTGAGGTGTACCATGCGAACTAAAAACGAGCAACAGAAAAAATTGGACAATACAATGTCTCCAGAAATGGCAAAAATGGTAATGCAAGCGAAAAAAGCAATCAGAGAAGTAATTATGTCAAACAAAAAAGAGATGAGAATCAAAGAAGAAAAATAGATTCAAAGAAATGATATTAAAAGCAAATCGGATTTTGATTTAGAACGCAACAAATTTATAAAATCCCTTGAAGGCTTGTTCCAACTTGTTTAAATTACTATCTTTAAACAACCAAAACTCAATTAAGGAAACCAACTCCATCCAAAGAAAGCCCCACATTTGCGTTTTGTGGAGCTTTTATCGTTTAATGCGAGCAACAAATGGTTACCACTCAAAGAAGGGCTTACTGGGCGTATCTGGTGCCGTAGAGTAAATAAAACATAAATTACACCTCAAAAAGAACAAAACGCATTGAGTTTTATTTCTTAAGTGTGATATATTTTAAATAGAGATTATTTTTGAGG
>CALDQE010000072.1 GCA_937911295.1 uncultured Verrucomicrobiota bacterium
ACGGACACACATAGTGTGATTTTTACGGAGGACAAGGGAGAAAAAGTGCAAGCAATTATTAACAGCAACAAAATACCCTCCGTGTCTCCGTTCTCTCAGAAAACCACACTACGTGTGCTCCGTGTTTCGCCGGAGGCCAGAGCGAGAGCGTTTAAATCAATCCTATCTGTGTTTTTGCGGGAGATAATATTGCGGGGCTCATTGTTATACAGTGTTGTTGACATACTATAATTTAAAGTGGTAACATATGGCCATGTTCAATGTTTGATAGCATTTTTTAGGAAAATAAGTATGAAAAAACTTTTATTAGGTTTAGTTGCAGCTTTGTCTGTTAGTGTTTATTCAGCTGATGGAATAGACAACTCTTTCAATAAGTGGGTGCTTGATCAATCTGCAAATACTTTGTCTTATAAGGGATGGGTGTTTAATACGACTGGTTCAATGGATGCATTAAAGATCACATCGGTTTCTTCTTATGTTGCAGAAGGGAAGACAGATATTGATTTTAGCACAATATATGAGGATACAGGTGCAACAGTTGTTGAGCTTGGTGGAAGTCTTTTGGCTAGCTACCCAGGTAAGCAGGGTAATTTTATTGGCACTGTTGTTTTAGCTCCTTCTATTGAAACCATTGGAATAAATTTATGTGTTTATGGTGGTGTTACAAATTTTGTTTTCCCTCCAAATTCAAGATTGACAAAAATACCAAATCAACTGCTTGGTTCAACTGCTGCTTATGTTGATTTGTCAACAATTCCTAGAAATATTACAGCTATTGGAGATGCCGCTTTCAATAGTAGAAATGCTTTTGGTGAATTGATTGTTCCTGCGACCTGCAAATCTATTGGTGGTTCAGCTTTTAATGGTGCAGGAAAAATCTCTATTAAATTTGAAGAGGGGTCTCAGCTTGAAACAGTTGGTGCTTCTGCATTCAATACTTCAAAAATAGAAGGAGAAGTTCATTTTCCAGCATCTTTGAAATCAATTGGTAATAGATGCTTTGCATATTGCTCTGGATTAACAAATGTTACACTACATAAGGATTCTACAATTACCAGCTTGCCAGAATATGTTTTTTATGCTACATCAATTAAAAAATTCCCAGAAATACCTAAAACTGTTGAAACAATAGGAAATTATGCTTTTTCTAGTTGCCCTCAAATGGCTGGGCCGGTAATTATCCCATCAAATGTAAAATCATTAGGCAATAATGTCTTTGAATGTTGTAAGAGCCTAAATGATATATATTTTGAGAATGGATGCACAAATATTGGCAATAATGTATTTTCAAGCTGTCATTCTGTCACAAATATTGTTTTTCCAAAAACTCTTAAGTATATTGGTGGTGGAGTTATGGTTGGAGGAGCAGGTTCAAATAGTGCACAATGGGATGCTATGGTTGCTGGCAATATTTGGTGGCAGAGCTGTCCTGAATTTGGCACCACAGATAAACTATTTTTATATTGCGATAGATATCCAGATCGTTCTATGACAATTACAAATCATTTGTCGAGTGTGCAATGGGAGAAATTTGCTACAGCAAATCCAGAGACATTTGTTTTACCTTCAAAGGGTAATCCTGTAGGCGTGTGGACAAGCTCAACACCTGAAGCAATTGTCAATTGGGGCGTATTCCCGCTAGTAATAATCATCAATTAGTTTATAAACTGAGTAAAGCGATTAAACCGCTGATGCTATAGTTTCCGCATCCCTTCTTCGCACTTTTAGTTAGTGCCAGCGTCCTTTATTCCTAACGTTACACGCATCTAAATGTCTGAATATCCTTGAGGTGGTGAGCAAGCAACAACAACAAAATCCCCTCCGTGTCTCTAAACTCTTTTTCCTCCGTGTTTCGCCGAAGGCTAGAGCGTCAGCGACAAATCTCTCATCCGTGTACCCATCATCCGTGCAAATTCGTGTTCGCGCCGAAGGCTATAGCGAGAGCGACAAATCACCCATCCGTGTATTGTAGTAAGCTAGTCAGTTGTCAAAGTACCATGCACTTTTGATATTTATTTGCTACTCGGTATTGCTGATTGCCTGATAATGTCGTTTCTTAAAAAACAAATCAAAATGAATTTATTAGGAGAATCATTTTTTGCTTGCAAAAATTACCGAAAAGGTGGAAAATTATTGCATATTTAATTGTTTAAAAAAAGGATTTCAAAATGGCTGACATAGATTGGACAAAATTAGGCTTTGGTTTTAGGGACACAAATTGTCATATTCGTTATACTTGGAGAGACGGCAAGTGGGATAATGGCGAGCTTGTAAAAGAGCCATTTATCAATTTGCATATTGGTGCAGCCTGTTTGCATTATGGACAGGAAGCATTTGAGGGTATGAAAGCATTTCGTTGCAAGGATGGTAAGGTTCGTATTTTTAGACCATTTGAAAATGCAAATCGTATGTTTCGTACGGCAAATCGTGCTTGCATGGCACCTGTTCCACCAGAAATGTTCGTTGATGCAGTAAAGCGTGTAGTTCGAGCCAATGAAGAATTTGTTCCTCCATATGGAACAGGTGGATCACTTTATATTCGCCCATTATTGATTGGGTCAGGCATTCAAATAGGTGTTGCCCCAGCAAAGGAATATACCTTTATTGTTATGGTAATGCCAGTTGGTGCATATTATAAGGGAGGTTTAAAGCCTGTCCGTGCGATTATTTATGATGAGTTTGATCGTGCAGCACCACTTGGAACTGGTGATATTAAGATTGGTGGTAACTATGCGGCAAGTCTTTACGCACACGAAAAGGCAAAGGCAGCAGGCTACCCAGTAGAGCTATACTTGGATTCAAAGAGCCATACATACGTAGAAGAATTTGCTACATCAAACTTTTTGGGAATTAAGAAGGATGGAACTTATGTAACGCCAGATTCTACATCAGTATTGCCAAGTGTTACAAATCTAACACTAAAGCAGATAGCTGCCGACTCTGGGCGCAAGGTTGAGGTTCGCCCAATCCCATTTACAGAGCTAGAGGATTTTGCTGAGATAGCTGCATGTGGTACAGCTGTAGTTGTAACTCCAGTTTATGAGATAACACGCGGAGACAAGGTTATTACATTAGGTGATAGTGATTCTTGTGGTCCTGTTGTTCAGGAGTTATACGAGAAGGTACAAGCAATCCAGTATGGCGAAGCACCTGATATTTACGGTTGGTGCGAAGAAATTTAAGTGCGAAGCATTTACCTAAGATAATATATATTTTTTTACCCAGGAGGGTAGCGAAGCCACTCGGTGTTTCTGGGGCGAGAGACGTGAGACAATCAGACAGTGAAAGTCATTTGTTATTGCATTCTCTTAACACGGAGACACAGAGATGGTTGTAATAGCATTTGTGTAATTAAGTCATCCGTGTATGCACATTCGTGCAGTATAACAGGATTAACAGATTTTGCAGGATTAACAGGATTGCTTGCGTGTGAGCTAAAAGTGCGAGATTCTCACCTCCCGCAGAGACGCAGAGACACAGAGATTTGTGTAATTAAGTCATTCGTGTATGCACATTCGTGCAGTAAAACAGGATTAACAGGATTGCTTGCGTGTGAGCTAAAAGTGCGAGATTTTGTAGTGTTTGTGATTAGTCAGTGCTATCGCTTCAGGACTGAGCTATTCCGCTATACATTCCCTTAGTCTTTTAGAAAAATTGGTTGACTGCGGGGTGGGGGTATGGTAAAATTTTAAGTGTTGTAAATATAGTAATTCAAAGATGTTAATTTTAAATTTTTTAGAGGTTACAATGAAAACAAAGCTTGTAAAATTAATGTTCCTAATTAGTTGTTGTTGTCTAATGCCTACTCTATATGCAGCATGGATTCAGGATGGCTCCACTGCAACGGATGGAAATTGGATTTTAAGAATTAATACTAGTGATGGCGTTGTTAAAATTTTAGGGCCAAATGCTGGCTCAGGTGTTCTTGATATATCAACTATCGCGAATGACTTGGGTTGCACTGGCGTGATTGTTGGAAATGAAGCTTTTATTGATAATAAAAATGTTACTGGATTGGTTCTCCCAGAAGACCTCATAGAGCTTTGTGATGGTGCATTTGAACGTTGCACAAATTTAGCTGGCGAGATCAGTACTACAGCAGCCTTCAAAATGTCTGGATATAATGCGTTTGATCGAACAGCAATTACCTCAGCTATCTTCCCGAATATGACAGGCTCTGTTGGTGCATGGGCATTTTATGAGTGTAAGCAACTAAAAACCGTTGTTTTTGGAGATGGGATAACTTCTTTTGGAGAAAAAGCATTTCACAATTGTTCTGCACTTGAGTCTGTTTTGCCTAATACTTTGCAAAATGTTACTTTTATTGCTAACGAAGTATTCAAATATTGTTATGCATTAAAAAGTAGTATGTTTCTACCTAATGTTCGAGAAGTTAAATCTTTAGCATTTGAGGGTGTTGCTTGTGAAGAGATTTCTATGCCTTCTTGTACAAATATGGTGAGTGGTTGCTTTTATGGATCAAAGATTAAGAAAATTACTCATTCTCCTGATGTGCAGCTTAATGGAGATGTGTTCATTGGTTGTACTGAGTTAGAGGAGCTTGTTCCTGGAAAATTTAGGAATTTAAGTGTTATTAAAGATGGTACCTTTAAAAATTGCAATTCGCTAAAGAGTTTAGATTTTACTGGTAGTACATTTACTTCTGTAAATATTAATTCAGCACAGTATATGTATGAGATGAAGTATCTTGTATTGCCAGAAACACTTACAGATATGGGAAATTGGTCATTTGAGCGTATAAAGAATAGCGATGTTCTTTTCCGTGGTCCTAAACCAACAATTGGTGGCGGTAATGTTTTTGCTCATAATGGGAATAACCAAAAATTACGTATAAATATAATTTCCCCTAAGGAACATATTGCATCTTGGACCAATGCTAATTCAGGTGTGACATTTAAGCCGTTAGCTGAAGTAGATAATTCCCAAAAAACAGCCGAATATCAATTCCCTACTTCTGGGGTAGGTCACGTTGTAGGAACGGTTAATTTTGGGAGCTCATTGCATTGGATGTCAGTTCTCAATGAACCAAGTACAATGATAATAATAAGATAATTAAAAAAAACACGTGTTTTTGCACGTGTTTTTTTATTTATATGTGCTTTGGTGTCTTTGTGTTAAAAAGATGTACAAGTACGGTAATGCACATTCGTGCAGTAAAACAGGATTAACAGATTTTGCAGGATTTGCAGGATTG
>CALDQE010000073.1 GCA_937911295.1 uncultured Verrucomicrobiota bacterium
AAAAATTACAAAGAAAAGAGGCTGCCACAAAACATTGAGTTTTGCAACAGCCCCTTTTTGATTATTGAAGGATTACTTCAATTAGTCATTGCCGATAGAAGCAAGCTTTGTAAGTAGGTCATACTTAGCCTTGAAGCGCTTATCAGCATCCTCAACCATCTTCTGAGCCATCTCAGGATCAAGCTTAGCTAACTGCTTAAAGCGGTTCTCAACATTTGCCTGATCAGCAAACTCCTTGCTTGGTAGCTTGCTATCGATTGTGAGAGGGTTCTTACCAGCTGCACGGTTATCTGGGTTGAAGCGGTATAGTGGGAAGTGACCTGTCTCAACTGCTAGCTTCTGGTTATCCATACCTGTTGTCATGGAGATACCATGGTTAATGCAGTGTGAGTAAGCGATGATCAATGCTGGACCATCATAAGCCTCTGCCTCATTAAATGCCTTAACAACCTGCTCAGCATTTGCACCCATTGCAACCTGTGCAACATAGATGTTGCCATAGGTCATGGAGATCATGCCAAGATCCTTCTTCTGCTGTGGCTTACCAGCTGCAGCAAACTTAGCGATTGCGCCAAGTGGTGTTGACTTAGAAGCCTGGCCTCCTGTGTTGGAGTAAACCTCTGTATCAAGAACAAGAACCTTAACATTCTTACCAGATGCTAGAACGTGGTCAAGACCGCCGTAACCGATATCGTATGCCCAGCCGTCACCACCGATAATCCAGATGCTCTTCTTTACTAGGTAATCAGCAAGAGAAACAAGCTGGCGGCAAGTTGCACAATCTGCATCTGCTAGAGCAGCCTTTAGCTTAGCAACGCGCTCACGCTGTGCTTCGATACCATCCTGAGTACGCTGATCTGCATCACGGATTTCAGCAACAAGAGCCTTAACCTCAGCAGGAGCCTTATCAGAAGCGATAATCTGCTCAATTAGCTCTAGAGCAAAGCCCTGGAACTTCTCAACAGTCATATACATACCTAGACCGAACTGAGCATTATCCTCGAATAAGCTGTTACCCCAAGCTGGGCCACGGCCATCTTCGCGTGTGCAGTAAGGTGTTGTAGGTAGGTTACCACCGTAGATAGAAGAGCAACCAGTTGCGTTAGCGATGATTGTGTGATCGCCAAATAGCTGAGTTACAAGCTTAACATAAGGAGTCTCACCGCAGCCTGCGCAAGCGCCAGAGAATTCAAACAATGGGCGGCAGAGCTGAGAGCCCTTAACTGTTGCTACATTTAGAGTTGAGCGATTTGCCTCAGGTAGGTCTAGGAAGAACTTGAAGTTCTTAGCCTCTGGAGCACGTAGATCTAGCTGCTTAACCATCTTGATAGCTCCCTTAAGCTTCATTGGGCAAGAGTGTACGCAAGCACCGCAGCCTGTGCAGTCCTCTGGAGCAACCTGAAGAGTGAACTTCAAGCCAGCAAATGCAGGAGTCTTAGCATCTGCAGACTTAAATGTCTCAGGTGCATTCTCAAGCTTAGCTGGATCATAAACCTTACCACGGATAGCTGCATGTGGGCAAACTAGTGAGCACTTCAAGCACTGAATACAGATTGAAGGATCCCAAGCAGGAATCTGAGTAGCGATATTGCGCTTCTCCCACTGAGTTGTAGAAACAGGCCATGTACCATCGATTGGTAGTGCGCTAACTGGTAGGTTATCACCACGCTGTGCCATTAGCTCAGCTGTGATATTCTTAACGAAATCTGGAGCTTCGTCTGCTACGATAGCTGGCATCTTGTAAACGCCTGCAACCTGCTGAGGATATGCAACCTCTTCAACTGCATCGCGAGCTGCATCGATAGCATCCCAGTTCTTCTTAACAACCTCATCACCCTTCTTACCGTATGCCTTCTTAGCATATTTCTTTAGAAGCTCAATTGCCTCATCCTCAGGGATAATATCAGCAATCTTGAAGAATGCTGTCTGCATGATTGTATTGATACGACCACCCATACCCATCTTCTGAGCTAGAGTTACAGCATCAACAACATAGAAGCGGAGCTTCTTGTCAATGATCTGCTGCTCGATCTCATCTGGGAGGTGCTGCCATACTTCAGCTGCTGAATATGGGCTAGCAAGTAGGAATGTACCGCCAACCTTTGCATTTGAAAGCATATCATACTTTTCTACGAATGAGAAGTTGTGGCAAGCAACAAAGTCTGCGTTTGTGCAGAGGTATGGGCTCTGAATTGGCTCAGCACCGAAGCGTAGGTGAGATACAGTGATACCACCAGCCTTCTTTGAGTCATATACGAAATAGCCCTGTGCAAAGTTATCAGTAGCATCACCGATAAGCTTGATTGAGTTCTTGTTAGCACCAACAGTACCATCAGAACCCAAACCATAGAACATGCACTCCTTGCGACCTGCGTGTGATAGAACATATGATGGGTCGTAGCTGATGCTTGTGTGAGTTACGTCATCATTGATACCAACTGTGAAGTGATTCTTTGGAGCTGCAGCAGCTGCATTATCAAATACACCCTTAATCATTGCTGGTGTAAATTCCTTAGAACCGATAGCGTAGCGACCAGCGATAACCTTTGGCCACTTGCTGATCCAGCCAGCTTCCATTGCCTCACCGATTGCTGTGCGAACATCCAAGTATAGAGGATCACCTAGAGCACCTGGCTCCTTAACACGGTCAAGAACTGTGATTGTCTTAGCTGTAGCAGGGATTACCTTAGCAAATGCTTCAACTGCGAATGGGCGGTATAGGCGAACCTTGATTACACCAACCTTAGCACCATCCTTAATCATGTAAGAAACAGTCTCATCGATTGCATCAACACCAGAGCCCATAGCAACGATAACGTGCTCAGCGTCAGGTGCACCAACATAATCAAATAGGTTATACTTGCGGCCTGTCTTTTCACCTAGCATATCCATGTACTTCTGAACGATAGCTGGAGTTGCATTGTAGAATGGGTTACAGGTCTCACGAGCCTGGAAGTAAACGTCTGGGTTCTGAGCTGTACCACGCATTGTTGGGTGGTCAGGAGATAGAGCACGATCACGATGAGCGAAAACTAGCTTATCATCAATCATCTCACGGATTGTCTCTTCAGGGATTTCATCAATCTTCTGAACCTCGTGTGATGTACGGAAGCCATCAAAGAAGTGTAGGAATGGGATGCGGCTCTCTAGTGTAGAAGCGTGTGCAACTAGAGCCATATCCATTACTTCCTGAACAGAAGCTGCTGCCAACATAGCAAAACCTGTCTGGCGGCAAGATAGAACGTCAGAGTGATCACCAAAGATTGATAGACCCTCGTATGCTAGAGCACGAGCTGAAACATGGAAAACTGTTGGGATAAGCTCACCAGCAATCTTGTACATGTTAGGAATCATCAAAAGAAGACCCTGAGAAGCTGTAAATGTTGTTGTTAGAGCACCTGTTGCCAAAGCACCATGTACTGCACCTGCAGCACCACCCTCAGACTCCATTTCTACAACGTGTGGGATTGTACCCCAAAGGTTCTTGCCCTTGCGGGATGCCCACTCGTCACACCACTCTGCCATAGGAGAGGATGGTGTAATAGGATAGATGGCGCAAACTTCACTGCACTTGAATGCAATTCTTGCGGCGGCTTCATTACCGTCAACCATTATTTTATTAGCCATTTGTGTGTTACTCCTTAATTGACAAGCAATGGAGGTTAACGCCCAAGCTTGTCATTTTTTGTTATTTATTATTAAAATTAAGCCTTTGCGTTTTTGATATAATCTCGAACTGACTCTAGCTGACCAGCTGAGCCAAGAATCTCGTTCTTTCCTGCGATATACTTAGCATACTCAGCCATAAATTCCTTACCCACTGGACGTAAATCAAAGTTCTCCGGATGTGCGTCAAAGTATTCGCGATGTACACGGCACCATACTAGACGACCATCTGTATCGATATTGATTTTTGTAACGCCCTTCTTCCCTGCGATTGCTATATCATTTTCAGATACACCCTTAGCACCTGGTAGCTTGCCTCCATGAGCATTGATGCGAGCAACCTCGTCCTGAGGAACAGATGAAGAACCGTGCATTACAAGAGGAAAGCGAGGTAAACGCTGTGCAATCTCATCAACCACCTCAAAATGAAGCCCTTGGGTACCAGTAAATTTATAGGCTCCGTGGCTAGTACCAATAGCACAAGCAAGAGAATCACAGCCTGTACGCTTAACAAATTCCTCTACCTGAGCTGGGTCTGTTAGCTTAGCATCTGCTTCAGAGACAGAAACATGCTCCTCTACTCCACCTAGCTTTCCTAGCTCTGCTTCTACTGCGACGCCCTTTGCGTGGGCAGCATCAACAACACGCTTTGTGATAGCAATATTCTCTTCAAAATCCTTTGCAGAAGCATCAATCATTACTGAGCTATAGAAGCCACTGTCTATACAATCAAGGCAAGCCTCTTCATCACCATGATCTAGGTGTACAGCAAAAATAGCATTAGGGAAAATATCATCTGCAGCTCGTATCATTGCCTCTAAAAGTCTTTTATCTGTATATGAGCGAGCACCCTTTGAAATTTGAATAATAAATGGAGCATGACTATCCATACAGCCTTTAAACAGACCCATTATCTGCTCTGCATTATTTACATTGTATGCTCCAACGGCATACCTTCCGTATGCGTGCTCGAACAACAATTTTGTGGATACTATCATTGAATTTTCCTTACCATTTATTAAACATATTCCACTATTCCATATATATATGACACTAATAATGGAAATAACAACTTGAAATGGTAACAAAATTGGGTGATATAGTCAAGCACAACAACTGAATTTCAAGTAATTGCAAAAGTAAAAGCGTGTGCTTATCACTAATACAAACACACGCTTTTTTATAAATTTATGGTTAATACTAGAAGCTGGTGCCTCACAGCACACATCTACCAGAGCTATTCCTTATTTTCGATTTAATGGTTTATTTAACAAGAATAAGTAGTACATCTGGGCTCCGCTTTGAGACATAACCTACATAAAGTCCATCCTCACGAACAGAAATAAATATCTGACTAATATCTGGATTAGACTCAGGGCGTGCCACGAAATCATCAAGCTTTGGTGCAGCACCAGAGTTAAATGTAGTTACACTCCAATCAAGTATCTTCTGAGAAGAACCTCGAATAGGAGAAATTCGTGGATCTGTATCGACGTCAATATAGATAGGTGCAGTTAATTTTAGCACTGAGTCTTGTGACAGTTCGACACATCCAACTCGTTCCATTGATTCTCCTACCTCTACACGTAGAGCAGAACTACTCT
The DNA here is from genome assembly GCA_937911295.1 of uncultured Verrucomicrobiota bacterium. Classification (GTDB taxonomy): domain Bacteria; phylum Verrucomicrobiota; class Kiritimatiellia; order RFP12; family UBA3636; genus RGIG990. Next base: position 5,271 of record CALDQE010000073.1, read on the forward strand.
CTAGTGTTACATTACCATCAAGCAATAGGGTTCCACCCTTGTTCCACTCACCACCAAAGAGAGCACCACCACTCTTAATGGTTGTGCCTTCCTCTGTAGAGATATCACCTGTACCACCAAGACCTGTCCCAGATTGTACTGTGACAGAACGAGCTTCCAAATTAGAGTTTACAAGAAGGTTTCCATTCTCTGATACACTAACCCTACCAGTGAAGTCTGTATTATCTGCTTCAAGTGCTAGGTAACCACCAAAATTACGACCAGAGAATGTCCATGTTTTATCTCGATTACCAAGCTTTAGAGAACCACGAAGACGTGCAGCAACAACATGATTTGTGCTTTCAAAGTAGGTTGCTGTATCCCAATTTTGTCCAAGCTCATAGCGAATTGGGTTCATAAATAGAATTGTTCCATCTGCAAACTCAGAGCGATTACCAAACATAAAGCGAGATGGATATGCGTAGAAATTATCGTATGTTTTCTCATCTACATCAACAGCACCAGTATTTTGCAATTTAATTGACACATTATCACTTGTTGTGTTAGTAACATTGAGTGATGAATCATTATTCCAGCATACTGTGCGTTCTCCACCAAAGCCAGTGAAGCCCCAGCGGATAGAAGTTATTGTTTGTAGTATGCGTGGTTCTACCGAACCATCTAACATTGGGGTATAATCGCCACTTAAACCAAATGTAGCGTAACCACTTTGTGTATCAGCATAAAACTCACCACTTGGAGGAAGTCCAGCAGATGTTTGAGGATAGAAGCAACCACCACGTAAACGAATACGATGCTTGCAATTATTACCATCCCAGCTTGTAGTATCAGTAATCATCAAGGTACCTGCTCCTACCTTCTCAAGAACAGCCTCGGGATTCGAATGGTTCTTTATAACAATAAGATTTTTACAAGCATATCTGCGGCCAAATAGCTGTCCGATGTAGAGCGTGGACCCCATTTAAGTGTTGCAACAGGGAAAATAAATGGAGCTCCAGTATAATTAACACGAGCACTCTTCCAATCTCCACTAGTATTCTCTAAAATCGTACAACGAGGGAAAACCATTGGAGCTCCTGTGTTGTTTCTTAAATATGTATAGCTTCCCCATCCTCCTCCAAAGTAAATACTATTGAGATTAGTCATAGCGTGTGGGTTATCTAAATAAAGGGTAAAACTGTCATCTAAACGGAGTGTACCCATAAAATCAGGAGAAGGACCACCAAAATGAACCTCTCCTCCTTCACCATTTACGCGTAATGTTGTATTTGAAACACCCTCTGGCAGCATTAGCTCACCCATAAGATCTAATCTTCCACCTTTACTTGTAACTAATACGCTCTGTGTATCAGTACGATCAAAGAGAATTGGGTTCCACACAACGTTTGTACCTTTACTTGCCTGAACAATAGGATTCTCAGCATTAAAGGTCAAAACACCAGTACCACTCAAATTATATCCGCAACTGTGGTAACCATTTAGATAAGCTACATCAACAGCTGTATTTGCATTAGGAGTAAAGTACAATGAAGGCATTTCTTTATCTTCATTAATTACTGGGCTTAATCCTGCTGGAGTTGTAAAGTAAAGAATCTTTCCTGGTTCTGGAAGGCCACCCTCAAAAACATATGCATTAGAATCAGAGATGTCTTCAGACAGACCTGACCAAACATTATTTCCATTCATAGATGTTTGGTCTACAGTTAGATCAACAAATGCACTGTATCCTGAATCATTATAAGCAATAATACGCATGCTTGAAGCATATGGAATATCACTCAAAACAAGTCCTGTAACATTTGTTGGTGTTGTTGATATATTTACATCAAATGTTTGAGTTTTGTCTGGGCTCAAGAAATTACCTGTTGTTGATATCTGAACTGCAATACGATTTACTGCACTGCCGTCACCAATACGTATGAATGAAAGTGAAAGCTCTGGAGAAAGATGATCTGTATTTACAGATGCCTCAAAAGCAGGGTTGGAAGCATATGTTGCCGCAGAAATAGGATTTGTTGTTGCGCTAGCAGATTTATCATTCGTTGCAACAACGCGAACATAATAGGTGTTATCTGGATAAAGTCCATTAAATACAACAACCTCTGAACCCAAACCTGTCAATTCAAGGCGCTTTGTCTGAATAATTTGACTGAAAGCTTCATCACGAGAAAGCTGAACATCTGCAATTACTGATGAACCATTTTCACCAAGTGCGAAACAAGAAGCAACAAAAGAAAGAGATGTATATCCTGTATTCTCAACAGAAAGTGTGAATACTGGTGCAGCAGCAGCTAACAAATATGTGTTAGACCAATCGAATGCAGGAGTTGCAACACCAACTGTTGCATCAAGGCAAAATGCTACGAATTTAGCATCTCCTGCTCCAGGAATACGATATTCATTTGTTGGTGTATCACCAGCTGATATTGTTGCAAATGTGGAAGAGCTATCCCAGGTTGAGAAAGAAATTCCACCGTCATTATCACCATAATATGCTGTCAGATTTCCTTCAGAAGGCACACCAGCAAATGCAGCTGTAACTACAAGGTCATCGCCATCAGCAACTACGCCAGATATTGTCATCCAACTAGTTTCTGAGTAAACTGAACGTAGCAATGCCATATTACCTGTATCTAGGACGGCACTCCATCCTCCTTCTTGTTTGAAATTACTTGATGTTACTGATGTAATACCATCTGTATTATAACCAAATCCAAAAACGCTATTATTTGGTCCTGAACCACCGCCACCATTACCAATGCGGATATCTACATCATACCAGCCTGTTGCTTCAGGTGTAAATGAACCAGTAGCTATTCTGTCGTATGCTGTGTTGTTAATAATATTTTTTCCATCTATACGAAAATATGTTGCGTCATCAATATCCTCAGCAAATACATATATCTTACCTGCTTCAAAATACATCTGTCCGACATATGTCCAAACGGTATTATCACCCCAAGAATAGTTGGTATTGTCGTATGGATTTTTGTAGGAGCCTTTGTTAGGAGAATATGCCATGATTGCACCAGGTACATAGACCCATGTTTCATCGCCTGTCAGCTCACTTCTGTTCATATAGTCGCTAGCTGCAACAAGACGTGTCTGCTTAAGACCTGGTGTAAAGACAACTGCATTAGCAGGCAATGCGAGTGCTATTGCTAGAAAAGCGAGCAGGCTTGTGACTGCTGTATGATAGCTTTGCCACATACTTATTTTATTAAATTTGATTTTTTTCGTTTCCATAACTTTTCCCCTGATAATATAGGTAGGTTAAGTGTTTTTTCATAAAAATTTAGTTTATTTTTACTTCATAATATATCCGCAATAATAAACACACTTAACTCCTTTTAATATAATAACATAACATTACATACCTTAGTCAACATAAAACACAAAAAATAGATAAAAATGGGTGCAAAGAGTTATTAAATTATTAATAATGAACGCATTATTAAAAGGACAATGCAATTTATACCGTAAATTGCATAATAAAATTGGTAACGCAATTTTCACGACAGTTTAGATGCTTGCACTTAGCAAGTTACGCATACAGTGACCATAATACACTTAACGCCACTGTGACACATAAAATAAGTATTAGTTATTAAAGCAGTGCTAGAAGCTATTGCTTCTAAAGCACTGTTAAACTTCTACATCACCCTATCTTCAACATCCAACTGATGTATTTGAATCATAGTATGTTTCAAGCAAAGCTTTTGCCTCGTAAAGAATACCCCAAAGGCCATAAATTGGATCATAAGCTGTGCGGATTTTGGAAAGTAGCTTTTCCTCATGCAAATTATTTGGATTAGGGCCAAATTCTTTTTTATGCATTGGAGAGTGCTTCTTCCCATAAACTTCAGCAAACCCTCCTTCATTACTTAACCACATTTTCTTTTTAAATAAGAGAGTTCCAACATTATCTCCAGTCTTTATATGAAAGGTTGAAGGGAATTGTTCATTTCTAGCAATGGCTTTAGCAGACATTTCATCCAATTCAACAAGCTTCTCAAGTGCTAATGATATATATGCATCAAGGAGCTTACCATCAAATACATTTTGAATATTGTTCAGACTAAAACTTTCTGCATTTACTTGTGGCACAATAAATAAATCCTTCTCCTTCAGTGAACGCACCTGTGTAACCATGTATATAACAGAGCAATCAGGTACATCTCTAAATGTTGTATTGCAAGAAGGACAATACCAATATGAAAATTTTCCAATCCCAGAAAGCATTGAGCCACCACAGCCAACAAGTGCTGTTCGGCCTTGGCAATGCTTACATGGCTTATATTCCATATTTTCCCATAGTCTTACAAGATCACCAAGGGTTTTTATACCCAATCCATAAAATTGAAATCCCTCTTTATTTTGCTTTTTCTTCCTATTTGGAAACAAATGCATATCCTCAGGGATAGGGCAATTTGAAATTTCTGGATTTGATAATACGTATGGACCTGTACGTAGGATTAGTTTTACGAATTCTTCGAATGTCATCATTTTTATTCCCTTTCATAATACCATCAAGGGAAGGAATTCGCGAAAAGCATTTAATGCTTGAGAACATTTTTTCGCTATTGCGAACGCATCCTTCTGTCCACCGTGGTGTTCTCACTCGGTTGGCATAGCCAATTTTGGCTAACTCTTGATGTTAAATACAGTTTGTATTTTTAAAAATATGCCGTAATTATATCTTTTAAAAAATTAAAAGCAAGACAAATGTTAATTTTTTCACAAATATGGTGATACGTAATGTGTCTTTTATATTTGACACATTACGAATTATTACATTTACTTTTACAGACTAGAATTTTGATTGATTAGAAATCAATTATTTTTATTTTATTACTTATTGATACAGCTATAAGAAATGATTGAGTTCTTGATTAAATAACAATCTGGACCAATCTTTCCTTGTGCTTTTTTGATAGCATCCTTCTTAGAAAGTGCATCTACTCCAACTAGTTTAGTGTCTTTATTTTGAGCAATATAATCGAAAACATAATGTTTCATATTTTTCATTCCTTTCCTTAACTATATCTATTAATATACGATAATCAATTATAAAAGTATACTAAAAAATAAAAAAAATATTTCTGGGAAAGGACTATGGGGAAACGATCCAACAATACAACAATCAGCGATACAAGTTCCGGCTCGGCACCCTCTGCATCCTTCGCGTCTCTGCGTCCCTTTGGCGTCACGTACATCTCTCTGTTGGCTGTTGATTGTTATTTTTTTGCCACAAGCACAAAAAAAAATAAGCCTCCCATCTCTAAAAGACAGAAGGCTTATTGAAAGATACTCTTATCAAAAGCAAAAAAGCTTAATTATGCTTTTGTTACGCGGCCCTGCTTGATGCATGCAGCGCATACGCTGATGTGGCACTTTCTTCCGTCCACGATTGCGTGAACGTTATGTAGGTTTGGAAGGAAGCGACGGCGTGTAACGGCTGTAGTATGAAGACCGATACCACCCTTGTACTTTGCCAAACCATGACGTACGATTTTATTACCTGTTAGCGGACCCTTGCCGCAAATTTCACAAACTCTAGACATATCTATTATTCTCCTTGCAAGAAAGCCATAATATTAAACTAAATTTTTTCAAAAAACAAGTCAAAAATTTTAAATTTGACCCTTTTTTGACCAACTTTTTTAAAAATCCTCAAAAAGAAGCATGTTTTTATCTTCAAAAACTTGGCGAGCCTTCTTGGCTTTTGCACGTGTCTCAGCAAATGTAGGAGAACAATCTTCTCCTCTACTTACATAAGTATTTTCTTCAGAATCATCTGCTTCTAATGTGGTTAATATATCCTTTGCCCTACCAATTACCCCCTCTGGCATACCAGCAAGCTTTGCTACTGCTATACCATAGCTCTTATCAGCAGGTCCATTAATTATTTTCCTCAAAAATACTATTCCATTGGGATTTTCACTGACCAAAACACTACAATTTACTACTCCATCAAGTGTATTAGCTAAATCTGTTAGCTCATGATAATGTGTAGCAAATAATGTTTTTGCCTTTACTGATGGTGTATTATGAAGATACTCTGCCACAGCCCAAGCAATACTAATTCCATCAAATGTACTTGTTCCCCTACCTATCTCATCAAGAACAATAAGACTGCGAGAAGTGGCATTATTCAAAATATTGGCTGTTTCCTGCATCTCTACCATAAAGGTACTGCGACCACGAACAAGATCATCGCTAGCACCCACACGAGTAAATACGCGATCTACCACACCAATTTCAGCAACATCTGCTGGAATATATGAACCAATCTGTGCCATAATTACCAAAACCGCAACTTGGCGAATGTAAGTAGATTTACCAGCCATATTCGGTCCAGTAATTATCATAATCTGTCGATTACCACAATTAAGCTCAACATCATTAGGAACAAAACGCTCAGCATCTGGAAGCTGCTCAATCACTGGATGGCGTCCACCAATAATTCGGAGAGTATCATTTTCAAGGATTTGTGGGCGAATATAGCCTAAGGCTAATGCCCTATCTGCCAGTGCTGCAAGCACATCAACATTAGCAATTGCTGCAGCAATTGCTTGAATTTGGGATGTAAACGACACCACCTTATCGCGTAAAGCAAGGAATAGCTCCTCCTCCTTACTAATTGCATGCTCTGCGGCACCAGAAATTTTTTCTTCGACCTCCTTCAACTCGGCTGTAGTATAGCGTTCGCAATTAGTCATTGTCTGCTTACGAACATAATGCTCTGGAACATTACCAATTTGTCCTATACTTACCTCAATAAAATATCCAAAAACCTTATTATAGCGAACCTTCAGGGTTTTTATACCTGTTTTTGCTATTTCGATTGCTTGATAATTAGCAATCCAGGCACGACCATTCGCTGCAGCATTGCGAAGCTCGTCAAGCTCCGCATCTACACCCTCACGGATGATACCACCCTCATTAAGTGTTGTTGGAGGAGTTTCAACAATTGTTCGATCTATCTCTGCGGTTAGCTCTGGAAGAGGCTGTAAATCCTGAAGAAGCGAAGCAATAAGAGAAGAATCTTTTGCCACATTCCCTTCTAGGCGGCTACGAAGCTCTGGGACAACACGAAGGGCATTTGCTACTGCTTGAATATCACGAGCATTTCCTCGACCCAGTGATATACGAGCAATTATACGCTCAAGATCACGCACCTCACCTAATGCTGTACGCAATGGTGTAAGATTGCTTCTCGCACCAATCAATGCAGCAACAGCGGATTGCCTTGCATTAATTGTTGCTATATCATGAAGAGGTCGAACAATCCAGCGAGAGAGCAGACGAGTCCCCATTGGAGTGCAGGTTGTATTTAGCACACCAAATAGAGTCTCTGCACCAGATTTTCCATTTTGAGGAATAAGGTCAAGATGAGCACAAGTAGCTTCATCAAGCTGCATATAGCCAGAAGAAAGATTTAGGCGGAGATTTTTAACATGTGAAAGATCGCGACGAAGATTATCACGAACATGCTGGAGCAATGCACCTGCAGCAGCTGCAACAAGAGGCTTCCCTTCACATCCAAAACCCTCAAGAGAGCGTACAGCAAAATGACGAGTTACGGCACCATATGCAGCAGCCTCATCAAAAAACCACTCCTCAACAGGAGTTATACATCCAACACCAGCCTCTTTTAATAAAAGCTCAGCATACGATTCTTCTGCATCTATTGACTGCTTAGGGACAATTCCTTCACCAGGTGAAAGCTTTCGGATTATACTTACACCATCGGCAAAGCAATCTGCCTCCTCAACAAACAGCTCACCAGTAGAGATATCTATTGCAGCAATAGCAAGCTTTGAGGCATCTGACTTTGCTTTATCAAAAGGGCCTACAGCTACTGCAACAAGATAATTATTCTTTTCATCAGAAAGAATATTCTCTTCTGTGATGGAGCCTGGTGTTACAATACGAGTAATTTCGCGACGAACAATTCCCTTAGCAAGGGCTGGGTCCTCCATCTGATCGCAAATTGCAATCTTCTTTCCAGCACGTACAAGCTTTGCAAGATAAACATCAACAGCATGATATGGTACACCACACATTGGATAATCTGCACGCTTAGTTAGTGCAACTCCCAAAATTGGTGCAGCAATCTGTGCATCCTCATAGAACATTTCATAGAAGTCACCTAGACGGAACATCAATAAAATGTCTGATGCCACCTCAGATTTTATGCGCTGATATTGGCGCATCATCGGTGTTAAAGCTTCTGCCATTGATATTTATCTCTAATTTATTTTAGATTAAGTAGAAATTAGAATACAGCACGAACAAATACTGTATATGGCCACTTGTCATAATTCTTCAAGCGGTTTACGAAACCAAGCTGAATTCCATACAAATCATTTGCCTGATTAAATAAACCAATCTGTAGACCTTTAGCTGTTCCAGCAATATTTACCCCACCAAATTGGACACCTGTTAGCTCTTTACCGATAAGATTTATCAAGCCAAATTGGGCACCACAAACATCGCCATCAGCCTGGTTTACAAAGCCAAGTTGAACACCAGCTAAATCGCCCTCCTCAACACAGTTGTAAAGAGTAGCAGTCTGCAAACCTGTCATATCATCCTGAACTAGATTCATACCAAATGCAGCCTGCCAGCCAGTCATATCACCACCTACGCGATTTTGAACAAGACCCCACTGAACACCAGTAAAACTGCCATAGTTTACATAGTTACCCCATAGCCAGCCCCACTGGAAACCAGAACTATTTAACTCTGCAGCATTAACAAGAAATGCAAATTCAAAAGCATGTGCTTCATTGTCAATATTAGATGCCAAAGCTAATGTTACACCGCTAACATAATCCTGTTCACATATAACACCTGCACGGAAGACTTCTGTGCGACCTGTGCGATTTCCCTTTCCATCCTTTAATGCCTGTAGCTCAGCAAAGGTAGAATCAATTGCTCCATCTGCAAATGCAGAACCAGCAAAAAGTGCAACAGCAGCACAACAAACCATCGTTAAAACTTTTTTATTCATAACTTACCTCCTTTATATTATTTGTGTGGTACTAGATAATTCTTCAAATATAGCATCGTCGCCATACGAACATCCTGAGTATGTCCGGCACGATATGAAACAATCGTACCAGCAAAGCGTCCTGTATCTATCAAAGCAACAGCTGCTAATAAATCAAGAGTTGCACGGTGCCATACAGCCTCTAATGATTTATCACCAAACACTAGCTTAGCTTCATTAAAATACTTTTTCTTTCCATGGATTAGAATATTTTTAGTTGTATATCCTAGATTACGAGTATCTGCAAAAAGCTTACCAAGAGTTTTAGTATAAAGATACATACTATAAGGAGCATTTGTTCTTGCTTCGGCACCAATTTTAAAAGTTTCTGGTGACATATCGAACAAGATGCGCTGCTCACCAATTGAGGAAGGGAATTTAATTGCGCAATCAACTCTTAGTCCATATTGGCCTGGTTCAGCAGGGATAAAGGTTAAGAAATCGCCACGTGCTCCAGAGAAGGTTACTGGCTCCTTAACAGTCACAAACTCTGCTGGCTCATCTGTATCTACAATCTTAGCTTCTTCCAAAGCCTCATAAATATCATAATTACCTCTATCAAAGAGAGGAGGATCGCCAGAATCTGTGCGAATCATTAGATTATCTAGACCCATACCCATGCGCATAGCAATGATATGCTCTACCATACGAAGATAGTTGTGTGGACAGCCAGAGCGCAAAACGATGTTGCGAGCAGTTGTCCAAACATTTCGAACAGATACGCGAATTGGGAATTGCTCGATTTGATCAGTTCGATCAATCCACCAGCCATCCTCTTTACAAGGGAAGAAATTTAGTGTACTAGTCTGTGAGCCAAGGAATGTTCCTGGGCCAGTAACGTGTGTAGAATTAGCAATTGTTGTTTTCTTCATAGAATATGGATAAGGCCCATTATTAAGCATTTCCAAATCTATAGGTTGATCAACAAATTGCTTGTAGGCCTCTGCTGCAGCAGCTGCATTACCCACAATTGTTTTTCCAAGATCATAGGTTGGGGCTGACATAATACACTATTCTCCTTCTTTTATTTTTTTAACAAATCAACAAGAATACCAGGATTCTTTAATTGAGCAATGACCATTTCTTCTGTGATTACAAGCTTCTTTTGAGCTGCAAAATCGCCGATGTTATACATTACATCAATCATCAAATCCTCCATGATTGCACGCAAGCCACGGGCACCAGTTTTGCGGGTCAAGGCTTCCTTTGCAATTGCACGGACAGCCTCATCGGTTATCGCAAGTTCAACACCATCTAGTGCAAAAAGCTTCTTGTACTGTTTGACAATACAATTCTTTGGCTGGGTTAAAATATGAACTAGATCATCCTCTGTTAGCTCATTGAGCATTGCGACAACTGGTAAGCGGCCAACAAATTCTGGAATCATTCCATACTTGATTAAATCCTCTGGATCTGGGCGCAAAATAGTATTTGAATTAGGTGCCTTAACAGCTCTATCGGCATCAGCACTAAAACCAAAATTCTTCTTTGTATGGCGTTTAGTTACAATATCCTGCAAGCCCACAAAAGCACCACCGCAAATAAAAAGGATATTTGTGGTATCGAGCTCGAGATACTTTTGCTCTGGATGTTTTCTACCTCCTGCTGGTGGTACACGAGCGATAGTGCCCTCAAGAATCTTTAAAAGAGCCTGCTGAACACCCTCACCAGAGACATCGCGTGTAACAGAAACATTTTCTGTGCGGCGGCCAATCTTATCGATTTCATCGACAAAAATAATACCCTTCTGTGCTTTTTCAAGATCCATACCAGCTGCTTGAATAAGATTTAGAAGAATATTTTCTACATCCTCACCAACATATCCAGCCTCTGTAAGTGCAGTAGCATCTGCGATTGCAAAAGGAACATCAAGCATACGAGCTAATGTTCGTGCAAGAAGAGTCTTACCACTACCAGTTGGACCCATAAGAAGAATATTACTCTTCTCTATCTCAACGTCATTAAGTTCCTTAAATTTCTTTTCTGAAATTACAGGATTGATTCTACGATAGTGATTATGTACAGCTACAGCGAGGGCCTTCTTTGCACCCTCTTGGCCAACAACATACTGGTCAAGAAATGCTTTAATTTCAGCTGGAGGCGGCACATTAACAGTAAATGATGCTACCTCTGGATCTTTTTTATTTTGATGCGGAGCAGAATATCTTGCATTAACATGCTCTACAGCTCCTTTAATTAAAGACTCATGCTCTGGAAACAGCTGAAACAATTTATCCTTATTAGCAGCAATGCATTCCTCACAAAGTGAGAAGCCTTCATCAAGAACAAAAATTTGAGTTTCTGATGATTGGGCTCCACAAGCCATACAAAAAAGATTTTTATTTGATGTATTTTTCCGTCTAGGAGGCATACAATCTCTCCAAATTATATACTATAGATTACTTCTTATTTACAAGCACTTCATCAATCAAACCGTAAGCCTTAGCTTCCTCTGCGGACATAAAATTATCACGATCTGTATCTTTTTCCACATCAGCTAATGGCTTACCTGAGGCATCAGCTAGAATTTGATTAAGTGTCTTACGAATGCGAAGTATTTCCTCTGCCTGGATACGAATATCGACGGCCTGACCCTCGGCACCACCATGTGGCTGATGAATCATAATGCGAGCATTAGGAAGAGCAAATCGTTTACCTTTTGCACCTGCAGCCAGCAGCACTGCACCCATTGAAGCAGCCTGTCCAATGCAGTATGTGGCGACATCACACTTGATATAATTCATTGTATCAAGAATTGCAAGACCAGCAGTACAAACACCACCTGGAGAATTGATATACATATGGATATCCTTCTCTGCATCCTCTGCTTGTAGAAATAGAAGCTGAGCAATAACAAGTGTTGCGATATTGTCATCAATTGGTGTCCCAACAAAAATAATGCGATCCTTTAGAAGGCGTGAATAAATATCATAGGAACGCTCACCCCTACCAGTCTGTTCTATAACATAAGGGACATATTGAGAATACTCTGCCATAATGATTTCCTTTATTTTAAATTTAAACAAAAAAGACCCGCCACTAATACACACATAGCGACGGATCTTTATTCTAATGCACCGTCGCTAAATTAAGCGCCGAAGCCAGCAGTTGGCTTTGCCTTCTCAAGAAGGAATTCCATTACTTTAGCTGAACGAGCTTCGCTATAAAGCATCTGCATCTTCTGCTGATCCTTTACAATCTGACTCATTTCTTTTTCAGTAATGCGCATCTGATAGAACTTCTGCATGACAAACTTGTTAAACTCTTCATCTGTTAGCTTGATGTCTTCCTTTGTTGCAATAGCATCAACCACGAAAGATACACGCATACGATCTGCAGCACGCTCATCAGCAATCTTTGTTAGCTTCTCCTTCTCAGCCTCTAGTTCATCCTTATTTGCGCCCTGACGTAGACCCATCTGTAGAAGGCTTGAAAGATTATTTGCTGCTGTACGCTTTAGCTGCTCCTCTGGAAGCTCCATAGAAACGCTCTTGCTGATGTACTCATAAATCTGCTGTAGCTTACGCTCTTTGTCCTCGTTCTTTGCTTGATTCTCAAAATAATCCTTAATACGAGTGCGTAGAGCATCAATATTTTCTGCACCTGTCTTTTCCTTAACAAACTCATCTGTTAGCTCAGGAGTTACATAAGTTGTACCCTTATTTAGAGTCCACTTATACTCAACCTTTTTGCCACGTAGCTCTTCCTTAGCACTATCCTCTGGATACTCTGCCACAAAAACGCCTGTATCACCAAGCTTTTTACCTGCTAGAGCATCAGCCATGCCTGGAATTAGGTAATACTTTGAACCGATTGTGCACCAAGAAATATCATTCTTTGCATAGTTTGCAGAGATACCAGGTATTGCCTCAGCTAGAGGAACACCATCAAGAGTTGCCTCATAAGAAATGCAAACCATATCATCTTCCTTAGCAATTGTTTCTGCAGTAAATTCTTCTCCCTTTGCAAATGATTTTGCAAAGTTCTTTAGCTCTGTATCAACCTTATCTGCAGCTACCTCTGTAACCTTATCATCTACAGGGATACCCTCATATTTTGGAAGCTCAAACTCTGGGAAAACATCGATTTCTGCGGCAAAAACCATACCATCATCAGCTGTTGGATACTCAAGATCAGCGAAAGTAACTAGCTCAAAAACCTTGATTTCCTTTTCCTTAATTGTATCAGCATAGTATTTCTTTGCTACACCATCTACTGTCTCTGCCTTAATCTTATCAGCAAATTTTTTCTCGATTATTGCTTGAGGAGCCTTGCCCTTACGAAATCCAGGAATATTACCTTCCTTAACAAACTTCTTAACTACTTCTGCCTTAACTGCATTAACTTCATCTGCTGTGATTGTAAAAGTTAGCTTTTGACGGCAACCAGAAATTTTTTCAATATCAACGTTCATCTTTATTTTATACCTATTGTTTTGTGGTTAGAAAAATATGTATTGATTATACCATAAAGAAAAATGTTATAAAAGTGATTTTTTTTAATAAACTCGCGAAAACAGGTGCATCTGAGTTATTCACCTATTAGACCTCGCACTTCTGGCAATTATATGGTCTCTACGAACGGACACTGGACAAAGTAAATGCAACACCAAACTCAACAAAATGGAGAGCTTGTTTATCTCCCATTAATTTACTAAAACAACAAATGGCGTATATCTTTTTGGGAGATGTAACTCACTAAGAGAAAGCGGCTGTACTAGAACTGGTATTTGACGGTGCATCGTTTTTTGCGGTTACAAAAAGTGTGCCGATTAATTTGCCGAGGGCTAGCGTAGCAGGTTGCATATCCGTGTTCTACAACCCATCCCGACAATAGACAAAAAAAGGCTATGGCCGAAGCCATAGCCTTTAGGAGGTGTTAATGATAAAATCTTTTATTCGCCACCACGTGCTACTGCTAGTACGCCGCTACGGGATAGGTCCATAATTGAATAAGGACGAATCATTGCTAGAAAATCATTTATCTGCTCCTCTGTACCAATATATTGCATAGTTAGAGAATTCTCTCTTACACCAATAATCTCGGCACGGAATAATGTAGCTATATCCATAATTTCTGCTCGCTTGTTGCGTGGAGCACCTATCTCAACGAGAATTAGCTCACGCTCTAAGTGACGTAAAGATGTTAAATCTAATACTTTAACAATATCAACCTGCTTATTAAGCTGCTTGATTACCTGCTCCAAAACATGATCATCTCCCAAAACTGTGATTGTCATGCGCGAAAGCATTGGATCTGCACAAGGACCAACATTCAATGTGTCAATATTATAACCACGGCCAGAGAACAAACCAACAATTCGTGCAAGTACGCCTGGCTGATTTTCTACGATTGCATTAATTATATGCTTCATATCTAATTAGCTCCTCTCACCATATTACTTGAATGTACGAATTGTATCTGCCACGGTTCCTGCTGGAGGAATCATCGGCATGACATTACTCTCTGGCTCAACAATAAATTCCAAAATCCATGGTTTTGGACTATCAAAAGCCTCCTTCAATGCACCAGCAACATCCTCTGACTTAGTGATGCGCTTTGCACATGCTCCATGTGCTTCTGCAAGCTTGATAAAGTCTGGCAAATATGGAGGATTTTCCTCGTCACACTCTATATGCTCATTTGCAGGGCGATTATTCTGAGTCAAAATTGTCGAAGAATGAACTCGGTTATAGAACATATCCTGCCATTGACGAACATTGCCCAAATAGCCATTATTCAAAATAACTACATTGATTGGAAGCTTATGCTCAACAGCAACAACTATCTCCTGGGCATTCATCTGCATACCACCATCACCAGTTATGCAAACACATAACTTCTTTGGACAGCCAATCTGTGCACCAATCACTGCTGGCAAACCAAAGCCCATTGTTCCTAAACCACCGGAGCTTAAGAAATGGCGTGGTGTGTTATGACGGAAGAATTGAGCACTAAACATCTGATTCTGACCTACGTCTGTGCAAATCAATGCCTTACCCTTACTTACCTTATCTACCTGCTCAATAACATATTGAGGCATTATAGCACCAGATGGGCTCTGTGGATAAGTAAATGGGTCTTCCTTCTTCCACTGCTTACACTGCTCTACCCATGCTTCACGTGATGCCTCATGTATTTGAGGTAGTAGCTCTTTAAGGATTGGCTGCAAATGACCCACTACTGGCAAATCGCAACGAACACTCTTGCCTATTGCTGATGGGTCAATATCTATATGAGCAATCTTTGCATTTGGAGCAAATTCTGAAATCTTTCCTGTTACACGATCATCAAAACGTGCACCAACAGAGACAAGTAAATCACAAGCCTCTAATGCCTTATTTGATGCAATTAACCCATGCATACCTAGCATACAAAGTGCCAAATCATCATTCTCTGGAAATGCACCCAAACCCATCAAGGTTGTTGCAACCGGAATATTTGCCTTATGAGCAAGCTCACGAAGCAAATCTGATGTATTAGATGCTATTACACCACCACCTACATAAAGCAATGGCTTCTTAGAATTGTTAATTATATTTGCCAAACGAGTAATCATTCTTGGATGACCCTCATGTGATGGCTTATAGCCAGGACGCGAGAAGCCCTCAATAAATGGAACAGCTGTCTTAGCTCGCTGAACATCCTTTGGTACATCAATCAAAACTGGACCTGGCTTACCTGTACGTGCTATATACACTGCCTCCATAATAATACGAGGCAAATCATTTACATCACGAACAAAAAAATTGTGCTTAGTAACTGAACGCGTAATACCGCAGGTATCAGCCTCTTGGAAAGCATCATTACCAATAATTGAGGTAGCTACTTGTCCTGAAATGCAAACCATTGGAACACCATCCATGTTTGCTGTTGCTAAACCAGTAACTGTATTTGTCACACCAGGTCCAGAGGTCACCAAGCAAAAGCCCACCTCTCCTGTAGCGCGTGCATAACCATCTGCCATATGAACTGCACCCTGTTCATGGCGTGGTAAAATAAAATGAATTTTGTCTGATTTTGCTAGCTCGTCATAGACGTCAAGGATAGCACCACCGGGGTAACCAAACAAAACCTTACAGCCGACCTTCTCAAGGCCCTCTATAACACATCTTGCTCCTGTGCGCAATGCTGTTGTTTCTTTATCTGTTTTCACTCTGTGTTTCCTTCGTCAGTGAGTTATTATACTTCTTCTATAATTTACTTATACTTTATATATTTAAATACTGCGATTTTAGTGGCATATTCTACAATTATTATTGAATAATTGTCAATTATAAATTAGAACAAACTAGGACTAAACTTTTTCTAAAATATTGTCTCTAGCACACGCATCACTCCTCCCTCATCATTAGATGGAGCAATATGTGTCGCCACCGCCTTCACATCAGGATGTGCATTCTTCATTGCATAGCTTACACCAGAGCGACGAAATAGCCCTAAATCATTTGGATAATCCCCAAAACATATTGTTTCTTCCTTTGTGATTCCCAAATGCTCCTGTATAAAACTAATCGCATCACCCTTGTCGACACCCTTTGGCATTAAATCTACCCAATGCAAACCGCTCAAGACCACATTAAATACTGTATTATACTTTTCTAACACAGGTAGCGACATTGTTACAGCGTCAGGTGTATTAATCGCAACCTTACAGATGTCAAGATTTTTTGATGTATTATATGCCTCATTAGAGACCTCCAAGCGCTCATAAATATTGCGCATCTCTTCCTCTATGTGCTTAGGGCAAGGTCCAGTAAATGCTCCAACTCCCGTACACTCGATATAATAAGCATCGGGGATGCCTTTAATATCATCAATGGCTGGAGCAAGCTTCTCTTTATCCATCGAATAGAGATGCACTAGCTCCTCCCCCTTATTGATCATAGCTCCATTCTCTGAGACAATCCACAGCTTATCAAGTATTGGTTTAAAAAATTTTGTTACATTATAATACTGACGCCCTGTCGCTATTGCAGTATAAATTCCTTTATCATACAACCGAGATACTAAATCAATAAAACCATCTGGCACCCTATTTTGCGAATCCATTAGTGTGCCATCCATATCTGTTACTATTAGTTTAATCATGCCTTAAAAAACTCCTGCTTTTGCAGCTTTTCGTAACCAAACCATATTGGTGTATCCATATTAATAGAAGGATTTCCCTCACGTGGATCAAGGTTTATCTTTATTGTAAATATACTTGGTGAACGAGGTATTGCTAATACTATAACAGCGGTAGACTGATTTTCCCAGTGGCAACGTCCCACAGTTCGTAGGGCATATCCCTTTGTAACTAAATTGATACTTCCCTCACGTTTTTCCTTAAAGCCAGCCTCATAAACCTCCTCACCTCCATGGTTAAAGTAATATCTTAACGTTAAACCATTGGCATCCTGAATTAACTGTATGCTTCTTAAATCAATTTCATTGGCTTTCACATCAAATTCTACCATAGAAAAAGACGGATTTGGCTCTCCTTCTGGACCAAAATTAAATTTAAGCGAATGAGCAGCCTGATTTAATGCTAAATAAGCCGCAGTGTCCTCTGGCAAAGGATTTTCTTTAAATGCAGGAAGCAAAAACGAAAATGCTGCATCAAGCTCACGCTGCATCATCGGCAGTCCTGCTGTCATTACAACAGCTGCATCATGCTCTGGGATAATTAAAGCAAGCTGCCCAGCATAACCATCTCCTCTAAAGCAATTATTTCGGCAACGCCAAAACTGGAAGCCATACCCTTGAACCCAATCACTGACGTCATTTACCTCGCCATTTGAGATTTGCCATTGGGTTGCTTCCTCAACATAATCCGATGGAATAATTTGCTCTCCATTTATAATTCCTCTATTAAGCCACAAATTTGCAAAAGCAGCCAGCTCACGAATTGATAAATGGAAGCCCCAGCCACCAACATCAATACCCTCCGGATTTTGTTCCCAATATAAAGCTTCATCAAAACCCAATTTATCAAATAGGCGACCACGCAAATACTCTGAAACCCGCATTCCCGTTACACGTTGGATTACCGCACTAAGCATAAACGTGGCTCCTGAATTATACACAAAGCGTTCGCCTGGTTCAAATGGGAGCTCATCCTCCAAAAAATTCTTAACCCATGCGCGCATATTTTCTGGTAGAGATTGTCCTTCTGAGCGCCAAGAATGCTTTGAGCTGTAGCGGCCAATTGCGCAGGAAGAATGACCAGACGACATAGAAAGCAAATGGCGGAGCTTTAGTTTCCGCATCCGCTCTGTTACTTTTTCAGACATATATTCTGGGAAAAAATCAACAAGCAATGAATCTGGAGAAAGCAATCCTTCGCCATATGCAATACCGATGGCGGAGGAGACAAAGCTTTTACTTAGAGAAAAAAGCTGATGTTTATCGGAAGCTGAGCAGCCCTCACGATAACCTTCTGTTATGATTTTTCCGTGTCTAATCACAGCAAAGCCATGAACGTAGTCTAATTCAGCTAACTTATTAACAAATTTTGTTACATCAATGGAAGAAATTCCCTGAGCTTCTGGGGTAGATGTAGGTAACGAATACATAAAATTTATTCCTTTATTTATTTGGTGCAAATTATACACGGATAGGGTGAATTGTTCAATCAAAAACCCATACACGGATAGATACTATCCCACTCTACCACTAATTCTACGACGGGAACACGGATATTGGGATAACATGTGAGTACTTAATGCATCCGTGTGTGGGTAAATATGTCACAAATTTACGCGACATTATGTCTCACAAATTATTGTTTTTATTTTTCTTTTGGGTTGGCACGCTCTTTGCTCAATAAAGAGCATAACAATTTTAAACAAAAGAAAGGAACTAATTATGACAAACTTAATTGAAAATTGTATTCTACCTTTTCCTACATTCCCAGAAATATTTTATTCTATGTTGGAGAAAAGGTTTGACTCTAATAAATTTAGAGCAAATGTATATAGCGGTGAGAATGGTACAATAATTGATGTTGAGGTTCCTGGTATTGAGAAAGACAATATTGAGGTAAACATTGATAATAACACCATCACCATTTCTTTAAAGAACAAAGAAGAAAAACCTTATGAAAGAAAATTTAACCTCAATTATAAGGTTGATGTTGATAATGTCACATCTATTCTAAAGAATGGTATTCTTCGCATAAATGCACCAAAGGGAACCAATTCTAAGAAAACAATAGATATTCAGATTGGATAAAACTATACTACATTAAGGAGATTTATTATGATATACAATGACGTACGTTTTGATGAACCAAAACATCTTTATAATACACCAATAAAAAGAGAAACAGAAAATGGCTATGAATTTGAGTTTTCATTTCCAGGATGTGCAAAAGAAAATATTGAGCTTTCAATAAAGGAAAATCTGATTTTCGTTAATGCAAAAGTCAATTATGCAGCACCTGAAGGGTATTCTCCTATTGTAACAGAATTCAATTTTAAGGAGAAATATATCCCTATTGAAATTCCAGCTAAAGCAGATGATGAAAAAATTTCTGCAAAATACAACAATGGTATATTGACAATATCAATACCTAAAAAAGAAGTAGAGAAAAAAATCATCACAATTAGTTAGTAAAAAAAACAACCTAAATTCGGTGTTTTACCGCCGGATTTAGGTTATATATTAAGCTGCAACGCATAGAGGTTTACTCTTGTCTTGCACTCATCTAGAAGCAAATGCTTCCACTCCGCTCCAGAGTCCCGTTTTTTTTACAACCAATCCCAACTACCCTAGTGTGCTTTATAAAGCTCACGATTTTCTAGCGCCCATACACGTGCACTAAAACCCCCTACAGGAATATCACGCAAAGCCTCAAACATTTCAAACATTCGAGCATCTAGGCGATCAATTGTACTTAACACCTCAGCCTCAGGAATCAAAGGACGCAAAGCACTGCCAAACTCTGGTTCACCATGGTGCGAAAGAACCATATGCTGCATAAGCATAATCGTATTTTCTGAAATTCCTAGCTTTTGACCTACACGCTCTATATTTATTGCACCAGACACAATATGCCCAACAAGCCTTCCTTGAACAGTATAGTCGGTTACAAGCCCAAGCTCATTGCGCTCCATTTCTTGCAGCTTCCCTAAATCATGAACTATTACACCAGCAATCAATAAATCTCTATTAAGCTCTGGATAATTTGCTGCTATCCCTTTCGCCAAATTTAGCATTGATGTTATGTGATGTAAAAGCCCACCAATTTCTGCATGATGCATTTGTTTTGCGGCAGGGAAAACCTTAAATTTTTCCCCTGCTTCTCCAATTAATTCTGAAACCAAAAGCCGCAGCTCTTGATCCTTAATTTCCATAACAGCTGACAAAACCTCATTAAGCATTTCATCTATTGGGCGAGGAGCAAATGGAAGAAATTCACTTTTATCTACATCTTCAGGAGCAAGCACTAATGCCTCTAATCTGAGCTGAAGCTTCCCATTATACTCTGTTACAGACGCATTAACATCCAAAATATCACCTGATGCTGGTAAAGGTGCTTCGCCCCAATACTTTGCTGATATAATTCCTGTTTTGTTCATCAAAACAAGATCAATATATGTTTTTCCAGTAGTTGTTTTCTTTTCCTCTGCAGACTTAACCATTAAGAAGCCCAAAACAACTCCATCTTTTGTAAGCTTAGGAATTTGGATGTGATTCATAAATTACTCCATTTAAATTTGTTTCTCAATTCTATGTGTCATAAAACTCATTACGATATTCATTTGTATAAATTATACTACCTTTAAAAATTATACGCAAGCAAATGAAATAATTTATTACAATTTTTCATTTGAGGCATCAATCAAACCAGAAATTATATTAAGCATTATTTCAACAGATAATTCCATTTCATTAAGTGATGCAAATTCATAAACGCCATGAGGATTATAGCCTCCTGTTCCTAGATTTGGACAAGGCAATCCTTTATAAGAGAGATTGGAACCATCAGTTCCGCCGCGTATTGGCCAAGAGATTGGAATATATCCAACATCATAAATTGCTTTTTCTGCAAGCTTAATAAGAATAGGATGCTGATCAATAATTTCCTTCATATTTGAATATTGATCTATCATTTCAACAGCAACAGTCCCTGCCCCATATTTTTCATTTAATTCTTCAGCAATGCTATAAATTTGGAGTTTACGCTCTTGAAGCATTTCCTTATCAAAATCACGCAACAAATAAATCATATTAGCTTCAGCCACTTCGCCCTTCATAGAAGCGAGGTGATAAAAGCCTTCCATGCCTTCTGTCTTAGCTGGCACCTCATCCTCTGGCAGCATAGAAACAAATTCACAAGCAATACATGACGCATTTTTCATTATGCCTTTAGCAAGCCCAGTATGTATAGATTTACCAGTAATTTTTATGCGAGCCATAGCCGCATTAAAATTTTCATATTCTATTTCACCAACAGCCCCACCATCTATCGTGTATGCATACTTAGCACCAAAATTTTCAACATCAAAAAAATCTGCACCAAAGCCAATTTCTTCATCCGTAGTAAAAGCTACACATAGCTTCCCATGGGGAATACCATTAGAAATAATTGTATCCATTGCATGTACAATTTCGGCAACGCCAGCCTTATCATCTGCACCAAGCAATGTTGTTCCATCGGTAACAATTAACCTATGACCAACAAGTCTACGCAAAGCAGAAAATTCATCTGACGAAAGCACTTTCCCTGAATTACCCAAAGGAATGTCTCCACCTGCATATTCAATAACACTTGGATTTACATAATTTCCAGAAGCATCTGGTGCTGTGTCAAGATGAGCAATAAATCCCAACGCAGGTACATGCTCTAATCCAGGAGTTGCAGCCAACTCAGCATATAAATATGCCTGATCTGTAGTCCGCACATTCTCCATGCCGATTTGTCTAAGCTCGTCTGCAATATAATGTGCAAGCATTCTTTGTCCGGGCGAGGTAGGATGAGCACTTGAATTAAGATTAGCTTGAGTATCTACCTTAACATAACGCAAAAATCGATCGATAAGCTTTGTCATAATAAACCCTATTCCTTATTTTCTGGAGCAGAACCTAATTTTCGAGGACTAGCAAATATCCATTGCTTCAATAATAAAAAAATAAAATAAGGATTCCCGATAAGATATCTTTTCCAAAGTCGGCGGGGCTCTGCAAATAATCTATACAACCATTCTAATGAATGCATTTGCATCCAATGTGGTGCTTGCTTTACATTACCAGAATGAAAATTAAAGGCGGCACCCACTGCAACTAATACTCCTCTCGGGAGTCGCTTTGAAAACTCTGCCACAAAGTAATCTTGCTTAGGGGTTCCAATTCCAACCCAAATAATATCCGCCTTCGTTGAGATAATTAAATCTGTTACCTCTTTTTTTTCATCATCCGTTAAGGGACGAAACGGCGGGCAATATCTCCCTGCCTCAACAAAGCCTGGAAATTTTTCTGAAAGCTTATCAACTAGAGTTTGAAGCAATTGTTCATTCTCGCCTCCATAAAAGAAATGCCTTAACCCACAAGCTCGCCCTTTGTCGATAATACTTAACATAACATCTGGTCCGTAGCATCGCGTCATATTTCTATCTGCATAACGCTTTCCTATTTTAACCAAAGGCATACCGTCACAGAGCGTGAGGAAAGAATTATTTGCTATATCAGCTAGCTTACTATCTTTATGACATTTTAATACAGAATCAACGGCAAAAACATTAACATAAACCGAGCTATTGCTGAGCTTTGATTTTTCAATAATTCGCTCTGTCGCATTACTTAAAGTTGTTGCTGTAAGGAATACATCAATAAGAGAAAATCGAGGAGGTGAATTCATAATTTTACATTCTAACTTTGTTTTTCCATTTATTATATAGCATAAAGCCACAAAATAGCAATATTTATCATAAAATTGAACATTTCGTAGCTACTTAATAAATGGCAATTATCACTCAATCATCTATTGTCACATATTCTATAGAAGAGACTGCAGAGACTTATGTGACAACTAAAATTGGGCATCTTTCTAATGTGAGGGTGATGAACAGCTTAAATAAGCCAGCAACCTCGCTTCTCAAAATTTGTCTAACAATTTAAATTGCATTCAAAATCCATTTAGTACTATTCAAAATCTGATAAAGACCATTCATCAAACCATTTTATTTTTGGCTTATCTCCATCAAATAAAATTGGCAACCAAACATAATCTGCTTCGGATGTATTCCCTTCTTTAGGAAAATTATTCTCCTTGTAAAACTCTTTTGCTTCCTCCCAGCGTCCCTCAAGAAACATCATTTCATAATACCTTTTTATTTCTTTATAATTCATGTATGTCCCATTTGGAACCCATCTATCAGCAATAGCAATATAAAGGTCCTTCTTCCCCTGCACTTTTAATACAGATGATATTTGACTATGAAATGAGGTACTACTATTATCCCCATCATGTGCATTTCCTAAAACTGTAAATGGGCCATGATAAGTATCCGCAACAGCAAATTCAGAAGGATTAGGCAGGTAACCAGTTGTCCCACTGGTAACTAAATATTTTTTAAAATTTCTCTCAAAAAATGCTGGAGCCTCGCGTACATATGGAGGACACATTCTTGGAAAGTGCGTTGAATAATATCCCGTTGCACCAGTATAGTCATCTGTTAAATCTGCACATATCAACTCACTATGAACACGCTCAAAATACCAATATGCTTTTTTATCTGGTGCTACTACCAAATCAAAATCTCCGTCGCTCATACCTAGAGGACGATAATGCTCTTTTATTTTCGTATATGGACCCAAAATATTATCAGCCAGAAGAATGGTCATGCTTTGAATTCCATTTTTCTCCATTATCTTTAACCAGCAGACATATTTCTTTGTCTGTTCATTATAAATAATATGCGGACGATCCATGCAAACAGACGGATGCAATGTAGAATTTTCATCATTTGGCTCTGGCTCAATTATAAGACCTTTATCCTCCCAATTATATAAATCTGTTGAGGCATAGCATCTTACTCCCCAATGCCAAATTTTTTTTATCCCATCAGTAAATTCTTTATTTTCGCCATACCAATAGTATGTACCATCAATAAACATTATTGAACCACCATGTGCCTGAATGCGTTTTCCATCTGTATCAAGCCATACCTTACCAGGATAAAATTTTTCGTACATATCAATGCTATTTATTTAATTTCAGAATTGATTTTAGATTGACTAAGACAATTATTGTTTTGGTGCTGCTTGTCTACGCAACTGACCGCAAGCCCCATTCACACCTTTACCCTTTGAGCGGCGGAGTGTTGTCTGAATTCCATGAGCAAGTAAGTAACTTCCAAACTGCTCACAGCTTTGCTCACTAGGTGTTTTACCAGGATATTCTGGCACTGGGCTAAGTGGAATTAAATTCACCTTACACTTCAATCCTCTCAGACATGCAATAAGTTCATCTGCATGCTTTCGTGTATTGTTAACACCATCCACTAGGGTATATTCAAAGGTAATTATACGGTTTGTTTTTTCTTCATATTCACGGCATGTTGCCATCAATTCTTCGAGCTTCCAGCGGCGATTTATTGGCATAATTTTATCTCTCAATAAATTACTTGGAGCGTGTAATGAGACAGAAAGCTCAAATTGATATCCCTCATCAGCAAACTTCTTTATGCCAGGCACAATTCCACAGGTGCTTATAGTTATTTTTCTAGCACCAATACCTAGTCCTACAGGTGGTCCACCATTTAATAATTTTGCTGCTCCTACAGCATTTTCATAATTATTGAAAGGCTCACCTACTCCCATAAAAACAATATTGTCTGGTTTTTCGCCTAATTCTAGTGCTGCAAGAATAACTTGACCAAAAATTTCTCCGAGCTCAAGATTACGAGTTAAACCATTCATTCCGCTAGCACAAAATACGCAGCCACATGCACAACCTGCCTGACTAGAAATGCAGATTGTATTTCTATTCTTCGCTGGAATAATAACTGTTTCTATTAGCTCTCCATCATGAAGTCTTGAGAGTAATTTGCGGGTTCCAGTAGGCGAATCCTTTGCCACCTCAACAACCTCAAGAGTTTCCTTTAATGACCG
The DNA here is from genome assembly GCA_937911295.1 of uncultured Verrucomicrobiota bacterium. Taxonomy (GTDB): domain Bacteria; phylum Verrucomicrobiota; class Kiritimatiellia; order RFP12; family UBA3636; genus RGIG990. The sequence continues at coordinate 30,427 of CALDQE010000073.1, forward strand.
ATAATTTTTTCTCAGCAATTCTCGATAGGATACAGGAATATTATTCATATCATCCCAATCATATGCAAAGCGTTTAAAAAGCCATTCATTTAATTGAGTAAGCCTGAATTTTTTTTCACCAGAGCTTAGAGTTAATTCCAATAGCTCTTCTTGTGTAGCTGAATAAATTGATTTCATGTTTTATTTCTATATCTAAGAATAATAGTAAATTCTTTTTGCTTATTGAAAATTCAACTTAATAAGATTTTGATCAATAGCATACCCAATAGCATTAACCTCATCAGAGCCTTGAATAAATGTGTTCAACTCTGGAAAATTATAGCCAATAAAAGAACTGCAAAAACTTTTATATATTTCATCTGCCAGCTCAACATTATTTAATCGGTACAGTATATTACAAGCTGTCCATGTAAACCCAACAAACATATTTTTTATTCCGGGAGAATCAAAGCTTGTCAGGCATTCACGAATAAAATTATGTGTAGCTACGATTAAATTATGATTTGGTGCTGCTTGATATTTCCAGTCATCTGCTAATGGGTCACCGATTATCCTACCCTGATCCAAAGAAAGCTTTACTGCTGACGAATAAACCATTCGAATGCTACGGAGCTTTGTATTTTTGTTATTCGATTTATGAGCAATCCAACCCCAATATAGAGCATGAGCATGAGGGCAACGCCAATCAATTTTTCCAAATTGATTTTCTATCTCAGCCATTATACTTGGAGATAATTTAAAGCCTTGCTCAAGCTCTACTGCTACTAATGAGTCAGCTTCTGGTATTGATCCATTTTCTCCCAGATACGAGGAAATATCTTTAACCCATTCTGTTCTATAAAATTCGCCATATTTATCGGCACCATCAGTACCAATCTTATGCTGAAAAATCCATGCTAGTTCAAGTGCAAGAATAGGATCGCCAGGATTTATTTCAAGCCCTTTATCTCTAAGAAGCTCAATGCCCTGCTTTACCCAATTCCATTTATCTTCCTTACTGTCTGCTAACAAACTAATATTGTAAGAGAGATTCCAAGCATGAAATGTCCACACTTCGGCAATATGCGGTTCAAGCTTTGTAACAAGCTCTGAGAGCTCCATCAATTCAAGTAATTTATGATCTGTTTGTAATGCTGTAATACGAAGCCAAAGAATATCAGCAATCAAGCCCTTAAATCCACCAAGAATTGCAGATGAATAAGCAATTTCGCTTGAAGCGGCTCCTTGTACAAAAAGCTGCTTTCTAGAGGAAAGTAATCTTGTGCTACTAAAACCAATAAAAACCAATAGCACAAGAAAAATACTAATAGTGGAAAGAACTTTTAAAATATTGATACGTGTCATTTGGAAAATTATTTCTTTGGAAGCATTAATGAAAGTAGCGTTAGCTCTAATAAATCTTTAGGATTTGTTCCTACACTTACCATTTTAACATGAGCCTCAATAAGTTTCATTCGAGCAAATCTAAGAGTTATTCTATCCCAATATTTAACCTGCGAAGCAATGCGTGAAGCCTGCCATCCAGAAAGCTTGTACTTACCTAAATCCTCTAATGCGGAAGCTGTTTCTCCTGTAAGAGCATCAGACCAAGTAACATTCATCTCTGCTTTCCCATAAAAAGAGCTACCAGAAGATAAGCGTGCATACCCACGCTTGACACAATCCACTAAAATCAACAGCTCATTAGTTCGTTGTTGTATTTGCCCAATTAAAAATACAGGATCCACTCGTAGGTCATATAAATTATGCAAAATACGTAGCACCTTATGGCCATTGCGTTCACCATACGCATCTAATAAATCCCATGGCTCCTGCATATTTGACATTGTTACTATTGAATCTATATCTTGAATTGTTGGGGCTTTATTGGATGTATAAATATAAAGCTTTTCCAGTTCATTTATAAAGACTCGAGAGGAGGTTGTTATCATACTGCAAAAATAATCCTGCTCCTTTGCCCCCATCTCAAGCTTATGCTCAGATAAATAATTATTTAAGAGCTTTTTAAAATCAGCTAATGTTAACTTACCTTTTTTACCAACAACAATCTCTTCAAATGTTGCTTTACCTTGCTTTTCTAAAGCAACCAACTGCTTACAAAAGCTATATTTTTTACTGAACGCTGTTGATGTGATTACTAGCTCAATTCCATCAGGTAAATCCCCAGAAAGAAATTCCATCACTTGAGCGAGCAGCTCTTTAATGGATTCAGACCCCATAACTCTATCAGCAGCAAGGAAAGAAGCATTTTTAAGCCAAACGAGTTTTTCAGATGCAAACAAATCAATCTGACGTGCTCCATCACAAAACTTACTTATTGCCTCAATTGTACTATCTATTGTATCCGTAGCTCCATCAATAACCTCAACAGACATTGCACTATTTTTTGTAAGCTGTGCAATCAATGCATCGGTCTTATTTGCTAAAATATAATCATCTTCACAAATTAGAACATGGATACGAGGAGTCATATAAATCCCTTTACTTATTTCTTATCTGTCCATTACCCTTGACTAAAAACTTTGTAGTAGTCAAATCTGCCAAACAGATTGGGCCTCTTGCACCTAGCTTATCAGTGCTTATTCCAATATCCGAGCCAACTCCAAACTCGGCACCATCTGTAAATGCTGTTGAAGCATTGATATAAATAATTGCCGAATCAACATTTCTCACAAATTTCTCTTGAGTTGCCTCATCCTCTGAAATAATTACATCCGCCAAATGAGAACCATTATCATTTATATGCGAAATTGCATCCTGCAGAGAAGATATAGATCCTATAACTAAATTCTTATCATAGGTTTCATCAACCCAATCAGCTGCTGAAATTTCTCTAGCACCTGGGATAAACTCTCTAATGCATTCATCTGCTACATAATTCATAGCCCCATAGCTCTCTGCCTGCTTTAGCAGTTCACTGCAAAAATCTTTTGCAATAGACTCATGCACCAGCACTGCATCAACTGCAGAACAAACAAAGGAATCAAAACAGCGAGAATTTAAAACCACTGCCACTCCCTTTGATATATCTGCTGATTCATCAATATATGCATAGCACATTCCTCCAGAATGCTTAAGCAATGGAATACCGGCATGCTCAACTAAATCATCGACAAAAGAGCGGCGTCCTCTAACAATGCCTATATCAACCAACCCCTCCATCGATGTCAATATTCTTGCCTCTGCTAAATTATTTTCTCCACAAGAAAATTGTATTGCATGCTCTGGCAAACCAGCCGCAATCAGTCCTTCGTTAACAGCTGAAAGAAGAGCAGTAATAGATTCCGCCGAATCCTCATCTGCCACAACCACAAGTGCATTATTTGTTTTAATACATGCTGCTGCTGCTATCAATGATACTAATGGGCGGGTCTCCACACATAATCCCACAACACCTATTGGTACACGGCGTCGTATTATCTCCAACCCATTGGGTCGAACCCAGCTGCTTATCTCCTCGCCTATAGGATCTTCCATCTCCGCAATCACACTGCATGCATCAATTACACGGCGAAGCTTTCGCTCTGTAATTTCCATCCGCTCAATGAAACCAATAGACCGACCCAATGATTTTGCTCTCTCTACTTCCTTGCGATTTATATCTAAAATTTTCTCTGTTGATTCCTCAAGATATTCCGCAATAGAATAAAGCACATCACGTTTTTTTCGGCTACTTAAACCGACCAATTCACGCCTGGCAGCCACAGCATTGGCTGTCATGGTTCTAATTTTCTTTTCTATCATAATTGAAATCAAAAACTATTATACAGGAGAACCGGAGAACAATGTTCCCACATCCTCTCCCTTAATAATTCGTGTGATGATATCCTTACTTGTTCCATCTGCAATCACCACATTGCATCCAGCCTTTGTACACAAAGAGGCTGAGCGAAGCTTTGAATCCATACCTCCCTTTGATAATCCACCTGAGGTTGGTTTAACTAGCTTCATTATTGATTTATTGATTGTTTCAACAAATGGTACTCTACGAGAACGTCCACATTCACAGCTCTCACGTAAACCATCAACTGTTGACAATAGGATGAGCAAATCTGCCCTTGTCTGACGCACCACAAGTGATGCCAAATAATCATTATCCCCAAGAGATAAATCTGCCTTACACTCCTCATCTGCCACTGCATCATTTTCATTGATAATAGGTATTACCCCTTTAGCCAATATATGATCCATTGTGCGGCGAAGATTTGCAAGACGAATCTTTCTATCAAAATCATCATGAGTTAAAAGCACCTGACCAGTTAGAATTTTTTCTTGTGCAAAAAATTCTGTATATTGTGTCATCAATCTACCTTGACCAATTGCTGCACACATCTGCAAGTCTGGCACAGCTGTTGGGCGCGTATCTAGCTTTAGTGCTTCCATACCAGCAGCAATTGCACCAGAACTCACAATAACCACCTGATAACCACTCTTGTGAAGTTGTGCGATCTGCTTGACTATACTCTTTATACGTGCTACATCTGGACGCCCTGTTTTTCTTACAATTACACGACTTCCTATTTTTACAACTACACGGCGTGATTCAGGAATGCTAGCCCTAAACTTATTACCACTTGTAACCATAATCTCTTCCTTTAAATTTTATTCTTGATTGCGTTCGCTATAATTTTTATTTATCCAATTGCGATATTCGCCTGTGCGAACTGTATCAATCCACTCTATATTTTCTAAATACCATTTTACTGTTTTTTCAAAACCAGAATCTGCATCAACTGTTTGCTTCCAGCCAAATGTTTGCTCAAGGCGGGTGCAATCGATTGCATAGCGTAAATCGTGACCTGGGCGATCCTTCACATAAGTAATAAGTGAAGTACGTGGCTCTCCGCTTGGCAATGGAGCAGCTAGCTTATCAACTAATGCACAAATTCTATTTACTACATCAATATTCTTTAGCTCACAGCGACCACCAATTGTATAGGTCTCACCAAGCTCTGCCTTTTGCATAATTGTCCAAATTGCAGAACAATGATCCTCAACAAAAAGCCAATCACGCACATTCAAGCCCTCACCATAAACAGGCAATGGCTTACCCTCTAGTGCATTAAGAATCATTAAAGGTATTAACTTCTCTGGAAATTGATATGGTCCATAATTATTGGAGCAATTAGAAATTGTTACTGGCAAGCCATAGGTATCATGGTATGCACGTACAATATGATCAGAGGATGCCTTGGAAGCAGAATATGGGCTATGTGGGCAGTAAGGTGTTGTTTCTGAGAACATACCCTCTTCACCCAAGCTACCAAAAACCTCATCTGTGCTTACATGATGGAAAAGTACTAACTTGTCCATTCTCTCGCGTGCTGCCTGAAGCAAATTAAAGGTTCCAACAATATTTGTCTGGATAAACGAATCAGGAGAAACGATTGAACGGTCAACATGTGACTCTGCGGCGAAGTGACATACTGCATCAATGTCATATTTATCAAAAACATCATTCACCATAGCTTTATCACAAATATCTCCGTGAACGAAAATATAGCGCTCTGGAAATTCCTTTTCCAAATCCTCTAAGCTATGTGGGTTACCAGCATAGGTCAACGCATCAAGATTGATAACACTACCCTGAAAACCTGCATCTTTTAAAATATAACGAATAAAATTAGAGCCGATAAATCCTGCTCCACCTGTAACTAATAAATTTTTAAATGTTCTCATTTTTTACCTCGCCCTATATAATACTAAAAAAAAAAATTGTTAGCAACTGCCGAATGCATCATTACAGCAATTCAATAAAATGCTTTCTATAATCAAATTTCATCAAAATTTGATATTATTTTAATACATTTTCTTATTACTTAGCCTTTGATACTTATCAAATAGCTTTTTACACTCTTCTCTGTCTAAAACAAAGCTAGATACTCTCTTTTCTGGTGACTCAAAAAATTCTTTATCTCTAAACCCTATTGTTTCTGCATCCTCTATAGAGCAACCATAATATATCTTTGAAATATTACTCCACAAGATAGCACCTAAACACATTGGACATGGCTGCCCTGTTGTGTACAATTCACACCCGGATAAATCATTGGTCTTTAATTTAGCACAAGCATTTCTTATTGCTGTTATTTCTCCATGACATGTTGGGTCTTTCTTTTTTATAACCTCATTATGCCCTTTGCCAACGACTTCTCCATTTTTTACAATAACACATCCAAATGGTCCACCATCTCCATTTGTAATACCAAAGGTAGCCTCTTCAATAGCCATTTCCATAAACTTATTCATGACAGCTCCTTAAATATTTCGTTCCAAATAAATTTAGTCAAAATCTGAGAACTTCCACTCATCAACCCATTTAATTATTGGCTTATCACCTTCAAACAATATTGGCACCCACCTATCTGCAACAGCAATATACAAATCCTTTTTCTCTGCACCTTGAATCGGTCCAATGAAAACATTATCCCCAAAGCTGACCCCACCTCCGTCTTGTATTACCATATTGTGATTGGCATAAAAGTTTTCACCAACTGTAATATGATAACCATAATCGCACCAAAATGGAGGAACAATCATAGAATTCTTCCCCATATTTCCTAAAAATTTTTTTAGAATTTTTTGCTGTGCTTTATTATTGTTAAGAGATAACTTGTTGTATCGATGACATATTCTTTTTCTTTTCTAATTTCTTTTTCATAAGCAGGATTATAGCATCCCTGAAAAAACAATTGAGAGGTATATTGGGTTTTTCACTTATAGTAAATTTCCTATTCCTCTGGTTTATCTAAATTTTTACCTAGAGGTTCTGCTACTAAACGAAGCCCCATAGTGTCATTGCTGAAGGATGGTGGATCACTATGAATTCTTGTCGCTGAACATTCATAATCCCTATCATACCAGCTACCGCCACAACGTTTCTTTTTGTATTCATCATTTGTTGAAGTCCATTCCCAAACATTTCCATGCATATCATACAAACCCCACATATTTGGCTTCTTTTGACCGACAGGTTGGGCTCTCAATATGTTAGAATCTTTACTCCAACACATTTCATTTGGCGTTCCTTCTAGATTTTCTTCTATAAGACCATATTCTCCAACACTACCAGCTCTACATGCATGCTCCCATTCTTCTGCTGTAGGCAAACGAAAAACTAGTCCACTATTTTCTACTTCAGGCAGAGAATTAAGCTTTCCAATGAAATCCATACATTGCGTAAATGAAACACGTTCAACAGGCTGATTATCTCCAACAAACCGTGATGGATTAAAATTCATAACCGCAGCCCAAATATCCTGCGTAACTTCATATTTCCCCATCATATAGTCACGATCAGGAATTTTCACAAAATTTGACATCATTTTTGAAATCGCAATTTTTCTTTTTTCACTTCGCTCATTATATACAATTTTTGTTTTCTCATAATTTGCTTTGCGAATTTCTTTTGAATATTCATCAGCTTCTTCAATGGTCATTATCCTGCAACGTATATCTACTACTGTCTCCATCCATTGTATTGTAGAATTTGCCCTATGAATCGTATAAAACGATGCTTCATCATCTCCATATTCCATACTCTTTGGTAAGTCTGTTAATCTATTTAAATGATACAAAGGTAATGGATACATTACATGACTCATTCTTTTGAAACCAGTTAGAGGAACATTTTGCTTGTCTACAACTTCTCCCAATTTATTTATATACTCTACCTGTACGATATAACTCCCAGCACGAACCAAAAAACTATTTTGATCGTTTATGCGCAGAATTACATTCGCCTCATGTTCACCTATATTGAACACCTCGCCTGCAACATAAAATAACATAGGTTGCTCATCTTTAGAAAATTCACGCTCTAAATCCATTTCTTTAAATTTCTTCAGAGCAGATTTTTTCCATCGGTTGTATTCTTTATCATTAACAGTTAGCTTTAAACGAAAAGTTATAACATTGTTATCCGTATCAACTATAAAATTTGGTGTTCCGTCCTTTCTAGTAACAAAATCAACATTTAATAATTTATTAAATGAAGAATAATAGTCGTGAACAATCTCCTTATAAGTATCAAAAATAGAATTTTCCTTAACAATAAATTGTGAGAATATACTCTCACTTGAAAAAGCATTAACTACTAGAATTTGAACAACCAACAAAATCATTAAAAATTTATTTTTCATACCGCACCCATAAATATTTATTAAAACAAATTATTGCTCTCCCAATTGCTCGGAAAGCTTGTATTTATTAACCTTGGCCTTTGTCGTATCTATTTTATACACACAAGCACTTGTGGTAATAATTTTACGCCAGAGTATCCATGCAGAGAATGAGCCAGAGGTTTCCACCTCTGTTTTCAATTCTCCAAGTGTACTTTCTGCACCATAAGATAAAGCTTCTCTTTCAATAAGCTTTACATTATTATCAACCGTTACTGTATCTGTAAACCAATCACAACCAGCAGAATTAGGATTCTCTATATCGCCACACCATATTGGCCATATTCCAAATAAATAATATCCATAATTTTCCACAACGATCGATGCAACCGGTTGAATAGGACTCAACTCATTTATTTTAGGAAAAGACTCTGACTTTTGCACTGTTGCACAACCAGATACAAATAAGAATAAGCTAAAAATAAAAATATATGCTTTCATATTATTTGCCCTCCTCTATCTGGTCTTTCTTTAATTCAATATGATAAATTTCATTCGTCTCAGAAAGCTTAACTAAGGTTGCAGAGAGCTGCACCTCCTTATACCAAAACAAACCAAAGGTTGTGCCAACTATTGGAATTGCAGAAAAGCTACAGGTAGAATGAACCATTGGCTGCACATGCACAACTGCAGCACCTTCTTTATCTGCCAACTCTGATAAATATTTTTGCGTCTTATCTAATGTGGCTCCATCAGAAAAAAACGTTGTGCCTGTACCAGTTTCATTACCTGTAAACAAAGGAATACTTCCAAATAAATAATAACCGTAATTACTGATAAAAACCTGCTCACCTGGAACCACAATTCCGCCCTCTGTAACATATTCTGTTGATGAGCGCTCTATAGACATACAGCCGCTACACAACAATACACTACAAAAAACAAAAATAAATCTTTTCATAGGTCCTCCCCTTCAAATAGATTATTTCACGTTTACATATATTGTAGTACTTTTAATGCTTAAAATAAAAGCGTAAACTTGGCTTTACCATAATTTTTTTAAATAATTCCCTATCGGAAATTACACGTGTGCTTTGAATTTGTTTGCGAACTTTTTTTCTCAATGCAGCGGTTTTTTTATACTTTGGAAAAACCTTAAAATACGCTACAACCATTTTCCATTTAAAGCATATTACGCACCTGAAGAAATTAGCACAATTTATTAGATAAAACCTTGGCAAAATATACCATCTCCCGTAATTATCCAGTAACGTGTTAAATGAAAAAAGAATATTAGCAAAATATTGTGACCAAATTTCAGATTGAGAGAACTTATTTGAAGTTTGCCCCATTAAATGTTGGATGGGCTTTGTTCCCACAAAATGTACTTCATATCCAGCAAGCCATACTCGATGACAAAAATCAGATTCTTCGTAATAGCTTTTAAATTCATCATAAAAAAGCACACCATTTAATTTTAAAAGCACTTCCTTACAAAAAAGCATAAGAGCACCCTTCACACTAAAAACAGGAAGTGATTGCAACTGCTCTTCTAGATTTTCGAGTGGCTCAAGAAAATATCTATGTTTTTGAATACCAAATGGAGTTAGAAAAGTTCCACAGGAATCTAATGTGTTTTCACAATTAGGCAAAAGCATTGTGCCTTGCACAACACCGACATTAGGGTGCTGATGCAAATATTTAATTAAATCTGAAAATGGTTCTTCTTCGATAATTGTGTCATCATTTAAAAGAAGAATATAATCTCTTGTGCAATAAGGTAACCCTAAATTATTGCCTCCTGCAAAGCCGAGATTTTCTTTCGCGGCAACATATTTTGTATTTGTATACTCTGCCACAAGCTGCTTTGTGGCAGGGTCATTAGCATTATCTACAATAATCAGTTCAATGACACTTCCGCATGAACTAGAGAGCGACGAAAGGCATTGCTTCAAGATTGGATTATTTTTATATGTAACAATTATTGCTGAAAGTTGCGAAAGCATATAACCCTTAGAATCCACCAAACAATAATCCTGAGAATGTGCTTAATGTATTTGCTTCTCGCATATCATCAAGCATCTCACGAACATCACTAACAGCACCATTAACATTTCCATATAGCTCATCATCCTCAGACAAAAGCTTACCCAATGTGCCCTGACCAGTAACAAGCCTATCAGAAACAATGCGCAGGTTTTCAACTGTCGCATTTAGATTTGTATACATTTCATCATCAGATGAAAGCAAGCGACCCAAGGAGCCCTCTCCTCGCTCCAGTCTATCCGCTATTAAGCTTATATCTTCTACTGCAGAATTTAAATTTGTATACAAAGAATCATCAGATGAAAGCAAACGCCCCAAGGTGCCCTCGCCACGCTCCAATCTATCTGCTATCAAGCTAATATCTGCTACAGCTGAATTTAAATTTGTATATAGCTCATCATCAGAAGAAAGAAGTCTTCCTAGTGTACCCTCTCCCCGATTTAATCGTCCGGAAATATCTGCTATATCTTTAGAAAAAGCTTCCAAATTTTTTAATGCATCTGAATCTAAAAATTCACGAACCTTGGCAACCGACTCAGCTGCATCTTCCATTAGGTCAGATGGCTTCTGACCAATAAGTGCTTGAACATCCTTAACCTCCGGCTTGGTGTTCGTGCCTTCTGTAATTACAAGCTGGCGTCCACCAAGGATTGATGTAGCGACAACTGTAATTTCATAATCCTCATAGAAAACAACTGGTGCTTCAAGCTCAGCACGAATATGAACTCCATCACGTGCATAAAAAACCTCAGTAACAGCACCAACTGTCGTTCCCTTTGCTATCACTGGGTCATTTCTTCTCAAGCCCATTGCATCAGGCATTACGACCTCAATATTTGTCAATGCCTCTCTAAATAATGAAGCACCGGAAATTACTATTGTAAAAATTGCCAGAGCAACAAACATTAGTACGACAAATAAGCCTACAATAAACTCCATTTTCAATTCTGAATTTTTATTAGCCATAATATTATAACTCCTTTTCCCAGCTTCCACGTGTTGTAATATATTGAGCATCAAGGAAGGCTTTTATTTCGGGAATATCTGATTTAATAAATTCATTAGGTGTTGCGGTTGCCAAAAGGTGAGAGGAATGCAGCATTCCTATTCGATCAGCAATTGACAAAGCACTATGCATATCATGAGTAACGACCACGCTTGTCACACCGAGCTTTTGAGACAAGCCAGCAATAAGCTCATCAATTTTTCTTGATGTTACTGGATCGAGACCGGAGGTTGGCTCATCATATAGCAAAATTTCCGGCTCTGTCACAATAGCACGAGCAAGACCAGCACGCTTCTGCATTCCACCAGACAAATCTGCTGGATACGCATCAATCGCATGAAGAAGACCGACCTTATCAAGAGCATCTCGTACACGATCTTCAATTTCTTTTTCTGAAAGCTTTGTCTTCTCTCTTAGAGGAAGTGCGACATTATCAAAAACAGTCATCCAAGCAAGCAAAGCAGCACTTTGGAACAAATATCCAAACTTTGAACGAAGAGTAGATAGCTCTGAATTATTTGCCTCATTTATACAAGCACCATCTATCCAGACTCTGCCACTTGTTGGAGCCAGCAAGCGAATCATAAGCTTTAGTGATACACTTTTACCTGTGCCAGAAGGACCTACAATACAAAAAATTTCACCTTTTTTTATCTCGTAGGAAACATCATCCAAAATCGTCCTTGAGCCAAAGCTTTTAGTTACATTTTCAAATTTTATCATCAGTAGAATAACCTTGTAACAAAATAGCCAACAACCAAAATTAAAAGAAAGCAGCTAATCACACAACGGCGAGTAGCCTTACCAACACCAACGGCACCATGGCTTGTTGAAAAGCCTTCATAGCAAGCAACTGTCACAATTATGATACCAAATAAAAATGCTTTAAACATGCCCACGAGGAATGGACGCAATGAAGCAAAATCAAATGCATTCATCCAATAAACCGTAAATGGGACCGATAGCTGAGTATAGCCAACGACAGCACCACCAACCAATGCAAGCAAACAGGTATAAAAAGAAAGCATAGGAACAGTAAACATCATCGCAACCATACGGGGCATTACAAGAAAGCGCAATGGGTCGATTGACATAATTTCTAGAGCTGCTATTTCTTCATTTACCATCATTGTACCAAGCTGTGCTGCCATGGCTGCACCAACACAGGCCGCCAAAACAAGCCCACTCATAAATGGTCCCATTTCTCGAAGCACAGATGCCATCACTGCTGAACCAATTAAATTCTCTTGGTTAAAACGCCTTAGCTCTAATCCAAGCTGAAGGGCAAGAATCATACCAATGAAAAATGCAACAAGTGAAACCACTGGCAAGCTCTTTATAGCACAGCTATAAATTTGTGAAACCACCTCTTTGCGTTCTCTCTTATTAATCAACCCACGCATCCCAGCAAATGCACCAATACAAATTGCTGATGCCTTACCTACCTCAGCAATTACATCGAGTAGATAACGCCCACATCGTCCAATTAAAGTTTTTGGCTCTGGCTTGAATATAGGTTCTCTAACAATCATAAAATAACTTAATCTCCAAAAAACCACAAAAATTTTGTGCTTGATTTTTCTCCATCATAGCTTTTCCCAAAGAGACCATAAAGAATAGACCATTCTGTCTTATCGCCTTCACGCCTTCTACTATAGAAAGGGAAAATATGAGTGCGGCTATACTCTTTACCATAGCCACGTGAATACAAGCCCCAAAGCAGCTCATGATCTGTTCGTTCTTGTTCTTTATCATTACCATAAGTATAAAGAGTAAAAATATCAAGCAAGTTTCTTGAAAGTAGCCCACTTCGTTTACTTAATGACAAATCAGGGATTCTTACATATTTATCATTTAAATCTTTTCGAGAAGAATATAACGGCCAAATCCTCATATAATCTTCTACCAATGTTTCATAAGTGCCATCATTATTTGTATCCTTATAAATTTCTGAAGATAAATATACTGGATTAAAGGAGAAAAATTCTTCCTTTTGGTTTCCTCGCTTTGCTTCTCTAGTACGAACAAATGGCCACATATACCAAGTTGAATTCAGGCGACCATTATCATCCCATTGATGAATATAGAATGGAATAAAATTACGTTTATGATATTCTCTATCGTCCCAAATTTTAACTAACGGCCAAGGGAAATTTAAATTACGATATGTTGGAGTTTCACCTCTTCCGTATGCAAAGCTAAAGAACGGAGGGAAAATCAAAAAACGTTCTTCGTTTTCAGTATCAACATGTCCAGCTATCGGGAAAAGCATCCAAGAGGAGCCAGGATTGTGTCCATAGTATTTTGCTTGATTCCATATTGGCCATAATACAAAATAGGAATCTAATTTATTCTCACGATGTGCTTCACCATAAAATGGGAATACTCGAACAGCAGAAACACCATCACCTTGTGTTCGACTATAAATTGGCCAAAGAATACTGGTTGTTGTTTGTGAGCCATGTTTATATTTCATCCAAACTGGCCAAAGAGTAAAAGAAATGTAATCAAAATACATTTCTTTAATAGTACCATGTATTGGGAAAAAGGCGGCATATTCTTCATTAGCTTTTGTTGTACCCCAAAAAAAGAATGGGAAAAGCCAATGGCGATCGCGAGAAGCATTATCGGTTGTATTAAAATCAGTCCAAAACCAGAATAAGAATCTAGATGCTTTATAATTACCCCGTGTATTTTCAGAATAAATTGGCCAAAGAATTTCTTTAGCGGAAGCATTTTCTTTTGGAGAATACACAGAAGAATAAAGAAGAGGACGGTATGAAGTGCGGACGGCACCATTAGTTGTTTGCACTTTCTCATAAAACGGACCAAATTTTTCCACTTGAGTTATTTTACGTCCGGCATTTCCTGAATCAAATAGGAGATGAGCATCACGAACCCTACCAGTTGGTGCAGATGCACAACCGAGAGAGTTGAATGCTAATATAGGTAATGCTAGAGCTAGTGAAAACAAATATTTATTCAAAGAATTCTCCAAAAATTACTTTAGGTTACTAAAATATTTTTTAATTTTATCATTGTTGGATATAAAAATGCAATAATTTATTTATTTGTGGAAAAAGATAAACTAAATGCATTTTCGTGTTAAGCAAAGTGTCGCATTTACTTTGTTCTGTTGCAGATTACTGGTTGCCTGCGTTGCTAACTGGGAGATTCGGAGGGTAAATACATACACAATGCTTTTCGTCAAGCAGTAGGTCAACATGGTATATTCATACTCCGTGCCTCCGAACCTACGAATCTCCAAGCAACGAAAGTAACTCTTAATATTGCTTCCGCTTTCTGGGAGATTCGGAGTTTAGGAGATTGGGAGATAACAATTCAGTCACATTATTTTACCCTCGCATTTTTATAAATGCGGATGTAACTCATTGTGCTAAATAAATAGTGCAGGTGATGTCAGCTTGCACAATGAACCTACGGAAAAACTATGGAAAATAGGCTCTAGACACAGGTATCTCAATTTCGTTTTCCTAGGTTCGCATTTTTATAAATGCGGACCTAACTCATTCAGACAAATGAAGAGCATATATGATATCAAATTGCATGACGAATCCAAGAGGAAGCAAAGGGGAACAGATGCTTGATAACAACAACTCTAGATGTTGCATTTACTTTGTCCTGCGACTGGTTGCCTGCTGTGTTAACTGGGAGATAGGGAGATTGGGAGGATGCTTGGGGATTTTTTGTGGAATTGGGTGATAATGCTAAGTAGATGCAATGCCCTTATGTGTTAGGTGGTGCTTTTTCTTTGTCTTGTGACACCATGCACCTCATTTACTGAGTCAAGGCACTGAATTATGTAGCTTATTTTGCTGTTGATTTATTCAGATGTATACATTTATCAGGGGCTTTTTCACTTAAGTACAAGTGTATCACCGACACAAATTCCATCAAAAACAGATGCTTCAGAAGCTTCTCCTGATATTGATATTGCTTCAAGCGTGGTTACAGCACCACTTCCACCAAATATCATTCTCCAAGGTGGCACATTATTTTTTATCTTTAAAACTTTGCCTCGCTTATCCAAAAATACTATATCCAAATTAAATTGCATAAACCATGTGTGCACACTGCCACATTTTGGAATAACAAAAATTTTCCCATTTGGATAAGCCTTGCGCCCAAGCAAGCCCATTCCTCGCTCAAAAAAAGTGGCAGCATAATCACACTGCCACTCTTTATCTCCAAACTGAAGAATACACGCCTTCAAAGACAATACCTATTCTAAGCCGTGATACTTACAAAAAGCATCATCTGCTTCATCACCCATATAGCGCCTACGGGTTCGCTTATCTGTTTTCCGAAGATCAATGAGTATCAAACCATCAACAACATCAGAAAATTCCTTGTCTAAATTAAATGCAAGTATCTTGCCACCCAGCTTTAAGTATTGCTTAATCAAAACAGGAATACTCTTTCTATCATCCTCTATATCTTGTATTAAAGTGGAAACATCATCAACAGACGCTATAATTTCTTCGAAATCTGGGTTCACCCATTCCTCACGCTTCTTCATACGGGCAGGCTTTTTACGTGGCTTGACTAAATGTGCTAAATCATTTGCAAAATTAGATAGCTCAAGAGAACGCAAAAGCATATTTCTAGAAGAATCCTTATAGTCCGCAGTAATACTTACTGGGCCAAATAAATTTACATACTGTGGATTGCGAGAAATAAAGGTTCCAATACCTTTCCATAAATATAATAATGGCTGAAATGCTTTTTGATATTCTGGGCGAACAAATGAACGCCCAAGCTCTATTCCTGGCAATATCTTATCTGTAAGATTTTCGTTAAACTTAAATAATGTATGTGTGTAAAGTCCACGTACTCCAAACTTCTCACAAATTTTATCAGCTAAGCCTAAGCGATATGCACCAACAATCTCCTTTGCCTTCGCATTCCAAATAAATAAATGCAAATATTCTGAATCATACACATCTGTGTCCTTTGAGAGCCCTGTGCCCTCCCCTACAGAACGGAAGGTTATCTCACGCAAACGTGATAGCTCACGCATAATGGCTGACTCTGGAGATAGTTTTGTAATATATACCTCTAAATCACCTCCAGTAAATAGATGTGCCTCTGGTGCAAAAGCCTTAATTTCTGCCTCTATCAATGATGATGGGGTTTCATCAATAATTGGCTGATGATTAACCTTCTTTGGCTTTGCTTTCTTAAATAAGCAAAATCTCTTTTTATTCCCAGTAAAGCGTCCCTCTAATGCATAAGAACGAAGACGCAAATATTTCATCAGCTCCTCATCTGATTCATATTTTTTTATTTCAGAAGGTAAAACCGGTGCTCCAATTGCAGCCTCTAAAGTTCTCTTACGCTTATTTGCTACCATAGATGGAAGCATAACCGTGCGAAGGCGGGGATGTATTAAACCCGCCATTTGGAAATGAACTGGATTTGCTCCCGCAAAATACATAGGTATTACTGTTGCTCCAGTTTTTCGAATAATTCCACCAATAGTATCCTGCCACTTTGGATCACGTACTCGACGACTCTTTAAATCAATACTAGAAACCTCCCCAGAAGGAAATACTCCTAATATGTGACCTTCCTTTACCCATTTCATAGTTTCCATCAATGGACGAATATTTTTCTTTGCTGCAGCAGCTGATCCAAACACATCTACACCTATAAAATTCTCACGTAACTCTGGAACCATTTCTAGAATGTAATTCACGAGAACCTTATAGTCTGGACGAACCTTATTGAGAAGACTCATCAACACAACACCTTCAATACCTCCAAATGGATGATTTGCAACCACCACAACTGGACCAGTCTTCGGTATACGTGCCAAATCCTCTTCAGATATGTTTACTTTAACATTCATTCCCTCAAGAATTCTATCTGAAAAGCATTCTCCATTTCGTTGCTCAACTGCTCTTCCCTCAAAAACAATTCGATTTAATTTATCTAATCGAGTTAAATGCTCTACCAACCCTCTAACAAAACCATTATGAATTCCCAAAGGAGAGGACGATGGATTTAAATGGAAGACCTTATCATATTTATTTTTTCTACGCATAAATTAACACTTTTTTAAATCGTCATGTACAATTGTCTAAGTTAATAGACGCAAATTCAAAATATACTTTAATTTTACACTAAAACACTTACAAAAAACAAGATAAATTACTAGAATATCGATGCAAACGCAGAATAAAAGCAAAGTCTATTCTCACATCATATTTTTTATTTTTCAACTTAAACGTCCTAAAACAGACTGATGCTACGGGGGCAAAAGCTAATAATGAGTACGATAAGTGCTATTACACCTATTACCGCTTGATTATATATTAGAAAAGAGCGTAATGCTTCCTCTTTAAATTCATACCTTAGGTCAAACATCTCCTTGCAGCTCTTCCCCATACAAAAAAACATTCACCTCAGCTCAGCTTCAAATAATTTTTCTCTACTAAACTATTTATGTAGTGTGCAAGCAATAGCTTCTAGCACACACACTTACCACCACACACTACCACCAGCTGCTCTTTTTACCATTACGCCACGTAGAATATCTCCCTTGCTGATACCTACTTGAAGAATATCCTCCTGATGACCCATAATAACCTCTTGAGTTTTGCTTCAGTTTTGTGTCCTGCGATATTCCCGTCCATTTATACAGCTTTTTATCTAACTCTGATATAAAGCAGGATACATTCAGCATTTCTAATGCCCCATTGTAGTTCTGCTTATAGGATGGCGAACACAAATATAAACGCTCCTTAGCCCGCGTCACTACTACATAAAATAATCGACGCTCCTCAGGAATATTTGTCTCCTCAATCTTCACAGAAGGAAACATTGTTTCACTCAACCACGGAACTATAACTACTGGCCACTCTAACCCCTTAGCTTGATGAATGGTACTTAATAATACTGAATTAGTTTCTCCATTCATCTCAGCATCTTCAGATAATTCAGAATTAGTCAATATTGCAACATCAGCAAGAAAATCAGATAATGTATCCTTCTTCTCTATTGCCTTTGCCAATTCAAATATATCCTGTCGACGCTCATCCGCATTATTAAAATTCTTTTTTAATAATTCAAAATAAAAGGCATCCAATAAATCACTAACAAAACCACTCTCTCTTGCTGGGCCTTTTTCCTGCTGAAAATAATTTGTATAGGCTTTCAATATGCCATCAGTGGCTGCCTTTGCTTTTGCTGGTATTATAGACAAAAGCTTTTCCCTCTGTGCTGGTGCTGATGGATTAAATTGATCCCCCAACTTATTCCATAGCTTACTTATCGTTGTTTCACCGACTCCTGGCAATAATCCAAAGCCGCGAGTAAATGCCAAATAATCAGTTGGGGACACTATCATTCTATAAAATGCAATTATATCCTTAGCATGAGCGGAATCAAAAAAACCTGTACCTGAGGTTATATTATACGGAATTCTTGAACGTGCAAGATTTAGCTGAATATCAATTGAATGAAAATGTGATCGATACAAAATTGCTATATCCTTATAAGAATAGCCCTCCAGTAAACAAGAATTTATTGTGTCAACAATGTACGAAGATTGATCTGTATCTCTATACACTCTGTGTAGTATTGGCTTGGCAAAATTGCCTTTTTTTGTTGGGCGAAGCTCTTTCTGAAATTGATCAATATTGTGCCTAATACAATCATTTGCTAGCTGTAATATTTCTGGCGAGCTTCGATAATTCTGCTCAAGCTTCACAATTTTTGCATCAGGATATTTTTTAGGAAAATCCATTATATTTCTAAAATCTGAGCCACGCCAAGAATAAATACACTGAAAATCATCACCAACCACAGTTATATTTCTATGCTTCTCTGCAAGTATATTTACAAATTCAGATTGCAACATATTTGTGTCTTGATACTCGTCCACCAAAATATGCTTAAACCGATTCTGATAATAGGTACGAACATCCTCATTTTCACGCAATAGCTTTAATGCATTAACAAGAATATCATCAAAATCCATTGCACCTAACTCGCGTTTTCTTTCAATATATTTATTTGCCACACGAATAATATTAGGTGTGTCCGCTACAGATATATCTGTATGATTTGCATCTAAATATGAAGAAAAATTTATACCTTTATTAACAGATGTGCTTAAATGGCTTAAAATTACTTCACGCTTTGTAAATTCCTTTTTTTGAAATCCCAAGTCAGTAATACAATTTCCCATCAGCGTTTTTTGATCATCAGAATCTAGAATAGTAAAATCTCTATTATAGCCAATCTGCTGAGCATTAATTCTTAGCATTCTATTAGCTATACTATGAAATGTGCCTCCCCACATTCTATAAGTTGAACCTGGAAGCACTTCCTCCACTCGCTCTAGCATTTCTCTTGCTGCCTTATTTGTAAAGGTCAACAAAAGAAGGTCCTCTTGCCTAAACCCACGCTCTAACAGATTCACTACCCTATATACCAGAGTACGTGTTTTTCCGGTACCCGCAGCTGCCAGTACAAGCAATGGTCCATCAGGAGCTGTTGCTGCTTCATATTGTTCATTATTAAGTAGTGTTGATAAATCTGTCATAATATAGTAAAAAGGATATTTGAAATCTAAAACCACGCAATAGTTAAACCTATTTAAATATTGCGTGGTATATTTAACAAATTTTGTGCTAGCAACAAATTATTTTTTCAACCAAATATCAGTTGTTGTATCTAGCTCTTTATTTGCATTCTTTAAACGCTCAGAAAGCATTGATGGTGAATTTGCAAAGCAAGGATCAATTTCAATCTTAATAGTTGGATAACCATTCTCATCAAATGGAACCTTAACACCAGCCTTCTCTAGCCACCAAGCCCACTTGCGGGATAAATCTGCCTTGCAGGTAGCAGGTGAATCAGCTCCCTCAGCATTCTTTACTGGAGAAAACTCTAGTGTTCTATCAAAAGCTAGATTTACACTAACCTTTGCATCCATCAATGCATCAAAAATAAATTTTTCAAACTTAAATGCATTTGGTGCAG
The DNA here is from genome assembly GCA_937911295.1 of uncultured Verrucomicrobiota bacterium. Taxonomy (GTDB): domain Bacteria; phylum Verrucomicrobiota; class Kiritimatiellia; order RFP12; family UBA3636; genus RGIG990. The sequence goes on from CALDQE010000073.1 coordinate 50,611, forward strand.
CTGGCTTTACTGTCTCACCTGCCTCATTGACAAATGGGACCTTCTTATGAGCTACATGGATTGGTAAGCCTGCACGTGCTTCACGTACAAGAAAATCTACTGAGAACATATGAATTGCGACACTACCAAATTTATAGCGAAGCTCACCATCCTCAGTGCGCTCATTTTTCTGCTCTGGTGTAAATTCTGTATATTCAACAATTTGAGATTTACCATCGCGAACCACTACAACACCCAAGCCCTCATTTGGGTCACGCTTTGCACATACCTTAATAGAAATTTCAGACATATTACGTGTATGATAACCAATAAATGCTGGATCACAAATCTCTACCATTGGATTATCTACCTGGAAATAGAAAATAGAAGTTAGACCACGCTTCTGAATGTCAGCTAATGCACCACTCTTTTCAAGTGCAAGCAATGTGCCGCCATGTCCATCAGGACTCATAAAAATATGGTCCTTAGCATCCATCACAATTTTACCTTCAGGTGTTAGGGCAGGCCACATTGATTGAACAAAGAAAAATACATTTTCTTTCTTTAAGCCAAAATAATTATTTGCTGCAAAGAATTCGCGAGTGGCAGCATCATTTCCTTGGCTTGTCATAATATAAAAAGGTACCGTTGTATTCCATTCCTGCTCTAGTGCAAGAATTTTTCTTGAATGAAAATAAAATAAAGATTCATCACTCATTGGGCCGACAGGATAGCAACCCTTTGGTCCATCATAGCCAAGTCGAGTACCTTGACCTCCTGCAACCATAAGCACACCCACCTTGCCACTACGTAGCTCAAGAGTGCCGGTGCGATATGCTGCATCATAATGCTCTCCCTTCAGCTCAGCAACAGGTGCAGGAATCATTTCACCTGTTGAGCCACCCTCTAATTTTGCTGAAAGCAAATTTCTTGTCATATTTATAGAATTAAAATCTAATGTATTTATTTGAGCGAGAAGAGCTTCTTGTTGTGAGCTCTCCAGCTGGTCCCAAAAATTTAAAACATGAGCCTGATCATTTGCTTCTAATAGAGCCTTTGCTTCTTCAAAATTCATAATATTTCCTCCATTTAAAGTAAAACAACAACATATTTACGCCATTTTCCAAAAATTATATCAAAAACAAAATTATGGTGCAACACCTATCAGGTGCATCTGAAATTTTGGTGAAAAGACAAACTAAATGTAAGGCCCTTTTGCGTTTGGTGTTACAAGGGCAATTAGACGGCGAGATGCTTGACGTTAGACGGTTTGACGATAAAATCTCTAAAAGTGAAAAGATTAACGACCTTAATCTTTCAACGTCTGATTGTCTAGCGTCTATGTCATACTAAAATGCTTTCGCAAATAGAGTGCCCCGTGTTAAGCTCCAAAGACAACATCAAGTAGCATCATTACAAGGAAGCCAACAAGAATGCTTAGTGTTGCATCATGGTCATGATGTTGTGCATTCGCATGTGCTTCTGGAATCAACTCTTCAACAACTACATACATCATTGCACCCGCTGCAAATGCAAGCAACCATGGCATAATCGGAAGTATCCAAGCAGAAATAAGCACAACACCAATACCAAATATTGGTTCAACTATTCCAGAAAGTGCTCCCCATGCAAATGCCTTACGTTTGCTCAAACCCTCCTTGTAGAGAGGCAAGGAAACTGCTGCTCCCTCCGGAAAGTTCTGTAAACCCATTCCTATAGCCAGTGCAAATGCCCCTGCATAATTACCTGCGACTTCCCCTCCAATTTGTTGTGCTGCTACTGCATAAGATAAACCAACAGCCATCCCCTCTGGAATATTGTGAAGTGTTACCGCAAACATTAAAAGTGTTGAACGCTTAAAGCTTGATGGCAAGCCCTCTAACTCATTCTCCTCTGGGTGAAGATGTGGAAGAAGCTTGTCCAACAATAACATAAATGCAATACCTATCGCAAAACCTCCAACTGCTGGAAGCCAACCCAATGCCTTACCAAAGCTCTCTTCCCCTGCCTCCAATGCAGGAATAAGCAATGACCAAACCGATGCCGCTATCATCACGCCTGCTGCAAAACCTAAAAATATTGTCTGACTTCTTGAGCTACGCTTCGGAAAAAGAAAAACCATTGCTGCCCCTGCAGCAGTCATCAAAAATACAAAGCCAGTGCCAATACAAGTTTTTATTAATGCATCTATCATAAAATTCACTTTTTAGATTAGTTACCCTTCTTAATTAAATATACACCTAAACCTAAACAAATAAATATTGGGAATAAAACAATAATATGTGCAAATTGGCTTAAATGTTCAACAAGAGAATTTGCTAAAATAATGAATAAATAAAAACTTAATCCAACTCCTAAACTTAATACAAGGCCAAACCACGTCTCTTTTCTATGCTGCTGAATTCCTAGCGGCGTACCTATCAATACAAAGCACACACAAGCAAGTGCTAAAGTAATACGGCTATATATTTCAACACGAGACCGGCAAATATTTTTTAGCTTTCCCTTGTCTGTACTAGGGAATAATTCAAAAAGCTCAATATCTGCGGCTAGCTGCCATGATGGCTTATCCTTTGGTCGGCGTGTAGGTGCCTTATTCCTTCTTTTTTCATCCTTAAAAAATAATTTAAAAGGCATACTCTTTGCGGTAACACTTGTCATATCCTTTGTGTCTTCAGCAGAGAAGGTTTTTATCACTACATCATTCAAATCAATATGTAGAACACTATTGTTTTCCTCAGAGGTCATAATAGCAGTGCTTGCTGTTAGCTCTCGATATGAATTGCTATCATTATCCATTGGCTCAACAATGCGCACATCTGTTAAATGATTCTTATTACGCTTCTTTACAAAAATAGAAATACCTGTACCAAATTTTTCATTTGTTATGGTTTTACCTGGCTCAATTAGTGCAGCGACCTCATTTACACCTATAGCATTTCTACTAAGCTTTCGTGAATATGAGCTCTCTGGAGAAATTGTATTGTTTATATATAAACAGCAAACCGAAAGAAATAGTGCTATCAATAGTGGCATACGCATAATATCAAATAGACTGACACCACATGCACGCATTGCCATAATTTCACTATCTGAAGAAAGCTTACCAAATACAAGCAACGAGCTAACAAGCAATGCAAAAGGAATTGTCCAAGATAGTGTATAAGGAAATCCTCCTAAAATAAATTTCAACACAATCTCAGCAGAAGCACCACGTGAAATTAAATTTACAGCTTTAAAAATCAATCCTATTGACAAAATAAAGCTTAAAACAACTAGTGCCATAAAGAAGGTGACTAAAAATTGTTTAGAAATATATTTATGGAGGGTATTCATTTGTTATTATTATGAATAAAAAAGGCGGTGGCACATATTTCAGCACCCCGCCAATCAAGTTTTAAAGTTTATTCAGTTTTAATAATTGCTGAATAATGCAGGTAGACTATTTAGTAGGGTTTGTATATTTCTCTTTACCATTGATACCAGTAATATAAACCTCAACGCGACGATTCTCTAGGTTGCCATTCACCGGATCATTTTCTACCTTTGGATGTCTAAAGCCATAGCCAACATATTTTAGACTTTGAGCAGGAACACCCCTAGCAATTAGGTAATCATATACAGCCTTAGCACGGCTAGTAGAAAGCTTTTCATTATGGCTGCGGCTAGACTTTGCACGCTTATCTGCATGACCTTCAATAATAGCTGTTGAACCTGGATTATCAAGCATAGCCTTTGCTACCTTATCGATTTGGGCAAAGAATTCTGGCTTGATAATAGAAGCATCTGTATCAAAGTTAATCTTTAGCTCAAACATAAGAACATCATCGCTCTTTACTAGAGGCTCTGTCTGGTCATAAATGACCTCATGACCATCGCGAACACCACCCTTATCAGTATCTGGGTCACGTGGATTTGTCTTATAATCAATTACCTCAGCACCGTCAGAAAGGAAATCCCAATCTGAGTCTGGATTTAAAGGGTCTGTATTATGCTTTTTAACTTCCTCACCATCTGTTAGACCATCATTATCTGAATCCTTAACTAGAGGGTATGTTTGGTGAGTGAAAACCTCTTCACCATCCTTTAGACCATCGCCATCAGTATCTGGGTTATTAGGATCTGTCTCAGTTTTAATAACCTCTTCACCATCTGTTAAGCCATCGCCATCAGTATCTTTGTTTAGAGGATTTGTTCTATACTTTTTAACTTCATCACCATCGATTAAGCCATCGCCATCTGTATCAGCAACAAGAGGATTTGTTTTATACTTTAGCACTTCCTCGCCATCTGTTAGGCCATCATTATCTGAATCTGGGTCATTAGGATCTGTTTTGTAGATATCCATTTCATCGATATCTGATAGACCATCGCCATCGGAATCTGTCAAAAGTGAGAATGTTGGGTCTTGAGCAATCTTATCTGCACCCCAGCGCCATACAACGCCGACATCAGCTGTCATATTAAATTCTGTATTATAACCAGCTAGGTTAATACGAGCATCAGCACGTAGGCTCCATGTGTCGCTTAGGTGATACATGATACCGCCACCGCCACGAATAGTCATGCTTGTAGCACCATCGCCAGTGATATCTTCGCCATAGAGGGTAACACCTGCACCAAAGGTTAGATATGGGTCAAGGCGCTCTAGACGAGTAAAGTGGAACAATGCATCTACATAGAATTGAGCCATATAAGTGCTATCAAAGTATTTATCTCCCTTAGAGTATGAATTACCTTGAGGCATATCAATCCAGTTGCCATTTTCGTCTTTACCAACATTACCACCAATATTTTCATCTAGAGACGGAGCGAAGATAACACTGCCTTCAATGGTCCACCACTCATTATATTCATATCCTAGACGACCAGTAATGAACATACCATCCTTAAGACCTTCATCTCCTTCAAAGTTGGCAAAACCGATACCAGGGCTAAAATACCATTTACCAAACTCTTTTTCTTCTTGAACATCTGCATTATCAGCAAATGCTGGCATAGCTAGCATAGCTGTGAGAGCTATGAATGATAAAGCTAACTTTTTCACTAATTATTCCTCCGAAATGATTCGAATTGTTTGTGTTAATATATGTTTCAATTTAATTTCAACTTAGATGTAATTTATTTTAACATATTATTATAAAAACATTCAAGAAAAAGTTTAAATTTGGGCAATATTCAGGGGTGTAGCTGTGTTTTTTTCATATTCAGTCTCAAATATAGCATTTGAATACTAATCCAGATTGTGTAATGGCTAAAAGTACGAGATTGAACTCGTAAATAACAAATGTAATCCAAACTTCATTGTTGAACCAAATTATGTTGACTCAAAAAATTTGGTTTGATATTCTTAAAATAGTTTTTTACTTAATCAAAAAAAGGCTATATTCTATGAAAATTCAACCTAATCAAAAATTCTTGCTTATTGGTGACTCTGTAACTGATATGGGACGAGCCCAACCCATTGGACAAGGTCTATTTAACCCACATGGAACAGGTTATCCAAATGTTGTACATGGTCTATTAACTAGTGTTTACCCAGATTATTTTATAAATGTAGTCAATATGGGCATAAGTGGAAATAATGTCACAAATCTTGAGGAGCGTTGGGAGCGTGATGTTATTGCACAAAAACCTGATTGGGTTTCTATTATGATTGGTATAAATGATGTATGGCGCCAATTTGATGTTCCTCAGCTACCTAATAATGCCGTACCTCCTGAGCTATTTCGTTCAACACTTACAAAATTAGTTCAGCAGACAAAACCTTTGGTAAAAGGTTTGATCCTAATGACACCTGTATATTGGGAAAGTAACAAGCAAGATGCTATGGCAGCTCGTGTAGCAGAGTACCAGCAAATCATTAAGGAAATTGCTGAAGCAGAGGATGTCATTTTCTGTGATGCACAAGCCTATGCTGATAGAGTATTACAGCATTGTCATTCCTGTTACATAACATGGGATAGAGTCCATCCAAATATTCCTGGTGCTAATATTCTTGCACATGCATTATTGGATACAATAGAATTTGATTGGAACCGCAAGTGTTAATCACTAACGCTCCAGCCCTTAGTGAAATGAGGAGCACACGGAGTGTGATTTCCTGGTGAAAGTTTCTTTGTGAGGTTGGGGACAGAGCCCCAACCCTACGATATAATATTTCTTTACCACTGAGGGTGGGGAAGCCGCCCGGTGTTTTTGGGGCGAGCGGTGCACTAGCCTGCAATAGCAAAGCAGTGCGCCGTCTAGCTTACGACTTTGGTGCGACAGCACTCGCCTGCCGTACGCGGAAATTATAATAGCATAAGTGTATTTAAATCATCCGTGTAGGGCATCCGTGTTCAGGCGGCAGTACAAATTAGTGTCAACCCAGCAATACATACACTTATTGCAACTAATTGAATTAGCCTTAATCTTTCTTTTAATAACAATACACTCATTATTGTAAAAAAGACAATGCATGAGCCAACCATAAGAGGATAACACATTCCTCCTCTGCCCTGCTCTGCCATTACATCCATTCCAGGATAAAAAAGTGTGTAAGCAAAAATTAAGCTGAAAAATTGCAACGCAAACACATATTTCCAAAGCATTATATTTTTCATATTAGAAAAAATCTTCTGCTTAAACTCAGGAGTCATTTTAAGTGTGTTGTATATAATTGAACCAAGCAATGTGCCACCAGCTACACATAATGCTCGAACTATACTTGATACTGCTTTTGTTTCTTCATAATAAGAAGGCCATACCATTAAATTTTGTTGCACTGAAACAATCGCAAAGCAAATGAATGCGTAAAGCTTCCAAAGATTGCCACCCTTGCTTTCATTATTTTTTGTAAACACAAATAATACAAGTGCAACTAATAAACAAACTATTCCAATACCACGAAGCCAAGTATATTCTACTACTTTAAAAAGAACAATGCTACAAATAAATGGAGATACACAGCCAGATTGAATAATCGACCAAATTACTCCATTAGGTCCAGTCTGCATAGCCTTTGACATAAATTGGAGCATATAAAAATTCATAAATCCTGCAAGCATAAAAGAACTGCATGCAAGCAATGCCATTTTATTACCAACTCCTGTTTCCCAGGAATCTGTAACACCAGCGATAATTAAGCTAACTATCACACTTACAAATCCACCAAAAAATTGAACAAGACTTGTATCTACTCCACGCTTTGGTGCATCGCCCATCACTAGTCCAACCAAGCACCAAGAGCCACCAACTAATACCAATGCAATAATACCAAATGCAAGGCTATTAAAAAATGATATTGTACTTGCTAAAACAAAAATTTCTTGAACCATAAAATTATCTTTCGTATGTTAAAATACAAGCAGAATGCTAACATCCATAATAAGCTCACGCCAATACTTGTGTTATTCGTTATTCCTTATAACTCATTTAACCCAACAAAAATTCTATTATTATTAATTTGTTAATACGGTCTCATCAAGTAAAAATTTTTCAATCCCAATATACAAAATTCCATATTCATCGTACCATGGAATAATATCATCCTTTATTACAACAATTTTCTTAAATGAATCTGGTATTCTTTTTAACGAATTTATCTCTTGTTGTCTTTTTTCTTCATTTGCTACTGATAATGCAGATTGTATATAATATCTTTGATTACCTGAATTAGCTATAAAATCTATTTCAAATTGAGTACGTTGACTTCTGTTCAGATGGTCTTTATAATTATATTCTACAATTCCAACATCAACATCGAATCCCCTAACGATTAATTCATTATAAATAATATTTTCCATTATATGGTTTTCTTCTGTTTGCCTGAAATTTATTAAAGCATTTCTAAGTCCTATATCTGAAAAATAATACTTAATTGGAGTATGAATATATTTTTTTCCTTTCACATCATATCGATTTGCTTTATTTAAAATAAATGCATCAATAAAATAATCTATGTATAAAGAAATTGTGGAAGGTGATATCTCTAATTTTTTCTCACTTTTGAAGGTGTTAGATAGTTTGTTAGGATTTGTAAGTGAGCCTATATTTGATGCTAAAATATTAAGAATATCTTCTAAGACTTCTTTATTACCTCTTAATTTGCATCTTTCTATTACATCACTAATGTAAGTCTGTGAAAATAAGTTTTTTAAATATTTACTTTTTTCTTGATGAGTTGTTAACGATAAAAGGAATGGCATTCCACCATAGACGAAATACTGATTCCAACAATCCTTTTTATCTCCTTGATACGCATCACAAAATTCTTTATATGTTAACGGATTTACTTTTATTTCATCACTTCTCCCCTTAAATTCTGTTAAAATATCGGTAGAAAGCATTTTAGAATTGCTTCCTGTGACATAAATATCTACATTCTGCAATTTCATAAGCCCTAAAAGAACGGGAACAAAACCAATTTTATCTTCAGCATTTAGAATATACGGATTCTGTGTTTCAACGACGAGCTGGACTTCATCAATAAACACATACAATTTTTCTCCGTTTTTTGAGACCTTTTCTCTTATGAATTTATCTAATTCAAATGGATTTCTATATTTTATATTAGAAACATCATCTAATGAAATTTTTACAATATTTTCATCTAAAATTCCAATAGAATTTAGGTATTCATTATATAATTCAAACAATAGAATTGATTTTCCACATCTACGTATACCAGTTATAACTTTAATAAGACCATTATCTTTTTTAGAAATCAGTTTATCTAGATACAAATTTCTTTTAAACAGCATAATAAATCTCCTTATATTTTTGCGTATATACGCATTTTTTCACTTATTACCTAAATTTATATCATTATTTTCTTTTTGTGTCAACCTTCTATTTAAAATTTTTGCGTATATACGCAATTTTATAAGATAATATATTTTGGGTGATTGTTTCTTAAGTATCAAAGAGACACATCTACCATTTTCGCTGCGAAATCCTGCAACCATTCAATAGAAATGAACTTCTCTAGCTTTCCTTCTGACGCAAACAAAAATGTAGCCGCATTTTTTGACTTGGAATAATTAGTGCTCTCCTTGCTGTTTATAAAACTAATGCAATATTTAGGACAAAAAAACGTCCACTATTTGTTGGACGCTTTTTTATTGTTATCGCTTAATTGAATCGCAGAATTCCTTGAAGCGACGCATGCCCTCTTCAATTTCTTCTAAGCTACAAGCATAGCTAAAGCGAAGATTATCCCGTGAACCAAAGGAAACACCTGGCACTGCAGCAACATGCTTCTCTTCTATGAGCTTTGCTGCAAAGTCACGTGACTTCATTCCAAAGGCAGAAATGTTAGGGAACATATAGAATGCACCCATTGGACGCTGACATACAATTCCATCAATCTGAGAGAGTAGCTCATACATACGTAGGTTGCGCTCCTCAAATGCCTTTAGCATAGGCTGAATTGCCTCTTCGCCATTTTCTAATGCTTCAATAGCTGCACATTGAGCAAAGGTTGTTGGAGCAGATGCTAGATGGCTCTGAACTGTTGACATTGCCTTAATAATCTCGAGCGGACCAGCTGCATAGCCAAGGCGCCAACCTGTCATTGCGTAGGCCTTTGATAAACCATTGATGGTAATGGTGCGATCGTAGAAATCTGAAGAGAGAGAAGCGATGCTTATGTGCTTTGTGCCACCATAAACCATGCGTTCATACATTTCATCGGAAACAATCCATACATTATGCTTTACACAAACCTCACCAAATGCACGTAACTCATCCTCTGAATATACAAGCCCTGTTGGGTTAGATGGACTATTAAGAACAAATGCTTTTGTCTTTGGTGTAATTGCTGCTTCCAGCATTTCCGGTGTTAATTTAAAGCCCTTTGAATCTTCTCCCTTAACAAATACAGGCACACCACCAGCAAGGCGAACCATCTCTGGATAGCTTAACCAATAAGGCGAAGGTATTATTACTTCATCACCTGGATTTAACAATGCAATAAAAGCCATTGTTAAGGATTGCTTACCACCGGAGCTTATTATTACTTGATTTGCGGTATACTCAAGAGAATTTGCTCTCTTAAGCTTTCGGGCTACAGCCTCACACAAATCTGGTAAGCCTTTTGCAGCAGTATATTTTGTTTTACCAGCATGTAATGCATCAATACATGCATTTGTGATGCATTCCGGTGTCGCAAAATCTGGCTCACCAGCAGCAAAATTGCAGACATGATAGCCTTCTGCGGCTAGTTGCTTTGCCTTTGCGGAAATCGCAAGGGTAGCAGATGGTTGAATTTCTTCTAAGGTCTTATTCATAGCAATATTTTCTAATGAAAGGAGACATATTGTCGCCCAAAATATCAATAATCTTCATTTCACGCTTTGCGTTTTCTGGAGAGTCCGAAGCGTGAGCTGCATTTACCATAATATTTGTACCAAACTCGCGGCGAACAGAGCCTGGGCGAGCCTTGTTAGGATCTGTTGCACCTAGAATATCACGAATCTTTGATACTGCATTCTCACCCTCATAAATCAAGCCTAGGCACTCAGCACCAGCACGTAAGTGCTTCTCCTTCTCTGGAACTACAGAAGGACGATAAGCAGTCATAAACTCTACAATATCCTCAAATTGTGTTTGTGCAAAGGTTGGAGCAATCTGCTCGCAGAGAGATTTTGCAGCTTCTTCTGGAACAGGGAAGCCAAGCTCTGCACTAACTGCTTTTGCCACTCTGCCAGCACCAAATAGAGGGAATTTTTCGGTTAGTGAATCAACTACTGGTCCATAAAATTCTTCTGCTTGAGCAACTGTCATAGAGAACTTCTTAATTGCAACAATGCGCAAGCCAGAGGATGAAAGCAAGTCAATGATATTACCAGCACGTAGAGATGGGCGCTGGAAGTTATCTGGCTTAAGCATAACAAGTGTACGCTCTTGATTGTGTGTATTGATTAGACCAGAGTCTGTAGCAATATGATCTGCAATCAAGCGAAGTGTCCTATGAACAAATTCCTTTGTTGGACCAACCAAAACTGCTGGCTCAAAATATGTTACATTCCCATTTTCATCGGTAATGTAGTCACCAAAGGTTTCACGAACAGTTTGACCGCAACCCCAGCGAAGTGTCACAGAGCCAGTACACTCCCAAATCTTTTTAATTGCATCCTCTCCCTCAAATAGTAGTAGCATACAGCGGTGAGGACGACCAGTTGGCTTATTAGGAGCATACTCCTTCATCACATAATCAGCGATAAGCTGATTGATTTTCTCTTCGCCTTCAGGTGCCTCGCGATCTAAAACACATTCTGCATAGCCCTTTGCTAACTCCATGCTTGGACCAAACATGCGAGCAGAGACTAGACGCAAATCTGTTCTACTCAAATAACGAGCTATAACGCCGCCCAGACGTGATTTTCTAATTGTATAAGGATTAATTAGTACGTATGCTATTTCTTTCATAAGGCTGCTTTCACTATATTAATTTAAAATTAGCGTTTTTTATATTCCTTGATTATAGATAAGATTGACAATAATATCAACACTAATGATAACAAAAGAATGATAATTGCCAATACACCTAACAAAGCTCCGCTCTTTGTCATTACCTTTGCAGCAAATGAGCATAATCCACTTCCGCTTACTGCAAACATAAAAATCAAAGGAATAATAGCAATAATTGGGGTTGTTCTACGGCGAATTAGCCACAATGAAATCACTAGTAGAGTTATTGCTGCTAAAAGCTGATTTACAGAACCAAATAGTGGCCAAATATCATCTGCTGCACTTAAAGCCAATAAAAGACTGCAAATAACTACAATTGCTGTGGCAACGTACATATTTTGAAATATAGAAGCAACAAAAGATGTCTTTGGCTTTGCTTCTACATCAGCAGTAGTTGAATTTTTTGCTATAAAGAGCTCTTGGAACATGAATCGAGCCAATCGTGTGGCAGTGTCCAATGATGTCAAAAGGAAGGCTGAAACAGACATTGCCACAAAGATATTGCCATAAGCATGTGGGATGCCGAGTTTTTCTCCAAAGGTTGCCAAGCCAGCAGCAAAACGCACCGGTGCACTGCCTTCTCCTGAAGCAATGTAAGCAACAGATATTAAAGCGACTACTCCCAAAACGCCCTCAACAAGCATTGCTCCATAGCCAACTGGTTGAATATCCTTTTCGTTTGCAAGCTGCTTTGCACTTGTTCCTGATGCCACAAGTGAATGGAAACCAGAGCAAGCACCACATGCTACTGTAATAAATAAAATTGGGAATAAACCTTGACCCTTTGCATTTGTGAAGCTTGTGTAGGCTGCTGTTTGAAGCTCTGGGTTGTAGAAGCAAATCCCTATCAAACCAAAGAAAAGCATTACATAGAGAAGATAAGAACTTAGATAATCGCGAGGCTGCAAAAGTAACCATACAGGAAGTGTAGATGCCGCTGCTGCATAAAGCATCAAAATTATCATCCAAACAAAATATTCTGTAGATTCACCTAATTTAAGTAATTGACCAATATCTAATGGAATTATTTGCCCAACATAAATGAAAGAAAATGCTATTGGAACAAATATTAGAGAAGCCAACAAAAGAGAAACGCCTTTTTTGTAAACAAGTGTTCCAAAAATTGGGGAAATTGCAATAAAAAGTATTGAGGCTGTTGCAACTGCGGGATTTGCTATAAAGCCCTTTGCCACCATATCGGCAAAAACAGCTACAACAAGAATAAGCGTTGCTAAGCAAAAAACGATAAAGAGTTGTCTGCCCCAGAAGCCGATATACTCTTCAATAATCGAAGCAATGCTCTTTCCTTGATGGCGAACGCTTAGCACCATTGCCGCCATATCATGCATTGCTCCTACAAAAATGCAGCCAATAAGAAGCCACAATAAAACAGGAACCCAGCCAAACTCAACCGCAAGAATAGGACCCACAATTGGCCCCGCTCCAGCAATACTTGCGAAATGATGTCCAAAAAGAACAAAAGGCTTTGCAGGAACATAATCTACACCATCATACATAGTATGGGCAGGAGTCTTTCTTTTCTCATCAAGCTTAAAAAGCCTACGTAAAAAGCCACCATACAACCAATAACCAAGCCCGTAAATTACTAATGAGCCTAATAGCACTAATAGTCCGCTTCGCATATTCCTTACTCCAAAAGCGCCAGAGCCATTTTTGCCCTATTTTAGGCAAAAATTTCACATAGCGCTTTAGTTTTGATAAATATAGCGGTCATTCTTTTTAAGAAAAACCGCTATATTTTATTTAAGCCATTATTTTTAAGCTTATTCCTCAGCTTGAGCCATTAGCTCATCTGAAATATCTGCATCGTGATAAACGTTCTGAACGTCATCATTATCCTCTAATGCATCGATAAACTTTAGAAGCTGCTTAACCTTCTGAAGCTCTGTAACCTCCTTAGTTACCATAGGTAGATATACAACCTCTGAGCTTACTGTTGCAATACCAGCTGCTTCGATTGCAGAAGCAACATCCTGGTAAGCAGAAGGTGAAGTTAGAACTTCATAACCATCATCATCAGATGTCATATCATCTGCACCAGCCTCAAGAACGATCTCCATAAGAGCATCCTCTTCTGCTGCTGCTTTCTCAATAATGATCTGACCACGACGCTCGAAGTTACGAGAAACTGAACCACGTGTTGCGAACTCAGAACCATTGCGCTTAAAGATGTGACCAACCTCAGCTGCAGCACGATTCTTATTATCTGTTAGAACATTAACAACTAGACCGATACCGCCAGCTGCATAGCCCTCATAAGTAATCTCCTCGTATGCCTCAGAAGCAAGCTCACCTGTACCCTTCTTGATAGCCTTCTCGATATTATCGTTAGGCATATTGATGCTCTTCGCCTTCTGAATAATTGTGCGAAGTGATGGGTTCATTGAAGGATCGCCACCAGACTTAGCAGCAATCATAATTTCCTTAGCAAGCTTACTGAACATCTTGCCGCGCTTTGCGTCAGCTGCGCCCTTCTTATGCTTAATTGTAGCCCATTTACTATGACCACTCATCTCTATCTCTCCGTTTTTATCATAGACGAAAAAGTTTTATCGCCTAATTACTATTCTTACCTAATGTTAAAAATCCTTAAAGCAAAAGCTTTTCGAATTTACCTTCTAAAATTCATTTTACCCTATGGCTTGATTGGCACCACCAGGCTGCATATTGCAGCCCAATAGCTCCTCTGGAGCAGGAGTATCAAACTCTTGAATCCAGCCATTTTCAAAGCCTAGGCTTTCTGCACAATCAACCACTCTCGCATACTCGTCCTTCTTAAGCTTTCGATCCCAACCAGGGGTCTCAAGTGCCTTATATACAGGAGTGTATTGTGACATTACACTTATATAAGTATCAGTACCACAGGTGTTTGCCAGCCACTTTAAGCTTTCAATTGCTTCAGACTCCTTACCAGGAAGCACGAGTATGCGCACAATCATCCCTCGTGTGGCAATTCCATCATCATCAAAATCTAGCGGACCCACCTCATTTCTGCACCACTCAATAAAGCTACGTGCCGCTTCTGGATAATTAGGTGCGTAAGAACCTAATTGAGCAACCTCACTTGTTGAGTAGCGCAAATCTGTAAGTACTATATTAAGCAAATCCCGGTAGTGTTTTACCACCTCAACTCGCTCATAACCACTTGTGTTGTAAACAAATGGGATACTTACTCCTTTTGCTCGCACGCGTGCTGCAGCCTCTGCTATAAATGGAAGCCAGGGACCTGGTGTCACAAGATTCAAATTATGACATTTTCGCTCTTGTGCTAGCTCAAGAAATATCTTTTCAAGACCATCTGTTCCAAAAAGCTCACCCTCGCCACCCTTACTCCAAGGATAATTTTGACAATAGAGGCAACCAAGTGTGCAATGAGAGAAAAATACAGTTCCGGAGCCATTTTCGCCAGAAATTGGTGGCTCCTCACCCATATGTGGCCCCCAACGAAATATCTTTACTGTATCTCCAGCCCCACAAAAACCTAACTTACCATCAGTTCTTGCTGCATGACAAAGCCTAGGGCAAAGCTCACAATTAAATATTTCCTGCATTCATCCGCCTTTTTGAACAAACTTCTATTAAAGAATTTATGTATTATCCCATATTATCGCTCTTTAAGTCAACTATTTTAATAATAAAAATGGATTTATTAAACTAAATAAAGTAGTTGAATACGCAATTTAGGTTAAATCTTCAGCAAGAAATCTTTTTTATCGACTATAATCGATAGTAAATAAAAAAATTACTTTTTATCGACTATAATCGAAAAATTTAAGCGATTGTGACGGTTAAAAATTGTGCGATTTATTACTGTATTTTAAGATATTTCGGGGTAGACTGCTGCTTCACGATTTATTAAAAAACAAAAAAGGGTAAGCTTTTTAGACTTACCCTCTTTTTTATAATATAAGTTTTAATTAAACTTATTCTGCAGAAACACTACCAGCTGTTGTACCACAGAAGCCATTTACATCATAAATTGATGCACCAGCCGTCCATGTTGCATCTAGGCGATTCTGACCTGTGCGATCATCAAGTGTACCAACCATTGTATTGCCTGAACCAGATGCATTAAACTGTGCAGAATATGTTACTGAGCTTGCATTTGAATAAACACTAACTATTGTAATAGCACCGGTCATTGTTACACCATTAGATGTTGTAAACCTTAGGTTAGAACCAGCCTGGCTAACAGTAATTGCTAATACTGCACCACTACCAGAAATTACTGGTGCTGATGATGTATCTTGTGGAATATAAGTAACTGTTACCTTATCACCCTCTTTACCCATACCTTTCTTGTAGCCACGAAGTGTAACTGTGTTGCCATCAACCTTTCCTGAACCAGCAATACCACTGCTACCAACCAAATTACCGCTACCGTCATTTGTCCATGCTAACTGATTTCCGCCAACTGTTGCAGAAACAGCTACTGAACCAGGTGTTGGTGTAGATGGCAATGTAATAACTGTTGAAGAATTTGGCTGCCATACATCCTGTGAAATTGTTGTAGATGAACCAGTAGAAACAATAGGTGTTGATGAAGAAGAACTACCGTCCTTTGTTAATACAGCGCAACCGCCTCGTGCATCATTACGATAAGTACCTGAAAAATTCATTCCTGCAACTGTTTCGCCACCCTCACCATAGCTACCAGACCATGTTGGGTTACCATCAGAAGATGTCCACTCACATCCTGCGAATAATGCTGCCACTGCTACTGCTACTGTAAAAGAAATTGCTTTAATTTTCATTTTTTCTCCAATTTGATTTTAAAATTATATCTTCTAGTATACTGAAATATGTGTTTTTTTTCAATCAGATTTTAATGTGGTCTTACCGAATTCTTTTCTGGTAAGACCACTAGCGTTAATTTACTTACCAATTACCTCTGAGGTTGAATTTGAGTGAATTACCTCAAACTCTTGGCAATCAACAGTTACATCAATCTTGAAGAAGCCTGTTGACCAATCATCAATTAGTGCCTCGTCTGGACGCATAATTGCTGTACCAGCCTCTAGCTTGCCATTGATTACCATTGGTGGAGCAACCTTCAATGTATCTACTACCTGCCAATCCTTTGCACCGAGCTCTGCTTTGTACTTTAGATAGTAGGTAATCTCATTACCAGCAACTACTGCTGGATATGGACACTGAACAAATGGCTTGCCATTCTCGTCAAACTCAACTGCAAGTGTTGCATATGGAGTTGACTCATCAGCTGCCTTTGGATTGCTGCCTGATAGGAATTCCTCTAGGTCACTTACACCATCGCCGTCAGTATCCCAGCTATGTGTATTTGTGAAGGTTAGGTTAATCTCTGCTGCATCTGACAATCCATCACTATCGGTATCAACCATTGTTGGATCTGAGTCAAGAGCACCATCAGCATACTCCTGCCAAATATAGATACCATTACGGTAATCACGACCAGAGTACTTATTGATATCACCAAACATCTGGTATTCCCATGAATCTGGTAGAATATCATTATCTGTATCCTTATCAAAGATTACGATATTTGCATTTAGAGCATCTGCACTACCATTTACTGTATTTGGTAGTACGATTGGCTCAATTGCTTCGTAAACAATTGGACCAGATAGAGGAGCACCTAATGTAGCAAAGCCCTCTGACTCCCATGTATCACAGAAACCATTATTGTTGCTATCAATGAATGCACGAACTACATATTTGCCTCTAGACATACCAACTAATGAATATGTACCCTTAGTTGTTGCCTTCATACGTGCAGCCAATGTTCCACCAATACCATTTGCATGGTTAGATGATTCTGGAACAACATATGACTCTACAATAATTGGAGCCTTAGTAAAGCTCTTCTTATACATATTTAGTTTTGCACCAGCTGCAAGTGGCTGCTGCCAACGAATTTCAAACTTACCTGTGTCATAGTAAATCTTACCAAAACCAGGATTTTCATTTGAATCGCCCTTTAGCACTCCATCAGAGAAAGTATCGCGGATTGTATCAATTACATCACCTGCTGCATTTACAACAGAGAATGAAATTGTTCCAGGATTGATAGCTCCGATTTCTCCACTAGCTACAAGTGAAGTACCATCAGCTGTCATAATATTGCTTGATGTACCTTCATTATGAACCTTACCAAAGTAAGTAATTGTGCCATTTACTGAGTAATTCATACGAGGTGTACCCTCATTATTAACAGTAAATTCACCAGAAACTGACTGTGGCTTAATACCTGTACCATTAATATACTCTGTAATAGTATATGTATAGGTATCATCTGGAAGTAGGAAGAACTTACCTTGTCCGCCCTCTAGCTGAGGGAAGGTTGAATAGTACATATCAACATCTTCTAAATCACCATGACGTACTGGTAATAGAATAACATCATTATATACTGTTGCTCCAGCACTATTCTTGATAACAATCTTAGCACCCTGATTGCGATGATCCATCTGCCACTTGAATTCAACAAGTGCACCATTCATCTCTTCAACTGGAGCAATGATTGCCATCTTACGGCGATTATTTACACCTAGGTTCCACTCAAGCATACCTTCGTGTATCATTTCATCACCAGCCCATACTTCGTATTCAATAAATGGAGAAGTGCTTGTTCCAAATGGAATACCCTTTAGACCTGCATTAATAATATCACCCTCATGCAACCATGTACGTGGAGCACGAATCTTGATTGTATCACTATCACCTGTTGGGTTAATAATTACTACCTCATACTCATCAGCTGTTACTGTTGGAGCATTTGTAGAATCAACATTACCCCATGAAATACGAGGATAACCCCACAAATCATCAGTCATAGCAATCTCAACATTTGCACCATTTACACTGATTAGTGTTGGGCGCTGTGTTGATAGACCACATGGCTCACCTGCATCATACTTATAGTCTGAATTCAAGTCCAAGAAACCAAAGAAACGGTTATTTCCAGAACGTAGGTGTCTACCCTCTGTCAATGCTGGCATTACATCAGACTTAGTGAATGGGAAGGAATATGTATATGAGTAGTCAAGTGAAACAGTCTGACCTACCAAAATTCCTCCGATAGAACCATCAATAATTACACCAGAAACATAATCAATATAGAAGTTTGTTCCTTCAAATTGACCCTGGTTTTCATTGATTGGAGATTCACCAACTGTTGTTAATACACCAGGAACTGGTATTCCTTCCTCATTAACTGTTGGAGGTGTCATATATGTCAAACGTGCTGTACCAGCCTTAATCATTGTATTTGGAAGTACACCCTGACGATCCTCACCAACCTGAACAAGTACGCTCAATAGGTTAGGTAAATCTGTCCATAGACCATCTAGTTTACCACCCATATCCTTACCAGCATGCTTTTCGCTGAAGGAATGAACTGTAATGCATGGTACATCCACAATATCTCCATTGTAATGGAATGTGAATGTAATATTTGGCATTGGGAAGGATAGAGTATCATTTGCTCTAGTACCAGCAATGTACTCCTCGATATTTGTCCAACCATCTGCATCCTTATCTTCATGAGCATCGAACTTATCTGCATCGAGACCATTATCCAATTCCCATGCTGATGGCATACCATCACCATCATCATACATATCACCATAGGTTAGGCTCTGCTCTGTATCACGCTCAAAGTAATCAGAAATGCCATCACCATCTGTGTCTGCACTATTTGCAGAAGTACCAGCTAGATATTCAGCATAGTTGTCTAGGCCATCACCATCCAAATCACCAAATGCACCGTCATCGCCATCTGCTGAATATGGATCCATACCCATTAGAATTTCATAGTAATCTGGGATACCATCACCATCTGAATCAAGTGATGATACATCATAACCAACACCATTACCATCCCATAGCTCTGTATCAAAATCAGCTACTGCTCCACCTAGTGGAACCAAATCTGAGAAGAATGGAATTAATTCATAATTTCTAGATCCGTATAGAGAACCACTAAAGAAATCCAATGAAATTTCATATTGTGGCTCCAAGCCTGTACGATATACCTGAGCATATGGATTTGCTGAATTGTTAATCAATCTTGGATCAATTAGCTCATCAAGATTAATTTCTGATGGATCCACGATCTCTAGTTCATAAACAGCACCCATTGTTGCGTAAAGAACATAATCCTCTTCTTTACGAACTCTATAACCAAGCAATTTATATTCCTGATCAAATACTGCTAAGAAGCGGCGAGATGACAATGGTGGATATTGCGGAACATGAGCCGCTAGGTTTTCTGCAAGTGGTATATAGCCAAGATCTCCATCGTATACTGATGACTTGACTAATGAACTTGCCCACCAAGGAATTTGATAGCCAGTAGGTACGCCCATACGCTCACCAATTCCTAGTGGAACCTGCTGGATATCTGTTGGATATACAATAGAATCATCTTTACGTGTAGAATCAATAATTACATCAGGTAGATTATTGAAATTGTAGTAGTAAAGAAGCTTTTGTGGGAAATCTGCTATAGCTGTAGCATATGGGAATTTATTTTCCTCCTCCCATGCAAATCGAGCATGATTAATTGCATATACCTCATCAAGTGTAAAGCTCTTCTGATATGCTGCCTGAATTTCTGCTGCTGAACGAACACGGTCCCAAACGCGAACCTCGTCAATCCAACCATGGAAGAAATCTGATAGCACTGGCTCTGCCCAATTTGGTGCTAATGCTCCTGCCATATAGTAAATTGGTGAAGTACCAATCTTACCATCTGGATTCTCTTCAGATGCACCAAGTACAATTGGTGCAGGATAGTAATCAAAACTATCAAGATATGAGATAGAAGGTTGTGCAGAACCTACTGCATTTGTAACAACCAAATCCTGAGTTCCAGGGAAGTAACCGGTGCATGGCTTTAAGTCACAAGCAACTGTCTTGATTAGTGCACCATTTAGATATAGGTTAAACTTATTGTTAACTGAATCTAATGATACTGCTACATGATACCATGTATCCTTAGCAATTAAGCCATTCTCTATAGAAGTTTCAGTAGAGAATGTTGCCATTGCATCATTCTGGAATTCAGCACGTATTGTTCCTTCTGGTGTTAGCTGAATGCGGAAGGTACGGCGAATTGCTGTCTCAATTGTACCAGTCTGGTCATCAATTGGCATACGAACTGGGCGCTCGATAAGTGTCTGATCCTTACCAGAAGCTGGATTTTCAGACTTAAACCATAGCTCTACAGTGTATGCTGCCATAGCCCATTTATCATGGAAGAATGGAATACGTGTGCGCATTGCAGAATCAATACCATCAAGGTAAATTGCCTTACGGGAGTGAGGATCTGTTGGATCCTTATTATCTGACAATCCACGTAGGTCTGTTGTTAAGCATTCCTCACGATCATTGATATTATCATTATCTGTATCAAGACCCTCATTTATTTCAAAATCCCATATATATTGTGGTGCTACAAATGATGGCTGTGGTGCTTCTTCTGCATTTGCCGCATACTTTGCTAACCATGGCCAAAATGATAGCTCTGGCAACAAATTATTAGGGAATGCTGGATGCTCTTTGTCTGGTAGAATAGTTGTATATTCACCATAAGCATAGTAAAGATTTACATGGCTTTGATTGTAAGAAGTATCCGTAATCCAATATGGTGTTGGATCTGTATCAGGATAGATATCCTGACCATATACCTCAATTGATTCCTCACGGTTATTCAATCCATCTTGATCAACATCAGCATATGGAGAGCCAATGCTCCATGGCTTTGTTTCTGATAGGTATGGATATGAATAACTAGCTATTGGAATCATTGTTCCATAGAAGAAACGACCAAATGGATCACTCTTACCCCAAATTGGATTCAAACCATGGAATATCTCCCAGTAATCATCCATACCATCACCATCAGAATCTGGTGACATAGGATCTGTTGTTGTCAATACTGTATGGAAATATAATGGTTTTGGAGCAATCTCCTTATCAATCAAAAATGCAGGATCCCAATTATATGGATTCTGACCATAACAACGCTGTAGCTCGTTAATTGAATGAGTTAATCCCTCACCAAAATCTGGATTTGAGCTACCATAATGCTTTGAATATACATAATAATAAACCAAACCAAAATCTGGAATTGGGAAAATTTCTAGAAGAGCTGATATTACAACTAACTCATCATTGAATGTCTTAATTGTGATATCTGGATTTGCAGCTACAAATTCAGTATAGAATTGCTCATAAATATCTCCATAAGCTGCTGCTGCTGACATAGCCAATACCGGATCAACTCTTGGGCGAATAATATCAAATGCATAACGATCGCCATATCCAAACCATTCTAGATTATCTGGATTAAAGAATGGGTCTGTTAGCATATCAAGATGATTCTTAGCAATCATAAGCTGTGGCTGCCAAGCATAGTTAGCACCAGTTAGATATTCCTGGTAGTTTGCAAGACCATCACAATCAGGGTCACCATATGGCCCACCCTGACCCATTGGATCATATCCAAATTTGTTTAGACCATAGATAACCTCCCAGCCATCTGGTAGATTATCAAGATCTGTATCAACACTGTTTGGATCATAGTTTGTTATTTCTGTTGCACCCTCTTCACCAAACTCTAAACCATCCATCAATCCATCATAATCACTATCTGGATTCCATGGATTTGTTGAACTTGTACGCTCAGTCCAGCCCTTAGAAACGTCTGGAGTATAGATAACTACTGTATTGGCTGCTGTGCCGATTAGATTATTACGTGCATCGTAAACATCTGTTACTTCAACAACTGCCGTTGGTGAATTACCAAATTCATCCTTATTTAGAAGACCATCATTGTCCCAATCGTCCTCTACCTGTGGTAAGCTTAGAGGATATTGGATTGCATTAACACCAAAACCAGAATCTAGAGGATTAATACCATGGATAAGCTCCCAACCATCAAATGAACCATCATTATCACTGTCTGTATGGCGTGGGTTTGTTGTCCATGCCATCCATGTTTCAGGTGAGAAATTAAAATCTGTATTACCTAATGATAATACCTGCATATATTCATGGTAATAACCAACCATAAATTCGTCATAGTTTGAAAATGCTGTTCCTGAAATTCCAGCAATATTTGGATTATATGGAGCATATGCCACACCATTCCACTGACCTAGACCACTTGAATTTAATAGATATGCCATCAAGTGTGATGATGTTCCATCTGGGCATTGTTCTGTTGGATTTAACTTGAAAATACCATCCTCAAGAATTGCAAATTTTGCATCTACCATTTTTGGTTCAACTGCATAGGTTGCCTCAATAATTAGCATAGAATCTCTATCAGGGTTACCACCTGCACCATGCTCACCAGCAGCACTTAATGGATCAAGATAATTCAATACTTCCCAGCCATCTGGTAGACCATCTTTATCTGTATCCCAATGTAATGGATCTGTACCTAATGTATATTCCTCAACCAAGGTTAATCCATCATTATCAAAATCCTCCATTGAATAGTTATTTGGTAGTAATGGATCAAAAGCATCAAGCAATAATTGCTTAATTGTTGCCTTGTTTTCATCAGATGTATAATCATCTAACTTAAGAATTGAAGCTATATGCTTAACAATTGAGCTATCTGTAAATTCTCTTTCTTTAAAATCGTATGAGTAGAAGTTATTGCCAAAAGCAATCCACTTATCAAATCCTACCTCATACATAATGGTTGTCCAGAAATAATATTCCCAGCCATCACTCATACCATCACCATCTGAATCATATCCAGATAAATCTGTTTGTGGATCTTCAGCAGAAGGGATAGTACCAGGTGAATTTCCGCGTAGAGCAGGATCTGTTTCTGGTGTTACAATCTGAACATCTGCATAACGTCTCCAAACACCATCTCCACGATCCTCTTCTAGACCACGTGCCTCAATCAAATTGTTAAATGGATTATTTTCTGATGGGAAATAACCTATCGCTGTTGGTGTTACCTTAATAGGATATTCATAAACACGAACACTTCCTACGCCTGTAACAACATTTGGTACCTCAATTAATGAAGCATTTGGTAAATAATCACCATCTGAATTACCATTTGATCCATAAATTTTTGTTGGCTGAATTGCTGCTACTGTGCTTAAATCCTCATTCTCATCATCCATTGTAATAACGGTTCCAGAATTGAAATAACGCATTTCCCACTGGTCACCCAATTGGTCAGCATCAATATCACCAAAGCCTTCACCAGGATAATATTCCTTAGAGAAGAAATATATTACTGTTCTATCTGAAATATCATCAACTGTTTCACCCATGTGGATAAGTGTAGATTTTCCACTATGAATAATTGACTTACTTGTTGAATCAAGAACCACCTCATCATCACCAGCAGACCAACCAAATGGGAAACTACCTTCATCTGGAATTGGCTGAACTGTTACTGCTGACACAGCACTGTTACCTGTTGATGAAAAACGATTTCCTTCTACCTTCCAAGTAATACCAGCAGGCTCTGTAAATTTAAATGTACCAGAACCAATACCATTTAAACCACGCAAGCCTTTTTCTGCCTCGTTTACAAGTAAAAGTGCTCCGTTCTCTACTTCCATTTCAAATACACGAACTGCAACACCACCATCACCATCGTCTACTGTAAGTGTAATCTGATATGTTCCAGCTTGATTATATGTGTATGTAACATTCTGTCCAGCTACATTGCCTTTTCCATCACCAAAGTTCCAATTGTATGACAAAGGATCATATTGTGATGGAACAACATCACGAGCAGAAGCTGAGAAGGAAACTGGCTGCCCGATTGCTGTCTTAAATGTTGTACCCTCTGCAGGTGTATCAATTGCTGGATTTTCATTATCAGCAGAAATAGGTAATATACCTATTAGTCCATTATCTCCCTCAAGAATAAGATCTGATGTATAGAAATTGTCCAATGCCTTTAGCTTTGATAATGTAACTGTATCCTTATTTGCTGGCCATGTCAAGGTTGCTGGACCAGAAACCAATGGAAGCCCATCTGCATTTGTAGGATATGTTATTGTGTAAATAACCTTTGTTTCTGGAGCTCTATTTACTGAAATTATAACATCCTGATACATTGAGCCTTCTTCAACAGAAAGTGATGAAGGTACAAAGACTAATGAACTCTCTACCTTAATCTGAATGTAATTTGGTGCTGTAGCATCTGTTCCGTACCAATTATTAAATTCTGTTACAGGATTTGATGGGAAGTTTGTAATTTGAGGCTTGTCATTTGTAGGAACCTTGTAAACTGAATCAGTACCTGTATCGCCATTTTCGTAAACAAGATTTGCTGTAATATTATCTTCTCCAACAAAATTTAACAATGCCTTTCCTGAAAATTGAACAAAACCTAAATCATCAGGTTGAATTGTATAGTTAAATACCATAAGAGAAGCATCACTTGTAACATATGCTGCCTTTCTAGTTACAGTACCTATTTTAAAATTCAAGGTAGGCGTACCTGTTACTGTAAAGCTTTCAATCATTGGTGTTTCACCATCAGCATTTTCTTTATCGGAAATAAATTCAAGATAGAATTTAATTTCCCCGCTAGCGAAAACAAACTGACCCTCAGGCTGTGTTTCACCATCCTCATTAACATACTGAATGCTGCTAATTAAAACGCTTGCATTTGCGAATGAAAATGCAAACATAACAAACAATAATAATGTTGATTTTATTAGTTTTTCTATATTTTTCATACCTTATACCTTCTCTTATAGGTTATGTTTATTTAAAATTAACTTATTCAGCTTTTTCCTCAGATGACTCTTCTGTAGCCTCTGTTTTAATAGCACGTGATTTCATATTTAAACGAACTAATTCTGAAGATTTTTTAGTTTCTTCAGATAACTGCTTTTGAATTGATTCCTTAGCTGCTACTAGCTTCACATACTCTGCATCTTCATCTATTATTTTCTGAATAGCAGCCTTTTTTTCTGTAAGCTGCTTCTCTAAATCAGCAATTTCTGTTGACAAAACTTTTGCTTCTTCATTTGTCTTGATAATTGTATCCTTATGAGCAGCTATTTCTTTCTCTGCCTTCTCTAGATTAATTCGTATAGCTTCTGTTTTTTCCTTCTGAAGCTTCATCATTGCAATGCGCTTTGTGGTCTCTTTATCATTTTGCTTATAAAATGCATTCTTATTGTTTGCCTCTAAACGCTCTTTAATTTTTGCACGACGCTCAGCAACCTTTGGATCAACTGTGCTTTCTTCTGCAGTAGCCTCTGCAACTGCATTAGTATTGGTTGTGGTCTCTGTGGCTTTTGGCTCTTCTTTAGCAAATACAGAGAAACCAATAATAACAAATAATAAAATTAAATTTTTCTTCATATCTGATTTTCCTAAATAATTTATTGAGCTATTCGTCTAAATCTAAAGAAACTTGAATTGATGCTTGAAGCATCATTCTGATCTACTAATATTTTTATTGGTATATTCAAGAAACATTCCTTTGTGGATGATGCTTCTGTAACTTCTCCTGAAATATCAAAAACCTCATCACTTCCAACAAAATTATTTCCTGTAATAGTAAATTCACCTGCTGCCTCTGGTACATTTATATTGGCTTGCAATGCTGGAGCCCATGCAGCCTCTGTTAGCTCTTTCTTATAATCTAACATATAATTACCAACTGGATTCTCCCCAGATAATGAAACAACTAAATTTGTCATGGTTATTGCTGTAAATTTGATTTTTACATCATATTCTTCATCTGGCAAAACTTCCTCTTCTTCAGTAAAAACACGATCATCAATATTATATGCTGCTACTCGCCTATTATTACTATCCGCTACTAATATTACTGATTTGCCATCTACGCCTGTTGAACAATATGGAAAACTTAACTTTGATTTAGCTGTTCCTGAATTTCCTAGCTTCAACAAAAATTTTCCAGAATCAAAATCATATAGATTTATACTACTTGTGGCTCTATCTGTAACAACCAATGATAATTTTCCTGATTCTGTTTTCCAAATATCAACATCTGTTGGTTGAACTAAATTACTTTCTGTTGAATCATTTACTAATGGTAATGTTTTATCAAGTGCTACAGTATCAGACAAAATACTATATACATATACTTTCTTAGCCAACACATCTGCTATTGCTAAATATTCTGATGCTCCATCTGAATAGTAATCTATTCCAGCAAATGAATTTTGGGATAATGGTGTGCCAAAATAAAAAACTTTTCCAGTAATATTATCGGTAGCCATATCCAAAAACAAAATATGTGAACCATCAGCAGCTATTGCATATACTTTATCACCTGCATTATTTATGGAAATGCCAGCATATTTATCCTCTACGGTTGCACTAAAATCAAAATCTAAAGCAACTGTCCCGTTGGTATTTTTAACTAATTTATATACTACAAATCTTGTATAAGTGGAAAATTGATCCATCAATACTACTAAATTCTTTTCGTTATTGTATGCTATATCATAAGGATACGAAATAACCCCATCTATTGTTGATTGACCCTTGTGTAAAAGTAAAAGCTTGCCAGCTACATCATTACTATAAATTGCTATTGCATTTCTTCCGGCGTCTGCAACAAATATATAATCCTCTGAAGCTGCTATTCCTCGTGGGCGAGCACCGCTAACAGTTTGAGAATATTCAGCCGTTGGATTTATATATGTAAATTGAGTATATGTATCCGCATATATTGCAGGTACTTGATATATAACTGCAATTATATTCGCTAGTATAAGATTATGGCAAATTTTCTTTATATTACTGCCAATTATACTCATTTTATACTCCATTACTGTTAGTTATTTTAAAAAAATATATCACAATGAGGGTATAGTACCCCTACAAAAGATAATGCTACCATAAGATTAAATGTAAAACAATAGAAAACTAGCTTTTTTAGGGAAAAATGAGTTAATTTTTTTTTGAGGTTTATATTTATAAAATAAAAAAAACACCCCTTTTATGGAATGTTTTTTTCTTTAATAAATCATAATTGCTTGATTTTGAATACTATATTTCTTCAGAATTACGCTTTGCCTGCTCTACCCAACCTAGAACATCCTCAGTATAACCTTCTGGAAGTTCTAAAAGCTGCTTTCCACAATTACCACAGCATCCTCCTGGTGTCTGAAGCTTAACTCCACAATGAGGACATACTTTAATCAAAATTTCACCACATATCGCACAACGATTGGAAAAGCCTGCTTTTCCTGTAGGCTTGAAATATACATTCATTCCTACTATATATGGCTTATTACTTGGACATTCAAAATTAGCACACATTGCCACCTCTGGCTGTAATGGTGCTAAAGCTGCAGCTGTCAATACTGGTCCCATGCTCGGAATCAGTGCCGATAAATTAATTTCTAATAATTCTGCTAGCTTCTCATAAGTAGACTCTGAAATGGCATCTACTCTGCCACCCTCCATCATACTAATTGCTGATTGCTTGCAGCCTACCTTATTTGCTATTTCTATTTGGGTAATACCACGCTCCAATCGAGCCGCCCTTATTAGCTTTGGTAGTTGTTTTAATATTTCCTGTTTCATGCGTATTAGTATGCAATAAATAATATCAACAAATCAAGCATAACTTATCAACAGCTTGTTGATATTCTGTTGATAATTATTGTTGATTACTAAATAAATATCTTAAAAACAATAACTTATATGTTATCAACAATCTTGATAATAACCTGTTAATAAACCTATTTTAATAAATATTATTTATAAATGATTGAAGCTATTGCCTCAAAGCATAGCCTCTCTTGACACATATGGTCTATTAAATATTAGTTATTAACAATTAATGATGCTTGCTCTCTCTGGCATCAGTTTCTAAAGCTATCTTTAACTCTGATAACCTTGATGGTAATATAAGCTCCTGCATGGCTGCTGCTATGCTTTTTGGAGATAATGCATGTAATCTACCATATTTATTATATAAATGGTCTGCTACACGCATTATTTGCTCAAATGGCGTATTTTCACTGAAAATATATAACCTGGAGGATAGGTTAAATCTACCACGATTGTACATTATATCAAAGCATTTAGCAAAACGCTCCATTCTTCTTAACTCAGCAAAACTAATATCTCTAGTTGAAAGTACCTCAAATGGAGGATCTGGAGAGAATTTTAATTCGTATTTTTCTATATGCCTATACATAGCCGTACCAGGAAGAAGCTTTAATATGCCAACCTGAAGCTCAGCTGGATTTAATCCAATCAAAAAGTTAAATCCAGAGGCAATAGTTTCTATTCCTTCTCCTGGCAAACCTATAATTAAATCAGCATGAACGTCAGCTCTAGCCTCTTCTATTAAAAATTTAAGCGTTTGTGTCGTTTTTTCACGATTTAAAGGTCGTTTTATTCGTGCAGCTATCTCTGGCTCCCAAGTTTGTATTCCAACCTCTAAATGAAGCGTTTTAGGCGGAAATGCACAAAGCCTCTGTCTCCATGCCTCATTAGGCTCCTCTGGAGTAAATTCAAAATGAAGAGTCATTCCTTCTCTATAATTTTCTCTAAAGAAATCTAATAAAGCTAATGAATGTTCCCCACCATGATTAAAGGACCTATCCAAAAATTTAAAATGAATTACCCCTCGGTTAATTAATTTTAAAAATTCACGCTTTAATGCCTCTAATGGAAAATATCTTATTCCCCCACTTCCTGCAGAAGTACAATATTCACAAGAAAAAGGACAGCCTCGTGTTGCTTCTACATAAACAACCCTATTTGCTATATCCTTATCCTCATATAAATAATATGGTAGCTTTACTTTTGATAAATCTACTGGTTGTGCAAAAATCTCATAAGAACAAGAAGGAATATTTTTTTTACCAGACAATGCTAATTTTACAGCATCGTATATAACCTCTTCGCCTTCACCATAAATTATTATGTCGACAAATTTTTTTAATGGCTCTGTTTCATCATAAGGTACAAGCTGTGGTCCACCAGCAATAATAGGAACATCAGGAATAATCTCACGACATAATTTGCACACTGCCACAAAAAAATCCCTGTTCCACAAATATGTTGAAAGTAGAATAACAGAAGGAGACAATGCCACAAGCCTCTCAAAAAATTGAAGCGGTGTTGTCTCCCTTACCTCTGTCTCTATAATTAAAGCATTCTCCTCTAAATCACGAAGAGAGGCTTTAAGACACATTGAAGCAAAGGCACAATGTATGTAGCTAGCATTACCACCTACAAATACAATATTTGTCTTTGCCATAGCTTTTATTTTAAAGCTGAGCAAATGCCTTTAACCAAGCATCAGCAATTAATTGATGACCAGCACCACTTGGATGAACTCCATCTGGTGTCCAATGCTCCATCGCTGCCCTTGCATTTGCAGACTCAAAACTTTCATGAAGCTTTACACATGGAAGTGAAAATTCTTTTGCTATTTTTTCCACCACTGCCTGTCGCTCATTAAGCTCAGGGAAAAAGCTTGCTATGTGATCATTAATTGGATTTGCAAATGGAGTCATTAAAATAATTTTTATGTTAGGCAACTCCGTTTGAGTCCATTCTATTAACTCACGATAAAATCTCTCATAACGTGGAACCTCAACCCCATTTTGTCCACCACGCTCATGCCATGTATCATTAACTCCAATTAATATTGTTAAAATATCTGGAGCTATATTTATACAATCTGCCTTCCATCGAGCATATAAATCAACAATTCTATTTCCACTTATTCCACGATTTATAATCTCATAATTTTTTTCTGGAAAATCACAAAGTAAACGATTTGCAATAAGCTTTACATAGCCTGCTCCTAAAGCACAATCACGTACACCTGTCCCTACATCTGTAAAACGACCAGCATCTGTAACTGAATCGCCTTGAAATAAAATTTTCATTTTAAATTATTCCTTTTCTTTGTTTATCTGCTTTAAGCCTTCTAAAGCAAGGCGAGCATGTCTTACATTTAAATTATTACGTAAATTTTTTTCTGCTAATTCTTTTATCTCAGGTGACTTTAATATTTCATTTCTAATTTCCTGACGAACCTTAGCTAATTCTGCTGCCAGCTTTTTTTCTTTGTCGCGCAATGCATTAACTTTTTCTGAATCATTCTGTGGAACAAATCCAATACACTTCCTTTCATATTCCATCCGTGATTTTCTAGCCTCAGCTCCTTCATCTATTATATACTTTTGAAGTGCTTCAATTTCATTTTGTATTGCTTCGTTTGATTGCTTTGACCAATACTCTCTATATTTCAAAAAATCAGCATCTGTTCGAGGTAAATTTTTCTCTACTGTATTTTCAATTAAAGTTGGTGTTTCAACAGGAACTGCTTCATTTAATTTTACATCTTCTGAAAATACAATTATTGAATTTAAAATAACTATGCTTACTAATAATATCTTATTTTTCATAAATTAAATTCCTGGACAAATTTCATTTGCTCGTGGATACAAAGCATCCATTTCTGCTTTAAATTGATTTAATTCAGGTGTAGGAGTAATTTTAATATCTTCGCCACTTCCTAAATTCTTTGTGCGCCATGAATCATATTTTCGCTGTGCATCATTTAAAGTTTTTCTTGCGGTTACCTCTTCAAGCTTAAGCTTATGTATTTTATTCTCAAGATTTGCTCTTGCTGCTCCACTTGTTGTTTTACGCTTTTCCTCTAACTCATCAGATTCTTTTTTTAAATTTTTATAAACTTTTACTGCATCATGATACTCCGTGTAATGTGGATTTTTTTTAATCTCTTCTTTGCGTAATTCAGTTAATAAGCTTTGATACTTTCCACGTGCAGTACAAAAATCAATTATTGTTGTTTTATCTGGATGTACTTTATTATTGTAAGGTCCACGGAACATTACTAAATCAGATTCCTTTATAAAAAATTCAACATCTGGATTTATAATTCCATCCTTTATTTGATGACATTGTATCAATGCAACATTCTTCATAAATATATGATCTCGCGTCTCTACTACAATACCACCTAAAATAGAACCAATTTTATTTTTTTCTTTATTATAAATATCAGTATTAACTGCAACTACAGCCCAATTTGGTCCATCATAATCTTCTGGAATTTCTGGCTCTTCAAATACCTCTTCCTCTACTACCTCAACTGTCTGCTGAACAGCTGAATCTGGTTCAACTACCTCTGTGCTATCACTTGTCTCTTTTGGCTTATTTGAATCACCATCTATAAGTTCTACTACCTTACGTTTTGTTGATGTAAATACAGATTCTACTGCTACCTTTTCTATTTTTGTTTCTTTAACTTCAGATGATTCTTCAAAATCATTTAAATCTTCTTCTATGTTTACTTCAACATTATTCATAGAACTATCTAACAAAACTATTTCTTTTCCAGTAACTCTTGAATAAATTTCTTTATTATAAAAATCTGGCGAAAATGATTTCAAAAAATAAAGTACAGCACCAAATATTACAATAAAAATTATTGTCCTGATTATCGAAGAAATAATAAATGATAAATTTACTTTAAACATAATCAATTAGCCTTAAAAATTTTTAAAATTAGTTATTATCTATTTTTGAAAAAGCATCTGCAAATGAACCGAATGATGAACTCTGCTTACGAGATTTTTCTATATACTCACGAGCCTCTAACTCTTGCTTTTCTTGCTGCTCATCACTTTCGCTTGTTTTTGCTGCTTCATCTAAAACTTCAACTACATGCAATGAAATTTTTCTTTCATCATAATCTATATTGTCAATTTGTAAATCCAACTGCTGATCAATTTTAAAATATAATCTTGGATCGCTAATACGATGCTTTAAACCAAGCTTTGATATATGGACAAATCCCTCTACTCCACAATCAAGCTCAACAATTACTCCAATTTGTAATAGCTTAATTATTTTTCCTGTTAAATAACTACCAACATCATATTCAGCCTCAAATAAATTCCATGGATCCTCTTTAGCATCTAATAAACTAAATGAAAAACGATTATTTTCCCAATCAAGAGAAATAATTGTAACACTTACATTCTGTCCCTCAGATACTACATCCTCTGGCTTCGTATTTTTGTTCCATGAAAGCTGACGTAATGGAATCAATCCTTCAACTCCACCTATATCTACAAATACTCCAAAAGGCATTATTTTTGTTACCTTACCAGTAACTTGATCACCCTCTGAAAGCGTCTCCTTTAATGCATTACGCTTTTCAATTGCATCTCGCTCCTGTAATGCACGATGACTTACCACCAATGTACGATCCTCTGGCTCATATTCAGTAACAAGAAAATTCATTACTTTGCCAATATATAAATCATTTGGTTCATCTCGACGCTTATTCTTATCGATTTGTGAATATGGACAAAATCCTCGCTGACCACAAACTATTACCTCATACCCACCATTTATTTCTTTTTCTACCTTGCCCTCTACTGGAAGCTTTGTTGTATACGCTTGTAGTATTGATTGATTTGCTACTGAACTATTGCTTCCAGCACTAGCAGTAAATCTAGCAGAACCATCTCTTACCTCTACAAAATATACTTCAATTACATCGTTTGGTTCAGGTAATGGAATATTTGTATCCCATTGATTAGTATCAATTACACCTTGAAGCTTTGAGTTTACATCAAGTACAATATAATCATCTGTCACTGAAATTACTGTACCTCTTACCTTTTCTCCAGGATTAAACCCTCTACGTAAACCCTTCATCTGCTCATCAATCTCATCCATTAATGCTGCCATAGCTTGAGATTTTAATCCTCTTTTAGGTGTAATCATTTATACCCTCTCAAAATATTTTTTGGTTATATGAGTATCTGTTTTTATAACTTATTATCCACGCAATGGCATAATAACATACAAGAATGGAATGTCACTCTTGATTAGTCCAGGACTGGATTCTTTATTTAATTCAATATAAATTACATCGCTAGTTAAATTACGCAATGGATCCATCATAAATTCTGGATTAAATATTGTTATAATCTCTGGACCCTCATATTTAATAGCAATTGTATCCAATGCTTCACCAACTTCAACTGCAGTTACTGAAATTGTAAGCAAATTATCAGCAAAGCATAAACGCATTGAATTTGATGTCGGTGTTGTAGATACTGACATACGCTTCAATACAGCTAATAGCTCTTCTCTATTGATTTCAATTCTATAATCACATTTTGCTGAAACAAATTTCTTAAAGTCTGGATATGAACCACTCAATACTTTACTTGAAAGTGTTAAATCTCCAAATGTAAATATTGCCTGATTTTCCTTAATAATAATCTCAATGTCTCCCTCAGTACCCAAAACTCTTATTAGTTCTTGAACTGCTTTAGTAGGAAGAATTGAATCACGATTATTTTCCACAGGGAATTCTACCTCTGTCTCATATAATGCTAATCGACGGCAATCTGTAGCAGCACAAATTAATTTGCTATTCTCAAAATTCATCATAACTCCATTTAGAATAGCTCTTGAATCATCTGTTGATGCTGCATATACTGTCTTTTTAAGCATATCTAATAATCTACCTTGTTGAAGTGTATATGAAACTCCTCCATCAAGTGTTTGTTTTGCAGGAAATTTATTTGCTGGTATACCAAGTATCTTTGAACGATATGATCCACAACTCATACTAGCTGTCTCATCTGAAGCATCAATCGTTACAACTCCACTAGATAGCTCGTGAACAATACCAGTTAATTTACGAACTGGAAGTGTTATTTCACCTTGCTCAACAATTTCAGCCTCACAACTATATTCCATAGTCATATCTTGAGTTGTTGTTCTAAAGAATATCTTATCCTCAGAGGTATAAATTAATACATTTGAAAGAATTGGTTCTGTTACCTTTGTTGGTACTATATTTTGAACCTTAGCTAGTGCGTTATACAATGTTGGTTGAGGTATTCTTATTTTCATAACTTGTCCCAGATTTTTTATTCACAGTCGATTTATAAACAATTGCTAATATTATACTATATTAAAAAATTATTACAATAGTAGTATTAGAATATTTAATAACTTTCGCAAATTAATATTAACTACATGAAAAACAATGCTTTAATTATTTTTATAAGATGTTGATAACCTTTTGATTATTTTTTAATAACTGATGACTTATAAACAATGTTGTAATTAACTTCAAGTTATTAACAGGGTTAATATCAATTTATTAACATGTTATTAACAAGTAATTAAAATTTCAACCATTGCAATAAACCACCATTTATATATGTAATTTTACACTTTTTTTAAAATAAAATCAATAGAGTAATATGTTTAGAATACTAAAATTATTTAATAAAATTTTATAAATGAGTTATATTACCTTTGTTTTATGAAAATTATGCCAGTTTTAGGTATGTGAATTAGATTTTTTTCTAAATATCATACTTATAATTTTATTAACAAATATTTGGTATTTATTAACAAGTTATTAACAGGTTTATTATGATAATGCAGTAAAAATCAAAATATTGTAATATATACTCAAAATTATATATTTTTCATTTTATTATGATATAGACGCGAGACGATTGTGCGACGATAGACGCTAGACAACCGAAGACTCGAGACGCTAGACGTTGAACGGACATGAGACGCTTAGACGATAAGACTCCTCATCGCGTTGACACGCGACCCATCCTGCGTTGACACGCACCCTTGAGACATTAGACTAGAGACTAGAGACATGAGACACTGACAATAGATAAAAAGCCAATTAGACAGCGAACGGACACGAGACAATCAGACTGCGAGTGCTAACGATTGCTAGTCGCGTTGCTTGTTGCTTTCGCTAACACGGAGTACGGAGGACAAAGGAGAATTGTGCCAACAATCATTCCAGTACCCCACATCACCTCTCCGTGTCTCCGTTCTCAGGAAAATCACACTACGTGTGCTCCGTGTTTCGCCGAAGGCTATAGCGTCAGCTTGAAATCTGTCTTATCGTCTAATTGATGGAGTCGCCCAGTGTTTTAGAGCAAAAGGCGGCAATCACTTGGGATTACACATTGCAAGTAACTCTTCAACTGAGGTTGTGGCAAGACAAACGACAGTATCTGCGGCTCCATAGTAAATTTTCACAGATCCATCATCCTCAGCAATCATCCCTCCAGGGAAAATTACATCATTACGGAAGCCATTCCGCTCATACTCCTCAGTAGGTGCTATTATTGGTTCGTCACACTTCCCTATTACTCGCCATGGCTCATTCAAATCAAGTAGCATCACGCCAGCTTGATAACGCTTCTGCCACTTATCCTCCCAACCATTCTTCCCTCTTGTTGTATCTAAATCAACAGCATGAAATAATGTAAGCCAGCCCTTATCCGTTTTTATTGGTGGTGCTGCTGGTCCTACCTTGTCATTAGCAAAAGGAACATCCTCTACACCTAAAACCAAATGTGTATTCCCCCAATACTCTAAATCTGGAGAATCAGAAAACCAAACATCAAATCTATCCTTCCACCTTGAATATACAGGAAAAGGGCGCTCTAAACGACAATATTTGCCATTAACTTTTTCTGGGAATACCACCATATTTCGATTATCGGGAGCAGAAAGCGATTTAACTTGCCAGCTCTTAAAATCCGTAGTGGTGGCAATTCCACCTCTCAAACCATGGCGTGTATCAAGAGCAAAGCAAATAACAACCTCCTCCCCCACCACGGTTAGCCTTGGATCATATGCTCGAAGAACCTCTTCATCGCACCATTCAATCCATGGCTCCGAATGTGGTGTCCAGTGAATTCCGTCATCACTTTCAGCAATTCCAATACAGGTTCCAGAAAATTGACCAGGCCCATTTTCCCCATACCCATAGTCATTTCTAAACAACATAATATATTTGCCTCTATATTTACACACACCCGCATTAAATACTAGCGATGCAGGATATGGTATATCCTTTGCTGAAAGGATAGGATTTCCGATATATTTTTCCATGGCTTTCCCCTTTAAACGACAAGTCCTCAAAACTACCTAATAATTACAACTGTTCCCATATCAAGCTTTTGACCATAGACTGTCAAACCATCCTCACTTGTATAAACCTTGAAGTTAGGTGTCGCACTGACAAATATTGGCTCAATAGCTGTTTGAGCTTTAACTAGTGTGTATATACCAGGTTTTTCGCCTTCAAAGACAACGCCTACCTCGCTATCAGCACCTATGACACTGCCACCAACATTTAATGCAGGTGTTAAAGCATCTGGTATAGCTGTTAATTTCAAGGTGTTTGCACCACCAAAGCTTATGTCATTAGCAACGGTCATTGAGCCTGTGCCCTCATAGCTCATAGGGATAAGTGTTGCACCTTGCTTTAAATCAATGGCTGTCCCTGTTGCATTAAATGTGCCATTACCACCTAAGGTTGCATCAGCAGCAACGGTTACCTTGCTCTTTACTGGACCATAATAATAAAGAGCACCATCAGTTACTGTAGTTCCACTGTTTGAACTATTACCACCGCGAATAATTTGTGTCCCTTTTCCTATTTTTTCAAAATTGAGATTTCTATTATCTGCATAAATACGCCCTTTAAAGTCACCATCAGAATCATTATCACCAACAATTAACCGTGATGAATCACTATTATTAAAAGTAACCATACCGCTACCATATAATCCATTAAGTGTAATTGTATTAAACCACATACGCAGATGTCCATCAACTATTGTATTCCCAAGACGGTCTCCATGTGGGAAGAAGTTGCTATTTTGAATTGAAACCGCAGTCGCAATATATACATCATTTGTAAATGTACCAGTACCAGTAATGTAGAATAAGCCCCCATTTACACCCCTGCCATTATTTGTTGTTGAAAAAACAACTCCTTTATTACCTGCAATATTTCCATCAAAATAATTGCTCTTATCGTTTCTTCCTATAAAATATCCCGTAACATCACCAAAATCAATATTTGCATCCAAGTGACAGTTATCAAGGCAATTCATTAAAATTCCTCCAGAGAGAACTTTAAGCACACCATTTGTTGCATATAGTTTACCACCGCTATTTGCAGCCCATATAATTGAATTAACAACATTTTCTGCTCCAGTAAAATCGCAAACAGCAGCCGAATTAGTGATTTTAATATTTTCTCCCTGTGCTTCTAGCTCGCCAACATAATTTGTTGAGTAAGTACGAACCTCTGTTTCAAGATTAAGTGGGCGAACACCTCTTGTCTCATCGTAAGTATAAAACAAATCATGGAAATAAACTAACCAAGGATATATTGGACAAGTTGTTGTTTCTACTTCTCCTACACTTGGGAACATTGGCACTTCATCGAAAAACATATGACAATTATTTGCTTCAAAATCTGTTGTTCCTACATAATATGTATTGTTATTATTTAAGGATAAAATTGAATTATTCTCACGCTCTAGCTTGCCTATATGTAAAATAGGACTTTTAGCTCTCGGATAAAACTTAATTGTTGAACAACCGCCTTCTGGCTTTGTTTTTGCAACGAATGTATTAACTCTCTCATTAACAGGATTTCCGTACTTATGCCCCCAAACAGTCAACTCTGAACCATAGGAAACAAGCTTATTCAAACGTACTTCCGGAGTAGATTGATCATTTTCAGAACCCAATACAACCCAAGCATTAGATACTGTTAGTGTGCCATCAACAAATGTACCAGTTTCCTTAAATCCTATAGTTGAATCGAACACGTTAATATTACCATTAAGAATTTCTCCGTAGAAATTTACTGGTGGACCTGAAATCTTAAGCTTTATGTCATTACCACCAAGATTTACATTCAATTTTTCTCCGTCCTTATTTGAGCCAATATTAACAGCACCCTTGGATGCACTTGGTGTTTGTATCCAATCATTTGTCATAAAGGTTGTGTAATTCCCACCATTACCAGCAAAATTAAAAGTCACCTCGCCAGAATGATAAAATTTTAGAAGTCCTAAATCAAAACCATTATCAAGCTTAATTGTTTGTGTGGCTTTACCTGTCATATTTGTACCAAATACACCATTGATTTCGCCATTATACCAATTGGCGACATCAGAATATGTATAAGTAGCCCAATCAGTATTTAACCAACCAATTTTCTCAACCTCTTGTGCCTTTATATTTATAGCACCAAAAACTAAACACAAAAAACAAATTATTCCTATTTTCTTTTTCATACCATATTCTCCGTAATTATAACACTATCAAAAAATTATCTTATGCGTTTAATTTCAAATTGTCCTCCCTTTAAAGCACGAATAACAAACTCGCCCCAAAATGGTGTTGGTGTATACTCCCAATCAAGAACAAGTCTTGGCGTTGAATTTGGTGCCAATGAAAATGCACCCCAATGAATCTTGTTCTTTTGAACAAAGCCTAACATATCTGGACAAAATGTATAAGGATCCTCCTGAATATCAAGTGGCAGGAAGCCCATCTTCTTTGTGTCACCACCAAATTCTCCTAAATACACTGGGTATTTTTCAAGGACAGGCAATATTCTTTCCCAACCACCATGCCAATTATATGTATGCCAAGAATACATAATACCATTGCCAGTCTTATCTTCTAATGCATAGCCATTAACAACACCAGACAAATCATTTGCCCAATGGCAGCCACCAGCAATAATTATATTGCGAGCACCCGTGCTACGGACAACCTCAACGAGCCTTTGCATACCACAGGATTCAAAGCCCTGATTCTTGCGTTTTTCCTCCTCACTAAGAAATGCTGACTCGTCAATCTTGCCTTTTTCACCCACAAAGCCTCCATTGCGCCATACCTCCCATGAAATATCATGAGGTTCATTGAATATATCAAAGAGTACAGCTGGATGATTTGCATAGACCTTTGCAGCTGCAGACCAAAAACGAATATCTCGCTCTCGCGGTGCACGGAAATGATGTAAATCTAGGACAACATATGCACCACGATTTGCGGTATAAGTGATAATGTCATCAATCAATTTACGATATGCAGCTCCGCCATCTTTCTGATGGATGCTTTCACCAAACCAGAATTGCTCCTTCACCGTAAGACGTATGCAGTTGCTTCCCCACTCATCCACAGCGACTTGGGTTGATTTCATCATTTGAGAGCCAAATGGTAGGGACTCCAATCCAACAACATTGACACCTTGTAGCCAGACCTCTTTCTCATTAGCATCAATAACCTTATTGCCGACCACCTTGAGCTCTGCTGGCCATTTTGCTTTGTTTGGTTGTTCTGCAGGTATATTACGCATAGCTTCAATCCTTTCCCATTTTTTCTTTTCCGCAATAATTGGTGCTGGATCAATTGGTTTAAGTACCAAATCATCTATATCAAATGTCCCTGCTTTTGCTTCAAAAAGGCAAGGCATAAAGACAAAATATGTAGCATTATCAGGAACTAAAAAGCGAGTGCTTTTTGTAACCCAACCACTTGTATCCTTTTGAGTATATGCTGGGCCTGGAGCACCAGCAATTTTATTACGAGAAGCATCCTTTAGTTCAAATATAAAACGAGCATCGAACCAAGGTTTTTCACCGGTTTTAAGTCCAGTAACACGTTGACGCCAAGAAAGTTCAAGAGCTTTCGCACCTGTAGGGATAGGATATTCTCTATAAATATTTACCAATTTATTTGGTTTTGCTGTTATACGCATAAAATGATTACCAGCTTCAGACGCAACAAAAGTATTTTCATTATTTGAGCCCCAGTGCTTTGCACCCATACCATCTTCCCGCAGCTCCTCAAAGCTACCATTAGCAATAAGAGAGCCACCATTAGCTAGAGTTTGGGCAGCTTTATTGCGTATTTTTTCAGACTCTGCTGCTTTAGCCTTATTATATTGCTCCTTATGCTTAGCTTCGGCAGCCTTTAATTCATTTGCAGAGATAGGTTTAATTTGCATATCATCGATATCCCATGTCCCACTTTCTACATTAAACAAAGCTGGCATTAGCTTTAAAATCTTAGCATCCTTTGGCACAAGAAATTGTGTTTTACATTCGGTCCACTCTGCCACATTTTTTCCAAAGCTAGGGGCTTTAGGTTTTGCAGGAAGCCCTTTACGGTTACCATCCATAAACTCAAGCATAATACGAGCATCAAACCAGGATTTTTCACCCTTTTTCAAATTGCTAATACGGTGGCGCCATGTTAGCTCGAGAGCTTCAGCACCAGCTGGGACTTTAATCTCGCGATAGAGCATATGCATCTTATTTGGGGAAAGAGCATTCATCCGTAGAAAGTGGTTCGCCCCTTCCTGTTCATAGCTCATAAATGCAGTACGAGGCCAGCCCTCTGCCCAGCCATTACCATCGGATTCCTCTAAATCAGAATTAGGAATAAGCCCATTTGCAGAGCAATTAAGTGCCAATACTGCTGACACTGCCACAAAAAAGAATTCCTTAAACATAATTATGCTATCCTTTCTTTTTTCATCCTCTTCACAGAGTCTCGTTGAATATATTCAACTGGCAATTCCTTTGCTATAGGAATATCGTTATCTAAAGTATTTGGTTCAAAATGAATAAGTGCATTAACTGCTTCCTCACCTATTTTTTCAAACGGTTGACGAATTGTTGACAAAGCTGGAGAAAGCCACTCAGCAATTGGATCATCATCATAGCCCACAACACTTATATCATCGGGGATAGACAATCCAAGTATTGAAGCCGCACGATAAACATACCTTGCAACAGCATCACAGCTACAAAAGAATGCTGTCGGGAGCGAATTTGAATTCATTAATTTTCTTAAATTATGTAGCACATCCTGTTCCCAAATGGAGTCATCTGTAGAAAGACTTATAACATGACTATAGGTTAGAGCCTTCTCTGCTAGGACTATTGCACCGCCC
Source organism: uncultured Verrucomicrobiota bacterium (assembly GCA_937911295.1). GTDB lineage: Bacteria > Verrucomicrobiota > Kiritimatiellia > RFP12 > UBA3636 > RGIG990. The sequence continues at coordinate 91,868 of CALDQE010000073.1, forward strand.
CTAAAACGCTTCTCTGTTGTTGATGCCTGAACATCTCCAATAAACCCAATATTTGTGTGACCACATTCAAGAAGAGTTTGAACAGCGAGTTTACCTCCTTGTATATTGTCGGATGAAATCGATGGGCATGGAAATTCATTCAAAATTTCGTCGACTACGACATATTTATAATTCGCAAGCTCAAGCTTTAGCAATGCATTATAAAAAGCTCTGTTGTGGATAGAGACAAGGACAGCGGAGCTACTTTCTTTTGATTTAGGCAAATCGACAATTGCTTTGATATACTCTTCTTCGTTCCCACTAAAGTCACAAAGGATAACCTCGGCATTATATTTTTCTGCTTGGAGCTTCATACCTTGGCCGATATAGATAGAAGGCATCCAGTTGAGGTTACATGAGAGTAGTTTAATTTGGTGAATAGATTTTTGAATTTGTTTTACAAAGACGCCCTTTCCAGGTTGGCGTTCGAGCAGACCTTCATCAATAAGGATTTGTACTGCTCTGCGGGCAGTCATACGTGTGATAGAGTTATCTTTAGATAATTCAACCTCAGTTCCGATAAAATCTCCTGGTTTAAAGGAGTTATCTTGAATGACAGTGCGTAATTTATCAGCAATCCGAATATATGCTGGAATTGAATTTTGTTTAGCAAGTTTCGTTTTCATATTTAAAAGTATTACACAAATCATATATACATGTCAACATAAAAATTATACATGTATAATTATTTAATAAAATGGGTGTCACAAACAAAGAAACCTCTATGCAAAAAGAGCTGTTTCAAAACAATATGTTTTAAAACAGCCCCCATAAGAATTACTTCAGATTAGATTGCAACTATTTCATCTTATAGCCGCTATACTCAACAATCTTATGTGGTGTGTGCCAAAATTCTCTGAAATATAGCACCATGCCACCATTTGTAATACTACCACCAATTTTTCCTTCACCAACACCTGGATTTTGCATTGGTCCCTGGAATTCATTACCACTATGTGTATAAGTGCCAAAAACACGCTGTTGTGTTCCTGCTGCATCATCTGTAATTTTCCAATTTCCATCGCTGAAGAAATGAATGTACCAAATATTGCCAGTACCATTTTCAGTCAATGACCATGTACCAACAATATCAGTTGAATTATTGGAAGAAGAGCTGCTTGAGATATAATCTGTATCACCATATGGTCCAGAATTACTATCTCCCCCACCCTCGCATCCAGAAATAATTACAGCTACAGCTAGAGCAATTACGCTATTCAAAAAGTACTTAAACATATAAAGGATATCCCTATCAGAGTTATTTATTTCCTTCAGCAAAGCCATTTGAAGTCATAAACTTATAGCTTTCCTCAATTGCTTTCCACATCTCAACCTCACAATAATCTAGCTCAACAACGATGCTAGAAACCTGAGCTGGGATTTCAGGAACAAGCTTAGCAATTGGCATTTCACCCTGTCCTAGTGGTAGCAATGAAATCTTACGATCCAAAATACCATTAACATATACTTGCTCTGCTTCCTTCTGGAATAGTGTTCCATCCTTGATGTGTATCAAAACTGTGCGATCTGCATATTTCTTAAGCATTTCAACAGGATCCTCAACACCAAGATTGCTTGACCAGAAGCTATCCATCTCAAGCTTAATTTCTGGGCAAAGCTCCATATAATAATCATACTTTAGTTTGCCATCGATACGCTCAAACTCAAATGCATGATTGTGCTGGAAAAGAGTAATGCCTGCTGCCTTGAATATTTCAAGCATCTTATTAGTATTTTCAGCAGTGCGTTTAATTAAATCTAAATCCTTAAAATCATCTGCACTATATCCACATACACAATTTGTAAGCTCTAGCTCACCAAGCTCATCAATAATCCTTGAGCAATCCTCTGGCTTGTGTGCCCAAGGAGAGTGAGTAGAATACATCTCCAAACCTAAATCTTTAAGAATGGCACGAAATTCCTTGCATGGAATATCGTGAAGACCAGCTGGTTCAACAGCCTTATAACCAATGTCTGCTACACGCTTGATGACATTGATAAAATCTTCTTTTGTCTTTGAATATTCACGTAATGAATACAATTGTACTGCAATAGGTTTTGCCATATTATCTTCCTTTCTTAGTCGTTTTTTTGTTTGTAATTATAAATTTTCTGATTCAGCTGGTTTAAAAATAACTGTTTCTAATCCTGTGGAAAATTCAACATCAATAGACACTTGATTTGTTGTAGCAAGAAACGAGTCAAATAATACTCCATCTGGCCACTTTAATGGAGGTCGACCCCAGCTGGCACGAACAATATCAACATCATTAACAGTCATATTCTCATAAATATTCGTAACCCCTTCAACCATTTTCATTTTTTCTAAATAAGGGATTGCGTCATGCATTGTACTAAGATTTGTCTGGACCCATTCCTTTTTGACCATGTCATCAGTTTTACCCATAGGCAAAACAAGAACCCAGTAACCAAGTAACAAAATACATGTAATGAGGAAAATCTCAATAAATGTAATTTTCCCTTCTCTAGCTAAATCTCTCATAGATGCACCACCAAGACACGAGCAGAAGGCTCTGCACTTTCAATAGTAAAGCTTTTAATTCCTGCTGGTACTAAACATGAACGGCCTGCAGGAACTTGATATTCGTTGTTGTCAACCTTTACAACAATTGGTGAATTTTGAGCAAACAACGAAACAAAAGATGTGCCATCGTTTAAGAATTGCTCTGCCTCTGAAAGAGTATAACGTTCCATTGTAAAATAATCGCAACGCAAAATACGCTCGCGCTTATTTGCTTTAGAATTTGCTGTCATTGGAATTGCATTAAGTAGGCCAATATTTGGAGCATGCCAATCAATTACCTCCATTGCTTCACGTATATGAAGTTGACGTCCCTTGCCATCTGGTCCAACTCTATCCCAATCATAAACTCTATAGGTAGTATTTGAATTTTGTTGTACCTCATAAATCATACATCCTTCACAAATTGCATGAACAAGCCCACCAGGAATAAAAATTGCCTTATCCTTTTCTACTGGCACTTCTGTTAAAAGAGAAGCTACCTCCTTATCATGAATTGCATCTTTAAATTTACGTGGACCAGTGCCTTTTTTCAAGCCGGCACAAACCATTCCACCTTCTTTTGCATCAAGCACATACCACATTTCTGTTTTTGCTTCACCACCATAGCGTGCGGCAGCTTCATCATTTGGATGAACCTGAACACTTAGTCGTTCCTTTGCATCAATAAGCTTGATAAGTAGTGGGAATACATTGTTCTCACAAAAACTACCAAGAAGCTCTTGCCCTAATTCCTCGCACACCTCCTGTAAGGATTTGCCAGCATAATCACCATTTTCAATTATACTCATACCATCTGGGTGTGCACTAATCTCCCATGATTCAGCACAAGGGGTCGGTGTATTTTCTCGAGCAAATGCACCTGCTATAGAAGTTCCACCCCAAATATAGTCACGATAAACTGGTTTAAATAGCATTGGATATAACATAACGAATTCCTTTAATTAAAATTTATTTAGAAAAATATTCATCAAGAAGTCTATTGAGATAATCCTTAGTATAAAGAATATCCTTGATTTGTTGTTCACCAGTAATCTCTCGCTCAATTGTTAAATCACCAGTAAAGCCGATGTCTAACAATGCAGGGAGGAAGCGAGGATAGTCAACACAGCCTGTACCAACAACAACTGCCGCACCTAACTCATTCCCATCAGTAGGTGGAAATGCATCCTTTGTATGAACAGCTTTTACATATTTACCAAATACACGTAATGAGTCTAAAGGATTACCCTTGCCATACATCAATAAATTACCAGGATCTAGGTTTATTCCTAAATTATCAAGCCCAGTAGCTTGAATAAAGCGAAGCAAAGTAACAGGAGTCTCTTGTCCTGTTTCAAACCAAAATTCAAGTCCTAGTTTTTTGCAATAGCTAGCCACATCTTGAATAGCTACTAGCACCTCTTCGAAAGTTGGATCTGTCATATTCTCTGGAAGAAATCCACAATGTGTAATGACTGCTGGAGCACCAGCCTCAGCAGCAAAGTCAGCCCATTTTTTTAACTCCATCACGCGCATAGCCCTATATGCACAAGGCACAAGGCCAAGGGTTACTGGTCCTTTGGTAAAATTCCACTCTTGAGGTCCAGAATAGCCACCCCAAATAGCTGTCAACCGCACATTATTATCAGCAGCACGTTTCTTCAAAGCCTTTGCTATATCTAATGTTGCTAATTCTACATTCCAGCTAACAACTTGAGTACAAGTTAGTCCATACTGAGCTGCTGCATCTATGGTTGATGCATCGGGAACTAGCTCGCTCATAACTCCAATTTTTGGACGATTATTATTCATACTTATAAAACAAAAAAATTAAATAACAAAACAACTAATCAATTTATTTCTATTTTACTAAAAAACCATAAGCAAAACAACTAAAGATTGCTCCAAAACATTAGTATTTTATGACTAAAATTATCGAGAAAGCCTTATCTCTCGTTGATATGATTCTGCAATATCATTATGCGAAATGATACCAATTAACTTGTGCGGCTTATTTAGATTTGAAACAATCACAAGCTCCTCTGTATCGTTATCATCCATATTCTTCAAAGCCATGGCCAATGAATCTGTTGGTAATGCAATGGCATGCTCATTTAGAGCGATATCGCTAACCATAAGCATACTGCGAAAAACTGGGTCTGTATCCAACAATGTTGACAAATCCTTCTTTGTCAATACTCCAGAAACATAATTTTCTGCATTTACTACTGGGAATACTGTTTGCTCGCCACTAGCCAAGCTGCTTATTACCGCATCTAGGTGTGTATCATGATGTATTGTAATAGGATTACGCTTGCGGGCCTCTAGAATATCAGAAACCTTAAGATTTCTGATTACACCAGAAATCATACTGCCTCTGTGAACTGGTGCTTCAAAGCGATTTGGTAGCTGGCTTCTATATAATGAAACCTTTCGTGAAAGCACATATGCAATAATACACACCCACATTGAAGGAACAAGCAATTTATAATTGCCAGTCATTTCACTTACCATCAACACTGTACTGATTGGTGTTTTTGCTGCACAACCAAAGAAAGCAACCATTCCAACAAGTGTAAATGCACCAACTGGCACATTCCAATCTGGAAGTAAGGCATTTAGTATAATACCCACGCTGCCACCTAATGCTCCACCAACAACAATTGCTGGACCAAATATACCACCTGCACCTCCAGAACCAACAGAAAATGCGGTTGTAAGTGTCTTAAATAAAAATACACCTAAAAGAGAAACAAGAGTTATCTTCTCCCCTGCTCCTAATGAATCAAAGCGTAATGCTTCTTGTATTGTTCCATAACCAGAACAAAGTGCTGGCAGAAAGAAATACCCAATAATACCTGTTAGCAAACCACCTAATGCTGGCTTGATTACATGCGGTATTTTAAGCTTCAAGAAAAACTCATGCACAGTATAAAAAAACCATGTATAGAAGCGTGAGCCAAGAGAAATAACCAAAGCCAAGACAATGTACAAAATAATCATTCGAGGTTGGTTAAAGGTTACCTCAGGAGTGTCAAACAATGGGTGAAAGCCAAATATCGAAGAAAATACAGCATAGCCAGTAACTGAAGCAACTATCGATGGCACTAATACCTCATATTCAATATCTAAATCGCGGTAAAGCACCTCAGCGGCAAATAGAGCTCCTGCCATTGGAGCATGGAATAGGGCCCCCACCCCAGCAGCCATACCTGCAGCCATAAGCATCCTTCGTTCAGCGACTGGAAGCTTAAGAAGTGTTGCCAAAGAAGAACCAAAGCCAGACCCAATTTGTGTAATTGGGCCTTCACAACCAGCAGAACCTCCTGTACCAATCAAAAGGGATGTAGCAATCGCTTTAATTGGTGGAACAATTGGTCTAACCTTACCGCCACGGAAATGATATGCCTCAATGGCAGAATCTGTACCATGTCCCTCTGCCTCTGGTGCAAATTTTAATACTAGGAAGGATGTGACCAACCCACCTAATGCAGGAAGCAAAGGTATAAGCCACCTTCTTGATACCACTCCATTGTGCTCTATTCCAGAATGCAATGACTGAAACATTATTGGTTCATTGGCTGCTCCTCCTGGATAATAACCAACACATTGCCCCATAAAAAGCCATTGTGCAAGCTCTAGCATTGAGATTAAAAGCACTGCGCCTAATCCGGCAACTGCACCTACCAATGCACTTAAAAAAATGATTCTCCAAATTCCCCAGGATGAATCACTAGTATCATCCTTGGAATTTAAATATCCCCAAAAAGTCTTTAACCAATTAGTGGCTCTTTTCATGTTCTGTCTCCGGAAGCAGTTTTAGAAGCTCAAATGCTGCATTGACTTGTGCAAGCTGCTTTGTTGTTCCCTTGCCAATGCTCTTTAGGTTATGGTCCTTTATAAATGCTTCTGCAGTGAATACTAGCTTATGCATTGGCCCTTCCTTTGAAATAATATTATATACAACCTCGCTGTTATAATATTTTTGGGCTATATGCTGGAGTAACCCCTTGGGATTATCCTGCCAAATATTCATCTTTAAATTTTTAAGCCCTTTATTGAAAAGCCTATCAAACACAATACGGACTGAGTCTAATCCTCCATCTATGTAAACAGCACCGAGCACGGACTCCATTACATCTGCTAAATTTGAGTCACGTTTTTTCCCTCCAGAGCCAATCTCGCCCTTTCCTAAAAAGAGATATTCTCCAAGACCTAGCTCCGCAGCCAATTCTGCCAATGCTGCACCACTAGCGACACTAGAGCGCAACACTGTAAGCACGCCTTCTGGTTGACCTTCTTTCTTTCTAAATACATAATCGGCTAATAAAAAGCCCAGTACCGCGTCGCCTAAAAATTCAAGCCGTTGATTATCGTAATCTAAGCCCTCCTCAAACCGATAGGATCGATGAGTAAGTGCCTCCTCAAGATTTTTAATTTCTACAAATTTATACCCTATTTTCGACTCCAGGGCTGAATATTTGTCATTATTCATATTAAATATCCTATAATTGATTTATCCTATTGTTATGAACGTGGATGAAATTGTTTATGTATTGATTGTAAACGACTAGCATCTACATGCGTATAAATTTGCGTTGTGCTAATACTAGCATGACCCAGTAGCTCTTGAATTATCCTAACAGAAGCTCCATTCTCCAATAGATGCGTAGCAAAAGAATGGCGCAACCAATGTGGCGATGCACTTGTAGACACCCCTGCAATACTTGCATATTTCTTTATCATTCGCCAAATTGTTACTCTTGAAATTTGCTCACCGCGTCTATTTAAAAACACAATAAGATTATCATTTTTCTTATCAAAAAATGGACGTGCTTCGCTTAAGTATTTTTTTAAAAGCATTTCAGCATTACTACCTATTGGAACTATTCTTACCTTTGAACCCTTGCCACGAATCCGCAAAAATCCTTCATCAAAATGTAAAGCAGTAAAAGGCAAATTAACAAGCTCAGAAACGCGTAAACCGCACGAATAAAACAGCTCTAAAATTGTAATATCCCGTAGAGCAATTGCCTGCTTGACAGGAGCTTCTGCCTCATTAGCTACATCCAAAGAATTGCCATCCTCATCAAGCTCGTCATCATGATTATTCAATGAAGTATCAATATAATTTGTGGCAGCTAATAAATCTTCCACCTCAGCTTTTGAAAAAACATGAGGTAATCTTCTTTCGTGCTTTCTTGTGGCTAAAGAATCTACCGGATTTACTTTGATTATTTCCTCGTCCAGCAGATACTTAAAAAAGCCTTTTATGGCGACTAATTTTCTGGCTACAGAGGCATCTGCATGAGTATTACTTAATTTTTCAATATAAGCAATTAACTCATCAGTTGAGATAGACTCAAAAGACACGTCTCCGTTATTTGCGTTTATTTTTTCTGGAAAAGCTTCCTTTATGTACTCTATAAATCCCTCAAGATCGGTCTCGTAGGCAGAGCATGTCTGCACTGCGAGACCGCGCTCGAGAGCTAAATAGTCAAGAAACTCCTTTAGCTCATTCATTGACTAATATCCTTAATATTGATTATTCTTTTTCAGTAGCCACAAACCAAGATTTTGGCAGAATTTGGCGTTCCGACTCAACTGCTTTATAGTCCCCTGCATTAAATCCATTTTGTGCAAGATAATCTTCTAAATTCTTTCTACCAGCAGTCATTGCATCATAGGTAACTATAATAGCATTTTCGCCTGGCACAGGTTTAACAGAAATGCTTTCTGCTCCAGGTAGAGGCGATTCAACAAAACGAGTTACACCATCTATGCCCACCTTTGCTTCTTTACCCGTTGTTAATGCATATTTTATGCGAGAGAGACATGCTGGGTCTTCTACCCTTGCATCATGGAGGTCAATTTTTATCTCACGAATTTCTGATACTCTACAGCCTACAAACAAGGTGAATATCAAGACTAAAATCAATAATTTCATACTCATAAATTTCGTTAATTATAAAACTTTGTTATATTTGAAAATTATAGCATAACATTCTTTAGAAAATCAAAGACTTTGTGAACGATTATCCGGGGCGAAAATTCGGAGGGAAATCTGCTAAACATAAATTTCTTACAAAAAGACTACTATTGAATTTAAAAAATTGCTTTTGAATCTATCCGTAAGACCTTCACGGTATGTGGAAATACAGAAAATGAGAAATTCCCATTGGAAGAAACATCTTCTTTTGCCCATACATCTCTTATTATAGAAGCATCTGTGGTCAATTCTATACACTCCTCAACCTCACCAAGATTAAATATTGCATAAGCATATGAGCCATCCTCAAGCCGCTTTTCAAATATGTCATATTTATGAGTACCCTCATTTACTCTCACGATTGGTAATGACGTATTAAAGGCACAATCCTGATTAATCGCCAAAATTTCTTCATTGCAATATATAGAAAGCTCCAAATCTGAGATATTTTCAAGAGTACTACTAATTTGAATTGGCGAATTGAAAAAAGCACGCATCGTAAATGCAACAACCTTCTCATCATCCGTCAATAAGTTTGCAATATGATGAGCTCTGCAGGTACCTATATCAAGCATATCTAAATCGAAATAATGCCCCTTACAGACCTCATCCATGAAATTGAAATATGTGGTGTAGTTTTCTACTAAGTTATCCCAATAACAATAAGAGTCTCTATTAGAACGATATGAATGACAATAGTGTGACCAATATGGATAGCCCTTTATTGCTGTAACTGTGACGCAGAATCCAAAATCTCTAGAAAGCTTTACTAGCTCTGAACGCATATATTCCGCATTCACTGGGTCTGTCGGAGTCCAATCGTACTTCAAATAATCAAAACCCCAATCCTCAAATTGAAGTGCGTTATTTCTTTCCTTACGGATTACACCAATACCTCCATTCGTAGAAGAAAAACGAATATCTGGCTCTCCCTGTGTGCACCCAGGAATTGATTCAAATTCCTTTGGGCACCCCCATGCAGTAAGCATAGGGGTAGAATAAATACCACACTTTAAACCGAAAGAGTGAATATATTCTGTCATTGCTTTCATGTCTGGGAATTTACTATTAGGCATTACTGCATCAAACTTTCCGCCATATTCCTTCTGCCAACCAGAGTCTGTATTTATGTAGCTATAGCCAAATTCAGTTATTCCTAACTCTACAAGGCGTTTTGTAATTCCCTCTACATCTTTTTGTGTTACATCACTTGCAAAAGCATTCCATGTGGTATATCCCATCAGAGGTGTTACAAGCACATTCTGATTTGCAATTTCTAGTGTGATCCTTTTTACAGACTCACCTAAAGCATTTTTTGCAGAAACAATTATTTCATAACTACCATCATACTCTATCTTTCCAGAAAGAATATTGTCATTCAATTCCAATCCATTAGGCAATCCCTTTACGGAATATTTCATGGGTCTTTGACCGATTACTGGGATACGATAAAGTATTGGCTTTTTCGCGGAAGCACCAATTATTGATGGAAGCATAATTTTAGGCACACCATCAAATGGGCGAGCTATCGCAATTTTCGATTTCATACAAAAACAACCTTCCCAAATTGTGTTCATTAAAAAGAAAGCGCATGAAACTCATTCAAAGTCATTTAAAGAAAACTTTAATTAGCTTCATGCACTTTTTGGTAAATGTTTTAATAAACGCTTGATTATTTAGCCATAGTGAAGCTCATATCAAGGTCAACGTCGCTATCGAAGCCAACACCAATCTTGAACTCGCCTGCCTCTACATGGCGTACGCCATTTTCATCATAGAAGCCCATTGCAGGCTCACCAATCTCAAACTCAATCTCACGCTTCTCGCCAACCTCTAAGCGAAGCTTCTTAAATCCAATTAGCTCCTTACAAGGGCGAGATATCATACAGCGTGGATCTGCCAAATAGCATTGAACGACTGTTGTACCAGCACGGTTACCAATGTTTTCAACAACGGCAGTCACCTTATTTGTGCCGCCATAAGGAATTTCAGCAGAAGCAAGTTTAATGTCAGACAGAGCAAACTCTGTGTAGCTCAAGCCATAACCAAACGGATACATTGGAAGGAAGTATTCATAGCTACCATAAATCCATGGCTTATCTAACTGACCTTTAAGCTCCTTGTTGAAGCGATCCTTATTGCACTCAACCACTTTACCAGGAATCTTGCGTCCATAATAAATAGGAATCTGACCCTCATGCTCTGGAACTGTAATTGGGAAGCGGCCTGTTGGCTCTGCCTCACCAAAAATTACATCAACAATCGCACGAGCAGTTTCGCCACCACCATGCCATGAATATAATAATGCATCAGCAAAATCGCGTGCACCAGGAACTGGAAGTGGACGACCAGATGTGCAAACAACAACAAATGGCTTGCCTACTGAGCGAACTGCCTCAATCAAATCATCCTGACCGAGAGGCAAACGATATTTTGAAATAGATGGCATCTCACCAGTCATATCGCAGTGCTCACCAACACAGCAGATAATCATATCTGCCAAGAAAGCAGCTGTTCGGACCTGAGCATCCCATAGCTCAGAATCATGAACGATTAGCTTAAAGCCGTACTTCTTCTCCGCTTCTTTGAATGCCTCGTGAATTGTTGTAAATTCCTCTGTAAAGCCTCCTGTATTCCAAGCACCACCCATTGAGCGACGCTCGTTTACCATTGGTCCTACAAGTGCAATGCGCAAGCCCTTTAATGCATCCCCCTCAAGAGGAAGTATTCCATTATTCTCTGCTAAAACCATACAATTTGCAGCTTGTTTACGAACTGCTGCAATTGCCTCTGGCTTACGGATATCTTTTGCTCGCTCTTCAATGTCTACATAAGGCTTTTCAAATAAGCCAAGACGGAACTTGATGCGCAAAATACCACGAACTAAATCGTCAACAATCTGCTGAGGTACTTCACCCTCTGCGACTAGCTCTGCAACATACTTTGGATAAAGATTATTTATCATTTCCATATTTACGCCAGATAGCAAGCATTTGCGTACAACATCCTTCTTATCCTGAGCTGCACCCCATAGTTCAACTTGTTGAATTGAACCCCAGTCACTTACTACAAAGCCATCAAAGCCCCAACCCTCACGAAGCATTTCACGCAATAGGAAATTTGAAGAAGATGAAGGTGTGCCACCATTATCCTGGAAGCTTGTCATAATTGTAGAAATTTTACCACGTGTAACCGCTGCCTTGAATGGACGCAATACTACATTATGCAATGTTCCGCGAGAAATCTCACTTGCATCGTAATCACGCCCACCCTCACAGTAGCCATAACCAGCAAAATGCTTAGCACATGCAGCAATGCAATCCTCCTTTGTCTGATCATCACCCTGGAAGCCCTGAGTCATTGCAACAGCCATCTCTTCTGCCAAATATGGATCCTCACCAAGTGTCTCAATTACTCGACCCCATCTTGGGTTGCGGCAGATATCCATCATAGGTGCAAATGTCCAATGGATGCTTTGTGCTGAACACTCAATTGCAGCAGTACGTGCTGATGCCTTTACCTCCTCTGGATCAAAGCTAGCAGCCTGAGCAAGTGGGATTGGTGCAACTGTACGGTGACCATGAATAATATCACGACCATTTATCAAAGGAATACCAAGACGGGACTCTTCTACGGCAACCTTCTGGTGGGCATTTGACTGAACAACATTTATGCCCTTAACTGGAGCAGAGCCGGCCCAAGGAGTATCACAGCCAATACGTGAGCCAATTTTTCCTGCACGAATCGCATCAACATACTCCTCTTCAGAAGCATACTCGCCACCGTAGGATTGAGTCATTTGACCAATCTTTTCCTCCATTGTCATACGACTTAACAAATCTTCGACACGTGCCTCTACTGGTTGAGAAGCATCCTTATATAAAGGGATATTTTCCATTATTTTTCTCCATTAGTGAATAGATTTAATTAGATTTTTAAGCTTCAAAAAAATTATTTCTTTATTGATTTTTCAATTGCTTTTGCAATCAAATATACAACAAGTGTTGTTGCCATTGCATTTATTGCAGGAAGTCCTAGCTTACAGATTGATGAGAGCCCTGGAATAGTTATGTAACCAAAGCCTAGCAAGCCAACAACAGAGCCTAATACCCATGCAATTACTGCACTAATATTTACCTTTGCAAATGCATGCTCGCCGTATGGATGATACTTACCACGATTTACAATAAAGAAGTCAGTAATAATCAATGCACCTACAGGAGGAAGGAATGTATTCAAAATATTCAACCAGCCACAGAAATTATCATATAACCACACAGCTGCAATTGTTCCAATTAAACCATTAACTAAAACCATATATTTCTTAGGTAGCTTTGTTATGTTTGACAAACCAAGACCTGATGTATAAAGAGCATTGTCATTTGTTGTCCAAATATTTAATCCAAGAACAATAATTGCTGCACCAAGTAGACCCTGAGCCTTTAGTACAAGAGAAATATCACTGATACCCCAGACCATAGCACCAGCAGCACCAAAGAAGAACATTAGTGAATTACCGATGAAAAATGCAAGTGCTGTTGTTGAGACAGCAACCTTTGAATTACGAGAGAAACGAGTGAAATCAGGAGTACAAGAGCCACCAGAAATAAATGAACCAATTGCTATTGAAATAGCTGCTGCCATTGTTAGCTGCTTCCCTGCCTCAGGTGTAAAGCTTTTCATTAGCTCCCAACCATTTGATAAACCAGCTTCTGCGACTGCAGGAACCTCATCAACAAACATTGCACTATATGCTGAATAGCAGCCCAAAACAGCAATAGAAGGCACTGCAATAATACTAATGACAGACAGAGCTTTGATGCCCCAATATGCTGTGCTTGTCATAATTAAGCCAGAAGCGGCAACAATAATATAAAGCAAACGTGCAGGCAAAACTACACCATCAAATGCAATTTTAACGGTTGGTCCAGCAAGTAACCATGAGCCTTGAAGGCAAGCAAGATCATTTAATGCAACTGCTGTTGGAATTGCAAACATAGCAACACCCACACCAAACCAACCGATTTGAGTAAATGCTAATGCTGTTGAAGGAATATATGAACCGCGCGAACCAAATGAATAATGTGATAGCAAGTGAACAGACAATCCTGTACGAGAAGACATCAAAGCAAGTAGTGAAGTATATACACCAAGAATCAGGTTACCAGCCATCACTGCAATAATAAATTGCTTTAAGCTTAAACCTCCACCAAGTGTTCCTCCAGCCCACATACTTGCAGAGAAAAATGTAAAGCCCATCATGATAACAAACATTGACCAGAAGCCTCTTTTTTGAGATTCTGCCACAGTTGTTAATGCAAAATCATGATCATTAGTATTACTCATATTATTCCTTTCTATCGATTTAGTATTTTATCCATTGCTTTAATCTGTGTGAGAGCCATCTCACGTAAATTTTGTTCACCAAAGCGTGATGCATCAAGCTCAGGGAAGCGCTCCTCAAGCAAGCTCTTAAAGCTTAAGCCCTTTTCAGCAAAATCCAGCAGCTGCTTCCAATATCCCATAACATCTGCTGCATATTCATTTATCCAAAAAGCACGTGAACCCGCATCGTAAATGATGCAGCGCTCAATTGGATAACTCGCAGCTTCATACTGTGATTCAACAAATTCTGGAGCCATCAGGCTTCCCCATTTTACGAGATCTGTACCAGGAAGACGAATTGTTAATGGTGTTGTCTCCTCCGGAACTGTGAAACGACCTTCCAAATAAATTATGATTGTCCTACCATAATTCTGGAATGTATTGCGGCAACGCTCATCTAGTCGCTGAAATATTTCTTCTGTCTTTATACCACCAAATGTGAAGAAATAAATGTTTCTCAAATTTGTCTTATGCTCAATAGCTGCATCAACCAGCTCATTAAGGCCATACTCTAGACTTGTACCTGTAGCCACAACATCACCAATGTAAAGAGATGTAGCACATGGAAAATAGAGCTTCTTATAGCTATTTTCTGTTATATGCCAAGTACCATCCACAGGAGACTGTGCACGCTGTGCACTTAAAAAGCAAGTTGTATGATGATTCCATCCATATGCATCTGCTAAGGCATCACGCAACCCAAAATTTAAACCACCACGTAGAATATTTGCGACCATTGCATCTGCTTCAGTAACACCTTCTATAGGCATCAATGAGAGAATCTCTGTGCAAGCCTTCTTAAGCAAATTTGTATAGGTAATGCCACAAACCTTTGGATCATTACATATTGCACGTGTATATGGTGTTGTGGCAATGTATGCCTCTGTTTTCCCAAACGAAGGAGTAATTTTATATATTGAGCAATTTTTATTAAATGCTGCCTTTTCTAAAGAAAATTGTGATGGCATAGCAACCTCTCTTTTCATTAAAATTTAATTAAAACCTCGCAATCTGATTTTATAGCAAATGAGAGCTTATTATTTTCCCAAGAAAAATCAACCCCTACCCCATCAATTAAAACAGCAGAAGGCTTGCTTTCTGAAAATGCAACAAATGTACCATCTCCATGGATTCTCATTGAAATAGAACCATCAGCTTGCTTGGACATATCTTCCACTGCACCAAGTGTATTAAACATATTCACAAAGCCAATCGGTGCAAAACCATTTTCTATAGGAGAAATAGTTAATAATTCAAACTCAAGAGCTGGTAAGCTTATAGATATTGAATCACCTTGCTTTATCGTTGTTAGCTCTTGACGAGCCTCACTCCAGCATGCATAGACCTTACCAGTATCTGTTAATTCTTCAACAGCTGCAATGTCAAAATCACAAGCTGATGCAGCAGGATGCTTCTCATTACCAGCAATTACCATTGAGAAGAAGGAGCACATAGTTCCATACTTAAATGGTGTTACAAGCTCAAGCGGCGTGTGTGCTTCATTTAGGTTTTTGAATACAGAACGAGTCATTACGCGAGCCGGTGCTGCAGCACGAGGGGTTGTCCCATCTGCATATACAGTGCGTTTGATTAGCATTGCATCGTGCTTACCAGGCTCATCTGCAAAATAGATTGGTCCTCCTGAAACAGCTCTTGCAGCAGCATGATACTTTGCTGTTGGATGCTCAGTTAAAAACATATCCCAATCCATCCATAGGAAATGACCAAACCATGTACCAGTCATAGCATTTGTGTACAAATGTAGTGCATGGGATTGTGGATTATCTGGGAAATAATCATCAGAGGAACGAGTAATGTTATTCTCAGGTGAATTGTAGAAAATCTCCGGAGCATGAGCCATACAAGTAATTAGATTATTATTAAAATATTTTTTTGTTGTTCTATTTACTGCTGTCCGCATTTGATCAAAGCGCTTGACTCTGCCACCAACACCAGAAGATTGGAAGCTTAGGCATGCCTGGTTATCTATCTTTACACCATCGATGCCACACTCAGCTAGATGAGAATGATATGCATCAAAGAAGCTTTCAAAATCATTCGGATTTAAATTCAGGAAGCCTTTCTGCCAATCACAGACGCTATTATCACAATAGCGAAGTGGCATTCTTTGTAAAAACGCACAGTCAGGGAAAAGCTCCTTTGCTACACCATACCAGTAACCACATACAGCATGCCATACCATGAATGTATCAACGCTTGTGCTTCCCTTAACCTTTGCAACAAAGTCCTTCATGCTTCCAAATTTTTCATTACCATCCCAGCCTGTAAGCACAGTGCCACCAGTTTTAAGAGGAGCAACCTGCTGCCATCCATCATCAAGAATCAATGTGCGAGGCTCTATTCCTACTGCCTTTAAAGTCTTTAAGCCCTCAAGAACCTTCTCTGCACTAACCTTTTGATAGAATGCATTCCATGTACACCAGCCAAGCTTCCTAGCAAATTCTGGATACTCCTTGTTTTTACGTAGCTGAGCCTTTGCTATGTATTTATTAACTTCATTTGCTGCCTGCTCAACAATCTGAGGAAAATTTGTTCCATTTATAATAAATGCACCAACACCTGAAGAAACTACTGTATATGCATCACCAGTTTCACCAAAGAAATTAAAGCCAGCCTCTCCCCCTGTGCTTTCTCCCGCAGGGATTTGCTTTGGATTGATAAATATGCATGTGTCTTCTGTAGGAAGTGTCGCGATAAAGGTATAACTCCCATCTTCATGAGCAACACCCATCCATACTATTTGATTTTTAATATCAGTGCCTGTAGTGCTGCCAAATGGAGAAAACCAGTATGGTGTATCTGGGCGCATATGAGAACCACCATAGCCTTTTGCCCCAATAAATACACCCAAATTACCTAAAGCTATTGGACCCTCGTTCTCAGGAAAATTCACCTTTAGAAATGCTCCTTGCTCAGTTGGGATCGGAGCAATAGAAAAACCATCATTGATACCTTTAATTATTGGCTTATCATTAAAATATAAAATATTATCCGCTATTTTTGCACTCATGAAAAACTCCACTTTTGTTATGTAATTTTAGCATTTTCCCGGAAAATAATAAACATAATTTTGTAAAAGCTTACTTTTTCATTTCAATTAGGTATAAATACATCTCTGAAGCATGCCATGTATGAGGTGTACCTACTTTGTCTTCAACAAAATTTTCTGATAAAATTTTGCTTCCCTCATAATCGGCTTCGCTCGCACAAATCTCCCAACTCATTGGATATGAAATTCTTAGATATTCTTCATCAATTTGCTCTTGCTCGAAGTGCTTTACAGCCCACCAAAGATACGGATACTTCTCGTTATACTTATTGTCATAAGGAGTCTTGCGTTCTACCTTCTCTGGGCTCATCCAAAACATACGGCTATATGTATCAAATTCCTCAGGTATCTCTAAAAATGTATTCTCTATACCTAGTTCCTTCATTGCCAATTCCATCCAAAGCGAGGAATAAATCTCATGCTTTGAATAATCTGTCAATCCACGCAAAAGCCCACCTTCTGTAATACGTTTTGCTTCATCTATGATTTTACCAACTAATGGATGTGTTTTGTCTGCCACAAGTGAAACCAAATATAAAAGCTGACCAAGATTATCTGGCTCACAATTTCCTTTATTGTTTCTATCATATAAATCTGATATTCCTAAAATCCAATTCTTAATTAGATGAAGATTATTAGAATGCTTTAACACCATTCCAACCATTGCACCATCGCGATACCACGGTGTATTGTAAACAAATATATTTGGTAATGGCATCCCATTTTTAATATTAAATAAGATTTCTTGGTGTAAAATCCTTAATTGCTCTGAATATTTGTATTCACTAAATGTAGGGAGATTTAGATACGAAGCGGTAATACATTCCTCTCCAATGTAAAATCCTTTTTCATTTTCATGAAGGAGTAGCGTTTCACCTGATTTCAAAAAAAGTGTTACTTTATAATCTGCATAAGCAAATTCCTCACGCTCAACCTCCCATTGATAAGCGACATTACCATCAAGTGCATTTATTAGCTTACCACCTTTATAAATAAATTTATCCCTATCGCCTAGCCCAAAAAGGAAAAACTGTTGCTCTGGTATAATCATGATATTTTCATTCTTTCTATTTAAATAGACGTTTATTTTTTACAAATCCTTAAATGCAATACCTTGATAGCCATTCCCTGCTAAAAATGCAATCAAATGCTCAAAGTGGTAAGGTGTCATATTTACCCAAGGATGCTCAACATCAGGAACACCATGGAAAACTAACACTGGCACATTTTCATTAAAATCTAAGGTTGGCAACCTATTATTTATCTTTGAAAAATAATCAAAATAATTTTGGTCACAAATGCTAAATGCTGGAATTTTTAGAGGGTCATCTGCTTTTGGATTATAGAAACGCTCTTCGCAGGTGCGTGCATATTTATAGCCACGCCTCTTTAGTATGGTAGCCATTCCCTCTGAATATGGTCCACCTGGATAAGCAAATGATATTGGAGAAGGAACACCACAAACCTTTGTAAGATAATCAGTCATAGCATCCAATTCATTTTCACAATCGTCCAAGGATCCCATACAATGTGTGGCAGTGTGATTACCAATTTCAAAGCCCTGTTCATGAAGACTTCGTATTTGGTCTGGCGTCATAAGATTAGCTGGATTATGCTCGGTATACCATTTTTTATCAAACCCACTTATAAAAAAGGTTGCTCCAAAACCATATTTTTTTAGAATTGGGGCAACAAATGTGCTATGGTTCACAACAGCATCATCAAAAGAAAGCACAATTCGCTTTTGTGGCTCATTTGTTGGAAATTTAAAGCCACAGCTATCCTTTAAAAAAGTAACTGCTTGCTCTGGCCAGCGTGCGATATCATTACGACCATAGCCAAATTGCATTCCATGACAACCTGCTGGGTAGATATGCATTTCAACAGTTCGCTTTGCTTTAACCATAGCAGACTGAAAGACAATAGAATTTTGATATGGGACTACAGCATCCTCTACAGTAGCCCACAAAAATGCAGGAGGTGTTTTGTCTGTGATTTGCTTCTCTAAAGAGAACAAATCTCTATGTTCTTGAGTTAGCTCATTTTGCTTAACGTGAAAAAAAGACATCATTGAGCCGACATGACCTATCTCTGTACCAGACAATACAGGGAAAGACAAAAGCATTGCATCGGGTACATATGGCGTAATAGCGTCATCTGTTAAAAATTCCCTTGGAAGCTTTGTGCAAAGTGTACCAAGAGCAGCAGCCAAATGTCCCCCGGCAGAGAATCCTACAACCGCTAAATTATCAGAGCGAACACCCCATTCCTTTGCATTTCTGCGGATAATTTGAATTGCTTGAACACCATCGCGCAAGGCATCGGGATATGTTTGTTGCTCTCCTACGCGATAATGCAATACAAAGCAGCGTAAGCCTAACTTTGAAAAACGCTCTACCATTGGTGCGCCCTCTGTATCATAGCACACACAGCTATAGCCACCACCTGGTAGGATCAACAATGCAGGAGCAGGTGATTGGGCTGGGCAGACATCATCTACAAAGCACTCTAGCTTTGCATAATCGTTTAATTGTATTACTTTCATATCAATATTAAATTTCTATATTTTCCAAATAAAATCAGCTAATTCACTTGCACGAATTGGTGCATTGGGTTGTCTCCAATGGATTAAATCTCCAGCATAAGCATGAACCCAAGCAGCAGCTCCTGCGGCGACTTCTGCATCTCCATTTACCCGTGCCAGAAATGCAGCACAAAGCCCAGCGAGGACATCACCCATTCCTCCACCAGTTGCCATACCTTGGTTGCCATTGAGAAGCATCTGTAGCCTTTCTCCACAAATCAAGGTCCGTGCACCCTTAAGGATTACGACCGCACCTGTAATTTCATGAAGACGCTTTGCTGCAGAGCATCTATCTTTCTCTACATCTGCGACACTGCAATTAAGCAACCGAGCCACTTCACCTGGATGTGGTGTAATAATTGTAGGACACCCCGCAGTACGCAAAATGCCCGGTTGATTAGAAATAGCATTGAGAGCGTCTGCATCTAATACAAGCCCTTTACATTCAGAAGCAAGTAAAAGCTTTACACACTCTGCCACAGCAAGCGTATTACCCATACCGGGACCACATACAACTACTTTTCCTACAAGCTCTGGAAGAAGCCCTTGTATAAATTCTGGCTCCCATTCGAGAGCATTCTCTGGTGCAACAGCCTGCAAAATAATTTCTGGAGCAATCGCACCAACACGCATAGCACAGCAAGGTAGTGTATAGCATGTACAAAGCCCTGCCCCACCACGTAACGCTCCAATGCATGCCAAGCCAGCTGCTCCTGAATATTTACCACTTCCAGCAATTACACCTATATGCCCAAGGCTTCCCTTATGTGCATTCCAAGGTAATCCTGCAATTGAAAAAGGCTTAATTGCTGCTTCTGTTACAAAGTCAATTTCACAATCACAGCCTCGAGACAGAACTTCTTCTGAATAGCCCAAATCTATGGTATACACATTACCACAAAATTCGGCAACCGATGGCTCTTGCATTACAAGCTTTGGACACCCCATTGTAAGCGTTGTTGATGCATGCACAACCTTTGCTTCATGATTTTGTACAAACTCTTTATAGTCAGACCCTGCCACAT
Source organism: uncultured Verrucomicrobiota bacterium (assembly GCA_937911295.1). GTDB lineage: Bacteria > Verrucomicrobiota > Kiritimatiellia > RFP12 > UBA3636 > RGIG990. Next base: position 112,484 of record CALDQE010000073.1, read on the forward strand.
TTGCAGGTAAACCAGATGGAATATCTATTGCAATAATTTGAGCCTTACCCTGCCACGAATTTATCCAATCAATTGCTTTTGCTGTGCCTGTGGAAAGGCTGCGGCTTGGATTAAAGCCAATACCAAGAATACCATCTAAAATAATTGGATTTTTAGGGAATGACACATGGCGACGGGCATTCCAGCAATCACCACATTCATCAGCATAGTAAACACTAATTCCCTTAGCATCAAGATAATTTAAGAAATCTTGCATTGCTTTAGGGTACTTATCCCTTTCTGCTACTGCAAAAAAATCAACATTGAAGCCACTTTGAGAAAGTATCCAAGCACTCCATAATGCATCAAAACCATTATTGCCAGCACCAAAGCAACTGATAATGTCTCGCCCAGTATCCTTTGCGGAAATTTTATTAGCAACAAAATCAGCGATACCAATTACAGCTGCATTCATAAGAGATAGTCCATCTGGTATTTCTCCATCTCTGTCCCATGCAGGAGTGATTTTATCTAGCTGATATATTGTTGTTGTATGCAATGCTTTCATACTGACAAAAAAAGTTTATGTTAAGCACTCTCTATAAAAATGGTTTTACTAAAAAAAATTAGTCCTGAGCATCCTCTGGATTGGTCTTTGCAAAATACTCCATGAATAAATCATAAAGATAGTCCAAGCGCTTTCTTTGCTCTATAAGGCTCCAAAGAACAAATGACCATTTTTCGGAAAATCTGTAATCGCCATAAATCCTAGGTGAATAATTATCAAATTGCTCTCGGCGATTCATATAATTCCAATAAACCTCGCGCGTTTTCGCAGAAAAGCCTTCAAAGAAGGCATCAGCAATATCATACCTAGTTAGAACAGGATGCTCTTCTGCAAACTTATTTATGGTTCCAACAAATTCTCTAATAAAGAAATCAAACATCTTTAGAAGGTTACCTTCATCTTGTTTTGTATCCTCCCACCCCATAGTGCCTCGTATTGAGCAAAGATGCAATCCTATTGGCATTTCTTTACCATAACGCACATCGTATCCAAACTCAATAATCTCTTTAGATTGACAAAAATGGTTATCTCCATCGACCTTATATTTTTTGAGAATCATCGTTTCAGCAGCAGACCCACCCAGCAGACGAATCAAAGCTCTTACTACATCTGCAGATTCATTAGCTAGATCATATTTTCCTGTTACAGGATCACGAACACAAAATAGCATTTTAGGAATCTTATTAAATGGTATTCCTGGATAGCGAGCACGAGTAAAATAATGTATATCGCCAGAAGAGCCATCACTACGGGCTATCAGCCTATGGCGTCCATATGATATACCTAAGCTTCTGAATGCCGATACTCGGGCAAGAGTATATGCACCATAACCGGTGCTACTCTGAGCAAGACGCTTTTCAATGATGCGCGTATCCTTAGGGTTCCACATTGTTTTAAACACAATTTCTCGGGATTTACCTTCGCCCAATTTAACTGATTCAGAATTAGATCTGATTTCATAAATATTAACATGCTCAATTCTATCGCCATGACTAATTTCACGCTCAAGAACATCAAGAATAGCAATTGTTCTAGCATCTGCACCATCGTGAATAAAACGATTACCAAGCATATACGTCGCACCAGGCAGTGCTGTGCGCATATCATCAAATGCACTAGACACAAGCCCATAGGTCTCATCAAAATATACCTGACCTGTGATATTTCGATAAAGAGTCTGGATAAACGTTTGACTTTCCTCATCTTGGAAGGCCGGCTCTATCAATGCTGTCCTAAAAGTATTAGCAATTGAATTAAAACGCTCTGAAACATCTTGAGGGAAAACCTTCTCATTATTATTGATATCCCTATGAAGCTCGATTAGTTCAGGAATAATCACCTGCTCAGCCACGCCTTCTGGTAAACCAAACAGCTCTATTTCATGATGTGTACGATACTTATGAAGCATCAAATTTGAGGTAGGATATTGTTCGTTTGTGCCAGCAAGCTCTGTTAATCCAATCAAAAAATCTTGGTAATTCTTTTCAATTTTTTCTCCCCATGCAATAAAATTCTTATAGGTTAGAAAATGAACACCCTTAACATTATGAAAATATTTTATACAAGAGTGAATATGGCTGGAAGAAGAACGGATTGCCGAATGCATCTCACCTATTGTCCATGCAAGGGGCTTGATACGCCATTCTTGCCCACGCTTATTATAATACTGAAGCGTTGAATCAATTCTATCGATTAGGACGACATTGCGCATTGGGCAGCCCAAAGCCTGTAACCAGTCATCCATTTCCACGACATCAGGTGTTTCGACATCGCGCTGCGAAATTTCAATTGTATCACCAACGACATTCGCGCACACCAATCGTTTCATCAAAGTCTCGCCACGTTGCTCCTCATCAACACCTTTTATATCCCAAAATTGTCCAGAAAGAAGAGGTATTGATGCTACAGCATGGTTACCAGATGTAACAGTCATGATATTACCAAAAACGCGACGTTTTTTCTCACCTGGTTTTGATTCAACAAAAACCGACTTAGGGACAAGGATAACAGAGTCTTTATTCTCGAGATGATCCCAAATACCATCTTCAAAGATAAATGTATCATCAAACAAATCAAAGGCAACAAAGGTTCGCTCCTTACCCCAAGCTTTAAGGGTAAGTTTTGTTTCACGCTGATTCGATTCAGCGACAAGCATTTTAAGAAAATTTTGAACTTCAGAAGCCATAGGGACCTCAACATTTTAAATATATCACATAAGTTTTTTTAATATTATAGAGATTTTTTAGCCAATTTTAAAGATTTAAACACATTTTTTTGAGTTTTTTGGCATTTTTTTTGCATTCTGATTAGTCTTAAATGAGCTAAATGTGATTCCCAATCAAAATATAATGATAAAATCCTTATCGCAACTACGGTGGTCTAACGTCTACCGTTGCAGCAAAGCACTAGTGCACGGACAATTCGACGGCGAACGGACGCGAGACAGCGAGTGCTGTCGCACCAGAGGCTCACAACCAATAGCTAGTCGTGTTTAAAACCCTTAGGTAATATATTGCTTGATTCAAAGCTACAATCTGGATGCTCTAGCCTTATTGTATATAAATTCTTATCCTTGTAATTTATATCAAGCTTATCAAAATAAACTACTCGCTTTACTCCTGGATAGGTTTCTGACCTAGCAATCTCTTCCCCATCATAATAAAGAACAACAGGTATTTTCGGAAGCTTTTGTTTCCCAGATGGAATGTATCCTTCTAAAACAACACCATCCAATATAACTCGCACAAGCATCTCATCTATTGAACAACTCGAATCTATTTCCTGCAAATCCTTTCCATTAAAGAATTTTGCAGCTTTACGGATGCTTGCATCCATCCCTATAATTTTCTGATTAAATTTGCACTCTGCAAATTGTTCAACAAAAACATCTGGGACCTCATCTGTTAGGACAAAAGCCATCAACCCAGTGCTAAATCTATTGAAAATATATGCTCGAAAGGTCTTCACACCTTCACCAAGAGGGAAACGAAGATTTTCTGCTGTTTTATCTCTCCATGATGATAAGGCATAACGCATTATGGAGTCATGAGCCATTGCTATACTTATTCCATCTTTATCATTAACCGTGCCCACATTTGTCAATGGGAATGGTCGTGTTCCACGAGTGTCATAAATAAACCTGTCGCAAAGCTCCTTATCACCAGGGCGAGAAACCACAAGCCTTCTATCTCGAGTGTAGCAGCCCAAAGCCTCGCCTTTTAACACCTCCTCTGGAGGATTTTCGTAGAAATCAATTAAACCAACATTCTCATAACGTTCTGCCAAATATTTATTAAGCTCTCTATAAAGAAGATATGTTCCATAAGCATTCAGGTGATGATCTTCATAATAAAAAACCTCTTTACCATCACTAACTGCATCAGAAATGACTTCATCAAAGAATAAAACATTATCTTTAGCTTTAGAATTTTCCAATGCTTTCTTCATTTGCTCTGATACACCATATCCCTTATGGCAACGCACCATAAACGGAAGTTTTTCTGGGTGCATTTGAGCTTTGACAGGTGTTATTACCTGAATAAACTCTGAGCCATGAGCACGGGACCATTCAACACGACCCTCAAAGAGAATAATTAAATCTGCAATCTGCTTTTCTGTTAGAACTATTGCACCAAGATAATCATCAAGTTCAGCCCAGTCTCCTCCGTGTCTAAAAACCCAATCGCCCACTCCAGGCACCTCTCTACCGAAATAAGCCTTCAAAACAAAATAATGAAAATCTCTGTAAAAATTTATTACATCAGTTCTAAAAGCAAAATTATCGTTATACCACTCTTCAATACTGCTTCCATATTGCTTCAATGGTTTTTCTTTAAGCTTTGGGAATTCTGCTTTAAACCTATTTTCATAAGCAGGGAATGGCTTAAACTCTGGCCAACCAAAAACAGACGCAGTAAACTTTAGCCCTACAAATGAGCAAAGGAACAACATCCATAGAACAACGAAAAATATCTGTATTTTATGTTTTGAATTACTATTTCTTTCTTTCATACCTAAAACCTAAAATACAAGAATGGATTATATGAGCCGCCTGCAACAAAGAGCATTGCAAACAAGCCTAAAACCGTGAGCCACAACCACTCAATCGCATAAAGCACACTTTCGTTAAAGTTTTTATATAGCTTTGTGCGAATATATGGCACAATTGGATAAGCACACAAAATTCCAATAAACATAGAAATCAAAAGCTTGTATGAGCAATCAATCCACAAAACGTTTGTTTCCGGTGTAACTGGCATAAGACCAAACATTGACTTAAGAATTACAGCCATGCCTCCAAAGGTTTCGGAACGAAACAATATCCAACCAAACACAAAAACGCAAATAGTATAAATATGCTTAACAAGAAATGATACCGCTAATGTAAGTTTTCCACTTGGGCGTTTGAATTCCGGAAGCCAGCGCTCTATCATTAAGAAAGCACCATGCCACAAACCCCACAATAAGAACATAATGCCAGCACCGTGCCACAAGCCGCAGAGCCCAAAAACGATAAGACAATTGATACCTGTCCTAAGCTTTCCCTTGCGGCTTCCACCAAGTGGTATGTAAAGATAATCCCTAAACCAAGATGAAAGAGAAATATGCCACCTTCTCCAAAAATCTCTTATTGAGGAAGCACAATACGGATAAAGAAAGTTCTCATTAAATTTAAAGCCGAGCATTCTGCCCATACCTATTGCCATATCGGAATAACCGCTAAAATCATAATAGATTTGAATTGTATAGCATATCACACCAAGCCACGCCATCATAGGGAGCATACCTTGACCAGCTTCTGCAAATTGCCAAACTGAATCAGCCATTTGTGCAACTGAATTTGCTATCAGAACCTTCTTTGCTAAACCACATAAAAATCTTCTAAAGCCATAACTCAAATCATCAAAGGTAATGCTCCTTGAAAGCAATTTTTCTGCAATATCAGAATATCTAACAATTGGTCCAGCTACTAACTGTGGGAACATTGTAACGTAGCATCCAAAATCTATGATAGACCTAGCTGGTTTGACATTTCCGCGATACACATCCACAACATAGCTCATTGCTTGGAAGGTATAGAAGCTTATTCCTAGTGGCAATGCAATTTCTGGAACAGGAATCAAATCTCCAAGAAATGAATTTATAATTCGAGCACCAAAGCCTGCATATTTAAACCATGAAAGAAAAAGTAAATTTGCAGCAACAGCAACAAAGATCAAAAACCTACAAAGAGCAACATTTGAATGCTTCCGATCTATAAGTACAGCAAGCAGATGATTAACGACAACACTCGCAATCAACCACAAAACTCCAGCACCCTCTCCCCAAAAATAAAACAAGAGGCTTACGCAAAAGAGAAACGCATTAACTGGAAGCCATGATGGATTGCATTGTTCCCCATCACAGACCAATTCTGTTGCCTTTACTCGTCTCTTAGAAATAAGCTCAAGTAATAAACGAACTCCCCAACAACCTAATAAGGTTGCGGGGAGGAATACTGTTAAAAAGAACAGAGAGCTGAATACCATAGAAATAATTATCCAACAACGTTAATAATTCTGCCTGGAACGCAGATTACCTTACGTACAGGGCGGCCTGCGAGAGCAGCTTGAACTGACTCCATGCCAAGGGCAAGCTCACGCATCTGCTCTTCCGTGGCATCAACAGGAAGCATTACGCGGCCTTTAATCTTGCCACATACCTGGACAACAATTTCAACCTCACTGACCTTGATTGCATTCTCATCATACTTTGGCCAAGGAACATACTCGATTGATGGCTCATGGCCAAGAATTTCCCAAAGCTCTTCACCAATGTGGGGAGCAAATGGAGCAAGCATAATTGTGAAAGCTTCTGCTGCTTCACGTGGTAGTGGCTTGCCTTCTCCGGAGAAGCCATTAACAAAAATCATAAGCTGGCTAATAGCGGTATTAAGGCTTAGATTCTCAATATCCTCTGTTACCTTCTTTATAGTGCTGTGGCAAAGTCTTGCTTGGTCTTTATCCATAGGTTGATCAACAATTGGCTGATCAGCTATCATACGGAAGCCACGGCGAAGGAAGCGATAAACACCTTCAACACCCTTTGTGCTCCAAGGCTTAACAGCATCAAGTGGTCCCATAAACATCTCGTAAAGGCGCATACTATCTGCACCATACTCACGGATTACATCATCTGGATTGATAACATTCTTCAATGACTTAGACATTTTTGCTGCAAACTCAACAAGCTTCTCTCCTGTTTCTTTATGAGTAGGAGGATTCGTTGATGTATCAACCAAATCCATTGGCACTAAAGCACCACGCCCATCCTTATAGGACATACCAAGAATCATACCCTGATTAACTAGCTTCTGGAATGGCTCCTTTGTTGGAACTAAGCCTAAATCAAAAAGAACCTTGTGCCAGAAACGAGCATATAGAAGGTGAAGCACTGCATGCTCTGCACCACCTACATATAAATCAACAGGAAGCCATTCCTTTGCCTTCTCTGGATCAATAAAGCAATCTTCATTAGTTGGGTCAATATAGCGTAGATAATACCAGCATGAGCCTGCCCATTGTGGCATTGTATTTGTTTCACGCCAGCCCTGCTTACCTGTTTTAGGGTCAGTATAGCGAAGCCAATTCTTTGCTTTTGAAAGAGGAGGCTCACCAGTACCTGTTGGCTTAAAGTCCTCCATCTCAGGAAGAGTTAGAGGCAGCTCATCATCTGCTAAAAGATATGTTGTTCCATCATCCATGTGAACAACTGGGAATGGTTCACCCCAATAGCGCTGACGGCTGAACAGCCAATCGCGTAGCTTGTATTGTACCTTTGCACAGCCACGACCATTCTCCTCTAACCAAGCAATCATCTTCTTCTTTGCGTCCTCAACAGATAGACCTGTCAAGAATCCAGAATTTACCATAACACCAGTTGCACAGTCAGTGAAGGCCTCTTTAGAAATATCACCTCCACCAACAACCTCAACCATTGGAATATTGAATTTCTGAGCAAACTCATAGTCACGTGTGTCATGTGCAGGAACAGCCATAATCGCACCAGTACCATAGCTTGCTAGCACATAATCAGAAATGAAAATTGGTATCTCTTTCTCATTTACTGGATTGATACCACGGATACCCTCAAGCTTTACGCCTGTCTTATCCTTGTTCATCTCTGTACGCTCAAAATCAGATTTATGAGAAGCCTCTACCTGATATGCTTCTACCTCTGCTTTGTTTGTGATAATACCCTTCTCTAGCCAACTCTTAACTAGGGCATGCTCTGGGCTCATAACCATATATGTCGCACCAAAGAGTGTATCACAGCGTGTTGTATAAACAACAATCTCTTCTCCAGCTGTTGTACTAAACTTTACCTCCGCACCAGTTGACTTACCAATCCAGTTGCGCTGCATCTCTTTGATACCTTCAGACCAATCTAGCTCATCAAGATCATTAAGTAGACGCTCTGCATATTCTGTAATCTTAAGCATCCACTGACGCATTGGGCGGCGCTCCACAGGATGATTACCACGCTCACTGCGACCATTGATAACCTCCTCATTTGCAAGCACAGTACCTAGGGCTGGACACCAGTTTACAGGCACCTCTGACACATAAGCCAAGCCCTTATTATAGAGCTGCTTGAAAATCCACTGTGTCCATTTATAGTACTTTGGATCAGTGGTATTTATCTCTCGATCCCAATCATAGCTAAAGCCCAAGGATTTAATCTGACGCTTAAAGGTCGCAACATTCTTCTCTGTTGTAATTGAAGGATGTGTACCTGTTTCAACAGCATACTGCTCTGCAGGCAAGCCAAAAGCATCCCATCCCATTGGATGAAGCACATTAAAGCCACGATGACGCTTGAAACGGCATAAAATATCTGTTGCGGTATAACCCTCTGGATGACCTACATGAAGACCAGCTCCAGATGGATAAGGAAACATATCTAGTACATAATACTTTGGTTTACCATCTGAAAAATCTGGTGTCTTAAAGGTTTTATGCTCATCCCAATAAGCCTGCCACTTTTTCTCTATTGCTGCAAAATTATACTCTGAATTGCTCATATCAAACTACCTTACTATAAAACTGGTTAAAAAGTTAATTTATATTAACATATTAAGCCCTAAAATTCAATCATAATTGACTACTTACAAATGCCAGAATTGGCATAAATTTTAAATAAATTGGCTGTTCTTGCTTACTTTGTAAGCCAATAAACAAAACCAACTACTATAGGCATTGTTATCATTGATAATAGCGTTGAATAAGATACTAATGATACAGAATGAAGAGTATCCTGATTGAACTTTGCCGAAAACATCGTTGTCACCGCTGCTGCTGGTGCACTTGCAGCAATAACCAATGCCACCACCATCTCATGATTTCGAATTCCCATTAGCCATACAATGCCAAATAATAATATTGGGACAACTATTAGCCGTAAAAACATCATATTGTATGCCCTAAGATCAGTAAAAATCTTCCCAATTTTTGCATTTGCTAAATAAAACCCAATAATTATCATCGGAACAGGTGTATTTAATGTAGCTAGAAGCGAAACTGGCTTGCCTATCACGTCGGGCAAAATAAAACTATTGAAAAAGAATATTAAGCCTAAAATCACACCAATTGTTCCTGGATTTATAACACCTGCCTTTAATGCCAATAATAGCTGACGTGTCCGTGAGACCCTCTTGCCTCCATTATAAAGCTTTCCAGACATTTCCCAAACCCCATAAGTCCAGAGCAATATATTGAAAACAGCTACTATAACAGCACCAAAAAACAAGCCATCTTTACCCAGTATTGCTTCTTGAAGTGGGAATGCCATATAGCCTGCATTAGAAAAAACCAAGCCAAATCGTGATACTCGCTGCCGACTTTCTTGCTTTTCATAAACACACGTGTGAGCAAATAAAATATTCAATGCATGATATAAAATTGCAACAAATAATGCTACACCTAAAAGTCCCAATTTCCCAACATCGAAAGGACGTTGAAAGGAATCAACAATAATGCAAGGGGTGACAACATAAAGCATTAAATTTGTCATCCCTCGTACCGCTTCTTCGCTAAAAACCTTAAATTTATTGCAGGAGTAGCCTATACTTATGAGCAAAAACAATATCGCCACCTGCTTTGCCACAATAAAAAAACTCTCTATCATCTTATAATAAAATCATTCAAATATGTTAAAAAAAGAATACAATTACCAAGAAGCAGTTAGCTCTTTATTCTTCTCAATCTTGTAAGAACCGGAAGGAAGAACTAATATGCCTCCATCAATTGGTGACTTTACAGTTACCTCCTGGTCTGTGACCCTAACAAATATCTCTCCATTTGGCGTTGGCACCTTGCCTTCAAAATCACCAATATACGACATCCGATTAGGGCGAACCTCATACTTCTCATAGCCTGGTGCTAATGGCTTTACTCCTAAAGCATATTTACCCAACAAAAAGATTGGTGAAGCTCCCCATGCATGACATAAGCTCTTCTCATATTTACCACCATACATTTCATAATGCTCAATACCGCTCTTCTTTGGATTATACTCCTCCCAGATGGTTGTTGCTCCTAGCTTAAGCATACCACCCCAATAGGAGTCTAGCATATCGGTCATATATTTAAAATCACCAATTTTACACATTGAATCTAACTCAAAGAACTCGAAATATGGTGTGGTTATTGGTGTTATTTTCTTATTGTAAATTACATTTTTAATAATACTCTGCTCCCGAGCCTTTGTGGTATAACCAAAAAGCAAGGCCAAAATATTTGCATGGCGAGTAACATTATTCTTCCCAGATACATAAGAATCAACAAATGCTCCCTTGTTATCATTCCAATAGAGCTCATTCACCTTCTTTTTAATTGCTGCACTACGTTTTTTACAACGTGTAGCCTCAATTGTATCTTCATTTACTTCTGCACAAAGCCCCATGCACTCGTATGCTCGAGCCAATAAAAGCTGTTCCGCACACATTGGTCCATCAGAATCAAATGTTGACCAATCCACAAATACCCAATCATCTGGCTTTCGTTCAAACATACCATCCTTAGAAAGACGCCCCTCAACAAAAGCAAGCACTTCTTTCATGTCAGGATAAATATCTATTACAAAATCTCTGTCACCTGTATAAAGATAATATTCCCAAATGGAAATTAACCAAAAGAATGTATAATCCGATATTGTATTTATATGCTCAATAATTGGATTAGCTCCTCGAAGAGCCCTAATTGTGCGTTTTACAATATTCTTATCAAACCCTAAATAATAATTCACAAAATAGCTTTGATACGCATCGCCACTCCAAATCCAGCGATCACGCTTAATTCCGTCAAAAAATCCCTCGCGTGAATTTAAAAGCATTGTATATGAGCAAATATCCCATAGCTTATTTATGAAAGAATTTGCAGCTTTAAAGGCACCCCTATTTTCTATTGGGAGATATTCCAAACGAGCTGAAATTGTATGCTTTTTTGTTGATGGTACAAATACATATCTAAAAGCAACTGCATTTGATTTATAAGCACCATTTTTCAAATCTGCATTTACTACAATTTGAGAATATTTAGTATCAAGAGCCTCTTCCTTTGATTCTCCAAGAAAAAGTGTTACATTTTTCAACAGAGAGCTCTTGAATGTAATTTGGGCAAATTGTTCCTTTCCAAAATCATAAAGAACACCACCATTTTCTTTTGTGATTTTTATTGGCTTAACAGGCTTATATTTAAACTTAAAAACCTCTACTTCATCCTTCTCACTTGTGTAAAGGCTACTTTCACCAGCATGCTTACCACGGCAAGCCTTATTTAATGCCACATAGCTTCTATCTGAGGCAAAGACATTTCCCTTGACATAGAAAGCAGGGAAAGACTCTGCTTTAAAGCCAGATACTACTACCCTATGAGCACCCTTATTAAGCTTTATTTTTACATTTGGAGGATAATTTATGCCATCCACATTTATTGCAGCATCCTTGGTGTTGGAAAACAATTCAATTACTTCCTCTCTCTCTAATACAGCTTCCTTCTGTAGAATTGCATTATGCTCTGGTCCCCTAACAGTCCACATTGGATGATAAAAAATAGCTCTTGATTGCCCTTTAAGTGATGACGCATCATCGTAATATCTGCGAGCAGAGGTACGACGATTATGTAAAAGCATACTATGATACAGTTCAAAACTACCAGGAAGCCAAATCCATTTTGCCATAAAATTCTCCTTTTTGCGTATAATTATAGAATGATACCAACATAAAAATCAATGATTTTACAAAAGAAACAATGCTAAATCCGGCAAATGCATGTCGAATTTAGCATTATTAGAGCGATGCTCGTGCAATAGCACCTAGAGCTAATTGAGTATTTGCTCAATTGAAGTAATTTCTGACGCAGTAAGAGGCTCCATCCTTGCAATTGCAGCATTCTCTATAATCTGCTTTGGTGAGCTTGCTCCAATCAATGCAGAGGTGACTCGCTCATCACGTAATACCCATAGTAATGCCAACTGGGCAATACTTGCACCCCTGGCCTCTGCAATCTTCCCTAGCTCGCGCACCTTAGCGATATTCTCCTCACTACAATGTCCCTTATCTAGCTCGCCCTTTGCGATACGTGAATCCGATGGGATACCATTCAAATAACGATTTGTTAATAATCCTTGTGCCAAAGGACAAAAAGCTATCATACCAAGCCCTAGCTCACCTAGGGTTGGGATAAGCCCCTGCTCCTCTGTCCAACGGTTAAACATATTGTAGGATGGCTGGTGAATTAAGCACCTTACCCCCATGTCATTCAGCACAGCTACCGCCTTTCGGGTCTGCTCCGGATTATACGAAGAAATACCTACATACAATGCTTTTCCTTGCTGAACAGCTGTAGCTAATGCCCCCATTGTTTCCTCTATTGGAGTATTAGGGTCTGGGCGATGTGAATAAAAGATATCCACATAGTCAAGCTTCATACGCTTTAAGCTCTGATCTAATGAGGAAAGCAAATATTTGCGTGAGCCCCAATCACCATAAGGTCCAGGCCACATATAATAGCCCGCCTTAGTTGAAATAATTGTTTCATCACGATATCGCTTAAAATCCTCTGCAAAGATTTTACCAAAAGTTTCCTCTGCACTCCCGGCTGGTGGACCATAATTGTTTGCCAAATCAAAATGTGTAATTCCCAAATCAAAGGCTGTACGCATCATTGCTCGAGAATTATCAATAGGCATTCCTGAGCCGAAATTATGCCAAAAGCCCAATGAAACTATTGGAAGCAATAGCCCAGATTTTCCGCAACGACGATATTGCATTTCATTATAACGCATTTCATTTGCAACATAATTCTTATCCATAATTTACCCTTTTTCAGAAGTTGTTTTTATAATGATTTTACAAGTGGCTTATATTTTATTAAATAAGCAGCATTCTTTTCATCTCCACCAAGTGTATTAGCAGAGCTAAAGAGCTCCGGTGTCACACCCCTAGCTTGACAAAGCTCAATAGTCCTACACACAATTGCCTGCATAATCATTGAGCCTATAACTGTTGATGTGGCTCCAGAGCTATATTCACCAAAAGGTATTGCAGCATCACCATAGCAGCCACAATTATCAATTACAACATTGCATACATCCTTTAACTTTAATCCCAATGGATGGCGAGAGCTCATACGCGTTGAATGCGTAATATTTGTAATACACACTGTCTTTAAACCACGCTGCTTAGCATACTCTGCCATTTCAACAGCAACGGTATTGCAGCCAGAATTTGAAAAGAGAAATAGCACTCCCCCATATTTAAGCGTATCGACATTATCTAAAAGCAATTTTGCTAGCCCATGTGTGCGCTCATACATACTGCTCGCAGCTGCACCACGATGAAGCATTAGTGAGTCTTCAAGAATTGGGCAAACTCGTGTTAAGCCTCCAGCCCGATAAAATATCTCCTCGGCAAGAATATGCGAATGCCCTGTCCCAAAAGTAAAAAGAAACCCCTCACCACACAAGGCCTCTGCAGAAAGCTCTGCTGCTTGCTCTATTGGATTACGCTGAGTCTTCATAACAGCATCTATAAGCCGTTTAATCTCGTCGACATATTGCTCTACAGCATCCATAGCTACTCCCTCTTAACCTATAAAATTAAATTTACAAATCAGTTACCATACACATACGCTCAAATGCGAATTTATAAAATTCCTCAAGTGTCATTTCCGCATATTTATCATGGTCATTTCGATTAGGTTTATTATTGCGGGTAAGCTCGCAATTTAATGGACCATCATAATTAGAAGCCCTGATTCTACTCATCACGCTCTTCCAATCAACAATACCATCCCCCATTGTAAGATGCAAATCATTCTGCCATGTATCATCAATGGATGCTTCTGGTGGAAGAATGATGCCTAAATTATCATTAAAATGTGTATGACAAAGCTTTTCGCCATACAATGCCATCATATCCTTACCTCCGTTATAGCATTGCTCATGACCTGTATCATAGCAAAAGCCACAAGAAGGAGCATCCCAAAAGCGTTCCATTATTGCTGCAAGATATTCTTCTCCCTCTACATTTTCAAAGCCAAGCTTAACACCTAAATCATTAGCCACATCTATGAGACGAGCATAGTTGTCTAACCCTACCTCCGTAGGAGTATGATCTCTAAAACCTATATATGGGTGGATAACCATAACAGGGATATTGTGGGTTGCACAATCTCTAATGCACTCAATAAGGCGATTTGTAACAAGCCTTCCCTCTTCCCCTCCTCGCCACAATTGGCTTACATTGCAGTTACCATAAAAGGGCGAATGAATTGACTGATAAATCAAACCATATTTTTCTGCTGTTTTTACCCATTCTGAAGTATACTCAGGTTGCCATTCTGTAAAAAATGCTCCAAATCCAATATCCTTTAACATTGGAATTTGGGAAGCAGTTGAAGCTGCATCACCTATAATATTTATGCCTATTACATATTGTTTTTTCATAGTTACTATCCTTAACTAATAAGATTAAAATTCTTTTGTGCATACAATGCTGCTGCATACTCAGGTGCCATTGGAGGCTCTTGAATATGTATATTGGGGAAATGAGATTTTACTAAACGTTCAAATTCATTTCGAACTATCGCGTCATTACAAATTACACTACCATAAACGCCGAGCAAGCTTGCACCAGATTGCTTTAACAAGCTACAAGCATATAACGAAAGACATTTGGCTGCTTGCAGAAGAATACCTTTTGCTACTTTATCTCCTTGAAGAGCACAATTAGAAACAATTCTAGAAAATGATGCAATATCTGGAGCTGCATCTTGATAGAATACACGAATTAAATCGCGTGGCTTTTGCACATTAAAATAACCAACAAGCTCTTCAACAAGTGCTGTTGGTTGACCAACTCCATCAATCGCTTGTAAGGCTGCCTTTATGCCTTCTAATGCTATAAAATAGCCGCTGCCTTCATCACCTATTAGCCGCCCCCAGCCTCCAACAATATGTATTGTTTTATTTGCGTCCTCAGCAATACCCATGGAGCCTGTTCCTGACAAAATCAATGCTGCAGGTGCTTCCCCACGCGTTAATGCAAACAATGCCATATACGCATCGCTACGAATAAATATTGGCAAATCAAGTTTACTTTTTAATTTTTTTACAAATTGATTTGTCGGTGAATCTAAAGCCACTGGGGCATCATCATCAATTGACGGGTCACCAATACCAATAGCTGCAATTTTTGATAGCGATATATTTAATGCATTTACGCCATCAAAAAGTGTATTCACAGCAGCATCAACACCAATAAAATTATAATTACAAGGCCCGACAATTGCCTCGGAAATAAGTGTATCATTTTCGTAAGCAACAAGCTTTGTTTTTGTGCCTCCGCCATCAACACCAACATAAATCATAACTTTATTTTCCCATTATATTCAAACTAAATTTTTCTGGTGGTTACCAATTAAGATTAAACCCTAGCGTATCCAAAGAGTCAACAATCTAATATGTACAAACTACCATATAAGCATCATCTTGAAATATCACAGTAGAGATGTGCATTTAGCCCCCAATAATGCACATCTCCACCCACAAAGGTTACTGCTTATCTGGAAGCAATAGACCAAATACTGCCATTGATTTTGCTTGGTTATTTACAACACCTTCATCCATTGCAATCGCAAAATGAGCATCTACGAAATTGTGTAATACAGCCACAGGAGCGTTATCTACTGGAGCAGGATAAAAAGTATTTTTAACATTATAGCCACCTACTTTTGTATATGGACCTTCGACCTGCTGACCAGCTACTGGCATACCAGAAGGGCTATAGCGGCTATTATGAAGAGGAGCATGAACTGTGCGCTCACCTAGCCCTACAATCCAAGAGATACACATTGGATTTGCACCAAGTGTATTATCGCAGGTCCTAATCATCCAATCATAATATTGCTGCTCATGAGTTAATCCCCACATTGCGATGATTGGCATACAATAGCTTTCAAAGCTACCTGTTCCCCAGGAGATAGGTGCCCATGGGTGGCGGATAAACTTATAAGCCATTTGCTTGGAGCCCCAGATATAAGAATCTGCCTCATCCTTTATTGAGTTAATTGCACGCTTCTTTATTACAGGATCAGCTTTACCATCAGGAATAAAAGCATAACAATATGCAGCCCAAGAAAGATCTCCTTGCCCGTTTTGGACTAGAGCGACCTTTTCTTGTGTTGCCCATAGTGACTTTTGCTTAACTATATCGTGATATCTTTCTTCGCCAGTTGTGCTAAAAAGCTCAGCAGCTGCATAAACCAAATATGATGTACAATTTTCCTTTAAGCCAAGCTTATCGCCATTTGTACCATTCATATTTGAGTAACCCCACTCAAAAGCCTTTTTAGCACGAGCAAGATATGCGTCAGCACTTAATGTAGGCTGATATGCTTTCTCTTCAGGATTTGGATAATCAGGCTGCTGGGTAATTCTGCATTTCTTCAAAATACGAGCAGCACGAGCCATTACAGCAGCATAATTTAGTGCAGCACGAGAGGATTTACCCCAAGCAAAATCTCCCAATGGATCTAATTCAACAGTTTGGAAGAAGTTTGGATCACCATTCGATTCTGTTCCATCATAAACAGACCCATCATCATTATACAAGCCATTCCAAAGACGAATTGACCATAATGCTTCATCCACAATATCTGGGATTCCATTAGCCTTTTCTGGAATATTAAGCTGTCCATCATAGAATTTCTGCGGTGCAAGCTCATAAGCAAGAAGCAACACTTGAGCAACATCAAGATGTGAGCGTGGATTGTAGTCACCAGCATCGTGATGTCCGCCACGAATTGGAAGCTTGCGCATTTCTGAATCTGAATGTTGTTCAGCAAAGCTTCTCAATAGCCCCAGATTACGTGTATCATTTGGTACAATATCTGTAATTGCAACACCTTTAGTGTGGCATGCTATTCTCTGCCAGTATGAATATGGTGCATCTAACTTCTGTCCACAGCGCTGAACAAAGACACCAAATGACTGCACTTTAAATGCTTTCTCATATACAGAAGGACTAATTTCAAAATCAAAGCTACGTCCTACTCCATCAACCACAATATAATATGTACCAGATGATTTGAAATCAGAAAAATCTAACTCGTAAGTATCGCTTCCAGCATGATTGATTTTAAAATCAGGCTTTCCTGCATAGCCAACCTGCTTTGACTTGCCTGTGTATACAACACGATGTGATGCTGCATCACAAATCTTGAAGTTAGGTGCTGTATCAAATTTTAGCGAACAATCGTCTGGCTTTTTATTTGTTACCTTTTGAACAGAGGCACTTCCAGAAGCATTATAATCCACTGGACCCTGCTCATAGCGACTGGAGCCAGCTGAATATGTTGAGCTTGGAGAAGAAAGCTTATACTCCGGGAAAGAGCCTAACCAACGGCCAATATAGGCAAATTTAGCTCCATTAGGAATATATCCAATTTGATTTACCTGGATGGCATCAGAAAAAGCTGTTAGTTTAGACGAGGTTGTATCAAAATCAAGAGTTGCAGTACGATTACCTGCAGTTACGCTATCTTTAACTGTAACAGTAAGCTTGTCGCCATTTTTAATTTTTATAGGCAGCTGGACAAATACGTCGTGCATTAACAAGCCTTTGTAAGGCCAGCCTTGAGGATAGTAAACATCTAATCTTGTTCTACGACCCATTGCTTCTGGCTTTATTGTTCTGCCATTGATAGTAAATGAATATGCGGTTAAATCATTTCCTCCATTAGGAGAATATCCAGCACCGAATTCTAGCAAAAAGATTCCATTACCAACACTACGCATAGTGCGAAGGCCTACCATTTGTGAAGCAAGTGCTGAATCCTTTGGATTAAATGGCTTTGTGGCAGAGTAAGTAAATGTGTGAGCTGCACAACCAGATGTTGCCATCAAATCATTTACGCCTTGAGCGATTACAGAATAACGCTTGCCCTCTATCAATGGATAAGGAACCGTCAATTCAATGACAGAGCGCATTAGTTTTGTAACATCACCACCCGTGGGGAGTCCATGGTTATTTGGCACCTCAAACTCTAGCTCATGAGAAAGCTTTTTACAAGCGGTTGGCTGGACAAACTTTTCATAAGCATAATTAGGATCATCCTTTGAAGTAATTCGATAGCTTCTTGCATCAAAAGCATTGTGTGTCCAAGAGCATCCCATGACTAGACAGATTGTTGTTGGAGATGTTGCACCAGCAGTGCGAACGCCATAAGCCTTCATTACCAATGGCTTTAAATCATAGGCATTTGGCACATCTGCAAGGGATAAAGCACCAACACTTGCAACAACTAAAACTAAAAAGAACTTGATTATTTTTTTCATATCACCTTTCCCGCGTATTTAATTAAAAAAGAGAGAGACAATCACCACAAAATCATCTTCACTTTCTTTTGTAATTTTACCATACAATTAACTATAGAGACAAGGAATAATTTTTTGTCTGGTCATAAGACAAACTAAATGCAACGCCTTTCTGTGTTAAATATTGCATTTAGTCTATCGCACTATCTAATTGCATTTAGTTTGTCTTTTCATGAACCTATTTTCAAGAATTAGTAGTTGCACGAGCAACTATTGTTGTATTATAATTACCACTATTATTCATAGTGTTACAATAAAAATTTCAAAAAAAATGCTATTTTACTTCTTAAAACGAATACTCCTTATAATTCCAACATTTTTAGCCATAACAATTCTTTGCTTTGGCCTTACTCAATTTGTGCCAGGAGGACCAATTGAGCAGCACCTTATGGCAATGAGAGGTATGGACGGGGGTGCAAACGCTGCTCCCACAGCCACAAATCACGCAACCTCAAATAATCAGCCAATTACTGATACCCTACGCCAAGAACTTATTCAATATTATGGATTTGATAAGCCTATCTGGGTTCGTTATAAAAAATGGCTCATTGATGATTGTATTGGAATGAAAATGCATTCCTATAAATTTACTGATAAAACTGCTTGGGAGCTGATTTGTGACCGTATCCCAATTTCTCTATGGTTTGGTATTACTGGTTTTGTGCTCAGCTACTTAATTTGTATTCCACTGGGTATAGCCAAAGCCCTTAGGCATGGAACAATTTTCGATTTATCTTCGTCTGTAATTGTTTTTATAGGTTATGCGATTCCAGCATTTGCTTTCGGCATGCTACTAAAGCTCATATTTTGTGGCACAGTAGATACTCTCTTTGACATTTTTCCATTGGGTGGCTTTGAGTCTGACACTGCCACAGCTCTCAGTGGGTTTGCTCTATTTAAAGACAGACTAGTACATATGTTTTTACCTGTTCTTTGCTATATTATCGGCAGCTTTGCTGTATTAACAATTCTTATGAAAAATTCACTCCTTGACCAACTCTCAAGCGATTACATAAGAACAGTTCTTTCTAAAGGAGCAACGCGTCGCTATGCAGTATGGCACCATGCTCTACGTAACGCACTAATCCCTATCGCAACAGGTTTTGGAGGCATCCTAACGATTATGTTTGCCGGCTCTGTGGTTATTGAAAAGGTTTTTGAAATTCCTGGTATGGGACTTCTTTCTCTTGAAGCAATTGAGACCCGCGACTATCCTGTTTTTATGGGTATTTTATCACTCACATCAATTCTAGGGCTTCTTGGACAGGTATTATCTGACCTATGCTATGTAATTATTGACCCACGAATTAAATTTACAAACAAGTAATGAATAAGGCTGAAACAATAAAAAATCGTAGCTGGAATAAATTCCGAAAGCACAAGCGTGGCATGGTGTCGCTATGCCTACTAGTCTTGCTTTATGTCATAAGCCTATTTGCTGAAATTTTATGCAATGACAAACCAATCATCCTAAAGACAAGTCAAGGCATATTTTTCCCAGCATACAAAACATATACAGAAGACCAGCTCTGGGGAAATGGGAAGCATACTCGTGCAACTAACCTCTCCACCCTGCCACAAAACACCTGGGCAATATACCCGATCCATCGAGCTAGTGCTGATACCATCTTTTCTACTGAGGATCTAAAAAAACATTGCAATTGCATCATTGAGGTAAAGCCTCTTTATAGCTCTATTTTTGCAAAATTTGGGCAAGACAACACGCTAATTTATGCAACAGGTAATACTAATACCCTTTCTAGCATGATAGCGAAAATCCCTCTTGAAAAATTTGAGAACGGTATTGGTGCAAGGAAAGCAAACCAGCCGCACGAAACTATCACCATAAAATATGATGCTTCAACAGATTTTATCCTTCCAAGCTTTTCCCCCAGAGCTACTCCTCCAACAGACTTTAGCATAATCATTAACAAAAATTCACCTATTCTCTCACAGCATATTTATATTGACCAATCCCTTGAAAAGCTCGATTCCATCCTAACTACTGAAGATTTTGGTAAATATATTTCAAAGGAACAAGCCTCCCAAATTCATGCATCGCTAATACAAGCAATCAAAGGTCACTATATAAACCCAATAGTAATAAAAGATTCGATAGGCAGCCCCATTGCAGAGCTACGTATCAGTATGGAAGATGTCACTTGGCCATTTAGACCTATCTCTGGTCACCCATTTGGCTTTGATGCAGCAGGTCGAGATGTTTTAGCAAGAATTATTTATGGAATGCGAACCGCTCTCTCTTTTGGAATAATTCTTGTTGTTTCAACCATGCTTATAGGTATAATCGCTGGAGCAATTCAAGGCTTCTTCGCTGGTTGGGTGGATATTACAGGACAACGGTTAACAGAAATTTGGTGCGCCCTTCCCTTTATCTATATCATTATTCTACTAGGAAACACATTAGGAAGAAGCTTTGGCTTACTCCTATTTTGTTATGCAATATTTAATTGGGCTGGAACTGCAGCATACGTCAGAGCTGAATTTCTAAGATTACGCGGCAGGGAATTTGTTGATGCAGCTCGTTGTTTAGGGCTATCCCGTACACGCATAATGCTTGTTCATATCTTGCCAAATGCACTTACACCATTGATAACATTGCTTCCATTTGCCCTTGTTGGAGCTGTCGGTTCATTAGCTATGCTTGACTATCTTGGCTTTGGAATGCCAGATACGGCAGCTAGCTGGGGTGCTTTATTACAGCAAGCACAAGCCTTTCGAAATGCTTGGTGGCTAATTTTCTATCCATCCTTAGCCTTATTTGTTGTTATGCTGCTTGGCGTATTTATTGGTGAGGGGCTAAGAGATGCTCTTGATCCTAAGCCATATTCAAAAATGGAGTAAATGGCATGGCATTATTAGAAATAAATAATTTAAAGGTATATTTTGACACACCAGCAGGTGTTGCCCATGCTGTTGATGAGGTATCATTCTCCATAGAAAAGGGTGACATATTAGGCATTGTTGGGGAATCTGGTTGTGGCAAATCTGTAACTGCTATGAGTATTCCTAGACTTGTTCCTTCACCTCCAGGACGGTTTGTTTCTGGTTCAATATTGTTTGAAGGTAAGGAACTAACAACACTCCCAAAGGAAGAGCTTCGTAGGCTTAGAGGAACAGAAATCGGTGTTGTATTTCAAGATCCAATGACAGCCCTCTCTCCTTTACACAAGATAGGAAACCAACTTACTGAAGGATTACGACTTCACTCAAAAATCTCAAAAAAGGATGCATTGATAAAAGCACAAGAAATGCTAAAAAAATGCGGTCTACCTGAGCGTTGCATCGATGCCTATCCATTTCAATTATCTGGTGGGCAGCAACAGAGAGCAATGATTGCCGCCACTCTCCTTCTAGAGCCTAAGCTACTCATCGCTGATGAGCCAACTACTGCACTTGATGTAACCATCCAGCGTCAAATTCTTGAGCTAATGAAAAATGTAAAAAAAGAAGAGACTGCAATGCTTCTTATTACACACAACATTTCAATTGTAAAAGAATTGTGTAACAAACTAATAATTATGTATGCTGGGGAAATTGTTGAAGCAGGGTCGACAGACAGCATATTTTCAAATCCTGCCCATCCGTATACAAAGGCTCTTTTGGCAGCAATGCCATCTAGTGGTTCAAAAGGAGAAAAGCTTTCAACAATACCTGGATCTGTTCCCTCTCCTACATCATATCCATCAGGGTGCCGTTTTGCTCCTCGTTGCCGTTTTTCAACACCACCATGCTTCGAAGAGCATCCCGAGCTGGCTACTTCTACATTAAACGGAGAAAATCAGCTATGTAGATGTATTAAACAACAATTTTCTGATGAAAAGACAAGGCTTTCCTCTTCAAATTTAATTGAAGAAGTTCCTACTACTAATAATGATGCAAAAGACGAGCCAATTTTATCTGTTCGGTCTATTTCTAAAGCCTTTAAACAGGTAAAAGCAGTAAATGGCGTAACCTTTGATATTAAACGAGGAGAAACCTTTGCCATTGTTGGAGAGTCTGGCTGTGGTAAAACAACCCTTTCAAGGATAATTGCAGGGCTACTCCCTTTTGACCAGGGTGGTTTGCATTTAAATGGGAAGACTCTTACCTCCAAGAGAACAAAGCAAGAGCATCGCTCAATCCAAATGATTTTCCAGAATCCATTTTCTTCTTTAAATCCAAGAATGTCCATTCTTGATATCATTACAGAGGGGCCGCTCTCTCATAAGATAATAACAAAGAAAGAGCGTGAAAATTATGCTCTTGAAATGATAAAATCTGTGGGGTTGCCAGAGGATGCTCTACATCGATATCCAAATGAATTTTCTGGAGGACAGCTACAGCGAATTTCTATTGCTAGAGCGATAGCTATGAAGCCCGAAATTATTATTTGTGATGAGCCAGTTTCTGCGCTTGACGTATCAGTTCAGGCACAGGTAATAAACCTACTTATGGAGCTACAGCAAAAGCTATCCATTACATATATCTTTATTACGCATGACATTTCATTAGTCAAACGCATTGCAGACAAAATAGCAGTAATGAAAGAAGGCATTTTTGTTGAACAAGGCACATCCGATGCAATATTCAAGCTTCCGCAGCACCCTTTTACAAAGCAATTAATTTCCTCAACCGAGCATTCACAAACCACGGCTTAGGATGTGATAAGTACGGTCATAAGAGGTATGGATGTAATAATAATCCTACTCAATATTCTGAACTTGCTCTCGAATAGCCTCAAGCTTTGATTTCATATCTATCACAATAAGAGAAATGTCCGAATTATTTGCCTTTGAACCTATCGTATTTATTTCGCGATTCATTTCTTGGCAGAGGAAATCAAGCTTTCTACCTGCAGGCTCATCAGCATTTAGTAGTTTTGCAAAGTGTTCAAAGTGAGTTGAGAGACGAGTATATTCCTCAGAAATATCACAGCGATCAGCGAAGAAAGCCAATTCACGTGCTAAGGAAGCATCGTCAACAGCAACCTCTACCTCAAGTTCCTTTAGTCGCTTCAATAGCTGCTCCTTATAAAGCTGTGGCACAGTAGGTGCAATACGCACAATCTCTGCCCTACATTGCTCTAGCTCATTAACTCTTGCTAAGAGATCCTTTGCAAGAGAAGCACCCTCAGTTTCACGCATTTGCTTTAGTGCTGCAATCGCCTGAATTGTTGCTTCCTTGAGTACTGGCTCGACCTCCTCTACTTTAATTGCTGGAGACAACATACCAGTTAATACTGGGCTTTTCACAATTGTTGAAAGAGTAATATCATCCTCTATGCCTAACTTCGCTGCTGTTTGCCGAAGCCCATTTAAAAAAGCTAAAAAATCTTCAGGGATATCTGTAATAGCAGCAGCACTTGAGAGCTGTTGCACCTGCACCTTACAATTGATGCGACCTCTCAAAAATGCATCCTTTAATATATCCTTACAAATCCCTTCGAGATTTGTATATGAGGATGGCATCGAGATTGACAGATCAAGCTGCTTACGATTTACTGAAGACAGCTCCACTGTAACAACAAAGCCAGCACCATTTGCTGTGCCTGAGCCAAAGCCGGTCATGCTATTATATGCCATAATTACTCTCCATCATCATCGTCTGCTACATTACCCTTCACCGGCACACCACCAGCACTCTTCCACTTTAGCCAACCCTCAATAAACTTACCAATATCGCCATCAAGTACGGCTTGTGTATTACCTGTCTGAATACCAGTACGCAAATCCTTTGCCATTGTATATGGCTGAAGCACGTAAGAACGAATCTGGCTTCCCCATGCAATAGCACCTTTATCGCCATAAAATTTTTCCATCGCCTCGCGCTTTTTATCTTGCTCAAGCTCATAAATCTTCGCCTTCAAGACACTCATAGCCTTAGCGCGGTTCTTGTGCTGCGAGCGCTCTGCCTGACAGGAAACCACAATACCTGTAGGGATGTGTCGGATGCGGATTGCAGAGTCTGTCTTATTAACATGCTGACCACCAGCACCACCGGAACGGAAGGTTGATACCTCCAAATCCTCTTCCTTAATATCAACATCAATATCGTCATTAAGCTCTGCAATAACATCGCAAGAAACAAATGATGTATGGCGGCGGCTATTTGAATCAAAAGGGCTAATGCGGACAAGTCGATGTACTCCACGCTCTGCCTTCATAAAGCCATAGGCATTGGGACCTTGTATATAAAGCGTACAAGCACTAATACCAGCCTCTTCACCGGGAGACAAATCAACAACCTCAACACTATAGCCAACATTTTCACAATAGCGTTGATACATACGCATAAGCATACTTGCCCAATCGCAGGACTCTGTACCACCCGCACCAGCATGAAGAGAAAGATATGCATTGCTGCGATCCAATGGACCCGTTAAAAGAGATTGAAGCTTTAGTCTTTCATAGGCTTGTTCACCCTTATTAAGAAGCTCTTCCACCTCGGCAAATGCAGTAGCTTTAGAGGCATCATCATCTTCAAGAGAAGCCAGTTCAAGCATAACAGAGGCGTCAGAAACAAAGCCCTCTAGCTCTGCATAAGGCTTTAGCACTGCCTTTTGCACATTAGAGGCATCAATATTTTCCTTTGCCTTAGCCTGATTATTCCAAAATTCTGGAGAGGCAGCTTCCTCTTCTAGCGAAGCGAGGATTTTGCGTCGTTTCTCAATCTCTAGATAGACAAGCATTTCAGCTACGCCCTTATTAAGAGCAGCAATTCTATTTTCTAATTCTTCTACTTCAATCATCGTATAAAGCAAAAATCGGTTTTAAAACAATCTAGATAAAACACAAATATATTTTATCTTTACCTAATCTATTCGTTATTCCCTATAACCTATTACCTAATCAAAAGCGAATGGCGGCGGCGAAGCCTTATGCTCACCACCGCCATCAATATTTGCTAAAAGAACTTCACAAGCAATTATTTCTTTGTGATTACGGTTTGACCACCCATTAGAGGGACAAGAACATCAGGAATCTTGATAGAACCATCTGCTTGTTGATACTGCTCAACGATAGCTGGCATCAAGCGGCTAGTTGCCAAGCCAGAACCATTAAGAGTGTGAACAAACTCTGTCTTCTTTGTAGCTTCACGGCGGAAGCGGATATTACCACGACGTGCTTGGTAATCCATAGCATTTGATACAGAAGAGCATTCCTTATACTCATTCATGCTAGGAAGCCATAACTCAACATCATAGGTTGTTGCCATAGAAGCAGAGCAATCGCCAGCAGCAAGCTTTGCAAGGCGATGGTGAATACCAAGCCCCTCAACAAGCTTGCAAGCCTTACGGATTAGCTCCTGAAGCATTGCTTCGCTATCCTCTGGCTTTGTGTAGCCAAACATCTCAACCTTATTAAACTGGTGACCACGAATCATACCACGCTCACTTGCACGATAAGTACCTGCCTCACGGCGGTAGCATGGAGTATATGCAAATAAACGTTTTGGCAAATCTGCCTCACTTAAGATTTCATCGCGATACATATTTATAAGAGCTGTTTCAGCAGTTGGAAGCATAAAGTGGAAGCCCTCCTCTGTTAGGCGATAGACATCCTCTTCAAACTTAGGGAACTGACCAGCAGTCAAACCACACTCATAAGTAAGCATGTGTGGAGGCAAAATAAATGTATAACCATCCTTAATATGCTCTTGAATAAAATATGTCAAAAGAGCCCATTCTAGGCGAGCACCATCGCCCTGATATAGCCAGAAGCCATTGCCACCCATCTTAACACCACGCTCATAATCAATAAGACCTAAATCTGTGCAAAGGTCAACATGATTTTTTGGTGTAAAATCAAAGGTTGGCTTCTCACCATAAACAGAGATAACCTCATTTGCTTCCTTTCCTCCAGGAACAACGCCTGGAGCAGGTAGGTTTGGTAAGCACAATAGAAGATTGCGCTGCTCCTGCTCTACATCAGCGAGCTCTTTATCAAGCTCAGCAATCTTTTCACCAACAGCACGCATTTCTGCCTGGATTTCTGTGGTATCATCACCAGCCTTTTTACGCATACCAATTTCCTTTGAAACCGTATTACGCTTGCTCTTTAGTTCCTCTGTTTGTGCTAGAAGCTCGCGACGACGCACATCAAGTGCTAGAATTTTTTCAATTGCTCCAGTATCTGCTCCGCGGCTCTCTAAGCCTTTGCATACTGCCTCTGTATTTTCTCTGATAAGTTTAATATCTAACATCGTTATTTACCTGAAAATTTGTATTTGTTATATAAAAATGGGTTAATAAAATTATATTTTATTTTATGAAATCTCGGATTAGACTCCTGAGTATGAGCTAAAGCCACCGTCAACTGGAACAACGATACCAGTTACAAATGCAGCTCCCTTAGAATCTGCCAGCCATAGCAATGCACCAGTCAAATCCTCTGGCTTACCAAATTTACCCATTGGAGTGTTTGTAATAATTTTATTTGCACGAGGAGTTAGGCTACCATCTGGATTTGTTAGAAGAGTACGATTCTGATCTGTCAAGAAGAAGCCAGGTGCAATTGCATTAACGCGGATACCAACCTTTGCCATATGAACAGCTAGCCACTGTGTAAAGTTGCTTACAGCAGCCTTTGCTGCACTGTATGCAGGAATCTTTGTTAGTGGAGTAAATGCATTCATTGATGAAATGTTGATGATTGTACCCTCTCCCTTTTTAGCCATTGCCTTTGAAAATACTTGTGTAGGCAACAATGTGCCGATGAAGTTCAAATTAAATACAAACTGAACGCCAGATGGGTCTAGCTCATAAAAGGTTGTAAAGCCTTCTTTAATTGTCTCTAAGTCCTCTGGAGTCATAAACTCATTTGAGGTTGTGCCTTTTGGATGATTACCGCCAGCACCATTTACAAGAATATCAATAGCACCAAAATCAGCTTCTATTGCTGCATTTGCTGCCTCTAGGCTAGCCTTTTCAAGCACATTACATGCATATCCCTTAGCAACAAAGCCTGCTGCATTAATTTCATCAGCTACCTTCTCTGCAGCCTCCAAGCGCAAATCTAAAATTGCAACCTTTGCACCACATTCAGCGAGTGACTTAGCCATACAGCTACAAAGCACACCACCACCGCCAGTAACAGCTGCAACTTTACCGTTTAAATCAATATTGAATGGAACACTCATTTATTTGACCTCTCTATAAATATAATTATTAAATAAAAAAACTAATGTTTAGGAATGTATAGCTTTTGTCCGATTTGGATACGAGCAGCATTTTGAATGTTGTTCACCTCCATAATCTCCTTTGTTGTAACACCATAAGCTTGAGCAATTTCAGAAATTGTCTCTCCAGACTCAATTACATGCTCATAGCAAGGTCCATTATAATTAACACGAGACCTAGAGGATGATGAGGAGCGAGAGCCAATGCTACTCTTTACAGCGGCAACCTTTGAATCAACCTGACTCATTATCTGTTTCTCTTGCTCAGATAATAGCTTTGTTATATTTTTAGGAATTGCATCCACGCTAGCAGTTAATTGCTTTTGTGATGAGGCAAGCATTTCAAGCTCACGATTAATAGCAGTAATATCTGCATTTCTGCCATTACTCTCACTTGCTATACGAGCCTCAAGCTCTGCTACACGCTGATTTTGTACTGCAATAGCATTACTCAAGGATTCAAAATCCGACCGAAGAAGAACAAGCGAATTTTCTAGTTCAGTGATACGATTATCACGATTTATAACAGCCATTTGCTGCTTGCGTTGTTCTAACTGCTTTTGCTGTTGCTGCTGCTTGCTTTGCCCAAAGAAGGTGCCATCACTAACACAACCGGAGCATAACAAGCCAACAACAGATAAGCAAAACACATGATTTACATAAAGCTTCATTATTGATTTGCCTTTTCCTTAGCAGCTCTCTGTGCTGCATAAATCTTATCAATGCGTTGTGAAATATCACGGAAACGAACATCCACACGGTAAATTTCTTTGAAGTACTTAGCTGCTTCATCGATATTACCCTCTTCCTCACTAATTTCACCCATGAGGTAGTAGATATTCATCTTTTCTTCATTCATAGAAGGAAGAAGTTCAATTGCTTGCTCAAGCTGGCTTACTGCCATATCTAACAAGCCTTTGTTGCGGAAGCAAAGGCCTAAATGATACAAAGCAGAAACTTTATCCTTAGGGCTCTTGATAGCGAGCTGCAGCTGACCAATAGCATCATCATAGTAGCCATGCTTGTGATACTGCATACCTAACTCATAGCGTAGGTGGTAATCGTTTGGATAGCGCCCAACGCGTGCTGAGATATCATCAAACTCAAATTGATCGCGCTCTGTTGTTTTATCTGCAACGGCTTGTTCATCACCGGCAGCTTGAAGCTGGGCAATCTCGTAATTAAATTTCTCAATTGTAAGTGCAGCTGTACGGCGATCTAGCTCTGGGTCTGCAGGAGCAAATTCACGAGCCTTATTGAATACACCAAGTGCTTCATCATAGCGCTTCTGTTGAGAGTAAAGATTTGCCAAAGCAAAATAGTAGTTCATATTGCGAGGCTCAGCTTCAAGCTTCTGCATTGTTTCTACAATAAGAGCATCAGCATCATCAGCTGTTTTAACCATTTTATTCTGTTGTTCAAGCTTAACAGCCTCTTCCTTATTGCCAAGTGCTGTACGCCAGTCCTTGTCCTTTTCTGAAGCATCCCAGCCCTTATTGATTGTTGCCAAGGTAGCACAATCCTTAGACATCTTCATTAGCTCTGAATTATTTGGCTTTAGGCGTGATGCTTGCTCAATATATGGTCCTGCTTCCTTATAGCGCTTTAAATCAAATAGAAGGCGTCCAAGCATTTCAACAACTGTGCCTAAATCCTTTACCTCAACATGCTCTTTAGCAAGCTCAAGAGTCATAACCGCTGAATCACCTAGACCTGCAGCAAGAGCAACCTTTGAGTAAAGCTTTAGAAATCCCACATTTAATGGATCTTTTTTTAGCATCTCCTCAACAATAGCAAGTGCATCTGCCACTTTACCAGATTTGAGTAAGCTAGGTATTTTCATTTGTGTGAACATAGCACCTAGCGTTGCCATTTGATGAGCAGAAGCAGCCTTTTTGCCAGGATTTTTCTGCTTAAATGAGGCAATTTCAGCCATTCTCAAATTGCGGCGGGCAGCAGAAAATTCCGGGCATTGTTGGACACAATAATAAAACAATGCTACTGCTGTATCAAAATTTCCACGCTCCATAGCTGCAACAGCTTTACTATGTTGTTGTTTTACTTTTTGAGGGATATTTACTGTATTTGCCTCAGGTGCTTGTGAATTATCGGTAGAACTCATAACTTTTTTCCTTAAAAGACGGTTTAAAAAACTGCGTGTTCTAATGCAAAATCTTTTTCATAATAGTTTGCTAAAAATAGGTGAAAAAGTCAATAAAAATTATGGCAATTATGCCTTGTAAAATAGAGTTTTTCATTGAACCTTAATTTATTGACAGGTAATTGTTAATTATTACAGCGAATTGCCCTAGCCTAAACATACACAAAAGCGATAAGTCTCGCACTACTTTAACATTCAATAAGACAGATACTTAACATTAGACGCTAGATATTGAGAATTTGTTGAAAGACGCTATCGCTTAGGCTTACCTCCTTCACCTCTCGCCCCTGACTGAAGCACTGGGCGCCTTTGCCACCCTCAGTGGTAAAAAAATAAATATAGTGTGTCGTAGGGTTGTAGATCTATCCTCAAGCCATCGTAGTGTTGAGTATCTGCCCTCAACACCCTAAAACATCTCCAAAATTTGTCTCTGCGTCTCTGCAAGAAAACCTCACACTTCTAGCCATCACGCAAGCAATCCTGATTGATTGCTGGTGCATTCTTGAAGTCTAAAATCCTATGTCTAAAGTCCTTATCACTCACAGCACTAGATAACCAACATCAAATTCATCAATTTAATGCCGAATTTAGATTGAACTAGAATTGCTTTTAATGGTAAAATATATTCAAAAAACAACCTAATCAGTGAGGTCTTTCTATGAATTCAACAGTACAATTAAAAAAAGGTAACGGAGATTTACCAGTCGTTGTTATTGAAAATGCAGCTGCTATTGCTACCATTTATTTACACGGTGCACATGTGTCATCCTTCATCCCTAAAGCTACTGGCAAAGATATTCTTTGGATGAGCACAGACTCTATCTTTGAGAAAAACAAGCCAATTCGTGGTGGTATCCCTATCTGCTGGCCTTGGTTCGGCAAACCAAATCCAGATGAAAACCCTGGTGCAGCACTTCAACATGGGTTTGCCCGCTCTGAAGATTGGACAATAAAGGATGTCAACTATATCGATGAAAGCACAACAGCTGTAACTCTAGTCCTATTTTCAACAGCAGAAACACAGAAGCTCTACCCTTATTCCTTTAGGCTAGAGCTTGAAGTTGTTGTCGGCAAAACACTAAAACTAAATCTGACAACATTTAATACCGGCTCTGCTCCAATGAGAATTACTCAAGCAATGCACACCTATTTCGCTGTTGCAGACATTAAGCAGACAGAAGTTCTTGGTCTAGATGGCGTAAACTATATTGACACAGTGCCAGGAGCAACAGAAATCAATTGTAAGCAATCCGGCAACATAGATTTCAATTGTGAGGTTGATAGAATTTACGAAGATTTTTCTGGCACTGCTTTGATTGATGATAAGGGTAATTCGAGAAGAATTGTTGTAAAAAAATCAAACAGCAGCACCTCTGTTGTTTGGAATCCATGGATAAATAAAGCTGCAGCAATGGCAGACTATAATAATGACGGATATCTGACAATGGTTTGCGTTGAGACCTGCAACATTACAAAAGATGCAAAATTTGTTGCACCTGGTGAAGCTTGGACTCTTTCAACAGAAATCTACGAAGAATAATATTTCATATAACAAGGAGACTTTGAAATGAAAATTTCTGCATTTGCCGCAATCCGCCCAACAGAAGGCAATGAGAAGGCTATTGCTTCTCTGCCCTACGATGTAATGAACACAGAAGAAGCATTTGCTATGGCTGAGGGAAAGCCACACTCTTTCTTGCATGTCGTACGTTCTGAAATAGATTTTCCTAAAGGTACAGACCCTCATACTGCACCTATATATGCAAAGGCAGCTGAAAATCTTGCAGGCTTAATTGAAAACAACCTTATGAAGCAGGAATCAGAAGCCAAGCTTTACATCTATCGTCAGCAAATGGGTGAACACAAGCAAACATCTGTAGTTGCTTGCTGTGAGATTGATGATTATGCAAACAACATTATCCTTCGCCACGAAAAAACTCGCAAGGATAAGGAAGAGGATCGCTTAACACATATTCTCACAACTAATGCAAATACTGGGCAAGTATTTCTAACATACCGTGATTTACCTGAAATCGACAAGCTTGTTGCCGAGGAATGTAAAAAAGATCCAGTTTATGATTTTGTGGCAGAAGACGGCATCGGTCATACTGTGTGGATTGTTGAGAAGACCTCAGAGCTTATAACTGCATTTGAAGCTGTACCTAAAGCATATATTGCAGATGGGCATCATCGTTCAGCAGCATCCTTCCGTGCAGGAATGGAGAAGCGCAATGCAGCTGGAGAGAATTTTGACATTAAGGCAGAATACAATAGATTTATGGCTTGCTTATTCCCTGCATCGCAGCTCAAGCTTCTTCCATACAATCGCTGTGTTAAGGATTTAAATGGTCTTAGTGAATCAGAATTTCTAAGTAAGATTGAGAAGAACTTTACTTTGGAAAAGATTGACGCACCAGAGTTAGCTGGCTCATGCTCATGTGCTATGTATATTGGGAAGCAATGGTACAAGCTAACATGGAGTCTAGACAAGGTAGACACAGCTGATCCAGTAGCTCAGCTTGATGTAAGCCGCCTACAAGAGGATTTACTTGCTCCAATTCTAGGAATTGGTGATCCACGCACTGACGAGAGAATATTCTTTGTTGGTGGCATTCGTGGCAATGGCGAGCTAGTGAAAAATGTTGACTCTGGTGCCGCAGCAGTTGCATTTGCGATGTACCCCACAACTATTGAGCAAATGATGGCTATTGCCGATGCTGGTCAGACAATGCCACCAAAAAGCACATGGTTTGAGCCAAAGCTTCGTAGTGGATTACTAATTCACGATCTGGGTAACAAATAAACACACAAGGCAAAGCAATGCATCTTCTTTATGGAAATGAAAAAACAGAGCCAGCAATAAGATACCTCACTGGATTTACTGCCCCAGATGATGTTCTTGTTATTATTGATAAGAATGAGGTCACATTAATTGTTAGCGATTTAGAATATGGGCGTGCATTAGAGCAAGCAAAGAATTGTACAGTACATACCCCTAAGTCACTATTTGGTAAACATATTAGTTTAGTTGAATGCATTGCTTTGTATGGTAAAACCCATAATTACGACGAAGCAACTTGTGAGTACTCTTTCCCTTACGGCATTGTTTGGGATTTATATAACCATTTTAAATTTCCTGTTCTTGTTTCTGAAGAAGACATTATTCCGAAAATGAGGGTAATTAAAACAGAAGAAGAAATAGAGAAAATTGCCGCAGTGCAAAAGGTAACTCACCTAGCAATGGATGCTGCAGGAAAATTAATTGCCTCTGCACACCCATCAAGCACTGGCGAGCTTGTTTTACCAGACGGAACAATTCTTAGCTCCGAAGTAGTTCGACATAAAATTCGAATGGTATGCATGGAAAACGATTGCATTGACGAGGGAACAATTGTTGCAGGAGGGCTTCAAGGTGTCAATCCGCATGAAGAAGGGCATGGACCGCTTTATGCGAATGAATGGATTGTTGTTGACATCTTCCCAAGAAGCCTTTCTACTGGCTACTGGGGAGATATGACTAGGACCTTTATGAACGGCACACCTACTGCAGAGCAAAAGCGACAATATGACATTGTAAAAAAGGCACATGACAGTGCTATTCGCAAGGTTCATGATGGCGTTGTAGCAAGCCGCATCCATAAATCCATTTGCCAGTTATTTGAAAAGAATGGGTTTATGACCGAACATGGGGAAAATGGACCAGAAGGCTTCTTCCATAGTACTGGGCATGGTGTTGGTCTGGAAATTCACGAAGAGCCGCGAATTTCTGTTGCCGACAACATCCTGCGGAGCAATATGGTTGTAACAATAGAGCCAGGGCTATATTATGCTGCAACTGGCGGTGTTCGCATTGAGGACTTAATTGTTGTAACAGCCGATGGCGCTAGAGTATTATAATCAGCCAGCAGATAATCACCTATACTCATGTTACAGTCAGGCGGAGGGGAAGCTCCAACCTTCTCTTAATACTCCACGAATAGTATTTTTTCAAATTCAAAGACTATTTTCTTTTGTGAAAAGACAAACTAAATCCACCTATTTTGATGCATTCTGCTGTGCAATACTGTATTTACTTTTTCATACAAAAAATTGGGGGCAATGCAGACATCCTTTTTACCATTGAATATCTAGCCAGCATCCCTGCAACGCCAGCCAAACTAATGAGCATAATTATTTTCATAAATCAGATTTTTTTTTGAATAATTTCTTTAGCTTTATCCATATACTTTCATAAACAATTTCTTCCCATTGAAAATCTTGAAGATATTGTCCATCTCCACGAAAATAAGATAAAAATGCAGCCTGAATTTTATCCTTTTCTATAGGTTCAGGGATTGCTCTATAGTTTTTCCCATTTCCACGATATTCTAAGCAACCCTCTGCAGTTTGAATAAAATCATCCCCATTATCCAAAACCACAAATTCAGTTTTTCCAATAGACTCAGCTTGAAGTGCTCTAATAATCTCAAGCTCACTTGCTATTTCTTTCCCATCTATTTGCATTTATCTGCCCCATTAGTTGCCACATAGCGTAGATTCTACTCAAATCAGACGCATAGCTAGCGATGACCACAACTCGAAATTTAGAAAATGGTCGGGGTGACGGGATTCGAACCCGTGACCTTTTGGTCCCGAACCAAACGCGCTACCAGACTGCGCTACACCCCGATTCAGTTACATTTTTTTAGCGACGCTTCCCTCGCTTGCTGTGAGAGGCTTTATGCTTGCTCTCAAATTTTGACGCATATTTACCCTTGCGCCCATTCTCCTTCAATTTGCGGCCGCCCCTCATAGCATTGGAGCGTTCACCCTCAGTAGAAAGAACAGTCCGTGGATGGGATGTGTCCTTATCCTCTCCAACAAGTGCAAAATCAACCTTACGTTCCTCAAAATCAACCTTAATAGGATAAACCATTAAAGAATCGCCTGCAGCAAATGACACGCCACCACCTGTTAGACATTCACGATTCTTATCATAGCGCAAAAACTTATTTGATAGCAATGAGGAATGTATCATCCCACTTATCTGTAAATCTGGCAATTCAACAAACACACCAAATTCTGCCACACGAACAATTACTGCCTCAAAATTCTTTGTTCCAACTTTATCTAAAGCTACAAGCTGCTCTAAATAACGATATTTCTTAATTTCTATCAAATCTCGTGAAGCTTGCTCAGCATTGTACTCTGTTGCTGTAGATGATGCGGCAATCGCCATTAGCTCATCCTTTGATGGCTGACGCTCCCCTGCTAACAAAGCAGCAAGCTGCCGATGTGAAACCAAGTCTGGATAACGCCGAATTGGAGAAGTGAAATGACTATAATAACGCTTTGCTAAACCAAAGTGCCCTTCATTCTCAGCACTATATTCTGCTCGCTTCATACTACGTAAAACTAGTGTAGAAACATAATACTGAAGCGGTGAATTTTCTACTGCCTTCAACAATCGTACCAAATTGCGATTGTCCGTCAAATCCCCTGCCATAATACCAAGCATCGTCAAAGAAGCAGAAAGCTCCTCAAGTTTCTCCTCATCTGGCTGATCATGGAAACGTGCAATATATGGTAGTTTATTTGATGAAAGCTCCATTGCTACTGCTTCATTTGCAGCAACCATTGCCTCCTCAACTAACTCATGAGCAGGGAAATGAGGTGCTGGGCGAACGCCAACCATTTCATCATTTTCCATCAAAATTTCCAACTCAGGTGCAGAAATATTCAAGGAA
This sequence comes from uncultured Verrucomicrobiota bacterium, assembly GCA_937911295.1. Lineage (GTDB taxonomy): Bacteria > Verrucomicrobiota > Kiritimatiellia > RFP12 > UBA3636 > RGIG990. The sequence continues at coordinate 148,011 of CALDQE010000073.1, forward strand.
AGCTTCTTAAAGCGAATCTCTCTTAATTGCTGAGAAAGCTTATTTATCTCAACAACAAGCCGTCTTCCCTCTGCATCACCTAGTTCACATTGTCCATTTGTATCTATCATCTCCTGTGCCTGCTCATAAGTCAAGCGAAGCTTTGAGCGAATAATTGATTTAGCAAAACTACGCTTAAGCATTATCCCCTCAGCATTAAATGTGATAAATACAGAAAAAGCCAGCCTATCCTCGTTTGGAACAAGACTGCATACGCCATTAGAAAGCTGCTCTGGAAGCATAGGTATTACTTGATCAACAAAATATACACTAGTTCCTCGCCTACGAGCCTCGCGATCCAATGCTGAGCCTTGCTCTACATAGTGAGAGACATCAGCAATGTGAACACCTAATACTCGATTACCTTCGGTGTCTAGCTCTAATGATAGAGCATCGTCAAAATCTTTTGCTGTGGCAGGGTCTATTGTAAAAATATACTTTTCCCGCAAATCCATGCGGTTCCCATAATCCTCAAGCTTGGCAGAAACAATTTCTGCCTCATTGATCACCTCATTAGGGAAATCCTTTTCTAAAGCATATTGCGTCATCACAGCAATAGTATCAAGAGAAGGATTGCTTGCAGGACCAATTATTGAAACAAGCTCTGCATCTGGATTAAAATATGGATTATCCCAATCCTTAAATCGAACAACCACCCTATCGCCTGGCTTTGCGGCACCAACATCATACAAATTAAATGTATGCTTGTAATTTGGTGTTATTGGTACTGCTGTCCATAGAGAACCATTCTGTTGAAGCGTACACACTATATTTCTTTGAGCCCGCTCTACCACACGCAATACTCTGCCAGTAGGACGTTTAACCCCACGAAATGGTAATGACATTAGCACCTCAACCTTATCTCCTGTTAAAGCTGTGCCAACATCTCTAGCCATAATCATGACATCCTCGCCACCCTTCTCCGGTGTAACAAAGCCATTACCACTTCTTGCAATAGAGATTATTCCAACAAATTCTGATGGGCTGGATGACTGATGCTCTTGGAGGCCATTTCTACGCCTTCCTTGCCCTTTTACTGCCCCTTTCATTCTATGCTTACTCATCGTCATGGCTCCTTTTTTCGCGGCGTTTTCCCTCAATCACGATAGAAACCTCACCTTTGATTTTTACACCATCAAACTTAGCTACAAGCTCAGAAAGTGAACCACGTTCAATTCTTTCGTGAAGCTTAGTCAACTCGATACAAACAGCAGCCTGCCTATCGCCTAATGCTTCTTGTGCAGCCTTTAAGGTTGGGGAAACTCTAAATGGAGACTCAAACAAAATCATCGTATGAGGTAGCTCTGCCTCATCTGAAAAGAAACGATGCAGTGCACCCGGCTTTCGCGGTGGGAAGCCCTTAAAGGTCCAGCTCGATGTAGGAAGCCCAGACATAATAAGCGAAATATTAACTGCACTTGCCCCAGGAATAACTGTTAGCTCTAGCCCTTCTGCCACAACTGACCGGACTAACCTAAACCCCGGATCACTAATCGCTGGATAGCCACCATCAGAACAAAGTGCCACATCTACGCCACTTTTTAATAGCCCAATAATTCGATTTCCAGCAAATTCCTCATTCCCTTCTCTATAAGAAATCATCTCTGGGCGAGGTATTCCCAACGAAGAAAGTAGCTGCCATGTGCGCCTGGTATCTTCACAAGCTATTACAGTTACCCCTTTTAGCACCTCTATAGCCCTAGAAGAAATATCACCTAAATTCCCAATTGGTGTAGCAACAATATATAACATAAATCCTCAAAATTTAAATAGATTAAAACTCTTCATTTTTCTCTTAATTATACCAATTTAGAAAAATCCTTGCAATTAGTAATTACGAAATCTTTTCTGTTTTACAAACACCCAAAATTTTAGTAAAATTATCTCACTTTTTATTACAAAAATTTTGGAGTAATTTTATGGGTGGTTTTTTTGGTTCAACATCTACCGCTAATTGTGTAGCCGACGTATTTTATGGAACAGACTATCATTCTCACCTAGGCACACACCGTGGGGGTATGGCATTTTGGGATGGTGAAAAATTTGTTCGATTCATTCACGATATTTCAAATTCTCCTTTTAGAACACGTTTTGAGGGAGATTTTGGCATTTGTATGACAAATGACAAGCTTAAATCTGGTATCGGTTCTATCAGTGATACCGATGATCAACCGTTGCTTTTCTACTCCCATTTAGGCAAATTTGCAATAATGACTGTTGGTCTAATTACCAATTTAAACGAAATTGTTGACGAGCTTCTAAAAGATAATTCCTACCACTTTGCTGCAATGCAGTCTGGCGAGATTACTCCTACCGAAGTGGTTGGTGCTTTAATCAATAGCAAAAACACATTTGTTGAAGGCATAAAGAATGTCCAAGCTAAGATAAAAGGCTCTTGCTCGATTCTTATCCTAACAGAATCTGGCAAAATGTATGCAGCAAGAGACTACTATGGTAGAACACCTATGAGCATAGGCAAAAAGGATGATGCGTATGCCGTAACAATTGAATCCTCTGCTTTTCTGACACTTGGTTACACTCATATCAAGGATTTAGCACCCGGCGAAATAGTTTTACTTTCCAATTCGGGCTATGAAACCTTGGCTGAAGGTCAATATGAAAAAATGGCAATCTGCTCTTTCTTTTATGTTTACTATGGATTCCCTGCTTCCACATATGAGGGTATCAATGTTGAGGAGAGCCGTTATCGCAATGGAGCACAGCTTGCAAATTCATCCTTTGTTCAAGCTGATATTGTTGCTGGCATTCCAGACTCCGGTGTAAGCCATGCATTAGGCTTTGCTGATCAATCAAAGCTTCGCTATGCCCGCCCATTCATAAAATATACACCTACTTGGGCAAGAAGCTTTACCCCAACAAAGCAAGCTATGCGCAAGCATATTGCTAAAATGAAGCTTTTGGCTATCAAAGAACTAATCAAGGATAAAAGCATTATTTTCTGTGATGATTCTATTGTTCGTGGTACACAGCTAATGGATCAAATGTCTATCATCCGTAATGCGGGTGCACGTGAAATGCATATGCGTATTGCTTGCCCACCACTACTCTATCCTTGTAAATTCTTAAATTTCTCTTCCTCTCGCTCTGTACTTGACCTTGCCACACGCCGCATAATCAAAGAGCTTGAAGGAGACAATGCAGATATCTCAAAATACCGTGATCCTGATGGTGCTCCTTACAAAAATATGGTCGAGCTATTACGTCAACAATTCAAATTAGACTCTCTTGCCTTCCAGCGTTTGGATGATTTCAAAAAAGCTCTTGGACTAAAAGGCATCTGTACCTTCTGCTGGAATGGTGAAGATGTTTCAATGCCTCACGAATGTCCACATGGTTGCCATCATTGCAAACACACAGAGGGCTGTATGCCTCCTGAAAAGAAGTAATAGCACTTATTATTGTGAGCCACAAAATGCTAATAAAGAATCTACGAATATTAGACCCTGCCACAGGGAGCGATTGTATAGGTGAAATAAACATTGCTGCAGGGAATCACATGCCCACACTGCCACAATTATCTGATGGCTCATTTGACGGGTCTGGATATATTGTTATGCCAGGTCTAGTAGATATTCATACACATTTTAGAGAGCCCGGTGCAACAGATTCCGAAACAATTCAAACTGGGATGAGAGCTGCACTTGCTGGAGGATTTAGCATTGTAACAACAATGCCAAACACCACGCCAGCAGCAGACAATGAGGATGTGCTACGTTTTCAAATCGTTGAAGCAGAAAAATATTCAGATGGACTTGTAAAGCTATATCCTACTGCATGCTGCACCAAGGGGCGTGCTGGCAAAGAGCCTGTAAATCCATTAGAGCTTCCTTCTGCAATAGCATTTACTGATGACGGCAATTATGTAACCCCAGATGAAGCGATGTACCAGATGGCAAGAACCTGCAAAGAGCTTAACAAGGTTATTATGGATCACGCTGTTGTCCCAAGTATTGCTAATGGCGGCGTCATGCGTGAATGTGATGCAAGCGTTGGCGAAAGAATTTTCCCAGACGCTGCTGAAGTCGAAGCCGTAAAGCGCGATATTGATGTAGCCCGCAAAACTGGCTGCAGAATGCACATTCAGCATCTTTCTTGCGCTGAAGCTGTTGATATTATTGCAAAAGCTCAAGCTGAAGGCATTAGCATATCTGCTGAAGCTACACCACATCATCTTATGCTTGCTGCAGAGCAAATCCCTAGCTCACAAGCTAGCAACTGGAAAATGAATCCACCTCTTGGGAAACTAAGCGATGTTGCGGCTCTACGTAAGGGAGTTCTTGACGGCACTATCTGCTGCTTTGCAACAGATCATGCTCCTCACTCCCCTCAAAAGAAAGAAGGCGGATTCTCTAAGGCAATGTTTGGCATTATTGGTTTGGAAACCGCTGCTCCAGCTAGTTGGACAGCAATGGTAACAGAAGCTGGGATGAGCCCTATTGAATGGTGTAAAGCATGGACAACTCGCCCTGCAGAACTTCTAAATATATCAATCCCATCCCTCTTTGAAAAAAAAGAAACAACTGTCGTTTTTCTTAAAGAAGAAGAATGGACTTTTGAAGAAAAAGATATTGCTTCAAAATCTCATAACACCCCATTTGTCGGTCAAAAATTTACACTAAAGGTTGCAGGACTAGCAAAGACCTGCTAATTTTTATTATTTTGTAGGCAGCATGGTAGCAAAATGTTTCTGAAATAAGAAAGCGAGAATTCCTTATGGCTGATAAAACCGAGCGAGATATAAAGAGAGAGCAATTAGATAAATTGGACGATGATGTATGCAACCGTGGTTCATATTATTTTATGACACCATGCAAAACTCCTTTGTTCGATGAAAATACTTTTGTAAAGCAGGAAGTTGAGGACAAAGAGCTACCATGTCCAGAGCTTTGGAAAAACGATGTTCCTCGCGTCATCTGGGATGGTCATCCAAATGAGGTTGGTGCGTTTGCTGATTCATGGCGAATGCTTGGAGAAAAACTCCACCGCCCAGAAAAAGGGACTAATTTTAAACGAAATTATGTTTATACACCATTTGGAAGCAGTGTTTTTATTTGGGGTTCATGCTTCATCACAATGTTTGGTCAATATGCCTCAAATATTTTCCCCTTCATACGCCAGCTTGAAAACTTCTATGCAGCTCAAGATATAGATGGCTTCATCCCACGCCAGCTAGGAATTTACGATGGCAGAAGCCAATTTGCTCACACAGACCTATCTGCTGTTGGTGGAAATATTTTTGCTTGGGCTGAGGTTGAGTGGTATCGTTATTCTGGTGATAAATCACGTTTGAAGCGAATATATCCTGTGCTTCTAGCATACCATAACTGGCTACGCGAGCATCGCACATGGAAGGATGGCACTTATATGTGCTCTGGATGGGGTTGCGGCATGGACAATATTCCTCGCTACGACACCTCAAAGCATTCTGCTGAATTTCATCATGGCTTTATTTCATGGGTTGATGTAACACTACAGCAAATTTTCAATGCAAAATGCCTAAACGAGATAGCTGACGCAGCAGGAATCCCTCGCGACCCACTTCTAGCCGAAGAAATTGAGAATCTCACCAAGATTGCAAACGAAAAAATGTGGAATGAAAAGACTGGTCATTACCACGATCTTGATCAGAATGGCAATCACACAAATGTAAAACACATCGGTGGCTTCTGGGCTCTACTTGCTGGTATAACATCTCCTGAGCAAGAGCAAAAAATTATTGCCTCACTTGAGGACCCTAATACATTTGCAGCACCTTGTGGCACCCGTTCTCTCGCAAAGGACGAGCAAGGCTACGAGCCTAATGGTGGCAATTATTGGCGTGGTGGAGTTTGGTGCATTACTGAATGGGCTGTTATTCGCGGGCTAGCAGCCAGAGGATATACAGAGGTAGCTCATCGCATTGCCAAACGTCATGTCAGCGCAATTGCTCAAATCTGGAAGGATACAAATACAATTTGGGAAAGCTATGACCCAGAGCAAATCACATTTGGCAAGCTTTACGGACAACCTGTTCGCAATAATTTTGTAGGATTTTCTGGGCTAACACCTATTGCAATGCTTATTCGCGATGTTTTAGGTATTTCAATAGAACCAAACAAGATTGTTTGGAAGGTCCGACTTTTAGAGCGACATGGCATTGAAAATTTAACTTTACCAAATGGGAATGTTGTTTCTATGGTATGCGAAGCAAGAAATTCTGCTGAAGAAAAGCCAAAAATTAAATTTATCTCTACACATCCGATAGAAATTGTGGTAGAATAATGCCACGTTTTTACTAACCAAATCGCTTAATGGCAAAAACATATTGCTGTTATAAGCACATACACAATGAAATAGAAAGATAATAAATGAACGAAATACTCACACAGATAAGCGACATAGTATGGGGATTGCCTACAATTATTTTAATTTTGGCAACAGGTTTGCTATTAACCTTCCGTACTAGAGGCATACAATTCACAAAACTTGGCTATGCTTTTAAGCAGATTTTTAAAACCACCGCTGGTGCAGGTGAATTATCTGGATTTTCAGCACTTTGCACTGCCCTTTCTGCTACCATTGGTACTGGTAACATTGTAGGTGTGGCAACCGCTATCGCAACCGGTGGCCCAGGTGCATTATTCTGGATGTGGTTTGCTGCAATCGTTGGAACAGCAACAAAATATGCAGAATGTATGCTTGCTATTAAATATCGTGAAATTAAACCAGATGGTACAATCTTAGGCGGACCATTCTACTCAATAGAAAAAGGAATGGGCTCTAAGTGGAAGTGGCTTGGTATGCTATTTGCAGCACTTGGTGTAATAGCAGGTCTACTTGGTATTGGTACTATGACACAGATCAATGGTATTACATCAGCTGTTAATATGTCATTTAAGACAGGAATTGCATTTAATCTCTTTGGCAATGACTACACTTGGGCAACAGTAATCGGTGGAGCAATTGTTACAATTTGTGCTGCTCTAGTAATTATTGGTGGACTAAAGCGCATTTCTAAGGTTGCTGAAAAAGTTGTTCCAGCTATGGCAGTCATATATATATTCTTAGGACTAAGCGTTATCATTATGAACGCAACACGAGTACCTGCTGCATTTGCATTGATTTTCAAATCTGCATTTGGTTGGCAGGCTGCAGCTGGTGGTGTTGCTGGATTTGTTCTTAAGCAGGTTATGGATGCAATGCAAAAGGGTATTGCACGTGGTATTTTCTCTAATGAGGCAGGTTTGGGTTCTGCTCCAATTGCAGCTGCACCAGTGCAGACAAAGGAGCCAGTTCAGCAGGGTCTCGTTAATATGACAGGTACAGTAATTGACACATTGATTGTTTGTACAATGACTGGTTTAGCAATTGTTATTGCTTTGTGTAATCCAGAATTTGTTTCTGATGGCAAAACAGGTGTTGAGCTAACATCACGAGCACTATCATTTGACCTAGGTGGAGACGGAGTTTCTGTTCAGTTCCTACTTATGGGATGCTTGGCATTCTTTGCATTCACGACTATTTTGGGTTGGGACTATTATTCAGAGAAATGCTTGGAATATTTAACCAATGGCAGAATGAAATATGTAATGGCATATAGAGTTCTTTACATTATTATGATTGCAATTGGACCATACTTTACTGTTGAAGCAGTATTTACAATTGCTGATATTACCAATGGTTTGATGGCAATACCAAACTGTATTTCATTGATGGTTTTATCTGGAGTAGTTGCTAAGGAAACACGCGATTACTTTAATCGTTTGAAGAATGACAACATAGTTGATTAAAATTATTGTACAGTCACAATAATTGAAATATAACGCGGTGGCGAAGCAATGCTTTGCCACCGTTTTTTTTAAGTAAGTGGTATTTTTTAACTGCAGGCAGAAGTATGCTAACACACGCAAAGCGACAGAAAACCGCTTCTCTATACATCTCAACCCAGAAAGCAAGAAATCGAACGACAAACCGTTATCCACTACCTCTACGTGAGGAAGATGCGGCAGCATAAAATTTGTGCAAGTTTAAAAGGTGTAGATAAACATTACTAAATATGCTAAAGCACCTAAAATTAGACTAAATTATATTGCTCACCCACCTTTTTTCTTGGAGGTGCAATATTGCATCTTTTATCTGAACTTCACTAAATTGCTTCTTGCGTTCATTCCAATTGTGCGTATTTTTTACAACATCTCTAAATGTTGTGACTCCTTCTTTGACTATAATCCAATGAACTGTTGAAAGAAGCTCTAAACCCAAGGAATAACCAAAGCCATCAATCAACTCGCTCACCCTCACAATCTTCATAGATGTATCTACGTAATCCTTAAGAAACTCTTCTGCCACTTTGTCCACACCAGGCACTAACTGTAAATGCTTTTCTGGATTATCTCCACCATCGGCATAGCCTGTAATAAAGTACCCCTCTATACAATTTAAAACATGTCTCAGATTAGCTGCATAAGGCCCATAAAAACCTTTGCTATATTCCAAACGTAGTGGTTGACCACTCTCTTGAAGAAAATATAAAAGCTTATGTAATTCTAACAATGTAATAAATGACTCCTTTGTCTCATTAATATAACACTTTACAAGCTCTATCAATGCAGCACGACCAGGGGTCATCTTAGGTGCTTCTGCATTCTTTACTACAGCAAATTTATTATCACATGGTTCAAAAATATAAATATCAACATCTCCGAAATCCTGAAAAGCCTTAAAAAGCATTGCTTTTACAACTGACCAATCTAGCCCTCCAAGACCGCAACCAAGTGGAGGAATCGCAATTGATTTAATATTGTTTTGAACAATAACCTCTCTTAAAGCGACAATACCTAACTCAACATCCTCTAAACGACTTGCTCCACGCCAATGTCGTTTGGTTGGAAAATTTATAATATATCGAGGATTTGTCAAATTCCCTGTAGGGAATACAAACATTTTCCCTGGTATAACTTCATTACGTTTACATGCTTTCTCGTATTCTTTAAAATTATCTGGATAGAGCTTCTTAAATTGTAACGCAATACCTCGCCCCATTACCCCAACACAATTAACTGTATTAACTAAGGCTTCTACATTGGCATTAAAAATATTATCTTGCTTAAATGTAATCATACTGTATTCCCCAAATTAATAGTACCAATCTGTTTTAATTTCAACCTCTGGTTTATGTGGCGAATCCTTTAAAATCTTTTTAACCAAATTGTATTCTTTCCTTGAATATACTCCTATCTTTTCAATTAACAACCAAGGAAATCCGTATTTTACTAAAAATTCCGCCTGCTTACTTTCTTTACAATTAGTCCATCTATTTGCATTTACTGCATCCCAATCTATTCTTTTTAAATCAACAGTTTTTGTATAATCTCTAAAACCTTCTGCTCCCGCATTTGAAGTTGTGAAAACATTCTCTAATTTAGCTTTTTTTAATACTTTTCTAGCCTTTTTAAAATCCGCCACTAAATGAATTATGGAGTTTTGCCCATCTTTATAATGCAACTTTGAATAATCCGCACGATGAATCATATACAACATCACAGATCTTGGACAAAAATAGAATGGCACACAATCTCCCACATGTAAATCTGGGTATGAGGACAAAGTCAATTCTTCTAATCGGCGTTTTTTTATCTGATTCAAACCAATTGTTTTATTAACAATACCAAACTTTTGCATTATCGAATCTGAAAATATAGCACCTTGGGGAATTATTCCTGCACCATTGATAATTGAACGTAAATTATCAATGTGAACAATATGATATATTTTTATGGATTTAGGGACAGTATTACTCATATTTTTCTCCTAAGCAACTCTAAATGTCATATGCAAACCTAATAAACTTGACTATCACCACGCGTATTTAAGTTTAATTTCGTTAGTGAAAGACAAATGTCTCTTGAACTCACAAAAGACAGCATTATTATACTAAACTTATAAATAAATTCCAATATAAATAAGCAAAATCTATTTTTTTACATATAAGTTTTTACCCAATCAATCCAATTGTTGCAACCCCAAGCTTGATGCATCCGAAACACTTAAAAACAATTCAACAATCAACAGCCAACAATCAACAAATCCTATGATTGTGGTTCATTAGCGCCAGTCTTAAGAGTTTTGCCCATATGATTATGGTTTTTTGTGCGCTCACACTCCATGAGGGTGGCGGAGCCGCCCGGTGATACTGCGCACAAGAAGCAAACGACAGGCAGATTCTTGTGCTTCGCACTTCTAGGCGCAAGAGCGCACCGCAACAGCGGAGCACACATTTAGGGTGGCGGAGCCGCCCGGTGGTACTGAGGCAGGAGCAGCCCTAAGGATGCTCCCGCATGGCGCACCAGCAACGCTACGCTAGCAGGTGCGCCGTCTAGAATGCGGCTCTGGCGCGATAGCGCTCGCTTTGCGTAAATCAATTATTTGTTGTCCCGTTGATTGTTGGCTGTTGATTGTTGTATCGTTTTTCTCGCCCCCACACTAGCGCTTGTAAGTTGGCCTTGCGACAACGGCAACAAGAGCATGTCCAACGTCAAGCGCTAGTGTGGGGGCAACCCCATGTGCTTGTGTGATGGCTAGAAGTGCGAGGGCGTGATGGAGGATTGACTGGATTTGGGCGGATGCTATGCAAGCACTATGCGCTTTGCCCAAGCTTCTGCTGCAGCACTTTCTTTTAACCCTAGCTCTTGCCAAATACCTGAATAATAAATGCCCCCTTCGGTCGCTGCATTGTTGCGCTTCCCGATAATATGGTCGGGGTCATAGACCTTATTATCCTTCCAAGTTCCCTTTTTCTTACCCTCCATTGTAAGAATTCGCTTTTTAGAAAAAGGCAACATGCCTGCGCCTGGCATATCTGGGGCAAAGGAAAGCGTCTCACTGGCAACAAAAATTGCATCATATGGGTCATTTACACGAAAATCTTGAGCATGTGAATGCCAAGGAATCTTTTGGGATTTTTCCTTAAAATCAAAAAGTATTTCACCTACCTGCAAATAACCCCAAATAAGATGAAAATCATGATTATCAAAGAAATCTTTTCCTTTTTTAACATATTGATAAATACCCTTATATTGTTCTATAAAGTGGAACCACCCAAAGAACAAGAATAAATCACCTGGCTCTACCCCAACGGTATTCATTAAATAACTAAGAGAAGCATCACATTGACCAAAGGCAGGCTTCCAGTTTTTGGGAGGATTCACATATCTTGAGACATCCAAGCTTGGATCAAAATGACAATAGTCATAACAATATCTAGAACCTAGATTATGCATTATCTGACTGTAATATGTTCCATTATAATGCAAATCAGCATACTCGGTTGGTTCTCCCTCACCAGAAGGGATAGGAAGAGAAACAACTCCGCCATCTGGCATAACCCAGCTAGGCATTCCACCATTCTTTGTGTCAAACCCTTTTCTGCTAAGTATTATCTTCATATATCCCTCCTCAAGGTTTTATGGGTAATACTGAACGATTACTCTTCTTTTATTTTTGGTACGTATAGAATAATTATTTAAATCTTTATCCATTTAAATACATATAAATGCGATTTTTATTCCTAAGATCAAAATCTTTTCTCAACGTCGTCTTAAATTCTTGTTCTGCTGCCAAATATGTTAAAATAGATTTATCTTTTTTAAACATTTTCAAAAGCATTTTAAACAAGCACCTAGTTTTCTCTCGAGAACAATTTTTTTCTATAGTTGAAACATGATTTAACCATTTATAATGCTCGTGTGGCTCAAACGATTCAAAGAATCGCTTATCTTCTAAAGAAACACTCATATCTGATTTTTCCATATCCGCATTAACTTCTTGCAAAATTTTATTTGCTATTTTGTATTGATTTAGTTCACTATCAACGGAATACACCTCTAGCCATGCTGCGCAGATTCGGTAACAGAATATTGGGCGTAACAATCTATTGGTATTACACAACTTTTCAAAAAGAATTTTTTCAAAAGCTTCTTCTTCATCATGAGAAGTAAATTCATTTATAAAATAATTAATTGATCTTTCTGAATCTGTCTTAAATATTTCGGTTATACCCCATTTTGCTTCAAATGCTTGTATAGTATCTAAAACAACATTTTCTACATTTGTTTTAACTACAACATCTGTATGTTTCTTTTTTTCTGAGAATGAATCATCATTTGTAGAAAAACCACCGCTGTTTGAAAAATCATAATTCTTTTGAATGTTTTTAACAGAAGATTCAAAAGAATTACGCAAGCATTCTAATGCCTTTGGGAAGCCTTGTTCTGCAGCCTTACGATACCACCAATTAGCCATATCATTACTTTGAGGTATACCAGTCCCTTTTAAATAGCAATTTGCTAAATTATACTGCGATTCTGCATCTCCTTGTTTTGCTGCTTTTCGAAAGTATTTTACTGCTTTTGCGTAATTTTGCTCAACACCGACTCCTAAAAGATAACAGATAGCCACTTTTCTTTGTGCCCGCATTTCCCCATTTTTAGCAGCCTCCTCATAATATCTTGCCGCAGACACATCATTTTTTACAACACCTCGACCCAACTGGTAACACCTACCAAGACTATATAATGCGACTATATTACCATGCTCTGCTGCTTCACGAAACCAATGTACGGAAGTTATATAATCTTGTGTTACCCCTGTCCCATTATAATAACAAATTCCAAGAAACAATTCTGACGAGGCATCCTTTTGCTCTGCTGCTTTTTCAAACCAACGAACAGCATGCTTAAAATTTTGAGCAACTCCTTCCCCTCTATAATAACAAACAGCTAATTTATTTTGGGATTTGACATCACCTAAAGATGCAGCTTTTTCAAACCACTTTATCGCTTTATATCCATTTTCCTCAACGCCAATGCCAGACAAATAACATTCTCCTAACCTATACTGAGCTTTTATGTAATTTTGCTCTGCAGATTTTAGGAACCATTTGACTGCTTTTTCATAATCTCGAGGAGCTCCAGAACCTTGATAATAACATTCGGCCAATTTATATTGAGCCTTAGGATTTCCCTTGAATGCAGATTGGAGAAAGAATTCTATTGCATTTTGATGTGACTTTTCAACGCCCAAACCGCCAAAGTAGCATTCGCCCAACTTTAAAAGGCTTTCACTATCACCTTGTTCAGCTCCTTTTTTATAACAATCAAAAGCTTTTTCTAAATTTTTAGCAACACCCAATCCGTAAAAATAACAATTCCCTAATTCAAACATTGATTTATTGTGGCCTTGTTCTGATGCTTTTTCAAACATTTTAAAAGCTTTAGAATAATTTAACCCAGCTCCATGTCCCTTTAAATAACATTTACCCATCTTATATTGAGCTTCTTTATTATTATTAACAGCAGAACGTCTCCACCATTCTACAGCCAACAAATGGTCTTCTTCAACTCCTTCCCCATTAAAATAACAATCTCCAAGTACTAATTGAGCATAATCATGGTTTAATTCAGCTGCTTGCTTAAAATAATGAATGGCTTCATCAATATCAACATCTACAATATTACCATAATAATACGAATTTCCGAGTTCATATAAAGCTTCTGGGTATTGTTGATTTGCAGATAAGAACAATAGATTTAATCCCTTTTCTATATTAAATTCAACTTCCTCCCCCTCTATATACATCATTCCTAGAGAATACTGCGAAAAGGCATCTCCCTTTTCTGCATTCTCAATCAAAATCTCTATCTCAGATTTCTTTTTCTCTACTTTAGTTTGTTTACGCTTCATAAAAACACCTTGATATATAACAGAGTCTATTTATAAATTTTTCGTCATATTGTTTTAAGATAAATTTCTACACTTTTCTTTATTATACACCTTAAATTTAATTTCCTCAATAAACATTTATTTTGACCTTTTTCATGGTCAACGCTTAATCAAGTTCATTAGCATTCAAAATTTCAAAATCGTTTATACATTCTACATATAGATTTATAAATTTCATTAAAATCTCTGTTGACTTCTTAATTATTCGCTTATCATGTTCGCACCTTGAATCTTTTTCACCATGAAGTAAATTACATCTTACCCTATAAACTTTAAGAAAAACCTTTACAATTCGCTTTAACTTTTTTTTAAATTCTAAACCAAATTTTAGGTTATCCAATGAATTTAACAAGACTGAATAGCAATCAACTTCTCTATTATCTGCACCAATTTGAACTACAAATCCTTTATCATAATGTAAAAAGGAGTCACAAACAGACTTTATTCCTTTTTTTTCTTGAAACTCTAACAAGCAAAAAACAATAAAATTATATATTTTTTCTCTTTCAAAATCTGTAGGTTCATTTGCAAAACTATTTTTTTCATTAAAACTTTTATACTGTTCACTTTTTTTCGGTGTAATAGTATACAACCGATTAAAAATCATCCAAGCCCGAAAAAAATCAAAAAAAAACAAGTGATTGATTGTTAAATTTTTCCAACTATTAATAAAATCTTTGTCTGTAATTGATTGCGCACTCATATTAATCTCCTAATCGTTATTTTGCTAACCATTCATACTACTCTGCATATAGTATTAATTCAAATTAAAATAAAAAATCAAATATTTTTAAAATTTTTATTATTTCATATACATTGTTAAATATTAATAATCCCTATTTTTCCAACTTCCTGAAGAAATTTTGGTTGCGTAGGGAGGTAAGTTGTTCATAATATACACCCAACCTGTTACTGACGTTCCATCGTTAAGTGTTGCTTCTATCTCTTTACGATTATATAGATATGGATAACCCTCAAGGCTATCAATTCTTGACCAATCTTCTATTGGAAGAGTTATAAGTTCAGCAGCGACAGACATTACGCCATCCGGCACAAATGCCGGATAGCCATAGCCTGTATCAAATAATTGACCATGAATTGTACATGGGATAATGCTTATCGCATTTTGACAAAAATGGTGATTGCTCTCACCTCTCATCAATGTGCCATAAACAATTATTTTTACCTCATTAGATTCTCCCATTACTTTACTCCTCATCTATAGAATGAATCACGATTACTATAAGGAATATTAAAAAACCACATCAAAAAAAGTGCAAGCCTTTTTAAACATTTGGATAGAAAGCTCTTGTGCAGAGGCTTCTGGATTTTCCTCTACCACCTTCATCCCTACCTCTATGATAGGCAAAAAGAATTGGCGGCGATCTTGATGCCCCAGTTCACCTGCATTATAATAAATATCTCGGAGCTGCATCATAAGCCAACAAATCTCTAGATAATGAGGTGTTACCAAAAAATCTGAATTAATATCCCTATATTTTGTGCACTTAAGTTTCTCATTTACAATAAAAAAATCATCATGCAAATTCCAAGGAAAATTTGCTTGTGGAATCTTACCAGAACTTAAAACTTCAAAGATTGATTGTAATTGGTTTAATACATTACTATTCATAATAATTTCCTTTGGGTAACTTTGTTTGCCTTACAAAGTATTAATATATTTGATGCATAAGGCATTACATCAAATATGAAAATTGGTCTCTAGTCTTCAATTGATTTCCAAGTATCTTCCGATATAACCTTATCTTCATAAAGCTTATCAATTATTTCTTTCATTTTATCCATTTTAATTCGCTCACCTTCTTCACGCTTTGCAACTCTTTCAAGGACTCCGACATGCAAATGATGAGAAGTTTCTTGTATATTAGATAAAATGACAGACAATTTTCTAACTATAGAAGGACGAAATCTTGATATCTGGAATGGATGTAATACCTTAAGACTATCTAATACTGACATTAGCAAATCCTCAACTTCCGTTGATTTCAAACGTTCTATATTATTATTTACTCCTTTATTTAATGAATCTTTGTTTATATTAGATTGAAATTCATCTTTAATTTCATTAGGAAAAACACGTTTATATTCATTCTTAATGATATTTTCAACAATAAGGGTTAATGGAACCTCTTGGGCATTTGCAAGCCATATCATTAGATTTCTAGCGTCACTATGTAGTGTCATAGGAGTAAGCTTAATATCTCCATATCGTATAATGCGCTCACCATCCTCGTTCACCACACCCTTAGATCTATGTTTATTAGACAATATGCCTTCTGTTCCTTTTAACGCTTCTATTTCATCAGCTGTTAGATTTATATCGTTTAGTTTGATATAAGCATTAAACTCAGCCTCAACAAGACGAGTTAATAGTGGTTTTTTAGGGAAAGGCAACCTATTCGTTGCTAATTGTGCCTCCTCAAATTGAACTAATTCCTTTAAATAACGTTTTACTTCTATTGTACAGTTAATATATTTTTTCTTATTTTTTACATCGCTAGACATGACGACCTCCTTAATTAGTTGTATAGAATAACATAACTAAAACTATTTGTAAATAACCTTTTTTACTTAAAACTATCGTAAAAGCAGCCGAAAACAATTAGGGCGATAAGAGGCACTAGGATGACTGGATAGACAACTGCTAGTCCCCAATAGAGAATAACACAAAAGGTTCCCCAATTAAATGGCTTAATGATGGGTGTGGGTGCTTTTGATTTTTTTATCTCCTCTAAACTTCTGGTGTCAACACAAAAACCCCAGAATAATCCTAGAAGTAAAATTACCAATAACACGGGGTGCTTAATGCAAAATAATAAATATATAAATGTTAATATTGGTCCCCACACAGGTGTATTATTTTCATCGCTCATCGTCTTTTTCTCCTTATATTTTTAATATTTATAGTTAAACGTGATACCAAAATGGTATCGATCCATTGCGAACCAAATATATCGGAAACACAATTTTCGTGCAAAAATTGTCCCAAATCCCAATAAAACTATGGAAGTCAAAGAAGTCTTAATAACCTCAAATAGAAAAATTATGGCTTTTCTCTCGTGTGCGTACACACGTAAGGCTTTTTAACCTCGAATCCAAACATACTCGCAAGAAAGACTTACCTCTCAAATGTCTATTTATAATCATTTTTTTTACTCATTTAATAAATTTAAAACAATTTTTTCTCAACAATTCCATATTATACAAAACTTCGTTTTTTTCTGTTTAATACCGAAAAATAAGGATTTTTTGGATATTTTTAATTTTAAGGCAACAAAATTAAGCAAAATTTACCGACACCCCCTTCGCGCCCCCGCCCCCGTGCGCGCGTGCGCGTATACATCGGTCCTTGACTTCTGTGGAGGAATTTGGTTTACTATTAATAAAGGCATTGCCAGCCGAGTTGTGGTTCATTAGGGCTCTTCTCACCGTAGGGGGTAATGCCGTTATTTGCATACCTTCAACCCTCGCCTGCCCGCGCGTGCGCGTATGCAATTATACTTTAATTAGAACAACTACTCCATATAAAGACTATGACATACGAAGAGCAACAGAAAGCGAACTACAAATCCTCAATGGACGCATTAAGAGCGGAATTCGAGCAGAAGAATTGGTTTCAATTATTGCCGGAGGAGAGGAAAATAGCATATCTGGAACTGGAAGTGGAAGTAAGGGAGACTATAGCGGAGGGCGAGAAATACCTGGCCGAACATCCAGAACTTCTAATCTGCAAGAAATAGATGATCCTAATTCTTCGCCACGCAATTCCGTCACGGCAAAAGAGGACCAGGTTTATCTTGATGCAGTCCGTAGAGGTGATATGGAGACCCGCCTGCACGCTCGCGCGTGCGTGCGCGTATGTTTTTCTATATTACGATATTGTGGGTTATATGGACTAGAAATCTCTTTTAAAAGCATTTTTACATGGTCAGGATTTTCATAATCCCAATATGTTAGAATACTCTTAAGTAGATTATTTCGACCTTATTTTATATAGACATCATAAACATATGGTTTTACTTTTTCATCATACATTAGTTGCAACAAACGTCTTGGTGTTTTCAAATTACCTTCCACAACTTGTATGCCTATATCTATTGCTGCATTTTTATCTGTAGAGAAGAAAATAGGTGTACGAACACTATCTCTGCCTTCATTGTATTTTCGTCCCTTTAATGGGTCAAACTCTCTAAATGGCGTTACTTCTGGCAAGAAATATGTAGCATGATACATATGTTTAACAATGTATCCAACTTTTCTTGCTGCATCATCTACCATACGTTGAACTGTCTCCATATCACCTTTACGGACTGCATCAAGACAGGCTGCGTCATCTACAGAAGAGTAGTTTACATCGTCATTTTTTCTTCTGGAGGATTTGGATGCTTCTCTAGAATCATCATCAAATATGTTAGAAACATATCTTGATTTGGAAGTTGATTGTGCTTCTTCTTGTACTCTTGAATTAGATTCAGCATTTCTATTTGTTGATTCTCATTTTTCATTTCGTACAGTAGATACCATGCCTGTAGAGGAGCTAACTTCGCTTGTTTTATTAAAGTCAGTAATTTCATTTGTAAAGTTGTTAAATTCATCATTATACCTCTCAAAAAGATAATCTATAAGTTTATGATTTTTTTCTACATTTTTTATCTTTTTTAAGACATTGAATGTCTCATCTAAATTCTTTTTATATAAATATACATAATTATAATTCATAACAACACCCCAAGTCAATGGTTCAAAGCCATATCTTATTGCTTCTGAATCATTTTGCATAATTCCTTTAGAAATTATAGCATACTCTTGAGGTGAAACTCTAATACTACGAGAAGAAATAAAATCGTCGATACTAGCATAGTTTACATCGTCAGAACGGAAACTAAATACGTTTGATGGCTTTCTAATCTCTCCTGTGTTGTAAAAATGCTTTATATCATTCCGCCTGCTCGCGCGTGCGCTCGCGCGCGTATCACGACAAAAAAAATGCGAAATTCTTTAACAGGAGGTCAAAAAACTTTGCTCGTACCACTAAAAATTCCCGTGGTTACAATTATACAGCAAACCATCCGTACCTCCTTACCTCAGAGAGAGAACAGACTCTGTGTACTCAACATCTTGCCGAAGGCATACGTGCACTAATACACGCAAAGCGACAGGAAATAGCTTCTCCATACTCTGTATTTAACCAAAGACTGAAGCAAATTTATAGACAAAGCACCAGCATTTGTGGTAAATTTATAGGCAAATTTTAAACAAAAAGGGTTTTATAAAATGGCTTCTCCACTACTTCTTTCTGCGACTTCAAAAGGACTTTTCTTTGGTAAAAAACAAGCACTTGCCCCATTCTCATTTGAATGGAAGCAAGGCGAACACTGGGGAATCATTGGTCCCAATGGGTCTGGAAAAACTCAATTTATAAAGCTTATTTCGTCTACCCTTTATGATTTTAGAACCTCTGTTGAATATTACTTTAAGCCTTGCAAAAACAAAGAGCCAGAAGATATGCTTGAAGTCATCTCTTTGGAAAAGCAGCGCGAACTTGTTGAGAGCCTAGACATATATGTGCAAATGCGCTGGAATAACACAATCGAGGAGGAATCAACTCCAACTCTAGAGGACTGGTTCTCTCAGGACTCTGTAGAAGGCGTCTATCCGACAGAGCTCGTTGTTCGCACCAAAGCACAAATTCAGAAATTCAACAAAAACAAATCTGAATACATCAAGCTCTTTAAGCTCGAAGCTCTTATGAAACAGCATATTGCAGAGCTATCAAATGGTGAACTACGCCGAGCTTTCATTGCTCGCTCCCTTTTATTCCAACCACGAATACTATTCCTTGATGCTCCTTTTATGGGACTTGACACAGCCACACGAGAGCTACTAACAAGGAATATTGATATGCTTGCTGAAAAGCACGCAATTGCTCTAGCCACAACAACGGAGGCAGAGTTACCAAGCTGTATAACTCACACCATTGAATTTGATGCCTCTGGCAGGATTGTCTATTGTGGTGTACGTAGGGCAATAAAAAAAGAAAAGGTAAAGCTCAATAGTTTTGATAATGTATCTGTTTCCAATGCATATCAAAAGCTACCATCACGTGCAAGCTTTGCTCATAGGCAACCTGTCGACACAACAGCAAAAGCTCTTGTCCAATTTGCTGGAACAACAATCTCTTATGGAGACAATCATGTTTTTGACAATTTCTCGTGGACGATTCGCGAGGGGGAGCGTTGGGCCCTAGTTGGTGAAAATGGCAGTGGTAAGACAACACTAATTGCATTAATTTTGGGTGATCATCAGCAAGGATATGCAAATAAGCTTACCCTCTTTGGCAAAGCACGTGGAAGCGGAGAATCAATTTGGGATATCAAGAAAAAACTAGGTTGGGTTTCTCCAGAATTACATACGTGTATTGACGAGAAGCTTTCTATATTCAATGTCGTACTATCTGGTTTCTCTGACACACCATACCCTACAGGCCGATTTACAAAAGCCAAGAAAGCTGCTGCTATTGAAATGCTAAATATGCTAAAAATAGATTACACTCCTGACACAGCATTTGGTAATTTATCTGGCGGAGAGCAGCGCCTAGTTCTTTTAGCTAGAGCATTAGTAAAGCGTCCACCATTGCTAGTGCTGGACGAGCCATGCCAAAATTTAGACAAAAGGAATCGTGAGTTATTTCTTTCAATACTTGATGAACAATGCTCTTCGAATGGCACTGCACTAATCTTTGTTACGCATCTTCATGGCTCAATGCCCAAGTGCATATCCCACAAGCTTACACTAAAGCGTGAAGTCTTCCATTAGAACTTCGCAAAGAACTCATGCATTTGTTTCAACCGCCTATCAAATTCCTCTACTGAAGCTTCAAAATTCAAGGAGCGGCGAACCTCTTCATGCATTTTTGCAGTTCTTTCACCAAACCTCCACTCTTTAAGGATTTGCTCGCGAGTTTTTTTAAAGAAACGAGCCCAGTTAAGAGTAATATTTATACCCTCATCACCAAAATGATCTAGAAGATCTGCATCTTGGATAATCAAAACCTCGGTTGGGTGTATTGGCTTTTCTTTATCCACAAACCACTTACTTTTGGGGCGAGCATTGTGATTTTGCACCATAGCAATTATTCTATGAAGCTCATCCACTGACATATAGTGAACAAATCGATTTCGCACAATTTCTCCACCACGTGGGCCATGCATTACTCCATCATCCTCAGGATGCCCAGCCTTATCCTTGCCAATATCGTGAAGTATACCAGCAACAAATAATAAATCTGTTGGTTCGCCTAATTTTATTGCCAATTTTTCTGCAATTGCTCCAACTCTATAGCCATGAAAAAGCCGATACCCCACTCCATGAGGAATCTCTTCCTTGTCTCCCATTATTTCATAAGCTAAATTTTTTATTGAAGCAATATCCATAAAGCATCCTACCTACATTGTATGAAAAGCATTACAAAAGCAATTTACCGCAATAGCATAAGCACAGGCCACATTGATTGAATTTTTTCTACCATAACCAGGTATCGCAATTAACTCATCGCAGCAAGCAAGAGCATCTTCAGAGATACCAAAGCGTTCATTCCCTAATACTAATGCACACGGAAAATTCTTTTCACAAGCATTTATATCGTTTGCGTCGGGTGATGTCTCTAATGCATAGCAATAATACCCAAGTCGCTTTGCTTCGAGAATTGCTTTTGATGTATTTTCAAAGGAACGCCATTTTACAAGCTTATCAGTTCCCATTGCTGACTTTGCCACATGCTCATGCTCTGGCGTGGCAGTGTAGCCACAAAGCCACAGCTCAGCAACACCAAAAAATTCTGACGTACGGAATATTCCGCCTAAATTGATTGCAGAGCGTAAATTATCAAGAATAATGATTAGAGGAAGTGTGGCTACTGGTGGGGCTTGCTCTGCATCATCGGTTGTGACATCTGCAAGCATGGTTGCATCTGTCACATGATCACGAGAAGCCACGCGCTCTACAGGAACAAGCACACAAAGAAATTCCGCACCTGTCATCCCAATATGCAGTAGCCCAGCAAGCCTACGTAAATGCTCGTCAGCTGAGGTCTGCATATAAGCAGCCGCACGCAAAACAGCCTTATCCTGCCCGGCGGTGCCAATGCTCTGCTGTGCCTCTCGTAATAACGATAAGGACTGCTTCCATTGTGCAAAAACTTCTGGCGGATAAGGCTTCATTTGAGATAAGAGAGCTTAGGACACTAAATCACCTGGTTGGGCATCATCCATAACTGTAAGAACGGAGAAGCCCTTCTCCTCTGAGCCTGCAGATAGAATCATACCCTCAGAAACACCAAAGCGCATTTTGCGTGCCTTTAGGTTTGCAACCACTATTAGCTTCTTGCCAACCAATACCTGTGGATCTGGATAATATGCACGGATACCAGAGAAAATATTGCGTTTCCCTAAAGGACCAAGATCCAACGTGAATTGAAGTAGCTTTGTTGAACCTTCTACAAAGCCTGCAGACTCAACCAATGCGACTCGCATATCTACCTTATCAAACTCAGGGAATTCAACCTCTGGCTTTAGAGGAACGGCTGGAGCTTTTGGTGCTTCAGCTACTGCAGCCTCTGCCTGAACCTTTGACTTCTCTACCATCTCTTCAACCTTCTCTGGAGGAACACGTGAAGCCAAATACTCATACTTTGCTACCTTGCGATTTTCAAGCTTGGTATTGATATCATCCCAAGTATATGGTTGCTCACCAAATAGCGATGCAGCCTTCTCCGCATAAACCGGAAGAATCGGTGACAAATAGATTGCCATAATACGGAAGAGATTCAAGATATTTGTCAATGTGACGCGAGTTGCCTCTGGATCTGTCTTAATTGTTGCCCATGGCTGCTTTGCATCAAAGTATTCATTAGCCAAATCTGCTAGGCGGCAAACCTCAACAGGCACCTGAGAGAAGCGACGTGCTTCATAGTGAGCAGCAATAGACTCTGCTCGAGACAAAAATTCCTCGCGAAGCTTCAAGCCCTCTTCATCCATCTCACCCATACCATCGTCTAGGCGCTTATTTAGCATCTGAATACCACGTGAAGCTAGATTTGTAATCTTACCCACAAGGTCACTATTTACACGCTGAACAAAATCCTCTAGATTTAAATCCACATCATCTGTTGTGTTATTTAGCTTGCAAGCATAATAGTAGCGCAAGAATGCTGGGTCAAGACAATCCAAATATGTGCGTGCACTAATAAATGTGCCACGGGACTTACTCATCTTCTTGCCATTGACAGTTAAGAAGCCATGTACAAATACTTGTGATGGTCCCTTAAAATCAGCTGCATGAAGCATTGCTGGCCAGAATAAGCAATGGAAGCGTACAATATCCTTACCAATGAAGTGGTAAAGCTCTGCTTCTGGATTATTCCACCAAGCATCAAAATCTTCATTATTCTTTGTACACCAATTCTTCAATGAAGCCATATAGCCAACTGGGGCATCTAGCCATACATAGAAATACTTGCCAGGATGGTCTGGAATCTCAAAGCCAAAGTATGGAGCATCACGAGAAATATCCCATGGCATTAGAGTTGTACCTTCATCAAACCATTCATAAAGCTTATTAGCGACATCCTCTGCTGTATGATCCTTTAGCCAAGAGCGTAGGTACTCCTTAAACTGCTCAAGATTGAAGAAAATGTGTTCGCTTTCGCGGGTTTCCAGCTTACGCTCACCACAAACAGAACAATGAACATCCTTCAAATCTGTTGGGTTATATGTCGCACCACACTTCTCACAGGAGTCTCCATATTGATCCTCAGCACCACACTTAGGGCAAGTACCACGCACAAAGCGATCAGGAAGAAACATTTTATCAGTTGGGCAATACAGCTGTGGAATGCTACGAAAATCTAGTGCCTTATTCTCCTTTAGCTTTGCATAAATCTGCTTACAGAATTCAAGATTTTCTGGAGAATTTGTGGAATAGAAATTATCAAATTTAATCTGAAACTCAGAAAAATCAGCGGTATGTCGTTTATAACTCTCAGCGATTAACTCTTCTGGTGTAATACCATCCTTCTTCGCACGAATCATAATTGGTGTACCATGAGTGTCATCTGCACAAACATATGTGCACTCATTGCCACGTAGCTTCTGATAACGAACCCAAAAATCTGTCTGCAAATATTCAACCAGATGACCTAAATGTATATCACCATTTGCATAAGGCAACGCAGAGGTTACCACAATTCTTCTTTTTCCCATAATATAAAAACCTTTCTATTTAAAATTATTTTTCTGATGAATTTGATGGGTCTGTTGGGTCTGGAGCTTTTTCCGAATTGGATGTACTTGTATTTTTCTCAGAAACAGATGTCCCATGTGTAATTTCAACTGTTCCAACCAAAGGTGAAGACACCTTATCTGTTTTATTTGTTGAAGTATCTGCTGTTGCACCAGAACCGCGAGCAACAACTGTAATCTTTTGCTTTCCTGAAGAAGCACGAGATGTATAAATTACACTTTCACCATTTTGCTTATTAAGATAGCCTAAGCTATTATCACTTAACGACCAAGTATAGTCATTCCAGCCAGACGCATTTAGATACACATGCTCTCCCACACCGACAGAATAGGATGACGCAGTTATTTCAATAGAATAACCATCTGCAGATTCACACCCTGTTACCATAGATGTAATAAACACAACAGACAAAACTAATGTAAAAATCATTATAAGCTTTTTCATAAGCTTCATAAGTTTCTTTTCCACAAGATTTAAGAAAGTCTTCATCAAAAAGATACAGCGGATATACACAAAAACCACTTCTTTTGTTGAGCCCGGTATCTTTTGCAAAGCCAAGACTGATGAGCTCCGTTACAAAAGGTATATTGTTTGTATCGACATATGAAGCATTTTTCATACCGATAAATTCTCCGAAAGAAACGGTCAAAAAATCTTCACCGCATTTACTTTCTGCATAAAGTGCTCTGCGATATGTTCTCAAGGCTGATGCCGTTTGGCAAGTTGATGGATATCTTCTCTTCATTGATGCCCAGATCGCATTCAGATACATCTACGTATGCAGTAAGGCCGTTCTTCTTGACATAATTGACATCCGAACGGTTGCCGCTGACTGTAGCGTTCACAGTTATCTGCTCATCGTAAGCTGCTGCAAGACCTCTGTCCATCAAGACTTCGGTATTTGCCATGGACACAGGTATATCGGTGACTTTAGTCTTCATCTCAGGATCCACTTCACCCATGACATAAAGCCACAGGCAAACGGCTGCCAGAAGGGATATGATCTTCAAAGAGTTCTTGCTCTTAAACATTTTTATCCCCCCTTAACTTATTGATTATCCTGTTGAGGATAGGTCCATCCTCTGCTGTTTCTCCTGTATTCATATACATGTTGAGCAGTGTCTTCTCAACTGTCTTGATATCGAGGAATCTGCTCAGCTGTCCTTCGCTTGCCATGGAAATGATACCGGTCTCTTCAGAAACGATCAGCACCAGCGCATCTGAATGCTCTGTGATCCCTATGCCGGCTCTATGTCTCGTTCCCAGATCCTTGCTGATAGTCTTGCTGTTAGTAAGAGGCAGTACGCAGCCTGCTGCATATATCCTGCCTTCTCTTATGATGACTGCTCCGTCATGAAGAGGTGCGCCTTCATAAAAGATATTGCCCAGCATCTGTTCGGAAAGCTCGGCATCCACGATAGTGCCGCTTTCCATGATATCTGTAAGGCTCGTTTCTCTTTCAAAAACTATGAGCGCTCCCACTCTTTCTCTTGAGAATG
>CALDQE010000074.1 GCA_937911295.1 uncultured Verrucomicrobiota bacterium
TCAATGCCAGTGTAAACATTACACTTATTTTGTATCTCATTAATTTCTCCTTAGATATTTAGTTATTTTGTGGCACATCCTTTGCCCTAACTGTACATTATTTTACCATACTATCCTCACGAAGGCAACCTTGAAAAACACCCAAAACGGAATTCGTAATGTGTCAAAATAATGGACACCGAACCAAAATTTATGAAAAAAATCAATCTTTCGGTGTCCTTTTTATTTGACACATCACGGAAGGAGGGCGAAATTGTGCAATTCATCAAAGCAAAGAATTAAAACACGGACCTTTATTCATTGCGAATGCGGACAAACCCCATTCTATGTGGCTTCCAAAAAATACTATCAATAGTAACAATTTTACTTGTTTTTTGTTTCTGTTTATAGTAACATATCCGCAATTTTAAAAGGAACAAAATTTATGAGCAACAATATCCCATACAAAATCTACCTTTCCGAAAAAGAGCTCCCAACTGCTTGGTATAACCTTCGTGCAGATTTAATAAATAAGCCTGCCCCACTACTTAATCCTCAAACACGAAAACCATCAACACTCGATGAACTCTCAACAGTTTTTTGTAGAGAGCTAGCTGCTCAAGAGCTTGACGAAACTAACCCATATATAGAAATTCCTGAACCTGTTCGCAATTTCTATAAGATGTATCGCCCTGCCCCTCTTATCCGTGCATACTTTCTGGAAAAAGCACTCAATACTCCAGCACATATTTACTACAAATTTGAAGGCAATAATACCTCTGGTAGCCATAAGCTCAATTCTGCTATCGCACAGGCATACTATGCAAAGCAAGAAGGACTAAAAGGAGTCTCCACAGAAACTGGTGCTGGCCAATGGGGAACAGCTCTCTCTATGGCTTCTGCATTCTTTGGAATTGACTGTCGCGTATTTATGGTAAAATGCTCATACGAGCAAAAACCACATAGGCGTGAAGTAATGCACACCTATGGTGCAAAAGTAACCCCATCCCCTTCAATGGATACAGAAATAGGTAGACGCATTTTAGAAGAGCATCCCGGCACAAGCGGTTCACTTGGTTGTGCTATTTCTGAAGCAGTTGAATTTGCACAAAAAAATCCTGGCTATAAATACGCATTAGGATCAGTGTTAAATCAGGTGCTTTTACACCAATCAATCATAGGTCTGGAAACAATGACTGCTCTTGATAAATATGATATTAAGCCTGACATTATTATTGGATGTGCTGGCGGTGGCTCAAATCTTGGAGGATTAATCTCTCCATTCGTAGGCCGTAAGCTTAAGGGAGAACTAGACTGCAGATTTATTGCAATAGAACCAGCCTCATGTCCTAGCCTAACTCGTGGTAAATATGTATATGATTATTGTGACACCGGGCGTGTTTGCCCGCTCCAAAAAATGTATACCTTGGGCTCCGGTTTTATTCCATCAGCAAGCCATTCTGGAGGTCTACGTTATCATGGAATGAGCTCTCTACTCTCACAGCTATATGACGATAAAATTATGGAAGCACGCAGTGTCACACAAAGCGAGGTCTTTAATGCTGCCGTAACCTTTGCACGCACAGAGGGCACTCTTCCTGCTCCTGAAAGCAGCCATGCAATCTATGCCGCTATTCAAGAGGCTATACGCTGCCGTGAAGAAGGCAAACACAAAAACATCGTTTTTGGTTTAACAGGCACAGGATATTTTGATATGGCTGCATACGGGAAATACAATGCTGGCGAAATGAACGATTATGTGCCAACAGACGAAGAGATTGAGGCAAGCCTAACAAAGCTAAACTAACAAAGCTAAAAAAATTCGGCAATCAAAAAATTGCCGATTTTTTTTGTTTATTACATCTTATCGGATGATAATTGATAAACCTACTGGTGGGACAGGATACGCAATGATTACAACACCTGAGCCACCATTTCCACCAGCACCCATCGAGCTGTAGGAGAAGCCAGACCCGCCACCGCCAGCACCAAGGCCATCTACACCGTCACCTCCTGGCAAAGAAGAACCATTAGAAAACGGCGTTCCATCTCCACCACCATCGGTACCAGGACTTGCTGGTGTGCGACCAGAATCTCCACCACCAGCACCACCGCCGCCACCATAGCGAACTTCAACTCCTGTAATTGAGCAAGGATAACCTACACCTCCAATAGCTGTTGGCTGCCTATTAGCGCCATCTGGTCCCGGTCCACCAGGACCACCAGCTCCACCGCCACCGCCAGAAGATCTTGAACCTCCAGCTCCACCATCAAAGCCTTGATATCCCCATCCTGTAACTCGTAGACCAGAAGCTCCGCCACCACATCCACCTTGGAAGCCAGAGGACTCCCAATTGCCGCCTCCGCCACCACCTAGTGCAATAATATCTGCTATTGAGCTATCTCCACCGTTTGAACCATGAGACAAGGAGCCATTACCGCCAACTCCGCCATCACCTACTATTACACCATAAATTCCATTTGTTAAAATGTAGGAGGTTTTATAAACGACTCCACCGCCGCCACCACCGCCACCGACAGATTGGCCGCCACCACCACCGCCAGCAACAACAAGAATGTCAACAAATGCACCGCGATTAACAGTTAAAACGCCACTTTCCTTGAAAATGTGTACAGTGCGATCATTTAAATAAATAAATTCATCTCCACCAGAAAAATTGCCATATTTAGAGAGAGTTTCAATTACAAATCTATCTGATACAAAGCACTTTCCTGCATCGTTTGTTGCAGTAACAGCAATAGAATATTCTGTATTTTGACGCAATCCATCAAACATCAACTTTTCAGAGGATTTACCTACAACTCTTTTTAATGACTTTTCAATTATTGTGCCACCATTAACGGGTGTAGCAGTAGCAGATATGTCAAGAAATGTTGCAGAAGCACCAATTGACTCTACATCAATATCAATAACCACACCAGCAATAGCAGGAGTTACATCATTTACTATACAAATAGGCTCCGCTTTAGTAGAACAATCAAAGGCATAACGTAAAATAACAATACCATCCCCTCCTGAACCACCTATGAACGAACTATTCCAGCCAGCGCCGCCACCGCCACCACCAAGTCCATCAACACCAGATTGTGGGCCGAATGTAGAAGCGTAATGTGTACCATCTCCTCCGCCATCTGTTCCTCTAGATGCAGGTGAAGCACCAGTATCGCCGCCGCCACCACCGCCACCGCCGCCATAGCGAACAGAAACGCCTGTGATTGAGCTTTCATATCCAATTCCACCAACTGCAGATGCTGGCCTAGGTGTTGTTGACATTAAACCAGGGCCACCAGGGCCACCAGCTCCGCCACCACCAGAAGCTGTACGAGATTCACTGATACCACCAGAATATCCTTGCCCTTCTGTACCAGAGCCTGGAGCGCCAGAGCCGCAAG
Source organism: uncultured Verrucomicrobiota bacterium (assembly GCA_937911295.1). Lineage (GTDB taxonomy): Bacteria > Verrucomicrobiota > Kiritimatiellia > RFP12 > UBA3636 > RGIG990. The sequence goes on from CALDQE010000074.1 coordinate 3,394, forward strand.
TACCACCGCCAGAGCCTCCTGAGGCACCGGCACGATTATCCCAAGAGCCACCTCCGCCGCCACCTAACGCTGGTAAGAGTTCGTGAACAACTACCCCATCAACATCAGTAATAGAAGAGTCCCCTCCATTTACACCTTTATAACGTGTGGAAGGAGCACCCGCACCACCAACACCAACAATTACATCATAAGTGCCTGGCTGAAGTGTTAGCTCTTTAATTTCAACGACGCCACCGCCGCCGCCACCACCACCGACACCTGTACCGCCGCCACCACCGCCAGCGACAAACAATGCATGAACGGTTGTAGCGTCTGTAACAACAAGCTTGTCACTAGCACGAAATGTGTTTAATACATCACCATCTATAAAAGAGCGCTCTCCACCCTCAATCGGGAAATCAACTGCTGAAGCAGAAAGCACACAAGCAGATAATATAATAGAGATACTGAATTTTTTCATTTAAATTATTCCTTATACAAAACTTGTCAATAACTTATTTTTTAACACTAACAAAAAAACAGCATATTTTCAAGGGCAAACGACACCCACAAGCGAAAAAAAAGACGGAAAGTGTTGTAGGAAGGAAATTTAAATCAAATCGCACGGCAAAGGAAAGTGAATTACCGTATAAGCATCTGAGCATAGCCCTCGCATAATTTAAACTAATTGATTAAGCATTTCAGCGGATAAATCTCGCCATTCGCCAGGAAGCATATCATCAGGCAAACGCAAATCATTTATGGCAATGCGCATTAGATGTAGGACACGCAGCCCTGCCTTTGCACACATCTTGCGAATCTGCAAATTTCGCCCTTCAGTCAACACAAACCGCATTATATGTAGCTGCTGTCCATTTCTTAGCTCTGGTTCTCGCTCAATATACTCAACATCAACAGGATTTATTCTATATCCGTCGATAACCATTCTAGAGCGAAGTAATTCTAATATTTGACGATTCACAACACCAGCGACCTCAACAATATACTCCTTCTTATGTTGGAATCGCGGATGCGTAAGTCTATTGATTAAATCACCATCGTCACTTAAAAGTAGCAACCCCTCTGAGTCTTTATCAAGCCGCCCAATGGGAACAATTCTTTCCTTCACATCCTTTAGGCATTCATAAATTGTTGCCCCTTGTCCATCATCACAAGAGCAAATCAATCCACGTGGCTTGTAAAGCATAATTGTGCGATGAGCTCGATTTAGTGCACCTGTATTTAGAGGAATTCCATTTATTGAAATATTTGTGCCTATTGGAGAGATTCTGTAGCCTGGAGTTGTAACCATCTTCCCATTAACCGCAACCACACCAGTTTCGATTAAACGAGCACAGGCTCGACGTGAGCCCACACCACACTGCTCTAAATACTTTTGCAGGCGAATTGTCTCTTCTGCATTATCCATACTACACAACTCCTCTATGTAGCTGTGCCGGTAAAAGCATTGCCAGCAAGCAAAGGACACCACCCACAACAAGGAAAATCATAAAATATTCCTTAGCCCTTAGATACATACGCTGCTCTATTTCGGTTTTTTCCAACTCATCAATTTTTGCTAAAGCATTTTCAAGGGCATCCTTATCACGGACATTGTAATAGCTACCACCAGTCTCCCTTGCTATCTTCTTTAAGGCAGCTTCATCCATACTTACATACATTTTACCAACAAATGGACGCCCCAATTGATCAAACCCCTTCGCCTTTGCCATACCTGTTGAACCAACACCAATTGTGTACACCTTAATTCCCATTTGCTTAGCTATTTGCGTTGCTTTCTCTGGAGTAATAAGTCCGGTATTAGTTTCACCATCACTTAACAAAATAACAATCTTACTAGCAATATTTGTATGACTCTCTAACCTTGTGCACGCCATAGCAAGACCATCGCCAACTGCTGTTGCGGTTTCCAATTCATCAACAATTTCACCAGATCTTGTGCCCGGAACATAGAGCTCATCTATGATACTATTGAGAGCAGTATGGTCTAAAGTGAGAGGAGAAAGTGTTGTAGCATAGCCACCGAAAGAAACTAAACCAATTAAATCAGACGGACGCTTTTCAACAAATTTTTTAAATGTATCTTTTACCACATCTAGGCGAGTTTTTTCTTTGCCTCTCTCGGAAAAATCCAATGCAAGCATAGAGCCCGAAATATCGACAGTCATTTCGATAGCAATAGCCTCAGAGCTAATTTGCGTACGAGTGAGTAGCTTTTGAGGGCGTGCCAAAGCAACGATAAGGCTTAATATGCCAAACATAAATAAAATAGAGGGCAGACAAGCCATGTACTGCTTTAATGTTTTTTTATGGAAGTGCAGCTGGCTCACACCAGGGAAAGAAAATGCTACCACCCTCTTACTACGCCTAAAGAGACGATAACACATAAACAAGAATGGGACTAATAGCAAAAATGCGTATGGAAATGCAAAGCTCATTTTAGGCTTTCCCTCCTCTCCTGCTCAAGTCTTTTCTCTGTATCCACTTCAATAGAAGAGTCTAATTCTATATAATCCTTTGCTGATTGCGTGGCAGAGTCAGCAGTTAGCTTTGTTGCCTCTTGCTTTGCAAATTTAACCATATCAGCAGACACAAGGAATTTTTCTAGTACAGGAATATGTTCTTGGGGGAAAGAAGGCAAAGCAATAGCCTCCTTAATAAATTCCTCAGTTGTTCTTTCAGGGGCCTTTATTCCATACCTTCGTTCAATATAGCGGCGTACCACATGAGTAAGTTCGACATAGAAATCTTTGATACAGCCTTTATCGATTAGTCGTTTTGCAATTAACTGCTGGAGCTCCGTGAGAGCACGCTCCTTAGGAGTCATCATCCTTAGCTTATGCTTCATTCGAGCATATTTAATTAAAAGCCAGAGCAGCATACAAGCAACAATAGCTAGAAGAGCATACCCAGCATATATCAAAGTCAACCAATGGTTATAAGGAATATGCTCAGAGGTAATATTATGAGAGACAACTGCTGGCTCAGCTAATTTTTCAACCTTAAACAAAAATTCCTTTGAAAAAATATATTTTTCCTTAGGCGGTAAAAAAGATTTATCGACTACACAAATATCAATAGGAAAAATTTTACGTTCTTCAGGCGAAATATTTGGGGAGGCTATTGGGATTAGCTTATAATTATAGCATTTTGACAATCCATTAGTGCCATTCTCTTCCCAAAAAGAGCTATCAACCACAAAGCCATCTAAATATGGGGATAGATCCTCTGGCATACGTGCAGAAGCATTGGGCATTGCATCTATTTGCACCTGCAAAAATATTGGAACACCGGCGAGGCTAAATTCATTTGTTGAAACAGACAAGCTAACCCGCAAGCCATCCTCTTCTAAAACTTGGGTTAGCTCATTATTTTCAATATTTTCGCCATAGGAGAACAAGGCACAAATCAGCAATAAAAAAACAAGCAATGTTTTTTTTATTTCAAAAAACGATTTATTCATTTTATATTCCACAGCCTTAATTCCACACAATCGTAGGAGAAGAGTTATAGGCATCCCATATTTCTAAGGATATGTTCATTACCATCCCAATCTGGTGAGACCTTAACATTAAGCTCGATAGAGGCCTTTACGCCATAGCTTTCAGAAATTGTTTTTTCGGCACCAGCACGAACCTTACGGATATTTTTACCATTTTGTCCAATTACAATTCCTTTATGATTTTGGCGACGGACAAAGACAGTCGCCTCCACTCTCCACACATCAGGTGCTGGCTCGCGCAAATGCTCGACAAAAACGCCAATAGAATGAGGGAGTTCATTTTTTAGAATTTTAAAGAACTCCTCACGAACGGCATCCGAGACAGCAAGCTTACGAGGATAATCTGTAATTGTTTCCTCATCAAAGAGCATTGGACCTGAAGGCAGAGCTTCAAACAGTGCTGCAACAAGAGCATCTATTCCTTCACCTGTTGTTGCAGAGCCTTCAAACCAAACAGGGTTAACCTTTTCCAATGGTTTATCAAGCTTGGAGGAAATTTCTTTTTCAAGATTATTCCAAAGCAGTTTAAATTCATCACCCTTTGCTTCAACATCAATTTTATTTAGTAGGACAAAGCATTTTGCTGGAGGATTTGCGATAATACGGCGCATCCAGCCATCATCTTCAAGTTGAGGGGATTTTGAAGCATCAACAACAAGTAGCACAACATCGGCTCCTTCGATTGCCCCGCGTGCTCGTTTATTCATTGCGGTACATAGGAGGCTTCTGCTTTTATGTAGGCCTGGTGTATCGATAAGTACAAGCTGACCGCGTTCTTCAGTAAGGATACCGCGAATAACATTACGTGTGGTTTGCACAACCGGGCTAACAATACTAATTTTCTCGCCAACAATTTTATTAACAAGAGTTGACTTACCGGCATTAGTTCTACCAACAACTGCAGCAATGCCAGAATGTGCTAAAATAGGATAATCTTCAAACATAATTTGGAATATTGTTTCTAATAGTTGCAAAAAAACTATTTTTATTTTAGCATAAACCTTAAACTTTGTGCAAGCATTCAACCCAAATTCGGCAATTTGCTACTTGAGTCAGATTAAGAAATTAAGAAATATGGATTACTCAGGAAAGCGAACACATATCATTTAATGATGGCGTCGAGCTTCCTACTCAAAGCGAGGCAAAACAAAGCGACTATGAACGCTTCTGAGCATAAAGCTCTTTACCACGGGCTTGAATTATTGCCAGCTTCTCTGTAATTGTAGTAGCGGAGGAAAGACCAATGCTTGCATTATCCTCAAGGCAGCGGATACCGCGACGCAAATGCCCCGACATATCAGACCAACCCAGATCCTTTGCCAACCCAAGCACAGCTACATTTAAAATGCCAAGCTCATCAGAGCTGCTATTGGTATTTCCCCAACCACCAAACTCTGTTTGATTGCTGCGGATATATCCAAGGGCAGCATCCAATGGGGTAAACAACTCCGGATAGTAGCTTGTTTGGTAAAGCTTCACTAATGCAAGAGTTGTCATTGAATGATTATAATTTTTTTCTCCGCCTTCAAAGATTCCACCCACAAAGCCATTAGCTTGCTGATTTTCAACAAGCTTTGTAGCAAATGCCACAAAGCGGTCATCTGTTGGCTCTATTGTGCCAGCCTCTAATTGCTCTAACAGGGCGACAACATCATATATGGACAAATCTTGTTGAGCTTGAGACTCTGCCACAATCACCTGCTCTATTTTTGTTGGGGAGCAATCCAGCACTGAGGAAGAATTTTTTGATGCATTAGTTATGTAAAAGCCCAATCCAACACATAGAGAAAGGGCTGCAGCAGTTGTGGCAATTCCTGAGTACAGCATTCGATGATAAAGCATAGAGGTAATTTTCTTTTCATGCTTTATGGAGGCAATCACCTTCTCAGAAACATCTGGGAATTGCTCCTCTGGGAAAGCTTTCAACTTTTCAATCAAAGCCTCATAGTCTGGCAATGTATTATTTTGCTCTGTGTCCTTTGTCATGACCCATCACCTTATTTTTTAGAATTTAAAAGAAAAGATTTCATGCGCTCAAGACCGATTGACACACGGGATTTTATTGTCCCTAGAGGAACACCTAAAATATCTGCAGCCTCTTGATAGGTCATATCTTGCATTATCACAAGCACGATTGTTTCTCGCAAGGCTTGAGAAAGCGAAGCAAGTGCTGCCAGCACTTCATCTGTCCCATCATTATGCTTATCTGGCTTCTCAAATTGCGGTGCTTGCTCACCATACGAATCTAAAAGCTTTGACTCCCTTTCCTGCTTTCTAATATGATCAATCATAACTTGACGAGCTAGCAGATAAAGAAAGGTTGTAAATTTAGCCTTCACCTCGTAAGTAGAGCGCACACGATACAATTTTAGAAAAGTCTCCTGCGCTATATCTTCTACATCCTTATAAACGCCGCAACGACGGAAAAAGTTCATTACGGAATTTTGGTGTTTTTTTACAAGCACAGAAAAAGCATCTATATCACCCGCTTTTGCAGCGAGCATAAGAGTAGCATCCTCTTCAGCAGATATATCTTTTTCCATGCTTTAGAGCCATTCAAAGGCGTAATATAAATTAACGCGGAGTTAAAATTTCAGCACCAGTAGCCGTCACTGCAACCATATGCTCAAAGTGGGCTGCTGGTTTCTTATCACGGGTAACAACTGTCCAACCATCATTTAGTGTTTTAACGTGGCGAACACCTAAATTAAACATTGGTTCGATACAAATAACCATTCCCTCTTTAAGGAGAGGACCTCTTCCTGAAACACCATAATTGGGGACCGGAGGATCTTCGTGCATAGCCGCACCACAGCCATGGCCAACAAATTCTCGAACCACACCTAGATGAGCACTATTCGCCACCTTTTCTACGGCATGAGAAACATCGCCCAAACGAGCACCTGGGCGAATTGCAGCAATACCAGCGGCTAGAGCTTCCTCTGTTTTGGTTACAAGACGAATTACATCTGGATCTGTAACACCCACCATCACCGTCTTGGCATTATCACCAACATAGCCATTATACCATACGCCAACATCGATACTAACCACATCGCCTTCCTTAACCACTCTTGGGCCAGGAATTCCGTGGATAACCACCTCATTGATTGAAATACAGGTTTGCGCAGGATACCCATAATACCCGAGAAAAGCACTTTTTACCCCCAAAGATTCCATTGTGGAAAGAGCAATATCATCGAGCTGCTTTGTTGTAATACCAGGAACGACTGCATCGCAGGTCACACGCAACACCTCAGCTGCGATGCGACCCGCTTGACGCATAATTTCTAACTCCTCAGGAGTCTTAATTTTTATATCCATAGGCAGAGCAATTATTTTACAATATGAGCACCTTCAGAGCACCTAATTGTGCGAATATCACAACGCTGGCTGAACTTATTTGCATAGATGTTACGCAATGCAACAGCAGCAGAATCGGCATTCTCCACTCTTACCATAACAACTACGCTACCGCCAAAGCCTCCACCAGAAAGGCGTGCACCAAGTACACCAGGAATAGCTTTTGCACCGTCCACTAGAACATCTAGCTCTGGACATGAATTTTCAAAATAATTTCTTGAGCTTGCATGAGATTCAAACATAAGCTTACCAAAGCCCTCGATATCATTGTTACGCAAAAGCTCAACTGCCACAAGCACGCGATCATCCTCACCAATTGGGTGGGCACTACGCTTTGCTACTAGAGGCTCCATATCCTCCTTATGCTTTAGCCATTCCATCCAAGTCACATCACGCAATGCGGTAACAGGGTGATCAAGTACAGAGGCAAAATAAGCAGCCGCCTGCTCACACTTCTGGCGGCGCTCATTATATGCACCATCCACTAGAGCATGCTTGGCATTTGTATTACACATTAGGAAGCAAACCTCAGAGCTAATATTTACGGTTTTTATATCAAAGGTACGGAAATCACTCCATACAAGTGCATCCTTAAAGCCATAAATACTTGATACTTGGTCTAGCAAACCACACTTAACACCTGCAAATTCGTGCTCAGATTTTTGGCCAATTCTAGCTAAATCCAGCTTACCAACCTCAATGCCGTAAAACTTTGAGAAAGCCAAGCCAGCAGCAACCTCAAGAGCAGCAGAGCTAGACAAGCCAGAGCCCAAAGGAATATTACCTAAGAACATAGCCTTAAAGCCCTTTGTTGCTGGTTTAATCTTATTAAAACCGGCTAGGACACCTTTAACATAATTTGACCACATATACTCTGCAGAAACTGTAGGGGCAGCTGCATCAAAAACAGCCTCTTCCATAACATCGCCTGCTGTCAAAAATGCCTCTGTACCCTCTTTATCTGTTGGGGCAATGGCAAAGAATGTTCCGTAGTTAATTGCAGCAGATAGCACATAACCCTCATTATAGTCTGTGTGATTACCTAAAATCTCCACGCGACCAGGAGCATAGGATACTACCTCTGGTTCTACTCCGTATTTTTTTACGAATTTATTGATTAGAATATCATAAATATTCTTGTTTACAATTTCTTTTTCCATAGTATTATCCTCTAATGATTGCAAGCACCTCATCGCGCTTTGCTTCCATCATTTCCTTTGTTTTTGCCTCAAGATTCAAGCGGATCAATGGCTCTGTATTAGAGCAACGAACATTGAACCACCAATCATCAAATTCTACGCTAATTCCATCGAGCTCAAATTCCTTACCATCCTTGCCATAGGTCTCCTTAAGTTGTGAAAGAACCTTATCTGCAACATCCTTAGAAGCCAAGCGAGTATTGATTTCACCACTTGCGAAATAGCGCATAATTGGCTTAATCATTTCTGACAATGGTTTATCTGATTTACTTACAATATTGGCAAGAGAAATAGTTGCCATAGCAGAGCTCTCAGCAGTTGAGTTTGCCTTAAAGTAGTAGTGACCGCTTAGCTCACCAGCAAAGACTGCGTCATTTTCACGCATCTGGCTCTTGATAAATGCATGGCCCACGCGACTCATCATTGGCACACCACCAGCCTCTTGAATTACCTCTTTAACAGCCCATGAACTACGTAAATCGTAGAAAATAACGGCACCAGGGTTTGAAGCAAGAATATCTTGAGCAATAAGAGCTGTCATAATATCCATTGGGATAATTTCGCCACGCTCATCAACAAAGCCAGCTCTATCTGCATCGCCATCAAAAGCAACACCGAAATCAAAGCCACCCTTCTTTACCGCTGCACGCAAATCATCTAAAGTATCTGTCTTCAATGGATTTGCCTCATGATTAGGGAAAGAGCCATCTGGGGTTTCAAATAGAGGAACGATTTCGATTGGTAACCCCTCAAAGGTTTTTGCCTCCCAAATACCCATTGCATTAGCAAAGTCTGCCACAATACGAATTGGGCGCTTAATGTCTGCTACCTTGCGGAAATGTGCTGCATATTCCTCAGTCATATCGACCTTCTCAACCTTACCAGGCTGAGCAGCAGCAGGAGCATAGGCACCATCTGCAATAATTTTTTCGATATCAGCAATACCAGTTGCACCACTAATTGGCACAGCATTAGCACGAGAAAGTTTAAATCCATTATACTCACCAGGGTTGTGGGAGGCAGTAATCATAATACCGGCATCACATCCAAGAGCAGAATTTGAATAATAAGAAATAGGTGTTGAGCAAAGCCCTAAATCAACAACATCAGCACCTAGCTCATTGATTCCCTTAGCTAATGCTTGAAATAGAGGCTCAGAATGTGGGCGAATGTCTCTTCCCACAGCGACCTTACGGCAACCTAAAAAAGTCACAAAAGCACGTCCAACATTATAAGCCAATTCCTCAGTAAGCTCTGTTCCGTAAATTCCACGAATATCGTATGCTTTAAATACTCCAGACATATATAAACTCCTAAACTAAAAATAAATTTCCATACAAAACACTATATTTAGTATTTAAAGGCTCTATTTTACCTTATAAATAAGCCATACTCAAGAAAAAATTATTTTAATTTCGCTGTAAAATGACAAATTTTCAGCTTACTTTCAACAGACATCAAGCATAGAGCCAGCAGTACGATTGCTTAAAGTATAAAGCATCGTTGGAGGAGGAATTGGGGTGTAGACACTCTCAAGAGAGAGGGAGGAAAGGCACTGCTCCAAACACATTTAGCCAAAGCAACACACTGGCAGCATACAGGGAGGCAACACATTAACTAAATAAATCAACAAACCTCAAAACAAAGGTTTATTTTATGGTTATAAACCAATTTCAATCAAAAATTTCTTGAAAAATCCCCAAATTTATGCAACAATATACGCATAAACGATTAGCACACTTTGAGTTGTTGTGGTTATACAATTGAGTTGTTCATAAAGTCAAAAGATAGCCTTACTATTCATTGCGTGAGTAGCAATGCTTTTCTTCATAACGGAAAGGAATTTGTAATGCTTCCACAAAACAACAAAATTTCTCGCCAAACAGATTTTGTCGCATTTAATGCCATTGAGAATGTTGAGGCTTCGTTAAACTACCTCACAAAAATGACAGATGCAAAGCTAGGTTACCTGCCATATTGGTTTGTTTCTATTGCAGGGGGGCCAGCATATGCTGAGCACAATCGTATAGATGATGCAGAGCTGGTTGCTTCTTGGTACGAAGGCATTTCTTCTGCTCGCGAAATTTTAAAAACACACCATGGCAATGAGGTTGAGCTCGCATTATACGATAAGCTCATACATGAAGGGTGGGACTCAAAAACAGGGCTTCGCTTCCCTATTAAGCGTCCATGGTCACCTGAGATTACATACTGCTCAATTTATGAACAAGCCCATGTGCTTTCTGCACTTGTCAGAGCGATTACTGTTGACGAAAAAGATAATGCTGCAAAGAAACGAGCCAAGGGGCTTGTTGATGGGCTGAATAAGCTTGTTACTAAGAATCAGACTCGTGCATTATGGTATGGTCAAATAGAATATCCCGAGCCTTGCTTCTCATTCCCATCAGATGTCTATGTGCAGAATAAAGGTTTCACAAACGAAATTCAATCTGGTTGGGGTGATGGCACACTTCGAAATGCAACCATTATTACCCCTTTGGTTGATTTATACGAATTAACAGGATATGAACCTGCCCTAGATTTGGCTGTGGGTTTGGCAAATCATCTAACGACATATAGCCATTACTTCAATTTCAAGATGGAATTCTACGGGCACACAAATTCAGCTCTTTGGATATCCTCTGGCTTAACAAAGCTTGGCCGATTATTAACCAATGATCGATTTGTTGCAAAAGGGAAAGCCATTTACGATTATATCCGTCATTATAGCTCTGCCTTTGGATGGATACCGGAATTTATGCATTGGCAGCTCTGGTCAGATGAACGTTGTGACACCTCATGCATTAAAAATCTTATGCGCAGTGCTTATGAGCTAGTGTTAAATGGATTCCCAGAGTATTGGGATGACATACATCGCTTTTGGCGTAATCACTTAGCAAGCAGTCAGATTACATACACCAACTTTATCAAAGAGGACAATTCATTGGAAGACACTGCAGAGCGCACCTTCAAGAACATGCGAGAGCGCATTAAAGGGGCAGGCTTTGGTGCAACAATGACTAACACTGTTGAGATCAGCAAATTCAATGCTATTTCTGGATCTGCCTCTGCTGCAATCCCTATAGCAATGCTTCTTGCATGGAAAATCACTGTTGAAAGCCACAAAAATATGGTACTTATCAACTTCCCTGTAAATATAGAAACAGATGATGTTAAGGTTGAGGTTGGCTATCCAAATGCTGGATACATTCGTATAAAACTAAAGCGTGATTGCCGCGTAATTGTTCGTGTTTATCCTTGGATGCCATCTCCACATGAGGGCACAGTAGATGGTCGCCCAGCAGGGCTTGAGAGAAGAGATGATTTGATTGCATTCAACACAGCGGCAAAAGGTACAATTGTTGAATTAAAGCACGAATTAAAGACAAGGCGCTTTGTTGAAAATGTTGCTGGCAAAAGCTTTTATGGTATTTGGCGAGGACCAGACATGATTGACATTCTACCTCACGCCACCTATGGCTATCGACTTTATCAAAAAGCTATTGATGGAGACAGGGATTATCCGAGTGTTACTAACAACATTCCTCCTGCCAATCGGCATTTTGAGATAATGCCAGAACCTCAGCCTCTAAAAGAAACAAGGCTTAATCGGCGCAGAGCACCACGCTCTTAAGAAACAATAATTACAGTACAACAAAAAATTATGTGGGCTTCCACATCAACCATATTTGTTGGGTCGAGGCTTCACCCTCGACCCTAATTTTTAGCATATGTCATTACCACAGCAATTTGAAAATCGTAATCATGCACTAATTTTAGGTGCTGGCATTAGTGGCTTAGCCGCTGCTTCTATTTTGTGTTCAAAGGGATATGAAGCAACTATTTTTGGAGGATGCTCAAACGAGAAAGAAAAAGCATCGCTTATTTCTCGAGGAGTAATATTCAGCGATTTAGATATGACTACTGGAGTGCAAGCACTATGCTCTAATGAAGAGCGTGCAGCTAGTCTATTTGCTGTTTTAAGTCCTGGTATAAGCATAAATTTCAAAGCCGTTGAATTACTCAAAAATGCTAAAATCCCCATAATTGGGGAAATGGAATTAGGCTTAGCATTAGGTGAAGCACTGCTTCCCTTTATAGCTATTACGGGGAGCAAAGGCAAAAGCTCTATTGTAAAGCTAATTGCAGACACACTGACCGCGACTGGCAAGCCAGCTATCCCTTGTGGGAATTATGGTATTCCCACATGCAAAATCGCAGAAGAAAATAAAGCCGTAATCCCAGTAGTTGAATGCAGCAGCTTTCAGCTTGAATCAATTACGGAGCAATTTTCTCCCCATTCTGCTATTTTATTAAATGTTTCACCAGACCATCTTGACCGGCACTTAACAATAGAAAATTATAGAGATACAAAGCTCAGGATTTTCGCAAATTGCAATGGGCGAAGGCTTATCCCAAGCCAATCGCCCTACGACCTATTGGAGGCAGCCACCGATTCAGGTCTAGATGTATCACGCTTTTCAACCTTCGGGTTAGCGGATTCAAATGCAGAATTCTACTACGCTTCTGGCAAAATTTATGTTCCCTCCCTTAATATCCATGTAGATATTTCTGGCAGTTATTTTGACAATCCCATAATTGGCATTGGAGCAGCAGCTGCTGTTGCGGTGCTTATGGACTATGGTTTAACTGTAGAGCAAATCGAGAATGGCTTTAAAACTTTCACACCTCTAGCACATCGGATGCAAAGGGTTAGAACCGTTAGTGACGTAACATTCATCAATGACTCAAAAGCAACAAGTCTGGCGGCTCTTTTAGCTGGATGCAAGATGGCTTCTACAGAAAAAAAACCGATTTTTTTAATTGCTGGAGGAAGACTAAAAGAAAAAATTACACTTAATGCAAATGATTTAGTAGATTTTTCCGTAAAAAAAGTGTATATTATAGGTGAATGTTTAGAAATAATGGCGTCTGCGTGGGAAAAAGACATTGCGATAGAGCGATGTTACACCATGGATGTCGCTGTAAATAAAGCATTTACTGCAGCCAAAGAAGCACATGGAATTGTGTTGCTTTCTCCTGGCACAGCAAGTTTTGACCAATTTAATTCTTATAACGAACGTGGAGAATACTTCACCAAGCTTGTTAAACAATTGTAATAAGCGAATGAATTGTGTTCTTCATAATCAAGGAGTAAATAATGAACAAAAAAATAGCTATAGCTATAACAAGCAATGTTGCATTAGCATTGTTAATGACAACAGGTTGCCGCTCACTTACTACTGGTAGAACAGTATTTGGCGATAACAAGGTGGATCCTTACACAATAGATTCTACACCACAGGTTACTATTGAAACACCAGATGATTCCACTGTTGCACAGGTTACACCAGTTGAAGTAACTACAGAAATCTCAGCACCAATAGAGACACCTGTTGTAGAAGACAAGCCTTATGTTCCACCTACAGTAACAGAAACATCTGCTTCTTACCAGAAATACATTGTCCCAACAGACTACCAGAACCCAACAGAAGGTCTAACACCAACCAAGGGTCGCCCAGATCATAAGAAAGAATTCCCAACAGCTCCTGTTACTACAACTAAAGATCAGAAGCCAGAAGTTGTTGATGGAGATTACTTCATTTATGTGGTAAAGCCTGGTGATTGCTTATCTGTTATCGCAAATAGCAATGGTGTAAGAACAAAGGAGCTTGCTGAGCTTAATGGTCTAAAGCCAGATGCTCAAGTTCGCATTGGACAGAAGCTAAAGGTTCCTGCTGGCCGTAAGCCATTCACTAACACACCAAAGACAGTAAAAGAGCCAGCTGTAGATGATGGTTCAATCTATGTTGTTAAGTCTGGTGACTGCCTATCTATTATTGCTCAAAACCTAGGTGTTAAGACAGCAGACCTTATGGCAGCAAATAATCTAAAGAATGCTAATAACATTTACGTTGGCCAAAAGCTCAAGATTCCTGGCAAAGCAGCTAAAGTAGAATCAAAGAAGCCAGAAGCAAAGCCTGTTGCTCCTAAACCAACAGTTAAAGTTGTTCCACCTACACCAACAACAATTCCTCCTGCACCAAAATCAGATGCATTTGATATCGATCAGCCAGCAGATGCAGATCCATTTGCACCTGTAGCTGCTGAGGGTGAGGAGAAGGTTGCTGAGGTTAAAGAAGAGATCAAAGAAGTTGCAGACGAAATAGCAATCCCTGCTCCTATTGAGGCAGAAGAGGCTACTGCAGAGGACGACCCATTCAGCCTAGACATTGATAGCGTTATTGAAAACTTTGACAAAACAGCTAACAGTCAAGTAAACGCTGTTATTGAAAAATTTGACACTCTAAAGGTTTCTGAAGGTGACACTCTTGATCTTATCGCAACAAACTATGGCACAACAGCTGATGCTCTACGTAAGCTTAACGGCTTTGATAACTCAAGAAAGCTAAAGGCAGGCGATATTATCAAGGTTCCTTCTCAATCATTAAAATAATATTTTTGGTTGATTGAATGAAGAAGGCTGTCGTTATTCTAGCCATCGCTGTACTTGCTTTAGCCATCTTTGGATTGGTGGTAAATTTAAGTATAAGTACTGTAGAAGGGCAAAGACTTCAAAACGACAGCTTTCATTATATTAAAAACCAAAGTACTTTCTTTGTTATTGCTTTAATAGTATCAATAGCAATTATATTCATTCCTCTTGATAAGCTTTTTTCAAGAGGAATGATTTATTTATATATAGCAGCCATAATCATTGGATTAGTGATTGTCCATATACCTGGTCTGGGGAAGGATGTCAAGGGTTCATCTAGATGGATAAACCTAATGGGGATAAATATTCAAACCTCAGAATTCATCAAACTAGCTGCCATTATTCTTATGGCATGGTGGCATGGCTGTAAATGGAGAAAAAATGGGACTTTTGTGGAGGGCATCCTTATACCTTGCTGTGGTATAGGGCTCATTAGTGTCGGGCTCCTCCTTCAACCAGACTTCGGGTCCACAATTATGCTCGCAGCAATTTGCGTAGCTATTATGCTTACTGCTGGAGTTAATTATAAAATTCTTTTTGGATTAGGCACACTTGCCATTGCTGGCATCTCCACACTAATTGCACTAGACCCAGTTCGCTTAAAGCGTGTGCTCCCTATTATCCAACTTAACATTTCCGATAATGTAAGTGCGGAGATACTTAGCGATGACCTTTACCAAGTACAAGCCGCAATTTCGGCATTTAAGTATGGCGGTGTTACTGGTAAAGGCTTTGGCAATAGCATCTTCAAAGAGCATTATCTTCCAGAATATCACACCGACTTTGTTCTATCTATGATAGGCGAGGAGCTTGGCATTATCGGCACCTCTATCGTAATCATTTTGATTCTTGTTATCTTCTGTTGTGGACTATATATCAGCTACAAGACCGAAAATGCCCAACACCGCCTATTGGCTCTAGGCATGACACTTCAGATTTCATTATATGGTTTTGTTAATACTGCTGTTGTTTGTGGTCTCTTCCCAACAAAGGGCTTAGCAATGCCATTCTTAAGCTATGGTGGAAGTAATCTCGTTTGCTCTTTTATTGCAGCTAGTCTCATTGTTTCCGTTGGCAAAGAATATATAGACTATGAGGATAGTGAATCTTTACCGCAACATAATACAAATTTCTGGAAAATGTAATATGCCAAACTATCGTGCACAATATAATTTCCCCACATCTATTGACGGGGATGGCGCCCCAACCGCTCTTGTACTTGGTTCCGGAACATCAACTGGCGTACCTGTTATTCATTGTGGATGCCCAGTATGTATATCAGAAAATCCGTTTGATCACAGGCTTCGCACTAGCGTATATTTAACCTGCAATGGCTTTGGGTTACTTATTGATCCATCAGCAGATTTTAGGCTTCAAGCACTTCGCTATCGGATTCCTCGAGTAGATGCAGTAATTGTTTCACATGCACATGCTGACCATGTTTTTGGAATGGATGAGTTACGCCAATACAATAGACTTCAAGAGGATGCCACAATCAACATTTATGCTCGTGACTTCACAATAGCCCATTTATCTCAGATATTTAGTTACATTGTGAACTTTAAGCCGGCGAAGGACAGCCAAATGTATCGTCCCCAACTAAGCTTTTGCACTCTGCCACCAGAGCCATATACGATTGGACCATTTACTGTTGAATCTGTAATTTTACCTCATGGTCCAGCAAATTCTACTGGACTAAAAATTACAGCTGAGGGGAAAACCTTTGCTATTGCATCAGACTGCAATGAGCTCACACCTGAGGCGTTAGAGCTTTTTTCTAATGTTGATTTTCTCCTGCTTGATGGATTAAGAGATCGCCCACACCCAAGCCATTTGAACATAGAATCCTCTGTTGCTTTAATGGGAAAGCTTCAGCCAAAAATTGGAAGATTTATCCATATAGGGCATGATATTCCCCATACTGAGCTTGAAGCAAGATACCCAAAGAATTTTGGCCCAGCATACGATGGGATGAAGGTCATTCTTGGAGAGGCTGCTCCCCTACCCCCTTCAGCCGCAGCCTTAAATTACATCAAATTTTAATGCTATGCACACAAAAATTTCGACCGCAAGCTCCCATATTGTTGAGGTAAATGAGGCCTGCATACATTTTAATCAAGGCAAGGCAAAGGGTAAAATTGCTGTAGACCATGTTTCACTAACGATTTCTCAAGGTGAAATTGTTGGCATTGTTGGCACAAGTGGCTGCGGGAAAACAACACTTGCTCGTGCAATAGCCGGGCTTCAACCATTAAGTGCTGGCGACATCCTCTTTCAGGGAGAATCAATAAAGGGATTAAATAAAGCACAACGGCTCAACTATTGCAGGAGGGTTCAGCTTGTTTTTCAGGACACATTAGGGGCACTCAATCCACGAATGACCATTGAGGCAACACTTAATGAAGTTTTAAAAGTACATAGATACAAAGAGCTCCCTACAGCCACAGATCGAATAAATGTGGTAAAAACACTTTTGGACAAGGTGGAGCTTCCTCATTCAATTTTACAACGCTATCCACATGAAATCAGTGGCGGGCAACGCCAGCGAATTGGGATTGCGCGTGCACTTGCAGTAAAACCAACTCTTCTTTTAGCAGACGAACCAGTATCTGCATTAGATGTATCTGTTCAAGCACAAATAATCAAAATGTTGGCAAAGCTTATAAAATCGGAAGGGATGACAATGATTTTTATTGCTCACGATTTAGCTGTGGTTCGTTGCCTTTGCGATAGAGTTGTTGTAATGAACAATGGTAAAATAGAAGAAATGGGTACATGCGAGGAAGTATATTCCAACCCACAGAGTGAATTCACAAAGAATCTTCTTGCTGCAATACCAGACATAACCTAAATTCTGCCGGCATACACCAAGTTCAGGGCGATGCGTTAAAGTGAATTTGCCAAATTACGAAGGAAAGAGGCATCCTCCTCTGATATCTCATTTGGCTTGAATGCTGTAGGGGCTACATCCTCATTAAAGAGGAAATTATACCAAATGCAACCAAGGAAATATTCGCCATAAATACTTGCGTGATAGCCATCACGAGCATAGATTGTGGCTGGGAATCCATGAGATTGGATGCTCAACGGCGTTTTATTGGCAGCAGCAAACATTTCGCCGCTAGGGATTTGACGAAACTTATTCTTTTCACTGAAGTCACTATAGGTTTTGATTATGCGAGCAGACATTTCTTCTGGTGTCATTCCCCAGTCCTTAAGGCGTATATTGTTTTTGTTGTAGCCCCAAGTTTGATGAACAACAATTTCAGCATTTGGTGCATGTTTTTTGATTCGTTCAATAATTTCGGAAGCAAAAGGCTCAAAAGTTTCCGGTTTAAAGCTTTCATGACTAACCTGTTGGATTGTGACAATATCCCAATCCTCAAGCTCAAGGAGTTTGATTAGAGAGCCTCCATGATAAACATTCCCCTTTTGAGGATTTTGCTCATACTCCTTCATATGGCGGGCATGTCTCTCAAGTGAGCAACCTCCAATAAAAGCATTTCTAAGGATCAACTCTTTTCCCATAGAAGAGGCGATTTGAGGGAGAAGCTTATGAGCATTAGCAGAAAAGCTATTTCCTATAGATAAAACCTTTAGTGTTTTTGTATTTCCATTTGCACTGGCTACATCAGCACCCAAACAAAGAGAAACAAAAGAACAGACAACAATACCAAATATTGATTTAAATGTTTTCATAGAATATAGAACCCTCTTAAAAATAAAATTATTGTTTGAAAATAACTATTACAAAAAACGTGTAAATAATCAAGAAAATAAAATTTAGGACGCTGTAAAAAAAGATTTATGTTATCGCATTTCAAACTGCACATATCTATCCATCACACTAGCTGAATTAGCTTCCACCGGCTGAATTTAATACTAATTAGGAGAATAGCACAGTTCACCTTTTTTCTCAATGATAACAAATGAAAATTCATTGAACCCGCGGAATGGATATGCTAAAATAATTAGAAAAAAGTAAGGAGTCTTTATTTTAGTTTATGGCAGCTATTTTAATTGATGTTGGTAATACTTCAACGACAATCGGAAGATGGGAAGCAGACAAGGTTACAGAGTGGGTTGCGGTTAAGGGTGGCATTAAAAATCCATCTGAGGTTGCAGCAGCACTGGAGAAGCTTCGTGCATCAGAATGCGAAGCGGCCATGATGGCTTCTGTTGTACCAGCGGTAAATTCCACTTGGAGCTGGATGATAGAAAAGGTCGTGGGTATAAAACTTGAAATTTTATCAATAAAGCATAAGCTTCCTATAGGAATTAAATACCCAAATCCAGAGCAAATTGGTGCAGACAGAATAGCCGATGCAGTTGGTGCCGTTTCTCGATATGGATATCCAGTAATTGTAGCCGATTTTGGCACAGCACTTACATTTGACGTAGTTGACAATGATTGCAATTATATCGGAGGAGCAATTGCACCAGGATTACCATTGATGACAGATTATCTTCATGAGCGCACTGCAAAGCTTCCGTTGGTTACACTTGATGATGATTTTCCTGAGGCTTGTGATTCAACAGAAAATGCAATGAAGCTAGGAGCAAAGCTAGGGCATCGAGGAATGGTGCGCGAAATATCAACCTATCTTCGCGATGAGATTTTAAAAAATAAGTCAGCAGTTCTTTGTGCAACTGGCGGCTATGCTGAATGGGCACTTGAAGGAATTGAGCTAGAGTGTCATATTGATTATGATTTAACATTATATGGATTAGGAATTATTTATGTACATAACAGATAGAAAAAATTCTTTAGGGTTGACACTTCATCACTTTAATAAGCATTGTTATTATTGGTCTCAGAGAAAAGAGCCAACACATAAGTGGCCTAGCTGGCACAATCATACCGGTTCATTTCCTCGCTTTTCTAACTGCCCAACTGTCGGGCTTTCCGTTGAGCGTTACAAGCTCGAGATGGAGATAAACAAAGAGGCTTGGGAGCTATTTGCTATTACAGATCATGCTCATGCAATTGCTATTCAACATACGACACTTGCATGGCCATATAATTGGTATGAAAGCAGTGAAATTCCAGATAAATACGAGAAGCTAGGTATCACAGAGCAACGATATAGGCAATATGTAGAAAGAGGTGATGCCTTAAAGAATGGCAAGACCTTCTTCTCTGGGTTAGAGGTTGAGGTTGATGCTAGTGGGCGCTGTCTTGTCCCTGATTGGGCATGGGAGCACATGGATTTAATTATCGGCTCTGTACACCACAACCCAATAAATGAAAAGACATGGGTAGAAGATTTCTTTTTGTATCTTGATAGAATACTTGCATTCCCTTGTGATTTTATTGGGCATCCAGTAAGAGCTATCCGTCGCTTTTCTACCCAGACACATACTCTGCCACATGAGCTGCTAGATGAAGTTATTAAAAAGCTCTATGACAAAGGTTCAGCTCTTGAGATAAATGCTCATTATCCTCAATTTGCTGATGATGTTTATTTATTGCGTAAAGCATACGAAAAGGGCATGGAAATTGCCTTTTCTTTAGATTTACACTATCCAGAAGAGTTTAGCAATTGGCGTTACTTTGAGGATGTTGTTGAGATGTCAGACATCCCATTTGAAAAGCTAAAATTATTTACTCCTAAGAAGCTTAAAGCAAAAACGAATCAATAAATTTGTGATAAATGGACCGGCAACACATTAAGCGACATATTTTGGTCGGCTACAACCGATACAGAAAAAAATTTCCGCATGTAAAGCTTGCTATAAGTGCGGTGCTTGCTATATTGTTGCTTTGTGCGTTGTTTTTACTTAGAATAATTGCACATGAATTCCCAAGAAGCTGGGTAGAGAAAATAGAACGAGAGCTCTCAACAGATGCATTTTCTGTTGAGCTTGAGGGTGTGTCTGTGTCATTTAAAAATGGGCTATGCCTAAATGATGTGGCAGTGTACCCTAAGCGAATACCTCACCGCCCTATAGTTAGTGCAAGACAGGTGCGAATGGAGATTGATTTCTTCTCTACAAAGCCTTTGGTTAGTAGATTGCAGTCTGTACAAATTGATAGCTTTGAGCTAATAAGCACTACACATAATACACATAAAAGCCCTCCCTCAAAAAAAACAGACAACTTAGGCAAAACCACAATTCAAATATTGCCAATTTTAAAAAATGTTTCTCTACAATGTCGTCATGCTCGTATATTCGAAACTGATGTTTATGATATTGAAGCTTTTCTTTCTATGCATGACACCACAATATCCTGCAACGACATTGTGCTAAAGCTTACAAAGGCTGGCAATCAATACGAGCAAAAGCTAACTGGCAATGTTAAATATGATTTATTGGTTAATAGATTGGATTTTTCTGGTGAAGGAAGGCTAAAAACGGAAACCCTGTATCCTCTATTTGAGGATTTGGGGTTAAAGGGCTTAAATCGTGAACTAGAGAAAATAGAATTTCCTAGTGATCCACCGAATGTTTCTGCAAATATAAAGTATTCCCCAAACGAATCAATATATAGTTTAGACCTAAATGTTGATTCTGGTCATGTGCTGTATAATGGCGTAGATTTTGTCTCTTTAGTGATGTATCTAAAGGCACACGGCAAGGAAGGCTGGTCCAATGTGGATATAAATTCACTGGTTGGTCGCCGTCCAGAGGGTACTCTATCCGGTTCTTTATTTATCAATTTAGATACAGACATTTTGAGCTTTGATGTAATATCTAAAATTCGCCCAGCACATCTTCTTACTGCAATAGGCGTAATGGCAGACGAGGAGCTTTTCCCATTAGATGTTGAGCTTCCATGTCAAATGAGTGCTAGTGGCAAGGTGGGTATTTCAAGAGCTACAGCAAAAGATTTGAAGGTAGATGGGAATTTTACTGCTCGTTCTATAAATTTTAATGGCTTGATGTTTGAGGGTGCTACGGGTAAGGTTGATATGGACTATGAAAGCTGGGATATCAATAACCTAGAAGCAAAGCTTTATGACGGAGCTGTTACTGGAAATATTTGTGTAACTCCTGAATATGTACCAGGAAAAGGGCTTTCTTTGGAGAAGGTGAATTTTGCAGCTAATTTTGATTGTAAAAATGCCAATATGGACACAATTCTAGGTGCATTTGCAAGCGACTCTAACAAAGAGGAATCTGTATCTGGTGTTGCCAATTTCAATGGCTATCTAAATTTTGATATTACTGGGACAAAAGACGATTTGCGGACAATGGTAGGTGCAGCAACTATCTCGATTCATGATGCAATGATTTATAGAATCCCTATTTTTGCTGGCTTCACTGATTTTATGGCACGTAATGTTCCAGGCTTAGATTTTATTTTAACACAAAGCAGCTTGAGCTGTGAGCTTACAATAAAAGACTATGGGATTCACTTCACTGATTTATTGATTGATGGACCAGCAATAAGTGTTTCAGGATATGGAGATTTATGGTTTACTGGTCATTTAGATGCTAATGTTAGAGCAAATTTATTAAGCCATGACACTTGGGTTGGTAAGGGGCTTCATTATTTACTATTCCCAATTTCTAAAATGTTTGAGCTTCAAGCATACGGACCCGTAAATAATTTGACATGGGCCACACGTTCATTGGGCTTAAGTGATAAAGAAACAACCCCAGAACAACGTGGTGAAAAACCTACAAGCGAATAGGCTCTGGGCTGCCACGCATTCACTATGGTTGGGACGACAGATTTCTCACCTATAGAGGTTGAATATTATGATTAGCGTTTGCCCTTCGGCAGAAAAGATGTATTGCTAAGCATACAATCCTCAAGAAATTAACTCCTGCCATAAACCATAATAAGAAATCCAAACGGCATGCATCCAATGCCTTAATTGCATCAACCCATTGCGTCGGTAAAACTCCATAAAAATAACCATATCCTGTGAGAACAAAAAGTCCGCAGACCGAAAGCAGCTGTATCACTATATGATACCTCAAGAACGAAAAACGCTCTGCTGCAATCTCATTATTGATGAAGCAAGACCAAATTGCTATCGCTGAATAAATAAATATCAATAGCATAAATTCTTTTGTATATTTTAGATATGCCGCACCATTAGGTAGCAACGGTAAAAAATAGTCCTTTGTAAAATAGCAGATTATTGCAAATGCTACCGAGAACAATGTAGAAGCACAAATTACCTTTAGTAGAAGCAAATCACTGCTTTCTCCCCTCTCCTGTTGCTCAGATGCAAATGGGAAGAGTACTACCATAAGTGTCAGCCCCAGAAAACCTCCTATTTCAGCAAATCGTGAAAGCACATAAAAGGCTGCCGAATCTAATCCAGACAAACGCTGACGAATAATCATTGTTTCAACACAGCTTCCAACAACCATTGGCAGAACGCATAATGTAATCAAAAATATATATCGTAAAAACCATATACGCTTTTCTTTATCAAAATATGGCTCTGATGCTGTGGACCGAGAAAAAACCGTCTTCTTTATTGCAAAAATTGAGGCTACAATTTGAACAAATGGCACGGCTCCATGTGCTACAAAATAACCTGTCAATGGGCGAAATGGCATTGCCAATAAAATGACAATAAGTCTTACTGGTGCCGCAATAATATTCACTAAGGATAGCTCTCGAAATTTTTTCAAACCCTGCAATGTATTTGTAAATAATGGAGCAAAAGCACCAAACAAGCCAGCCGCCACAATTACCACACATAGGCGTCCATTTTGAACACGAAGTCTCTCAAATAAAAGTCCGTGAAATATTAACACCAAGAGAATGCTCAACAACACAAAAACGAAAGAAAAGCGTACGACATCAATATACATTCGCTTAATCTTACCCCACTCATTATTTACTGAGCAGACATTTAATAGCTTTGTATAACCAGTAATGAAAATTGACAATGGCAAACTAAGAAATGTCGTAAAATTTAACATTGGCAGCAGAGCACCAAGCTCATCTTGCGAAACAAATTTTGGAACGACATATAGCCCCGTAAATGCATTTATTGCATCACCAAAACGTAATGCAATAAAAAATATAAGAGAAGCCCACCAAAACTCCCCTAACCTATTACGTAAGCCTTTTATTCCCATTACTATTTAATCTCTTTATTTTCTACATTCTTGCTGGATACGAGCTAGCTCTGCATTACCCATAGCAGCAAGTTCCTTTAGCTGTGTGAGTTGTTCATCAGTAAATGGCTCATGCTCAGCAGTGCCTTGGAGCTCAACATAGCGACCATCAGCAGTCATAATAACATTCAAATCAACATCAGCGGTCGAGTCATGAATATAGTCTAAATCTATTGCTGGCAAGCCATTACATATTCCAACACTAATAGCTGAAACAAAATTCTTTATTGGGTTCTGCTCTAGCTTTCCTGCTTTGATTAACCCATCAATTGCATCAGCAAGGGCGACCATGCCACCAGTAATAGAAGCACAACGGGTTCCTCCATCAGCCTGAAGCACATCACAATCTATAGTAATCGTTCGCTCACCGAGTTTTTTCATATCTACTGCAGCACGTAAAGCACGTCCGATTAGTCTACCAATTTCAGAGCTTCGGGCATCTGGCTTGCCTTTTTTAATTTCTCTATCTTTACGTTGTAGTGTACTACTTGGAAGCATACTATATTCTGCCGTCACCCATCCTTGTCCACTATCTCTTAAAAATGGGGGAACTTTTTCTTCCACAGAAGCAGTACATAGCACCCAAGTATCACCTTGACGGATTACCACAGAGCCAGCAGCATACTTTGTGAAATTTCTTTCGATTGTGACAGGGCGTAATTCTTTAGCCATATTGCGAGTGCGATATTTATCAACTAGACTTGCAGCAATCCGTACAGCCTCAACGCATGGTAGATGCTGCTCTAGCTTAATTGTTTTGCATGCAGTAGCACCTGCCAAAGCCTCAAAATCCTTTTTTAAGGCACCTTTATCACATTCACTGACCACTGCCATTGCGGCAAAAAGGGCACCACACATCCCCTCTCCTGCTCTTCCGCCACCACTTTGTGCAAATTGCTCAACTAAATCTGTTCTTCCTGCTGCAGCTGCGATTGCTTGTGCACAATTATGTAGTTTTGGCACAGCAGTAAATAGAGCAACAGCTTTCTTTTCTATAGTTTCCATAAAAAACCTCAAATTTTGCATTTAAATTACTAATTTCTTAAAATTTTACCAAATAATACATTACTTTTCAATGTCTAACCTAATGGTGATAAATCCAGGAAAATTGCATAATTAAATGAGTAGGGGTAAATTTGCCCAAGAACCACCTATTTCAATAAAAAGAGATAGATTCCTGAACAAAGTAAATCCGAAACCTATCTCCCAAACTCCTAATCTCCTAGAAGCGAAAGCAGTATTTACGGGTTACTTTCGTTGCTTGGAGATTTGGAGGCTCGGAGGTTCGGAGTATGAATGCACCATGTTTTCCTATTGCTTGACGAAAGACATTGTTATCTATTTATCCTCCCAATCTCCCAAACTCCGAATCTCCCAGTAAGCTTCGCAGGCAACCAGTCGCAGGACAACGTAAATGCAACACCTAGTGTTGTTGTTATCAAGCATCTATTCCCCTTTGCTTCCTCTTGAATTTGTTATGCAATATGACATCAAATATGCTCTTCATTTGTCCGAATGAGTTAGGTCCGCATTTATAAAAATGTGAACCTAGGAAAACTAAATTGTGATACCTGTGTCTGGTGCCTATTTTCCATAGCTTTTCCGTGTGTTCATTGTGCGAGCTGACATCTCCTGCACTATTTATCTGCCCTAAAGAGTTACATCCGCATTTATATAAATGCGATAGTAAAACTATTTGACTGAATTGTTGTTTCCCTATCTCCCAAACTCCCTATCTCCCAGTAAACACCGCAGGTACCCAATCTCTAGACAACATAAACACTTCCCCAAAAACGTTGCATTTAGTTTGTCTTATACCCAAAAAAATATTCATATTGCATAACCTATATAATAAATGGTATAGTATATAAATACAGATTTTTAATTTTTTTTGAACTAAAAACAACGAAAACACAGGAATAAAAATGAATTCTATAATTGTTGCTTTTGCAATATACCTTATAATAATGCTAGGAATTGGTTTCCTATTCACCAACAAATTCTCTACACTAGGTGGCTACTACCTAGGCGACAGAAAAATGAACAAATGGGTGGTTGCTCTCTCTGCCCAGGCATCTGATATGAGTGGTTGGCTACTAATGGGCTTACCTGGTGCCGTTTATATTTCAGGCTTAAGTGCATCTTGGATTGGTGTTGGTCTTGTCATCGGCACATACCTAAACTGGAAGATTGTTGCAAAACGCCTTCGCACATATTCACATACTTGCAATGACTCAGTGACTATTCCAGAGTTTTTCTCAAATCGTTTCCACGACCAAAGTGGAATTCTACGTGGTGTTGCCGCTCTTATCATTCTAGTATTCTTCCTCTTCTACACCGTTTCTGGCTTCGTTGCTTGTACAAAGCTATTCACAACAACCTTTGGAATTTCTCCAATGGTTGCTCTAATCGTTGGTGCAATCGTGATTGTTTCCTATACCCTACTTGGTGGCTTCATGGCTGTTTGCTGGACAGACCTAATTCAGGGAACTCTAATGTTCTTTGCAATCGTTGTTGTTCCTGCTCTTGTTATCTACCAGGCTGGTGGTTGGGCTTCAACTGTTGATAATCTAAACGCAGCAAATCCTTACTACTTGAACCTATTTACAAATGCATCTAATGGCAAATCTGTTTCCTTCCTAACAGATATTATTTCTAATGTTGGTTGGGGTCTAGGCTACTTTGGTATGCCACACATTCTTGTTCGCTTCATGGCTATTAAGAGCCCACGCCAGATTACAGAATCTCGCCGCATCGCTATGACATGGGTTGTTATCTCTCTTGTTGCAGCAATCGCAGTTGGTGTTCTAGGTCACATCTTTGCTAGCCAGCACGGTGTTGAGGTTAAGGATGCAGAGAACATCTTTATGCTTATGATTAAGCAGCTATTCCACCCAGCAATCGTTGGTGTAATGATGTCAGCAATCTTGGCTGCTATTATGAGTACAGCAGACTCTCAGCTACTTGTATCTGCTTCTGCTTTCTCAAACGACATCTACAAGAAGTGGATTCACAAGGGCGCAAGCAACAAGGAACTAGTTCTTGTTAGCCGCTTGTCTGTTGCTATTATCGCAGTAGTTGCTGCTTTCATTGCTGCTTGTGATCCTGAGAGCGACTTCCTAAAGCAAGTTATGGCACTTGTTTCCTTCGCTTGGGCAGGCTTTGGTGCTGCATTTGGCCCTACCATCCTACTTTCTCTATTCTGGAAGCGCACAAACATCTATGGTGCAGGAGCAGGTATGATTGTAGGTGCAGTAACAGCAATCCTTTGGAAGTTTGTTTTTGCAGCAAACTTCCCAGAGGTCACAATCTTCAAGCTTTACGAGATTGTTCCTGGCTTTATCCTATCTCTTATTACAATTGTTGTTGTAAGTAAGCTAACACCAGCTCCTGACAAGACAATTTCAGATGAGTTTGATAAGGTTGTTGCTAACGATCTATAAAAATGACCCACAAGTAGCTGTGATAGCTCACCAAAGGAATATTCTGTTATCACAGCTTTACTTGAATAAAACTATTTAAAAACAATAAACAAAAGGTATCATAATGCAAATTACAATTTGTGACGGTAAATTAAATGTTCCAGACAATCCAACAATTCCATTTATTGAGGGAGATGGAACTGGTCCAGATATCACACGTGCAGCTATGGTTGTATGGAATGCAGCAGTTGAGAAGGCATACGGTGGCAAGCGCAAGATTGATTGGCTTGAGGTATATGCTGGAGAAAAGGCAAATAAGGTTGCTGGCAAGGATATTTGGCTACCACCTGAGACACTAGATGCTTTCCGCAAGTATCTAGTCGGTATTAAGGGACCACTAACTACACCAGTTGGTGGCGGTATCCGTTCATTAAACGTAGCTCTACGCCAGGAGCTTGATTTGTATGTTTGCTTACGTCCTGTACGCTGGTTCCAGGGAGTTCCTTCTCCTGTTAAGCATCCAGAGCTAACCGATATGGTAATTTTCCGTGAGAATACTGAGGATATTTATGCTGGTATAGAGTGGATGCAGGGCACAGAGAATGCACAAAAGGTCATTGATTTCTTACAAAAAGAAATGGGTGTGACAAAAATTCGCTTCCCAGAGACTTCATCAATTGGTATTAAGCCAGTTTCCAAGGAAGGCTCTGAGAGACTAATCCGTGCAGCAATCAATTATGCAATTGACAACGACAGACCAAATGTGACCCTTGTGCACAAGGGCAACATCATGAAGTTCACAGAAGGCGGCTTCCGTGATTGGGGTTATGCTCTTGCACGCAACGAATTTGGTGCTGAGTTAATTGGCGATGGCCCTTGGTGTAGCTTCAAAAATCCTAAGACTGGTAAAGAGATTGTTATCAAGGACTGCATCTGCGATGCATTCCTACAGCAGATTCTTACTCGCCCAGCTGAGTATAGCGTAATCGCAACTCTAAACTTAAATGGTGACTATGCATCTGATGCTCTTGCTGCTTGCGTTGGTGGTATTGGTATTGCTCCTGGTGGCAACATCAACTACACCACTGGTACTGCTGTATTTGAGGCAACTCATGGTACAGCACCTAAATATGCAAATCTTGACAAAGTAAATCCTGGCTCACTAATCCTTTCTGGCGAAATGATGCTTCGCTATATGGGTTGGACAGAAGCTGCCGACTTAATTATCAAAGCAATGGATAAGGTAATTTCAGAGAAGAAGGTTACATATGATTTTGCTCGACTAATGGAAGGTGCTACTGAGCTAAAATGCAGCGAATTTGGTCAAGCTTTGGCTGACGCAATGTAAAAACTAACAAAAATTGTCATTTTTCTGCTCTTTTTGCGATTCAAACACTTGTTTAAACTTGCGTTTTGAGCAGGAAAATGATAAATTATCGCGATTTTCTCAAATTTTTCGGGAAGATTGTGCCACAAAAATGACATTTTTTAGACGATTTTTTCTGTGATTATCACACGTTATTATAAATAAGAAAGGTAAACACCATGTTTCAGAATTTAACAGAGTGGAAAAATGTATGCTTAGAAGCAGAGCAGCTTAAATCTACTACCCTTCGCCAGCTATTCGCTGAGGACGCAAATCGTGCAAAGGATATGACAGTCGAAGGTGCTGGTCTAACTCTTGATTATTCTAAAAACCTTGTTTCCCGCAAGATGATGACTGAGCTATTTGCTATGGCTCGTGCTTGCAAGCTTGATGAAGCTATCAAAGCAATGTACTCTGGCGAGAAAATCAATGTTACTGAAGGCCGCCCTGTTCTACACATCGCATTAAGAAATCGCTCTAATACTCCTATTTATGTAGACGGCAAGGATGTAATGCCTGATGTAAATGCTGTGCTTGAGAAGATGGCTGGCTTTGCAGATCGTGTTCGCTCTGGTGAATGGAAGGGCTACACTGGCAAGAAGATTAAGAACATCATTAACATTGGTATCGGTGGCTCAGATCTTGGTCCAGCTATGGCAACTATGGCACTAAAGCCTTATGCTCAGCGCGATTTAGTTTTTGAGTTTGTATCAAATATTGATGCAACTCACTTTGCAGAGGCAGTTCAAGGTAAAGACCCAGAGGAAACACTATTTATTGTTGCTTCTAAGACATTTACTACACTTGAGACAATGACAAATGCCCGTACAGCACGTGCTTGGCTCCTAGATGCCCTCAAGGATGATGCAGCTGTTGCAAAGCACTTTGTTGCTGTTTCCACAAATGCAGAAGAAGTCTCAAAGTTCGGTATTGACACAGCTAATATGTTTGGCTTCTGGAATTGGGTTGGTGGCCGCTACTCTCTTCCTTCTGCAATTGGCTTACCTCTAATGCTATCTATTGGCCCAGAAAATTTCTATCGTATGCTAGATGGTTACCATGCAATGGATAAGCACTTCGCAGAGGCACCATACGAGAAGAATCTTCCTGTTATTATGGCTCTTATCGGCATTGTTTATAACAATATCCATAATGCACAAAGCCACGCAGTTCTTCCTTATGACCAGTATCTAGCTCGCTTCCCTGCTTATTTACAGCAGCTTGATATGGAGAGCAATGGTAAGTATGTTGATAAGCAAGGCAACCGTGTAACCTGCCAGACAGGTCCAATCATTTGGGGTGAGCCAGGCACAAATGGCCAGCACGCCTTCTATCAGCTAATCCATCAGGGCACAAAGCTAATCCCTGCTGACTTTATTGGCTTCTGCCGCTCTCATAATGCAATCCCACCTCACCACGATAACCTAATGGCAAACTTCTTTGCTCAAACAGAGGCCCTTGCATTTGGTAAGACAGCAGATGAGGTTCGTGCAGAGGGAGCAAGCGAGGAGCTAGTTCCACACAAGGTTTTTGATGGCAACCGCCCAACATCTACCATTCTTGCTGACGAGCTTACTCCAGAGACCTTCGGTGCTCTAGTTGCTCTATATGAGCACAAGGTTTTCACCCAAGGCGTTCTATGGAATATCTACTCATTCGACCAATGGGGTGTTCAGTTGGGTAAACTACTCGCAGCAAAAATTGCCCCTGAGCTAGCTTCTGCAGAAGCTCCTGTGCTAAAACACGACTCTTCTACAAATGCTCTAATCGAGCGCTATCGTAAAGCAAATGGTCGCTAAACCATAAAATCACGCAACCATTCAAAGAAAGGCGGATTGATATGTTAGATTTAAGCGTTACTGCCCCAATACACAATGAAGAGGAAAGTATTCCTTTCCTATGTGAAAAGCTACACAATGTTCTATCTAAGCTTGGGAAGAGCTATGAGATAGTCCTTGTAGATGATGGTAGCACAGATAACTCCTGGCAGGTTTTGCTTGAGCAGGCAAAGAAATACCCATGCCTAAAGCTTATTAAATTCCGCCGAAACTTTGGTCAAACCGCGGCAATGAGTGCTGGCATCAAAGAGTCTGTCGGTGATATTGTTATCACACTTGATGCTGACCTACAAAATGACCCAGAAGACATCCCTGCAATGCTAGCAAAGCTGGATGAAGGCTTTGATGTTGTTTGTGGCTGGCGTAAGGATCGTAAGGATACATTTGTAAATCGAAAGCTTCCTTCTATGATTGCAAATCGCCTTATTGCTAAAATGACCGGTGTACACATCCATGATAACGGCTGCTCGCTTAAAGCATATCGCCGTGAGGTAATCGGTCAAGTAAATCTATATGGTGAGATGCATCGCTTTATTCCTGCTCATGCTCATTGGGTTGGTGGCAAGGTAACAGAGATGCCTGTTCGCCACCATGCACGCCAATTTGGCAAGACAAAATATGGTATTTCCCGCACTCTTCGTGTTGTATTAGACTTACTAACTGTAAAGTTCCTACTAACCTATAGCACACGCCCTATTCAGGTTTTTGGAAAAATAGGACTCAACTTTGGTGCAATTGCAGCAATTCTTCTTGCTATAGTTGGTGTCGAAGCTTTAGGAGGAGCATGTGGTCTATTTACAGCACCTTGGTTTGGTGAAGATTTACTAGTTAAGCGTCCTTTCTGGATTATTACACCATTGATGTTCCTTGGCTTCTGCCTACAATTCATTGTTCTTGGCTTGCTTGCAGAGTTAACCACTCGCACATACCATGAATCACAGAATAAGCCAATCTACAACATCAAAGAAATCGTTGTTTCCTCTAAATAATTTTAGATAAGTCGTTGACAGAATCACAACTATAACCCTTTAATTTTGATATGTTTGACTTTAATTTAACAAAACAAAAAAATGCACAGCCATTGCTTAAGGAGATTATCTCCCAGAGTAATGGCACTCAGGCATTTTTGCAAAATGTTTTGGATTATTTTGTCAATACATATAGTGCCGTTAAAGGGTCAATTTTTATTTACGACAATGTTACACGCGAGTTTACCCAAAAGGCAGCACATGGCTTCCCTATGTTCCCAAAGGCTCGCATTATTCTAAAAATAGGTGAAGGCATTATTGGTAGATCGCTCGCTGAGCGTCGCACTATCTATACAGAGAGTGCTTCCTCCATGCGTGGCTATATCCGCCATCACAATTTTCCTGATGATGACACCCAGACCTATCTTGCAGTTCCTCTACTACAGGGTAAAGAGCGCGTTGGAGCAATACTTCTACTCCGCCCTACTGGTGAGCCGTTCCTTGCAGAAGAAATTAGCTCCATCCGAGAAAATGCAAACGATGTTGTCTCTGCAATTCAAAATGCAAGTGCGTTGATTTCTATTGAGTCTGCAAAGCGCGACATTGAAAAGGGCATGCGCCCTCTTGAGATTACTGGAGAGCTATCATATCGTGGTTCGTCTGTTTCTCATGGTTGGGGAATTGGCTCTGCTCAAATTTTTACTCGCAAATATTCTGGATTCAATCAAAACCAGCTTCCAACTTCTACGGTTCGCTCAATCGATGAAGCAATTGAATTGGTTGAATCAAAGCTCAAGGAATCAACCCAAGCCCTCAATGAGCGCCTTCCTGAAGCCGCCTCTCTTATCTTTGAATCAAGTGCAATGATTATGAGAGACGATAATTTCCTTGGTAAAATAAAACAGCTAATTTCCGAAAAAGGGCTCTCTCTACCACAAGCTATTATTGAGGTTGGAAACGAATTTATCAAGCTATTTGAATCTAGCAATGATGAATATATGCAAGAAAAGGCTCGAGATGTTGAGGATTTAACTCTTCAGCTTCTGGAGGCTGTCTCTGAAGAATCCCCTTCTCACAGCATCCTTACCCGCCCTCATATAATTATTGCTGACAAATTATTGCCATCTGACATTCTTCGCATTGCTCAAGGAAATGTAAAAGGAATTGCGTTAATTGCTGGTGGAGCAACAGCTCATGTCTCGCTTTTGGTTCGCTCACTTGATATCCCTACAATCATTGTTAAAGAGCTTGACCTACTTCGTATCCCTAATGGACAAGAAATTATTATTGATTGTGCTAATGATTATCTATATGTAAATCCTACACAAGAGCGACGCTATAATTTTGAACTCCGTAGCCAAGCACAAAAGCTCGACATTTCTGCTACCCATTCACCTGCTTGTGCAAACAAGGACACCTACACCCTTGATGGTGAGCGTATAATGCTTATGGCAAACATCAATCTTATTGCCGATATAGATAACGCAAGAAAAGCGAACTTTGATGGTATTGGATTGTATCGCACAGAATTTCCTTTTATTATGCGCCAGGCTCTTCCTACTGAGGCTGAGCAATTAAATATTTATACTAGACTAATTGAAGAAGCCCAAGGCAAACCAGTAACCTTTAGAACTCTTGATGCTGGCGGAGATAAGGTCCTTCCATATTTGTACAAGACAGACGAAGAAAATCCTGCAATGGGCTTACGTTCTATGCGCTTCACCCTTCGCTACACCAATATCATGGATCAGCAGCTGAGAGCAATGCTAAGGGCTATTCAGTATACTGGATGCAAGAATGCTTCAATTATGTTCCCAATGATTTCTTCTGTGGAAGAGATGATTGCTGCAAAGGAGCGTCTGTGGGGTTGTGTTGATAGTATTCAAGCAGAGCTAGGCGATCGCGAGCTAATCATACCAAACATTGGAACAATGGTTGAGATTCCTGGCATTTTAGCAGTATTAGATGCTATAGCAAATGAAACAGATTTCTTCTCTATTGGAACAAATGATTTGATTCAATATACACTAGGTGTAGATCGCACAAATGATAGTGTTGCGTCATACTATTTGCCACACCACCCAGCAATATTAAGAAGCTTAAAGACTATTGCTGATGTTGCTGCTCGAAATGGCGTAAATGTATCAGTATGTGGTGAAATGGGCAGAGACCCTCGTTACATCCCATTCTTTATAGGAATTGGTTTACGCACCTTCAGTATTGAAGCCATACAAATTCAGCGTACGCGTGAATTGATCTCTCGCTTCACAATTAAGCAATGCGAGGAGTATGCAGCAGACCTGCTATCTATGTCTTTGATTACGGAGATAGAAAACCGCATAGACGAATTTACAGAGCAAATTTTTTCTGACTAATTCTACAAATAAGCTCCCATAAAATTACGTTTTATTGTAAAAAAATAACATTTTTACTTGAATTACGCTTCATTAAGAAGGTAAAATATTAGCGTTATTTTTAATTACCATTTTTGTTTATCACGAAAAATACACAACAAAATGAAACCGAAACTAACGCCCCTACTCGTGGCACTGTGTTTCCTATTTACAAATGTTATTGCTGAACAAACCACAACTATGCAAGACAAACAAGCAGTTGTGCCAGCAATTAAGCTTCGAGGGCTCGTCCCCGAAGCAAGTAAGCTTGATTTGCTGCTAAAGCAAATGCTTATTTCAAACCCTTCTCTCAAAAGCGCAATTTCTAAAGCTCATTCTGCGTGGTATGAGCTTGCAAGCGAAAAGGCGGCCTTTTATACTCCTAATTTAAATGCAACTGTCGAGAATGGAGAAGCACCTCACTCAATTCCAGCAACAGGCTTCTCTTCTATCCAAGAAAGTTCTTCAACTGCTTATCACATCGGTATTGAGTCCCCAATCGTTAGCGGAGTATATGGTGGCGTAGGTGCTCGGCAAATTTTTACAAGCGAAGCAAATGACGAAGACCAGTCAACTATTGGAGGATACATCCGTATACCTTTACTCCAGGATGCTGGTTTTGCTATACATAAAAACAAAATCAATGCACTCAACGCCATACACCTAAAAACCATCGCAGAGGCCCAGCTAAAGCGTCTAGATTTACATGCTAGTGCCTTCGATGCTTTCGCCAGATATAGCTTTGCTATCATCGATGCCGAAGAAATAAAAAATGCTGTAGCAAGAGCAGAAAAGCTTGTCGAGGAATCCTCTCACCGTGCAAAGCTTCAAGACATTGCTCAGTATCAAGTTTATCCAGCAGAATACGAGGTCGCAATACGAAAAGAAGAGCTACATGAGGCGGAGCAAAATATCCAGCTTCAGCAGCGAATACTGCTTGAAGCCATCGGCACAACAAATCAAATTGACTCTGTTAATCTACCTGCCTCTGAGGTCTCCTCTCTTTTCTCTAATTGGGCAGAAGAAATTAGTAAAATATCACCCCTTACACTTAAAGGGCTCAGCCTTACAGCTTCATTACCAGAGCTTTTAATTGCTGAGGCAAATATCGCTGCTGCCACCCATGCCCACGAAAATATAGTCCAACAGGAGCGTACAAGACTCGATTTACAGGTCGGGGCGGGATGGGATGATGATTCTACCCTTGATAATGAGCTTGGCTACAATGTAAGTCTTGTCTTATCTACACCGCTTGGCTCCGAAAGCACGAAATACAAGCTTCGTAAAAGCAAGCAGGATATCGAAACACAAACCTTAGATGCAAATGCTGTGGCCATTTCCTGTGAGCTACGCATCCAACGTGCTGAGCTTGCATTTACAAGTGCGTGCAACCGGCTTGCCCTAGCGACAAAGGCAATGGAGCAAGCTGAAAAGGTACTCACCTCTGAAAATGAACGTTTTGCTATTGGTGATGGCACTTCGCGCAATGTGCTTGATGCACAGCAGGATTTAACTATGGCTATCCGTAGAAAGCATAGCATTTCCTTACAAGTAATTCTTTCTGCAAATGAGCTTTGCCGAGCCTATGGAGTATCTCCATATATGTATGACGCATTTTCAAGCATTGCCCCAACTGACATAATTCCTGACAACTAATTTAATCAAACAACCCAATAAAGCAATAAAATGAAATCTCCATTTTCTAACCTATTTTCAAAAAAATCAGCTCAACCTATTTCTCCGGACATAGTAAATCAGCTCCAAGATTCTGAGCTCTTTGATGAGGATACCGATAAGCTTCGTAATGATCTTGAATTCGTTAATGAAGAGATCACCACAACAAAAATTAAAGAAGAAGCAGAGCGCAAAATTCGCTCAGCTGCAGTGCAATCGGTTTCTCGCTTGCATGTACTCCAGCAGGGACGCTGCCCCAAATGCGGTGCTTCGTTGAATCAAAATGTATTTGTTTCAATTTGTGAAGAATGTGGCTGGCATTCCTACTCTGTTCCAAGAAAAGGCTCAATTTGTGTACACACCAAAAATCGTACCGAAGGGATTTTTGGAGAAAAATGCCATGTCCTAAAAAATGGCGAAGTACTAGTAATCAAAAACGAAGTAGTAGTTGCACGTGTACCGGCATCCTCTGTTGAATGGGTAGAATACCTATGGGAAGAGAAGGAGATTTCTACTCGCCGCAATGCCATTAAAGAGCGCTTGTCTCTCCCTTGTGGGTGGTGCGGGAAGGAAACCTCTCCTGAAAATGAAGGCTTCCATCTTGTGCATGCTGCATTTGGTTCAACCCAAGAGCGTTTCTGCTTCTGCTGCGACGAGTGCTATGAAGCATTTAAGCAAATGTATCCCTCTCGCGTACATAGAAATTGCTATGAAACAGCTTGTGACACATGTAACGAATGTATGAAGCGTTATACTGATGAGGCAGAGGGTCTTCGCACTTTAGCAAAGGACCTTATCACAATCAACAAACTAAAAAATAGCAGCAAATAAATTTTAATTAGCATTTTTAAAGAGGTAATTTTATGGGAAATGTTAGAACAGAAGCAGGTGGAGCCTTGCCAGAAACAAGACATGAGCATGTGAGAAGAAGAAACAAGATAATGCTCTATACATCTCTTACATTGATTATCATTATCTCGCTAGGCTTTATAATTAAGGTCCCATATAAAGCTGTAGCGACTGGTTATATCACAACTCTGGAATACGCAGACGTTCGTGCTTCTACTTCTGGCCGTGTTGCAGAGATACTGGTATCCTCTGGAGACTCCGTTAAAAAAGGCGACCCAATGGTTCGCCTTGAGTCCGACACCGAGCAGGCTGCTGTAGATGAAGCAAGCAAACAAGTAAGTAAAGCAGAAGCAGAGCTTACATTACGCACTGCAACTGCCATAGAAAATAAGCGCTCCCACGCAGAAGCAATTAAGCTAGCAGAGCTTGAACTAAAATATGCCACCGAACAGCTTGAAGTAACAAAAAGCCTTCATGAAAAAGGGCTTGCCTCTGGCAGACGCCTCTCTGAAGACACCTTTGCTGTAAAAAAGGGTGAAGAGCTTTTGCGTTCTCTAAAGGAAAAAGATTTATCATTAGAGGACAAACAAATTGCAGTTTTGCAGCAGGAGCTAGAGTCGCAGCGCAATGCTCTTTCAAGAGCTCAGGCAGAACTAAAAAAACGCACAATATATGCTCCCATCGATGGCACTGTTACTCGCTATAGCTTCTACATCGGTGAAATGCTTCGCACAGATATGGTGCTATATGAAATTTTTCAGGGAGAAGCAAATTGTATCAAGCTCCGTATCCCAGAGAAATACGCTCAAAAGGTAGCTGTTGATACACCACTACGCTTAACTCTTGGAACGTATCGTGGAATAATTCCACACAAGTTTAATGGTAAGGTAAACTATCTCAGGGGTGTTGTTGAAGGCACTGCAGATAACTACTACCGAGTGGCTTATTGCGAATTTAATCCAGAAAATTTCGAAGTTAGCCCTGGTACTTCTGCTACTGCTAAACTATACCTGGGCAAGAAAACACTTTGGGGTTTTATCTTCGAGCCCTAAACCTTTCACAAACTCTTTTTATGCGTTACGTTAGAGGCAAAAGATAAGCATGAGCAAAAGTGCACAAAAGCCAAGCACGCTTTTAAAGGTTTTTAAGCTACTCCTCCCTTTTAGGAAGCGGCTTTTTCTCCTTATTTTAGTAATGCTTACAATTTCCATTATTTCTGCATTACCACCTCTTATCTCGCGTTATATCATCAATGAAATTATTGGGAACAATCAGCGCGAACAACTCTTTGGTATTGCTTGCATAGCTTTAGCAATTCCTATCTGTACTGCTCTACTAGGTTTTGTTCAATCGATGGGTATCGCCATTGTAGGTCAATGCTTTGTCCTAAAACTAAAAATGGATATTTATAGGCATCTTCTGAACCTACATATGGGCTATTTCAGCAAAAATAGCACTGGTAAGCTCATAAATAGAATTATGGGAGATTCAACTGCTCTACTTTTCGTGCTTGATGCTGGTTCTATTCAAATTATTGCCGACCTATTTTGTTCTACCTTTGCTATCACTGCTGCATATTGCATAAATTGGCGGTTAGCAACCCTTTTAACGATTTTTCTGTCGTTATTCTATCTAAACTTTATCATACTCAGAAAACGCATACGCACAGCATGGAAGAACTTTCGTTCTGCTGGTGACAAGCTTGCCTCAGGTGTTCAAAACCGGCTCTCCGCCAATCTCACAGTTAAAACCTATAGCACTGAAGAGCGAGAAAATGAAATTTTTTCAGAGGAAACCAATGTCGCCTCTGCCTATGCACATCACGGATGGAAGGCAGGCTCAGACAATAGCTTCAACGCAAATCTTCTCCAGAAGTTTGGTCATGCTAGTATTTTCTTTCTCGGCTGTGGATTAGTTCTTAACAACAGTGCCTCGTATGGTGATGTTACTGCTTTTGTGGCTTACTCAAATATGCTATTTTGGCCAATTATCCGTTTTACTATGTTTGCTGAACGGCTCCAAAACGTCCGTATTGCGGCAGACCGTCTTTTCGAAATTCTTGAGGAAAAGCCTCAAATTCTTGAAGCAGAAAATCCTGTTGTTTTAAAAAATGCTTTGGGGAAGGTTGATTTTAACAATATTCATTTTGAATACGAGGAAAAACATCCAATTATTTCCAATTTTGATTTACATGTAAAGCCTGGAGAAACGATTGCACTCGTCGGTCCAACTGGTTGTGGAAAAACGACGATTCTCTCTTTGCTTATGCGATTTTGGGATGTAAAACAAGGCAGCATCGCAATCGATGGGATTGATATTCGAGAAGTAAGCAAACAATCCTTAAAATCGCTTTTTGGCATTGTTCTTCAAGAGTCTCTTCTTTTCACCACATCTATTGCTGACAACATTCGTTATGCCCGCCCTTCGGCATCAATGGAAGAGGTTATAAATGCCGCAAAGATTGCAGAAATTCACAATGAAATTCTTGCTCTTCCTCGTGGCTACAATTCTGTTATTGGGGATAAAGATGTCCAGCTTTCGGTAGGACAAAAGCAACGCATTTCAATTGCACGTGCGGTCCTTGCAAATCCAACAATTCTCATTATGGATGAAGCGACCAGTTCTCTTGACAGCAGATCTGAAGCAGCCATCAAACGTGCATTAGATAGTTTTCTTTCTAAAAAAACCTCATTTATTGTTGCTCACCGTCTAAGCACAATCAAGAATGCAGACAAAATAATTCTTCTTGATAAAGGTAAGATTATTGAGCAAGGCAACCATGATGAGCTAATGCAAATACCTAATGGTCGCTACAAAGAGTTATATGAAAAGCATTCTGGTGTGGGCATCATTATGGATGATTCAGAGGGGGATGAATAAGAAATGAAGCATAATACTCCTCCTACCTTAGAGGCATCAACAAACAAGAAGAGAAAGCGTAGACCTCCTCGCTATGAATCGCGCATTTCTCCATTTCGTCCTCCTCGAGAAGATTTCTCGTATAATAACCCGATGCACCTATTTTTTAGCTTTTATAGGCGTTATCTGCATCCTCATCGGAGGTCATTAATTTTCTATCTCATATTCTCAACCCTCGCATCATGCTCTGTTTTTTTAATGGGCTTTTTCACAAAGCTCGTTGTTGACGATATTCTTGTAATCAATGTAGCAGAAGAAGAAATTGTTCAAGAGAGGCACTACGAAGAATTTCGCACCGAGGTTGAGCCTATTCCTGGAGAGCGAAGGAAGACATCAAAGCTAACAGATATTGATTCGCCAGCAATGGATGAGCGAATTCGTTTGACTGAAGGAAAGCAGAATGAAGAATTTCGCACCAAAAATGCTTCCAGGCGGCCTGCCAATGCTGGCACAAAGCTTTTCATTATTTTCCTCGTATATGTCGGCTCATTTGTTTTGCTTAATGAGCTCTCTCGGCTTGCAACAAATGTTCGCCATGTGATTGCTCGCAGAATGACAGTAGACATTCGAAAGGATTTACACGAGCGAATACTCTCTCTTTCTAGTCACTACCATCAGACCACCACACCAGGTCGACTGCTTGCAAGAATCATATCAGATGTTGACAATATTCAGGCAGATTTTCTAAACATTGTCAACATTGTATTCAGCCAAACCATAATGATAGTTGTTGGATTTATCATTGTGCTTATCCTAGATTGGCGTTGTGCTATTATTGTTATTGGTGTATCGGTGCCTTATTTTCTTTTACGTAGTAAGACAAGAAAATATCTTCGTGCAATCAATCGCGAGCTTCGTCACACAAATGCGTGCATATGGGGACTTGTTTCACAAAAGCTTGATGCCATTAAGGCAATATTTGCTTATGGGTGTGAAAAATTAGAAATGATTAATATGTTTCGTCTTTCCTCTATTTTTACGCGAGACAACATCCAAAATGTCCGATTAAATTCTGGTATTAATCGCAGTGCAATACTTATATCAAATTTAACCCAGCAAGCAATATTTATTTTTGCGACGGTTCGTGTATTAAACAACGAAATTTCTTTAGGAGAGATGATGTTTATATGTGATGCAAGCAACAATCTATTCCCTCCATTATATACGCTTGCTATTACTGCGGGAAACATTGCTAGCACCCTAGTTCTTATTCAACGCATTTCTGCAACACTTGAAAATCCAAATTTTCTACCAGAAGCGGAGGATGCAAAGCCATTTCCTGAAAAAATAAGTTCTGGCATTTTTGTTAACAATCTTTCATTTAGCTATGATACCAATTCAAAGCAGGTGCTTTCAAATATTAACTTAAGCATCCCTATAGGTGAATGGGTATGCATTATTGGACCGAGTGGCTCTGGAAAATCAACATTGATAAATTTGCTTGCTCGGCTTTACGATCCTACGAGTGGGACTATTACGATTGACTCAACGCCCCTGACCGAGTTTGCACAGAAGGATTTGCACAAGCACATATCACTTGTTCCACAAGAGGCGCAGATTATTAGTGGCACAGTGCGCAGTAACATAATTTACGGAACGCAAAATTCTAAACCAAGCCAGATTATGGAGGCAGCTAAGGCCGCGGATTGTCATGATTTTATTATGAATCTCCCAGTAAAGTACGAGACAATAATTGGAGAGAAGGGGCAGACACTTTCTGGAGGGCAGCGTCAGCGCATATCAATTGCACGTGCGATTATAACAAATCCAGATGTTTTGTTATTAGATGATTGTACTTCAGCATTAGATGCCAATACAGAGCGCAAGCTTCAGGAAACGCTCACGCACATAATGGAGAACAAGACAGCAATAATAGTTTCGCAGCGCATCTCAATGGCAATGCGTTGCCACAAGATTATTGTGCTTGAGGACGGGTTCATTACGGCTCAAGGGACACATCAGCAGCTACTTCATAGAAGCAAATTCTATGCTGAGCTTTATCAAACGCAAATGGGCGGCATTTCTCCATCATAGAGAGGGTGCTGGCGTGTCAACCCACTTCTCTGGCATACCTAATTAGGCATATACCTATCGGGAAAGCAAGTTAAATGGTCGCTCATAACAGATTGAATACAACTCTGCGGTAAAAAAAAGAAAAAGCAACCTTTGGTCAAGTTAAATGCAGCACCCAATTGAAAAGGAGTTGCATTTAGTCCATTTTCATTAGGCATTTAATGTCATATAATTATCCCAATGAATTACCCTCGCATTTATATAAATGTGAAAGTAGAATTATTGAAGTGAAGTGCCGTTATCAGGAGGTTGTTTTATTGCATATTTTCATGAATCTGTTGTGCAAATTTACATAGTATTATTGTTAAACCGATATAATGATTTAGGTCCGCATTTATAAAAATATGAAAGTAGTCCTATGTGATTGAAGAATTGCTTTTAAGAGCTACCTTTTACATGGATTTGTCATCCAATCTGACATCAAATTTGCCCTTCACCTGCTCTAAAGTGTTAGGTTCGCATTTATATAAATGTGAAAGTAAAAATATGGGAGCGAAGTGTTGTTGCCTGATGATCATTCCCACCTAATTTTTTATCAAAATTCTCGTGCAAGCTGACATCGCATTCACTATTCATCCACCTCGATGAATTACCCTCGCATTTATATAAATCCGATAGTAGAACTATTGAAGTGAAGTGCCGTTGCAAGGAGACTGTTTTCTCACAGATCTTACTTAGTTTTGTCGTACAATATGACATTAAATATGCTCTTCACCTGCCCCAATAAGTTACCCTCGCATTTATATAAATGTGAAAGTAGAATTATTGAAGCGAAGTGTTGTTGCCTGATGTATATTCTAGCCTAGTTTCCAATCGGGATTCTCGTGCAATATGACATCGCATTCACTATTCATCCACCTCTATGAATTACTATCGCATTTATATAAATGTGAAAGTAGAATTATAAGGTTGAGGTACTATTGTCAGGAACTAGATTTCCTTTGGATTTGTCATCCAATCTGACATCAAATATGCTCTTCACCTACCCTAATAAGTTACCCTCGCATTTATATAAATGTGAAAGTAAAAATATGGGAGCGAAGTGTTGTTGTCTGATGTCCATTCTAGCCTAGTTTCTAATCGGGATTCTCGTGCAATATAACATCGCATATGCTATTCATCCGCCTCGATGAGTTACCCTCGCATTTATATAAATCCGAGGGCAGAACAATTGAAGTGAAGTGCCGTTGCAAGGAGAGTGTTTTCTCACAGATTTCCCTTGGTTTTATCGTGCATTATGACATCGCATTCACTATTCATACGCCACTACGAATTACCATCGCATTTATATAAATGTGAAAGTAGAATTATTGAAGCGAAGTATTGTTGCCTGATGTCCATTCTAGCCTAGTTTCCAATCGAAATTCTCGTACAATATAACATCGCAAATGCT
Organism: uncultured Verrucomicrobiota bacterium; assembly: GCA_937911295.1. Classification (GTDB taxonomy): domain Bacteria; phylum Verrucomicrobiota; class Kiritimatiellia; order RFP12; family UBA3636; genus RGIG990. The sequence continues at coordinate 45,939 of CALDQE010000074.1, forward strand.
ATTCATCCACCTCGATGAATTACCATCGCATTTATATAAATGCGATAGTAGAACTATTGAAGTGAAGTGCCGTTGCAAGGAGACTGTTTCCCCACAGATTTCCTTGGTTTTGCCGTGCAATATGACAGCGAATATGCCCTTCAACTGCACAAATAAGTTAGGTCCGCATTTATAAAAATGTGAAGGTGGAGCTATGTGACTGAGTTGTTGTTGCCTGATGATCATTCCCACCTAATTTTTCATCAAAATTCTCGTGCAATATGACATCGCATACGCTATTCTTCCGCCTCGATGAGTTACCCTCGCATTTATATAAATCCGAGGGTAGAATTAGCTAGTAGTCAGCATTGATTTAATTTGTTAAGGGTCATTGGACAAAGTAAATGCAATACCCAATTAGATAAGGCAGATTAAATCTAACATCCTATAGGTATGACAGGTTAAATGCAACGGGGCGATTTGACAAAGTAAATGCAACACTAAACTCAAAAGGGGTGCATTTACTTTTGCAAATTACACTTTTCACCCTGTTTTATGGCAAAATTCGTATGCTTGCTTTCCTCTTTATAATTATGATATAATTATATCGATATTTAGGTATATTTTTTTAATGTTATTTATGAGGCAATTTATGTGGAATTATACCGATAAAGTTTTAGATCATTTTCATAACCCACGCAATGTAGGTAAAATCGAAAATCCAGATGGTATTGGACAGGTTGGTGCACTAGCTTGTGGTGACGCTCTTACTCTTATGTTCAAGCTTGACGAAAATGGAAGAATCGCCGATGCTAAATTCCAAACCTTTGGCTGTGCATCCGCTATTGCGTCTTCATCGGCTCTAACAGAAATGATTAAGGGTATGACTCTTGAAGAAGCACAGAAGGTTACAAATCAAGATATTGCAGAATTTCTTGGTGGACTTCCTGAAGAGAAGATGCACTGCTCAGTAATGGGGCGCGAAGCTCTTGAAGCCGCTATCCACAATTACAAGACAGGCGAAACATCAATGCGTTCAGTTGGCGAAGACCCAGTAATCTGCCAATGCTTTGATATTCATAAATCAGAAATCGTACGCCTGGCAACAGAAAATCACCTAACAACTGTTGAGCAAGTCACCAACTACTGTAAAGCCGGTGGTGCCTGTGGCAAGTGTAAAGCTGACATTCAAGAGATTTTAAACTCTGTCACTCATACCACCAATGAGCCAAAGCAAGAGGAAAAGCCCCGAGCAATGACTCAACTACAAAAAATTAAGCTTATTGAGCAGACAATTGACACAGAGGTTCGCCCTCTACTTCAGCGTGATGGAGGCGATATTGAACTAATTGATGTAAGAGGCAATGAAGTTGTAATAGCATTCCGTGGAATGTGTGCTGGATGTCGCTCTGCTCACATTACAAAGCAGCTTCTTGTTGAAGCAAAGCTTAGAGAGTTTGTTTCAAAAGCAATTACAGTTTCAGAAGAAGGCGAGGCATAAAAATGAGCAGACTTGCTTATTTAGATAACAATGCAACAACGCAGGTTGCTCCAGAGGTATTGGAAGAGATGCTTCCTTTCTTCAAGGACTACTATGGCAATCCATCTAGTATGCATGCCTTTGGTGGTGTAGTCCAAAAGAAAGTAGATGCAGCGAGAGAAAAGCTTGCAGCCCTACTCCATGCTGACCCATCTGAAATTATTTTCACAAGCTGCGGAAGCGAGTCTGACAACACCGCTATCTTTGGTGCTGCAAGTGCAATTGGTCCTGGCGGAACAATTATCACCACACGAGTTGAGCATCCTGCTGTACTCCAGCCATGCCGCAAGCTAAAAGAAATGGGCTACAAGATTTTTGAAATTGGAGTTCATGGGGATGGTACGCTTGATATGGATGAATATAAAGCGGCACTTTCAGCTCCTGGCAAAAAGCTTGTAACAATGATGTGGGCGAACAACGAGACTGGCGTTATCTTCCCTATCAAGGAGTGTGCTGAATTAGCAAAAGCAGCAGGAGCATATTTTCATACAGATGCTGTTCAAGCTATGGGCAAGCTTTCTGAGGTGAACATGGCAGAGGTTCCTGCAGATATGCTTTCACTTTCAGGTCATAAGCTACATGCACCTAAAGGCATTGGTGCACTATATGTTCGTAAAGGCACACACATCAACCCTTTCCTACTTGGTGGTCACCAAGAGAATGGTCGACGTGCAGGAACAGAGAATGTGCCTTACATTGTTGGTTTAGGAAAGGCAGCAGAACTTGCTAAAATTGATCTTGGTTCTGATGAAATTGAGCGAATCGCCCGTTTACGAGATATGCTTCAAGAGGAGCTATTAAAGCTACCAGATGCAAGGCTCAATGGTTCTCAAACAAAGCGCCTGCCAAATACACTTAATATCAGCTTTGAATTTATTGAAGGTGAGGCTCTACTCTATCATCTAAGTGATGCAGGTATTTGTGCATCGTCTGGTTCTGCATGCTCATCTGGCTCTTTAGAGCCTTCTCATGTAATCCGTGCAATGGGTGTGCCTTTCACCGCTGTACATGGTTCGCTACGCTTTAGCTTAAGTCGCTACAATACCGAAGAAGATATTAAGCAAGTCATTGAGGTAATGCCAGGTATCGTAGATAAGCTTCGCAAAATTTCTCCTTTTGTAAATACTTAAGGTCTGAAATTTCTCTGTTCATCACTTTTATGCAATAAATATTATCCAATATCTCATGAAAGCACCTGATCAAACTTTTGTTGTCCCAGCAAAAAACGAAGAGAAACCTCTAGTAAAAAAGAAGGCGACCATTTTGATTCTTTCTGGTCCTCAACAAGGCAAGGAAATTATCATTGAGTCAACACCTTTCTCTATTGGTTCAAGCGAGGGTTGTGATTTACAGCTTAACGATACTGCTGTTTCCAGAAAGCATTGCATAATTAAATCTGACGGCCACACCTTTTCAATTGAGGACACAAATAGCACAAATGGATCATTCCTTTGTGGGCTTCGTATTATGCATGCATACCTCACTCCAGGTTCAGAATTAAGACTTGGCACAACAAGACTTCTCTTCTCTCCTTCTCTTGAGCTTGCAGATATACCTCTTAGCAAAAACAACTACTTTGGGAATGCTATTGGTGCAAGTGATGCTATGCGCCGAATCTTTTATTTAGCAGAAAGCTATGCACCTACTGATGCCACAATTATGCTTACGGGCGAGACTGGCACCGGAAAGGAAATCCTTGCAGAAGAGATTCACAAGCATAGCAAACGTGCGGACAAACCATTTGTCGTTATTGACTGCACGTCAATATCACGCGATATTGTAGAAAGCGAGCTATTTGGCCACATAAAGGGTGCTTTTACTGGTGCTACAAGTGATCGACCAGGTGCTTTTGAAAGTGCAGATGGCGGGACAGTCTTTCTTGATGAAATTGGAGAGCTACCTCAGGAGCTTCAGCCAAAGCTTCTACGTGTCTTGGAAAAACGCGAAATTAAGCGAGTCGGCTCAAATGAGGTCAAGAGAATAAATGTTCGCATCATTTGTGCAACCAATCGCAATATCCAAAAGGAAATTACAAAAGGGAATTTCCGCGAAGATTTGTATTATCGCCTATCTGTTGTAAACATTGAGCTTCCACCTCTACGTGAGCACAAGGAAGATATTCCACTGTTGGCAAAAACCTTTATGTCTCGACTTCACAATGCAAAGGCAGAAGAAGAAATTCTGGATTTTGAAAATGCAATGAAAGCTCTAATGCATTATGACTGGCCTGGAAATATTCGTGAATTTCGAAATTTAATTGATAGAGCATACTACCATATACAAAAACCAGTAGACATTCTAAAATGCCAGCAAGGAGATATTTTCCTTAAGCAAGCAAAGTCAGATACAAACAATAGCAATATTGACGATGATGCAAACTACAGCATTGTTGATACAACAAAGCCATTTAAGGATGAAAAGAATAGGTTGATTGATGATTTTGAGAGGCAATATATCAAGGAGCTCCTAGCTCGAAATGGTGGTAATGTTTCTAAATCAGCTCGCGAGGCAGATATTGAGCGTGCTTATTTACAGCGACTCATAAAAAAATATGGACTTAACTCATAGAGAATGACTATCAAAGAACTTATTGCAAAGCTTTGCTGGAAAAAGCAATCAACTGAAAATACTAAAGCAATTCATGCTAAGGATGCTCTTGGTATCAAAGGAGAAAAACTAGCAGTAAACCATTTAAAAGAAAAAGGATTCAAAATTATTGGTGAGCGTGTACATGTCGGGATTGATGAATTAGACATAATTGCAATTGATTTTAGCAATCCTATGACAGAGCAAATTGTATTTGTTGAAGTAAAAACTCGCTCATCAAATCTGTATGGCGGAGGCAAAGCTGCAGTTGATAAGCGTAAACGCAAAGCAATTGTACGTGCAGCGAAGGGCTATATGAAAGCAAATTTTTCAAAGCCACATGCCATACGCTTTGACATTATTGAGGTAACAAAGGCAGAGCCACATTCTGACACATTTGAAATAACACACCACATAAATGCAATAGCTCTTCCCAAGGAAATAATAGCCTCTGGATTGTGTAAAACTGATTTAAGGAAAAGGTGAGGAATAAATTTATGAGCAATTCATTAGAAAAGCTAGCCCAGGAATATGATTTACCATATTTTTCTGAGCTTACTATAGAGCAATTACCCGCTGATTTAGTCTCGCTATTACCACTTGCTTGGGCTAAAGAGAATTGTATTTTACCAATAATTCATAAAGGCAAGCACTATCTTGCGATGGCATCTTTAGAAGGAATATCACTTATCCAACAAGCAAATCTTCTTGTTGCTCACGAGCTTGAACCCGCCCTCACAAATAGAGAGAATATCGTCAGAATTTTAGAAAAACTAGAGCTTGGAGACACTGCCACTATCCCACACTCTACCACAAAAAATCCCGATGCACCACAAGATTCTCAATCAAAGGAAAATCGTCAAGCATCTACTGTAGCAAATACTAACACCAGCTTTTCACAAAATTTACTTTCGGATAGTGACAATCAACCCATTACGCAATTTATCAACAACATTATTCTTGAAGCAATTAGAAAAGACGCTTCTGACATTCATCTTGAGCCAGAAGAGAATGGAGTTGTCCGCGTTCGCTTCCGTTTAGATGGCAAGCTATATGATTACCAGCATTCCCAACCAAATATGTTGCTTCAAATAGTCTCTCGAATAAAGGTTATGTCGAGTATGGACATAACAGAGCGAAGACTGCCCCAGGACGGAATGACACAAGTAAATGTAGCAAATCGCATTGTAGATATCCGTGTGTCAACAATACCTGTTGCTGCAGGAGAGCGCGTGGTATTGCGTTTACTAAATAGAGACCGCTCTCTTCTTCCTTTAAATCATTTAGGAATGCCAGAAAATGCACTAAATGGTTTTTCTAATGCATTAAATCAGCCAAATGGAATCATTGTTGTTTCTGGTCCTACAGGCTCTGGTAAGACAACAACACTTTACTCTGCTCTCGGCACAATGGATTCTATTAGAAGGAACATCTTAACAATTGAAGATCCGATAGAATATCGCATTCCGAATATTGGGCAGATTCAAGTTAAGCCAAAAATTGGATTGACCTTTGCAGCAGGTTTACGCCATATTCTACGCCAAGACCCCGATGTTATTCTAGTTGGTGAGACGCGTGATGCTGAGACCGCAGAAATTGCCGTCCGCTCTTCCCTGACAGGTCACCTAGTATTAACTACACTTCATACAAATGATGCCCCTTCAGCAGTAATGCGTCTAACAGATATGGGCGTTGAACCATACCTACTTGCATCATGTTTAAGAGGCGTACTAGCACAGCGTCTTGTTCGCTGTGTTTGCCCACATTGCCACGAAAAAGTAGACGCTTCTACACTTCCCCCTCACGAGCGTGTAATTGCAGAAGCAGCCCAAGCAACAACAGTTGCTGTGGCGAAGGGTTGCCCAAGGTGTCGCGAAGGGTTTATTGGGAGAGTCGGCATTTTTGAATTTATGCCATGCACACCAAATGTAGTTGCAGCAATACATTCAGGAAAGCTTTCAGCGAATGAACTTCGTGAAATCGTTTCTAATGAACCAACCTGGTGTGCCATGAAGGATGACGCCGCTCAAAAGCTACGCAACCACATCACAACCCCTTCCGAACTAATTGCTTCTATCGGTCAATTTTAATTTTCTCCGCACCAATATATGAATACACAGGAAGCATCAAAACAACGCGAGCTTGAAAAAAAATCCTCTGCGATAACTCTCTCAGATATGGAAATGTTTATTTTTCCGGATCTGATTTTCAGCCTTGTTTTGGCAAATATTATGTCGCCAATTTTATGGAGATGGAGAGAAGACCCTTGGTTCACTCAATTTAATAAACGAGGCGAGGTTGCACGAATCAACCGGCTCAAGCAATACATAATGGATCATTATACATTTAATCTTGATCTAGAGACATGGGGGCTTACAACCCAAGAAAAAGAGCTAGCTCGTTTCAACAGCTTTATCGACAGAGAAACACTATCCAAATCAAATGCCTTATTTGGATATGAGGGAGATAAATATTATTTTGATATTGATATTCGGAGGCATTTTGGTCTAGACAAGTATAACACAAATGTTATTCCTTATTGGAAAACAGAAACACTTGAGGCAATGACCGCGTTCTCACATAAACCAGGCTACAATACCGGTGCTGGTGAATGCGTATCTCTTGCTGCACTCTATGCTGCTGCCCTATTCGTAGTGTTAGATATTCCTTTAGAAAAAATTTATTTAATGGCAACCCCTCTTCACTCTCAAAACTTTGTTGATCTAGGTGAAGGTATAATCACTAATAACCGCCGCATTGTAACAAAAAATATGTGGTTCAATGGGACTGAGCTTTCCGCACAGGCACGTCGTGCAATAGAGCATGAAAGAATTACATTTGTTACTCATGTCTCAGGTTGGATACACACAATTTATGACACTGCCACAATTTCACGTGATATCATAAAGAATTTTTCGTCAAAGCTAACAAACTACCTTGCCACAAATCTTACACCAGAAATACTAGGCAACTTCCTTCGCCAATATCCCGAAGCACAGAATTGCTTTGTTGTTAAGCATACCATCAATGGGCATGCACACTACCTACCCCTATCTCGTGCTTTCGCATATGAAAAAGATACACCATTCAAGGTAACAGACAACACTCGTCCTCAGCTGCTTGCAACAATTGACCAAGAGGAAATGCATTCTGCATGTTGTTCTCAGTGCATTGTCCTTGATGATTTGGAAGCATACCTCAGACAATATCCTATTGATATAAATTCAAAAGAGGATATTGAACGATTGGAGCAGCGCCTTTGCTCAAAATGTCTGAATATAAAGCAAACGCTAAATCATCTAATCTCATTTTGCAAGACACTGCCACGAATCCCAGACTACTCGCAAAAGAAATTTGTAGAACAAGGCGATTCATTAGAAATTGCGCCAGGTATGTCACGCAAGCAATTCATTGAACGAGTCTATGCATTAAAAGACAAGAATGAGTATTGTAGAATGGCGCTATATGCATGGCGTGATTTACGTAGCACAGAGCTAGAGCCATTTATGAAGGCTGCACTAGAGAGAAACCCTGTTTGTATTGAGGGGACAAATCACTGCGAAAACGAAGCAGCTCTATGTGAGCTACTTTCTCGAGAGCTGCAAGCAAAATCGATTTACGAAGAAGAATTCAGGCTAGCCCAACCAGATGAGGTTTGGAATTATCGCACAGGAGACGGGCTTGAGCAAGCCATTATGCTTGCATGCATTTTGAAAGCCCGCACTCCGGAGCAAGCTTTAACGATAAAAACTGAAAAGGGGATTGTCTCTCTCTTACGGGATGATGCAAGCATATTTTCAGCAAAAACAGCAAAATCAATTTCAACTGATTTAATTCAAATTTAAAATACGAAATATATAGGAAGGAAAAAATAGAATGTCAGAGAACACTTGCCCAAATAGAACTGATGCCTGTGGAGATTGCAAAGGCTCAGGAAATTGTCAGGATGATTCAGAGAAAAAAATCCGTGCTTGCTTAGCTAATGTAAAGCACAAGATTGCTATTATGTCTGGTAAGGGTGGCGTAGGTAAAAGTACTGTCGCTGTAAACCTTGCAATTGCTCTTGCTAAGCAAGGGAAAAAGGTCGGATTATTAGATGTGGATATAAACGGTCCAAGCATTCCAAAGATGCTAGGGAATGTTTGTGCAGATGTTTACTCTGAGAATGGCAAGCTAATTCCATACGAGACTCATGGCATTAAGGTTGTCTCTATTGGATACTTTTTACCCAATCCAGATGACGCAATAATTTTGCGTGGCCCAGCAAAGAATGGGGTAATTCAGCAATTCATTTCTGATGTTGTTTGGGGAGAGCTAGATTATTTAATTGTTGACTGTCCACCAGGAACTGGTGATGAGCCACTAGGCATTTGCCAGCGCATTCCTGACCCAACAGGAGCAATCATTGTTACGACTCCACAGGAGGTTGCAGCAAACGATGTGCGCAAATCACTTAATTTCTGTTTAAAGCTTGAGTTCCCAATTCTTGGTATTGTGGAGAATATGAGTGGCTTTATTTGTCCAAAATGTGGTGAGCTAACAAATATTTTTGCTGAGGGAGCAGGAAAAAAATTAGCAATGGAATTTAACACTTTACTATTGGGTCAAATTCCTATTGATCCTGTTGTATGTATGGGAGGAGACTCTGGTAATCCAATTGCAGGAGAGGATACACCATCACCAATTCGCGATGCATTTAATAGCATTTGTGCAAAGCTTCCGTAGTGTTTTTATCGGATATGGAGTACGCGAGGGAAAGGTTGTGTACTTCTAAGCTATTGCTTGCACCCCTCCCCTAATTGGGTTGCAATTAGTGTGAGAAGCCGCAAAAGTTTGCTTCCCCCACTCCCACATAATTCGCTAACTTGGTTACGAATTACAACACAATAAAAAAGCCCTTCAATGCATATTGCTTGAAGGGCTTTTTTTGCACAACAACTTAGATTGTGAGCAATCAATTATTTCTGAAGAACAGCCTTAATGCGGCGAACACCAGCACTTGAGGATTCCTCCTTCTTAATCTTGAAGGTACCCATATCTCCTGTGTGCTCAAGATGAGGACCTGTGCAAACCTCCTTAGAGAAATCACCCATTGTGTAAACAGAAACCTGCTCACCATATTTTGCGGTAAATAGGGCTGTTGCACCAGCTGCCTTTGCTTCCTCAATTGTCATCATCTCACGAGTAATCTTAATGTCCTTCTTAATTTGCTCGTTTACGAGATCTTCAACTGCCTTAATCTGCTCTGGCGTCATTTTCTCTCCATGGGTAAAATCAAATCTCAAGCGTTCTGCTGTAATATTTGATCCCTTTTGGTTACAATGCTCACCAAGCACTTGCTTTAGAGCAGCATGAAGTAAATGTGTTGCAGTATGAAGAGCAGTTGTTTCCTCAGAATGCTCTGCAAGACCAGATTTTGCTGAGCCTACATTTGCTCTAGAAAGCTCTTGATGCTTCTTGAATGCCTCATTGTAGCCATCTACATCAACAGTGAAGCCTATTTCTGCAGCTAGCTCAACAGTCATCTCCAGTGGATAACCATAGGTATCATAAAGCTTAAATGCTTGTTTACCAGAAATCATCGTTTCCTTAACAAAATTTGGATCCTTTGCGGACATAAATTCGTTCTTACGTTGAATTCCAGAAATGCACTTATCAAACTCACGCTTACCCTCATCAAGAGTCTTACCAAAGCGAGACTCCTCCTGCAATAGCTCAGCAATTACACGCTCACGATTCTGCTCTAGCTCTGGATAAACATGCTTATATTCATCAATTATTACACATGCCATCTTCTCTGTGAAGCCTGGTGCAATACCTAGCTTACGTGCATGACGTACTGCAGAACGAATTAGGCGACGAAGAACATAGTTAGCACCAATATTGCCCGGTGTTACACCACCCTTCTGATCTCCCAAAATAAAGGTTGATGTGCGCATATGGTCGGCAACAACACGTGAAGAGCGAACCTCATCACCAACAAATTCTGTCTTTCCGCTAAGCTCCTTAATCTTTGCCATGATTGGTTGGAATACATCTGTATCATAAACTGTATTCAACCCATTCATCATGCAGATTGTACGCTCAACACCCATACCTGTATCAACATTATGGCGACCTAGTGGGACAAACTTACCTTCCTCATCCTTATTGTACTGCATAAATACATCATTCCAAATTTCAATGTATTTGCCACAGTGACAGCCTGGACGGCAATCCGGACCACATTTTTCCTTACCAGTATCGATAAACATTTCTGTATCAGGGCCGCAAGGACCAGTTTCACCAGCAGGTCCCCACCAGTTGTCCTCACGAGGCAAGCGATAAATACGTTCCTCTGGAATACCTAAACTCTTCCATATTTCTACAGCTTCTTCATCTGCAGGAATGCCCTCTTCGCCCTTAAAAACAGTAACAGAAAGCTGTTCTGGGGAGAAGCCTAGCTGCTGGGTCAAAAACTCATATGACCAAGTAATTGCTTCTTTCTTGAAATAATCATTTAGTGACCAATTGCCCAACATCTCGAAGAAAGTTAAATGTGCACTATCACCCACCTCATCAATATCACCTGTACGAACACATTTTTGAACATCTGTTAGACGTGTTCCCGCAGGATGCTCCTGCTTTCCCATTAGATATGGTACAAGTGGGTGCATACCGGCTGTCGTGAATAGCACAGTTGGATCATTTTCTGGAATTAGAGAAGCTCCAGAGATTATTGTATGTCCCTTTGATTGGAAAAAAGTAAGATACTTTGTACGAAGTTCGTCTGCTGTTATTTTCATAAAAAATTCCTCATAAAAAATTTTGCTTCATATTTTAATGTTTTATAAGAAAAAATTCAAGGAAGAATGGACTAAGTAGGTTAATTCAATAGCACGAAATGTAAAATATAGGCTTATTGAGTTTTGGAGGAAGAAAGCGCAAACTAAAAAAACAAGCCATTTTAATTATACATTTGTCTTTGCACCCATTCTTGAGATACACAGGGGAATGTGCACATTTTCAATTTTAAGCAAACCGCTTATGAGAAAAAACTAGCACCTTAAATTACTACAAAAACGCCTCAAAATTTATGCAAGAGCATTTACATGTGGGGCAATGTCATGCACCCGAAAATATGTTGCTCCTAATTCATATGCTCTTTGAGCAAACATCACACTAGCCTTAACCACATCCTCTTCGCCCATTGCCTCACATACAAAATGCTTTCGTGAGGCCCCCACCAAAATAGGGATATCTCTAAAATTTTCACGAATTTGTGGCAGAGTATTCAAAAGCCATAAATTAGCCAACCCTCGCTTTGAAAAACCAAATCCTGGGTCTATTATCAATTGCGAAGGAGAAACACCGGCAGCTAAAACATGGTCAATCCCACTAGAAAGCTCTGCCATAAATTGCGCTGCGAATTGCTTCTCTCCATTGGGATATAATCCTCGAGAATCAGCAAAAGCCGCAACCTGAGAATGGTTCGCAAATCCATGCATATAGACATATTTACAGCGAGACGCTGCCACAACCTGTCCCATTCTCTTATCTGCCATACCAGAAACATCATTGATTATTTCTGCACCACAAGAAAGAGCTTCCTCAGCGACCTCTGACTTCATTGTATCTACAGAGACAATTGCTTCTGGCTTTGCTAATTTAATCCCATTAATTACTGGGATTACCCTTCTTTTCTCCTCTTCAATAGAAACAGGAGTATAACCAGGACGAGTAGACTCTCCTCCGACATCAACAATATCTGCCCCATCGTTAAGCATTTGTATCGCTTGCTTAACAGCACCTTGCACATCATCATAGCAATGCACCGCAAATGAATCTGGTGTGGTATTAACAATACCCATTAGCGATAAATTTTTCATGCTCGCATATGCTCCTGGTAAAAAAAGAAAACCCCGAGCTTACTAGAGTAAGACCTCGGGGTAAAATGGCTCCGGTGGCTGGATTCGAACCGGCGACCAAAGGATTAACAGTCCTCTGCGCTACCGCTGCGCTACACCGGAATAATGTAGCCAGTCTGCTCTTTCACAAACTGAATGCGGATAATTTATCACAATCTGTGTGGCATTGTCAACCACTTTTTTGTTTTTTTGAAAAAAAATTAAAATTTAAAAAAAACTAGACCTTCAACTCATTAACAAAATTATTATTATACCACTTAGTTTTCTTACAAATTATGCACAAAATTTAACTACCAGTAAGCAAACTTTGTTGCTTAATATAATGAATTTATGATAATATATACTTATATTATTTTGTTCATTTAATTTTGTTTAAAAAGTCGTAAATAAAAATGAAATATACAAGTACTCGCGGTGGTACCGCTCCCATATCATTTTCCGAAGCAGTAATGACTGGCCTTGCTCGCGATGGAGGTCTTATGCTTCCAGAAAGTTTTCCAAACATCAAAGATAAGCTAACGGCTTGGTCAGATCTTTCATATACAGAGCTTGCTTATGAAATTATGAAGCTATATGCTGACGATTTGACAGAGCAAGAGCTTCGTTCAGTCATTGAAAAAAGCTATGCGACCTTCCGTCATCCTGAAATCACCCCAACGAAAAAGGTTGGCTCAGTTTATATTCTAGAGTTATTTCATGGACCAACCTTTGCTTTTAAGGATGTGGCACTACAATTTTTGGGAAACATGTTTGAGTTAATCCTGAATAAGACTGGTGCAAATCTAAACATTATTGCAGCAACCTCAGGTGATACAGGATCTGCAGCAATTCACGGGGTTCGTGGTCGCAAAGGAATTAACATTTTTGTAATGCATCCTAATGGTCGAGTAAGTGCTGTTCAAGAGCTACAAATGACTTCTGTAACAGATTCAAATGTTTACAACATTGCTATTGATGGCACCTTTGACGATGCTCAAGCAATAGTTAAATCCCTATTCGGTGATTTAAGCTTCAAGGACAAGTACCATCTGGGTGCAGTAAATTCAATAAACTGGGCTCGTGTGCTTGCTCAGGTAGTTTACTACTTCTATTCTGGCTTAAAAATAATGAAGGAAACAGGGTCAGAAAAAATTTCATTCAGTGTCCCTACTGGTAATTTTGGAGATATCTTTGCTGGTTATGTAGCTTATCTAATGGGGCTACCAATTGACAAGTTAATTCTTGCAACAAACGAGAATGACATTCTATCTCGCTTCTTTAACACCGGCGTTTATAATGTTGAGGGAGTACACCCAACTATTAGCCCATCAATGGACATCCAGGTGGCATCAAATTTTGAGCGCTGGCTATATTTACATGCAAACCGAGATTCAAAACAGCTCTGCGATTGGATGCAGCAATTTAAGGAAACAAAAACCTTAACTATTGGCAATCCAGATGAGCTTGACGAGATTATGATTGCTGGCAAGGCAGACACGGCAAAAACTCTCGCTACTATTAAGCGCTTCTACGAGGAAGACAATTATGTCCTTGACCCACATACTGCTGTTGGTGTAAGCGTAGCGCTTGAGAAAGCACCTGCTTCACCTGTTATCTGCTTAGCAACAGCACATCCAGCAAAATTCCCAGATGCTATTAAGGAAGCAACCGGCAAGTCTAACCTTGCAACTGCTCCAGAAATTGAAGCTCTAAAGGGTAAGCCAACCCGCAAGTTTGAGCTCCCAGCAGACTCTGGTGCTGTTGCTGCTTTCGTAATTGAAAAGCTTCAGTAAAGCCACTCTCCGCTTGAACAAAGATCTGATTCACCCCACAAAGGAATAATTGTATGCGACAGATAGACGAGGAAATCATCAGTTACATCCGCGAAACAAAGCTTTTTAACGATGTTGAACTTGATCGCTTAAGAGCAGAGGATGTTACCGACGACACTAATATCACTGCAGCAATTGTTCGCATGGGACTTGCGACTGAAGAGGATTATCTAAAGAAACTCGCAGAGGTTCTTGGGCTTGATTATATCGATGTCTCAGAAATCAAAGAAATTGACCCAAACATTGTAAATACAATCCAGCCTGGCACAGCATTCCAATACAATACTGTTCCGGTTGCATTTGATGGGAACATACTAACTGTTGCAACCTCAGATCCGTTCTCTGCAACAGAATTAGAGGACTGCCTACGAATTGCGACTGGACACAATATCAACACAGTGCTTTGTGTTTCAGAAAAAATCACAAAGCAATCCCAGCGCTACTATGGTGTTGGTGGTGACACGCTTGCAAAAATGATTGAGGATGGTCGCTACGATGCTGACACTATTGATACAATGGGTAGGCACGACCTCAATACAATTGACTCTGAGGAGGCAAGCATTGTTAAGTTTGTAAATCAAGTCATAAGTGAGGCAGATCGACAGGGAGCAACCGATATTCATGTTGAGCCGATGGAGCATGAGCTACGTATCCGCTACCGTATTGATGGTATGCTACACAAGATAGATGTTGCACCTCAGCTCCATAAGCTTCAATCAGCAATTATATCACGCATCAAGGTTATGGCTAACCTAGATATCGCAGAGAAGCGCTTGCCAATGGATGGACGTATTGGTATACATGTTAATCGTAAGGATATTGACATTCGTGTATCTACCTGCCCTACAATTTATGGTGAAAGCATAAGCTTGCGTTTGCTACAAAAAGGTGGTGGTGTTGTTCGCATGGAGCAGCTTGGGCTTAATGAGCGAGATGCAGATGTTATTACTCGTGCAATTCATCGTCCTAACGGCATTGTGCTTGTTACTGGTCCTACTGGCTCTGGTAAATCAACCTCTCTCTATGCTTTTCTACACGAAATCAACACTGTAGACAAGCGTATTCTAACTGCGGAAGAGCCTGTGGAATATGAGATGCCTGGCATCAATCAGGTGCTTGTTAAGCCAGACATTGGTCTAACCTTTGCAAATGTGCTGCGGTCCTTCTTGCGTCAAGACCCAGACATTATGATGGTGGGAGAAATTCGTGATAGAGAGACCGCTGAAATCGCTATTAACGCATCTCTTACTGGTCACTTAGTATTCTCTACCCTTCACACAAATGATGCTGCCGGTGCTTTTGCTCGACTCATTGATATGAATGTGGAGCCATTCCTTGTAGCTTCCTCTGTTGCTGCCGTGCTTGCACAGAGACTACTAAGAAGATTATGCCCCGTTTGTAAAACACCAACAGAAGCAGACCCACAGCTGCTACGTGCGATGCACTTAAACCCAGAACTATTTAATGGGAAGACTATTCATCGTGTGGCAGGGTGTCCGCAATGTGGTAAATCAGGCTATAAAGGACGTGGTGCAATCTTTGAGGTACTAAATGTCACAGACTCTCTTCGTCAACTAATCACTGAGCACCGCCCTTCTTCTATCATTAAAGCCAAAGCTATTGAGGAAGGAATGACAACTCTTCGTGACGATGGCTGGAATAAGGTTTTCTCTGGCTTTACAACCATAGAAGAGGTTCTTCGTGTAACAGAAGATCAAGAAGCATAGTTACGACACGATTTTTTGAAAAATTTTTCTATTTTATTTTTAGCCAATTAAGGAGCATAGACAGATATGGATAATTGTATTTTTTGCAAGATCATTAACGGCACCATCCCATCAACTAAGGTTTATGAGAGCGACCGCGTTATTGCATTTTTAGACATCAATCCCATAGAAAAAGGACATCTACTTGTAGTACCTAAATTGCATTGGAAAAACCTTGCAGAGGTAAAAATTGACACTGAGAAAGAAATTGAAGTATATGAGGAGCTAATGTATATTGTTCGCGTAGCTGCTCGTGCAGTAATTTCTACAGGCTTTGCTGATGGAGCAAATATTTTACAATGCAACAATGCTTGTGCAGGACAAACCGTTGACCACCTACACTTCCATGTTATCCCTCGCTATGGCTCTGAGCTAACTGCTACTCCTGCTTTTGTTTCTGGTGCAGCTAAATATGAAGAGGGAGAAGCTCAATCTATCGCAGAGAAGCTATCTAATGCTATAACTCAAATCATAAAAGACGAGGATTTGCTCTAATGAACGACCAAAGCTTTGATGAAGCAATTTATAGAATAACAAAGAAGGGTGCAAACAAGCATATCAACCCACTTGCCTTCTATTTTTTACGTGATGCCCTAGACTCTGCCACATTAAAATATAAAAAGGATAGCGATAATCGCCATTTCACTGGGCAAGAGCTTTCTGACGCTATTGCGGAATATGCAATTGACTCTTATGGTCACATGGCATATCACGTCCTTTTACGCTGGGGGATAACAAAAACAGATGATTTCGGCATTATTGTCTACGCACTAATAAACGAAGGCGTTTTTGGCAAATCCGCTGACGATAAGCAAAGCGACTTTGAGAACGTTTTTGACCTAAAAGAACGGTTATATTCACCTATGTTCAAAAAAAGTGAGCTTTTGCTACAAAACCAATCTAAACAAAATTCTTCAAAAACTAAAACACGGAAAAAATAATTATGACACAAAAAACACAAATCCTATCCTTTGTTGCATGCTTACTAGCTTCTGCAACAATCTCTATGGCAAATGAAGCAGCTGCTGCATCTAGCAGTGTTGCTGCTCTTATGGGCGATCAATCTGCATTAAGCGAAACCAAAAATTGGGAAACAAAAATTAGTATTGGATATGAGCTTAATGATGGCAATACAGAAAGCGAAAGCGTTTCTGGTGCAATCTCTACAGAAAAAAATATCGGCATTTGGAGACTTGATGCTAAGGCTGAAGGTGCATACAAAGAAACAACAAATACAGACACCGATGGCAAAAAGGTTGACGAGCAGACAGAGGGCAATGCAAAATTAAAGGCTGACCTCAAGCGTCTTTTCGGAGCCTTCTTTATTTATGCTGGAGAAGAGGTTTCTCACGATGCAATCGCTGAAGTCAAATATAGAAGCATCACTAGCCTAGGTATCGGTGCTTTCATTTGGGATGAGCCAGAATTCCGCTTCCCTATCTCTCTTGGCTTAGCTTATGTTACTGAAGAAGCTCCTGAGAAAGATGACTATCTTGCTCTACGCATGACCGAAGAGACAACATGGCAGGTTAATGCAAATCTTAAGCTATGGCAGAAGTTCGAGTTTATTCCTGAATTCAGTGATTTTGAGAATATCCTTATCACAGGCGAAATTGGTGGAGAGACAAAGCTAACAGAAACCTTGTCTTTAACAGTCAAATATGTACTTGAGTACGATGCAGAGGCAGATAAAGATGACCCAACAATTGAGACAACTGACTCTAAGTTCATCACACAAATTACATATACTTTCTAACATAAATACTTACACAATGTAAAACAAAAAGGCTATCACTAACCATTGTGCTTGTGATAGCCTTTTTTCTTGTGCGGGCTTGAAGCTCCGTAGAGCTTGAGATAAATCAATTGTCCTAAAAAATAAACTTAATTCGTTTATCTGCCAGCTTCTTATTCAGTTCCAGCTTCTTATCATTCTCCAACAAGCAATTATCCATAACAAGCGTCTTTAAATTAGGCATATCAATTACCTTTTCTGGGATAGCTTTTATTGGATTCCCATATAAATCAATTCTTTGAAGGTTGGGCATTTCGCATAACCATTCAGGAAACTCAGTAATCTTATTTCCTCCTAGATTTAACTCTTCAAGGCTTGTCATCTGCTTAATAACCTCAGGCACCTCCGTTAACTCATTTTTACTTAGATATAATCGCTTTATATTCTTTAATTCGCCCATATCCTTTGGAAGCCCAGTAATATTATTATCATTCAGTCTAAGCCATTTCAAAGATTTTAATCCAGAAATTCCTTCTGGGATATTTGTAATGCTATTTCTATCTAGATTTAGATATGTAAGCTTATCTAGTGAATAAACAGCTGGGTCAATCTCTCTTAAAGAGTTATCTGAGAGATAAAGAGTTGTCAACCCTGCCACATCCAATAGCTCAGCGGGGAAAACCTCTAGCCCACAGTCAGCTAAATCCACATAAAAAAGAGTTTTTCCAATATGCTTTAGGATGACAAAATCTGTTTCACCCAAATCATGACCTCTAAGTGAAAGCTTCTTCACTTGAGGATATTCGGCACAAATCAAATTTGCTATTGACGGTTTTTCCCCACCATTTATTGAACTTAAATTTATAAATTCAACAAGCTCTGCCTGCTCAATTGCCGATTTTTCTGTTATTGCCGTCACCATCTTTTCGGGAGCAGATTGCTGGAATGAGCACCCTACAAAAGCAAAAATCGACATAAAAACAACTGTTTTTGCATTTTTTTTCATTTTTAAGGCTATTCTATTCATAAAAAAACTTGAGAAAATTTCAAAAAAAGGTATCATAATAGTTAATCCTTAAGGATAATTAGGCTTATTTAAGTCGACATTATACCCAAAATATGAGTTTTTATCAACTATCAAGGAAAATAAATATGAAAATCACATCTAAATTTCTAGCCGTTCTTGCTATTTCTGCAGCATTTACTTCTGCATTAACCGCTGGTATAACAGTATCGCGCGATTCAGACATAAAAGACTTTGCCATCAATTCAGTTGATGGTAGCAGCTTCCATTTTGGGGTGCATGCTGAAGGTGGTACTCGAGCAATGGAATACAATGGCACAGAAATGGATGTTGATGTTTCTCGCTATGTTGCTTTCTTAGGTTATGACATTAGTCGTTCAATGACTCTTTTTGTAACAATGGGTACAATGGTATCAGAATCGGACTCTGACGCAATTTTTGCATTAAACACAGAGGATAATAACTCATTCACAGCTGGTGCTGGTCTTATGGTAAATCTAATTGATTCTGACCAATTTGATTTTCTAACAACAATTTCTCGCTATCGCCTACAAGCAGATGCTGAGGTATATTATGCAGACTTTGAGGATTATAGCTGGGTAGAATTTGATGCTGCATTAACATTCCAGCTACACAACGAGGATGCTATCAACAATACACAGATACTACCAGACCAATATGCTCTATTTGCAGGTCCTTGCGTATCTGTAGTAAGCTCTGATGAGCTTGATCAAGGAAGTGGCAATGTTTTTGGTATCAAGGGTGGCATCTCTCTAATATTCACAAGCAACACATATCTAACAGGTGGCTTTGAGTACTATGGAGATAGCTCTCTATACTACGGTACAATCGGTGTACGCTTCTAATTCACCCAAAAAAGAATTAGAATAACCACAATTTAATTATTTATCGAGCGACAATATTTTGGTATATTTGTCGCTCGTTTCATATAAAAAAGCAATTTAACAAAACTTATTTTAAAAGGCAAAGCAATGGATAAGCATTTTAACCCAAAAGAAATCGAAGCTAAATGGTACCCATGGTGGGAAAACACTGGTAAATTCCGTCCTTCTGGTGTTGGCGAGCCATATAGTATGGTTATTCCACCACCTAATGTCACAGGTATTTTGCATATGGGGCATGCTCTTAATGACACAATCCAGGATGTTCTTGCTCGTTGGCGTAGGATGCAGGGGCGTGATGTTTTGTGGGTTCCTGGCACTGACCATGCTGGCATTGCAACACAGAATGTTGTTGAAAAGGCACTTCGCAAGGAAAATATGCGCCGTCAGGACTTAGGTCGTGAAAAATTTATTGAGCGCGTATGGGAATGGCGAAAGCAATATGGTGGCACGATTGTTCGTCAGCTACGTAGTCTTGGTTGCTCCTGCGATTGGGATCATGAGCGTTTTACAATGGATGAAGGTTTAAGCAAGGCTGTTGCTGAAGTCTTCTGTAAAATGTATGATGAAGACCTAATCTATCGTGGGAACTACATCGTAAACTGGTGTCCTCGTTGTGGTACAGCTCTTGCAGATGATGAAATTGAGCACGAGCCAAACAGCGGTCACTTGTGGCACATCCGCTACCCTGTTGTAGGCTCAGAAGGTGAATATATTCAGGTTGCAACAACTCGCCCAGAAACACTTCCTGGCGATACCGCAGTTGCTATCAATCCCAAAGATGAGCGTTACACACATCTACATGGCAAGAAAGTGCTTCTACCTCTATCTAATCGCGAAATTCCTATTGTAGTGGATGATTATGTAGAGCGCGAATTTGGTACAGGCGTAGTAAAGATTACTCCTGCACACGATCCAAACGATTTCCAGGTTGCTGGCCGTCATAATCTACCAATGGTTAATATTATGAATGGTGACGGCACTATGAATGAGCTTTCTGGCTATGAGGGCATGGATCGCTTTGAATGCCGCAAGAAGATTGTTGAAGATTTGGAAAAAGGCGGTTACCTTGTAAAGGTTGAGGACTACCAGAACTCAGTTGGCCACTGTTATCGTTGCCACACAGTTGTTGAATCACGTCTTTCAAAGCAGTGGTTTGTTCGCATGAAGCCACTTGCAGAGAAGGCACTTGAGGCAGTACGCTCTGGCGATATTGTTTTCACACCTAAGCGCTATGAAACAACCTATTTCAATTGGTTGGAGAATATTAGAGATTGGTGTATTTCTCGTCAAATTTGGTGGGGACATCGCATCCCTGTTTATACTTGCGAAAAGTGCGGCAAAGAGTGGGCTGCAACAGAGGCTCCAGAGGTTTGCCCAAAATGTGGTGCAACTAAGGAATTTATCTCTCAGGATGAGGATGTGCTAGACACATGGTTCTCTTCATGGCTATGGCCATTCTCTACATTAGGCTGGCCAGAGGCTGAGAGTGCAGATCTAAAGCGCTACTACCCTACATGTGATCTATGCACAGCACCAGACATTATCTTCTTCTGGGTTGCTCGTATGATTATGGCTGGTTGCAAGTTTATGGATGAGGTACCATTCCGAAATGTTGTGCTTCACGGCGTTGTTCGCGATGATAAGGGTCGCAAGATGTCTAAATCACTTGGTAACTCGATTGATCCACTCAATATTATTGAGAAATATAGTGCCGACTCTCTTCGCTTTACATTGATGCAGACAACATCACCAGGTATGGATGTATACATTAATGAAGAAAAATTTGAGCTAGGCCGTAACTTTGGCACAAAGCTTTGGAATGCTGCTCGCTTCATTGTTTCTTGTGCAGAAAATTCTGGAGATACCATTCCTTGGCGCGAGGTAGCAACAGCAGAGCCAAAGCTAAATCCAGAGCTATTGAATGATGATGACCGCCATATTTTAATTGCTTGCAACCGTATGCTAGCGAATGTCACAGCTGCATTGGAGAAATATCGCTTCCAAGATGCTGCTCTTGCTGCTTATGACTTTGCTTGGAGCACCTTCTGCGATCGCTATCTAGAAGGGGCAAAGGCAGAATTACGTAGCGATAATGCAGAGCGTCGTGCACAGAAATTTGCAATTCTTGCAAGTGTATATGGCAAGCTAATTCGCGTGCTACATCCATTTATGCCATTCATTACAGAAGAGCTATGGCATCAGTTAGACTACGCTGGAAATGAGGAGTCAATTATGACTGCTCCTTGGCCAGCAGAGCTTTCTGAGGAGTGCACCATTAAATATGGTCTCAACGATGATATCTTTGATTATGTTGAAAACCGCCATGAGCTAGTAACAACTGGTCGTGCACTTAGAACCGAGTGCAAGCTTAATCCAAAACAGGAAATTACTGCCGTAATTATAGCTAAGGATCAAACCACTGTTGAGCGATTGATTAGAGATGCTGAGGCAATTAAACTTGCCCTCCGTGCAACTAAGCTTGAGATATCAACAGAAGGTAATGCTTCTGGTATGCCAACTGCAGGTTGTTCACTTGGCTCTATCGGTATTCCTCTTGATGGACTAATTGATGTTGCAAAGGAGACCGCTCGAATTGAAGAAGAATTAAAGAAGCTTCGCGGCTTCCTTGCTACTGTTGAGGCAAAGCTTTCTAACGAGAATTTTGTCAATAAGGCTCCTGCTGCAATTTTACAACAGCAAAAGGATCGCAAGGAAGAGCTTGTTGCCGAAATCGAGCGTCAGACCAAGCTATTGCAATCCTTGAAAGCATAAAGCGTCCTGCTCTAGCGTAAATTTTAGCTAGGGCAGGAAAATCATCCTGCCACCCACATTTGTTATTTACCCTTTATTGGAGACCAAATGAAAATCCTAAAGCACATTTCTTCTCTTTGGCTGACAATTGTAATAGTCGCCTTTTGCATTTCTGGTTGTAAAACAACAACTATTTTGGAAGACACTAAAAATAAGGGCAATCTCTCTATTCAGGTCATCCTCAACACTGATGGCACTTTTACATATTTGGGTGATGTGTATGAGCGCGATGAGATACCAAAAGTCTTAAAGAAAACTGGTGCAAGCATGGGGCGTTCCGTTACAATAAAGGCAAATAACAATGTGAAAAGGAAGGCTCTTGTTGAGGCACGTCAATTCCTTGTTTATAAAGGCTTCCCGAATGTGACAATTGTTACGCAAAAGCTTGCTTTTGCATACGAAGAACCAATAGACGGAGAAAGCACAAGCAAAGAATCTGATAGTGCTAAATAATTATGTCTTTGACAAAATCATCCTCTCAAAACAACACTGCGACTTCACCGCTACGCATACTTTTGGTTCACAATCGCTATAAGCTACGTGGTGGAGAGGATAGTGTATTTGAAGCAGAGCGAGATATGCTTATTGCTGCAGGGCATATTGTCAATGTATACGAGATAACTAATGAGACTATAGGCGAAAAAACCTCAAAGCTCAAGCTCTTTTTTAACACTATTTGGAGTAAAGCTTCGTACAAAGCAATTTCCCAAATATTAAGGGACTTCAAGCCGGATGTAGTACACTGCCACAACACATTTCCACTTCTTTCTCCATCTATTTACTATGCTTGTGACAAGGCAGGAATTCCTGTTGTGCAAACCCTGCACAACTATCGCCTTACATGCTTAAATGGATATCTTTTTAGAGAGCAGGAATGTCAGTTATGTGAGAAATGTTTAGGCAAATCTCCTATTCGTGGTGTTTTCAAAAAATGCTACCGTAATTCTCTTATAGCATCCGCAACTGTTGCTGCTATGCTTTTGATACATCGACTGCTTGGCACATACCGAAAAAAAGTTACCAAATACATAGCACTTAGCCATTTTGCCAAGTACAATTTCACTAAAAAATGTGGTTTACCTGAAGACAAGGTAGTTGTTAAGCCAAATATTGTCACACTACCAAAAGAGATACCCCAATTACATAAAGAAAAAAACGTACTTTTTATTGGTAGAATTTCGCCTGAGAAAGGGGTTAAAACCCTTATTTCTGCATGGAGCTTGCTCAAAGACACTTTTGGATTTAAACTCATTATTATCGGTGATGGACCAGAAAAGGATACACTTTCACAGAAATACCAAAATAATAAATCAATCTCTTTCTTAGGTGGATTACCTCACGATGAAGTAATTATCCAATTAACCAAAGCATCATTGCTTGTTTTCCCTTCTATATTGTACGAGCAATTTGCAATTACTCCTATTGAAGCAATGTCTCAAGCTACTCCTGTCCTTGTCTCAGACATTGCTAAAAATTCAACAATCGTCCAGGACAACATTTCTGGACGTTACTTCAAAGCTGGCGATATCAATGATCTTGCAGCAAAGCTTGCCGAGCTATTGAGCGACACCAACAAGCTCATTACGCTTGGCACGGCAGCAAAAGCAGCCTTTGAGCAAAGCGACTGCTCAACAGAAAGCAATCTCCGTGCCTTAGAAGCCATTTATCACTCAATTCTAGCTCCTAGGAAATAGAGAACAACCAATGTAAATGAATGTACAGAGTGCTACTGCTCGTGCACCACTTTTATTATTCAATTTGTGAGGAGCTTCAAAAGCGCGTCTATGCTTCCAATTCACTACTCCATTCAACCACGCAAACCAAGCGCAAACCAAATTAAAAAGTGCTAACATTTTTCTTGCTTTTTCTTCCAAAAAAGAGCACAATCTACTTTTAATTTTTTCTATTATAATATGTATAGAAATAAACGAACACAAATTTAACACTAAACACATATTTTTAAAGGTAAATAATACGAGGTAATCGTAATGAATATAAAATCAAAATTCTCTGCATTCCTAGCGGTTATTTTAGCTACAACCGCTATAGCTTTAGCTTCTGATATGATATCTTCTGCTGAGACACCTTCCGTGATTCCACAGGTTGAAGAAGCTGTAGCTTCTGCTGAAAATGCGATTACCCAATCTGAAAATGCTCCTGCCGTTGAAGATTCAAATAAGGAATGCCACGAAGAAGAGTGTAATGCACCAGAGTCAAAATATGCTCAAGACCACAAGCACGATATGAAGCACAAAATGACTGTACTTGCATTCCAAATCGGCATAATTCTTTTTGCTGCTCGACTTGGTGGTATGCTTGCAGAAAAAGTAAATCTACCAAGCGTTCTTGGAGAGCTTGGTGCTGGTATCGTAATCGGACCTTTTGCTTTGGGTAAAATTCCTCTAGGACACTTCTTCCACTATGGTTTATTCCCTGAATGGTCTGCTGAGTTTGCTATCTCGCCAGAGCTCTATGGTATCTGCTCTATTGCTTCAATCGTTCTATTATTCCTAGCTGGCGTAGAGACCGACTTAAAGATGTTTATGCGCTACTCTCTTGCTGGATCTATCGTAGGTATTGGTGGTGTTGTTGCTTCCTTTGTTGCTGGCGACCTACTTGCACTATATTTCCTTCCAAAGCTAGGGCTTGCTGATGCTGGTCTAAGCTTCCTTGACCCAGGTCCTCTATTCCTAGGTATTATGTCAACCGCAACATCTGTTGGTATTACTGCACGTATCCTTTCTGAAAGAAAGAAAATTGACTCAGAGGAAGGCGTAACAATTATGGCTGGTGCTGTAATTGATGATGTTCTTGGTATTATTGTTTTAGCAATCGGCTTAGGTGTTATAGGTAGCAAGAGTGGTGCAGATAGCTCTGCAAGCATTGATTGGGCAAACATCGGCATAATCGCTGCAAAAGCCTTTGGTGTATGGTTAATTTCTACAATTATTGGTATTATTGCTGCTCACCGCATCAGTGGTCTATTAAAGCTATTCAAGAGCCCTCTATCAATCGCAACTATGGCACTTGGTCTTGCCCTAATCCTTTCTGGCTTCTTTGAAACAATGGGTCTAGCAATGATTATCGGTGCTTATGTAATGGGTCTAGCACTAAGCAAAACCGATATTCGCTATGTAATCCATGAAAATCTACATGCTGTTTACACATTCCTTGTTCCAATATTCTTCTGCGTAATGGGTATGATGGTAGATTTAAGTGCACTTGCAACAAAGAGTGTCCTTATCTTTGGTGGTGTTTATACCATATTCGCAATCCTTGCAAAGCTTCTTGGTTGCTGCTTCCCTGCAATGGCTTGTGGCTTCAATTTCCGTGGTGGCCTCCGTATCGGTGCTGGTATGATTCCACGTGGCGAGGTTGCACTTATCGTTGCTGGCATCGGTTTATCTGGTGGCTACCTAACAAAGGAAATTTTTGGTGTTGGTATCCTTATGACTCTAGTAACAACAGTTGCTGCTCCAACAATCCTTATCCAACTGTTTAAATCTCCAGCTTCAGGTCTTCGTAAGCCAACAGTTGAATCTGAAAAATCAAGAGGTCTAGAATTTGAGCTTCCAAATGCTCAAGCTGCTGAAATGATGTGCGAAAAGCTTCTAACAGAATTTCGTCGTGAAGGCTTCTTTACACACACACTAAGCATCAAGGACCATATCTGGCAGGTTCGTAAGGATGAAATGGAAATCGGCATTCACCGTGACAGAAATATTATCACTTTCGAGTGCACCCCAACAGAGCGCAATTTTGTTGCTACAGCAGTTCTTGAGGTTACAACAGATCTTGCAATTCTAGCAAATGCTCTTCGCAAGCCTGTTACCACAGACAATATTTCTCGAATGGTTAATGACTCCGATGCTCCTGACACCAAGGATAACACAATTGCAAAATACATCAATTCTTTCATTATGTGTCCATCAATTGAAGGTGGTAGCAAGCAAGAGGTAATAACAAAGCTCTGCCATATACTTTATGAGAAGAGCTTAATCTCAAATGAAGAGGAAACCGTTAAAGCGATCTTTAACCGCGAGTCTGCTATGTCAACTGGACTAGAGAATGGTCTTGCTGTTCCTCATGCCCGTATTAACACAGCAACAGATTTAGTTGGTGTTGTTGCAACAATCCGCGATGGTGTTAAAGATTACAACACAATTGACAATAGCATTGTTAAGGTTATTCTTCTAACACTATCTCCAGAGGAGGCAAATACTCCTCACCTTCGTATGATTTCTCATGTTGGTAAGACTCTTGACGCTCAGGCCATAGAAAAGCTTCTAAAGGCAGAAACAGAGCAGGCAATGCGAGAAATTTTGCTAGGCTAAAATAAATTACTACAAGTAAAAAAATATATACAGAAATTGCTTTCCAACTTCGTTTGGATTTACTTACTCATAAATATAAGCAAGCAATCCAAAAGCTTTTGGTTAGCATTTTCTGTTTAATGTAAACCTTATTAAATAAAAGAACTATAGTGGCAAAATTCCTTTACACAAAAGAAAAAATGATTTCCTGGGGAGGCCCAGATGTTTACTATGAGGCAGAAAAGAATTATTATCTTGCTGCAAAAGTAGTTAAGGCAGAATTTGACGGCACCAAAGCGACTGGCACCATTATGCATGGAGGTCGCCCCATCAATACAGGCTTTCAAATTACATCTAGCGGGCTAATGGAGTCATTTTGTCCATGTGCAAAGAATCGTGACGAGGGCAAGATTTGTCCTCATGTTATTGCCATAGCGATTGCCCTTGTTCGTAAAACTATTGCGTTAGAACGGCTCGCAGAAAAGGAACAAGAGCGTCAGCACGCAAATCGCTTCGCCCTCTCGCAAGAAAAACAGCTTCTTGTTGTCCGCTCCCCCAAAGGGCAGCCAGCAGACCTACGCATACGCCTTCCACAAAATTGGCATAAGCAATTCCTTGACGGTGAAATAAATATAGAATGCTTAGCCAACATTCCTGGCGGCGGGAATAACATCTCTATAGCATATCTAGCAGAGCGGAAAATACCAATTTCTCTTTCAAAAGAAAATTCCTTTCTTCTTGATACAATTGAGGACATTTGCGAAGGACGTATCACAAACCCAATAAAACTGACGAAACGCGATTTTATCTGTTTGATTGATCAGCTTGGCTCAATGAATCGCCCAATATATTTGTCCGGTGGAAACCCAATTTCTATTGAGTCAACAAAGGTGGAATCAAAGCTCTCGCTTGATTTAGATCGTGAAACTGGCGAGCTACTGATGTTTCTTAACACAGATATTCCTGGAGCAAAGGATGGCGACATCCCAAACTATGTAGTCTTCAATAATTCTGGATGGGCATTCTTGAAGGGACACCTTTGGCCGATTTCCCAAGTTCTCCCTAGCCCATATCACCAGGTCTACCACGAGACCATTGCTATCCCACGAACAGAAACTATTCGTTTTTTAAAGCACGAGCTTGAAAATATAAAGCATATGCTCCCAGTGGATTTAGAATTCCCTGTAGAACAAATAATAGAGCTCCCAGCAATCCCCAAAATGTCACTAAAAGTAAGTGGCTCTCCTGCGTCTGTGCGTATGACACTTTATGCTCGGTATGGCACAAAAGACAACCCTCAGCTTGTCCCTGCTGGAGCCTCTGCTGCTGCCACCACAATCTCTATACCAGACGAAAATGACCCTCTCACATTCCATACCAGAAATCTCTTTGTAGAGAAGGCTGCCATCTCCCTACTAAAGCAGCTCGGCATCAGTGGAGAAACTGGCTCTTCAATCAGTCCTATTGTGGGCGAACATTATGTCCTGAATTTTATCGGCACCACAATTCCGACCCTCAGAAGAAAAGGCTGGTATGTTATCCTTGATGACAAGCTTGACGAATTTGTAAACAATCAAGATAGCATTATCCCTCTAATCAAAATTGAAAAAGCTCCCACACCTGGCTACTTCGATGTATCATACTCATTCTATGCTCCACCTGATAGGATAGTCCCACACACCGATATCCAGCGTGCAATAACCAAGGGCGATGCTTATATTACCGAAGGCGATAAAATTACCTTCGTTGATATTAATGCAATCAATACCCTGCGCGATGTTTTTTACGATTGCTCAGAGGGTGCTGGGCAAAAGCCAGGATCCTTCCGTGTTCGCGAAATCTATGCTTCATACCTAAAATCATCAATCGAAGCACTTGATGGATCTGATGTTGACCCAGACTCTTCTCCCCGCTGGATGAAGCTCGCAGAAGCAACTGAGCATGCCCGACAAATAACCGAAGTCGAGCTTGATGAGCCTCTCTGCTCTACCCTGCGCCCATATCAGAAAAAAGGTGTCGCTTGGCTACGCTTCCTTGAGCAAAACAACATGGGTGGAATTCTTGCCGACGAAATGGGCTTAGGTAAAACACTACAAACCCTCTCTTGGATTTCCCTTGAGCGGACAAATCCTGAGGATCGCACAAAGCCTGTAATTGTGGTTTGTCCAACAAGCCTTGTTGAAAACTGGATGCACGAAGCAGCCAAATTTGTTCCACACCTAAAGACTCTTCTAATTTCCGGTGCAAATAGGGCCTCCCTCTTTAACAAAATTCCAGAAGCAAACATTGTTGTCACTTCATACGCCCTTATTCGACGCGACATTGAAAAATATGAGCAATACGAATTTGCAGCAGTTATTCTTGATGAAGCTCAAAACATCAAGAACCGCACAACTCAAAATGCAACCGCTGTTAAGCAGCTTCGTGCAAATATACATTTTGTTCTTACTGGTACCCCAATAGAAAACAGCGTAGCTGACCTTTGGTCAATTATGGATTTCTTGCTTCCAACATATCTTGGAAGCTATGAGACATTTAAGCAAAACTACGAAATTCCAATCAGTCTGCCTCCTGAAAATCCACATTCTGAGGCAGCAAAATTGAAACTCCGTAGAAAGCTGCATCCTTTCCTATTACGTCGTAAAAAAACAGAGGTTGCTAAGGACTTGCCACCCAAGCTTGAAAAACTCTCTTGGTGCACTCTATCAAATGACCAGCAGTTCGTATATGATCAATTTCTTGCAAAGTGCAAATCAGAGGTTACTTCTTTGGTTAAGGAGAAGGGCTTTGAGCGTAGCCGAATGGAAATACTCTCTATCCTCCTAAGACTACGCCAGATTTGCTGTCACCTAGCATTGCTTGGAGACGCAAACCCACTACCAGACTCTAAAGAACCATCTGCAAAGCTAGAGCAATTCTTTGAATTCTTTGAGCAAGCCACCTCCGATGGGCACCGCATTCTCGTATTTAGCCAATTTGTTAAAATGCTGCAGCTAATTCGAAAAGAGCTAGAGGCTCGCGGCATCAAATTCTGCTATCTTGATGGAAGCAGCAAGGATCGCATGGAAAGCGTTATGCGCTTTAATTTTGACACCTCCATTCCAATATTCCTCATCAGCCTCAAGGCAGGAGGCACGGGCTTAAATCTAACCGGTGCAGACACAGTAATTCATTTTGACCCATGGTGGAACCCTGCCGTCGAGGATCAGGCAACAGACCGTGCTCACCGCATTGGCCAAAAGAATACTGTTTACAACATGAAGCTTATTACTGCTGGCACAGTGGAAGAAAAAGTCCTTGAAATGCAAAACCGCAAGCGTGCAATCATCGGTGCAACCATTGAGTCTGACGAGTCCACCATGAGCAAGCTCACATGGGATGACATCAAGGAAATCCTTGAGCTATAATTTCTAAAAATAGCTATTGCCTCCCATCTCAAATATCTCCTTTGTAAGCCCATTTTTCCCCAAAAACCTCCAAAAGGTGCAATTAATACCACCAAAATACCCCCAAAAGGTGCAATTAACACCCAAAAAAACACCCCTAAAAGGTGCAATTAACTATTTAAGTCCTTGAAACTCAACGATAATTGTGCTACCGCATTAAGAACTCTTTCATAAAAGTACATTACCACATTCAAACGGAGCATTATAAAAGAGCACAATTCTTTCAATCCTACTTATTACTGTCACAGCACCTAGCTTTGCGGCAAGACTAACGTTTGCTATAACATTCGTCAAATGCCGTTTTACAATGCGATAAACCAATGCCAATTTGGGGAAGTACAACTCCTGGCGACACTGGCAAATGAATGGTCTCTTTTCCAGCACACAAGGCTTCCACTCGGCACATCTGAGCTAGAAATTAAAGAAATAAAACCATAATATTACATTAAAATTTTTAAAATAAAAAAGTCCCCCAATGCCAATTAAAGCACAAAGGAACTTTTTTATATATTGGCCAACAAACAACAAGCCTGCAATTAGTGAGAACAATGCGTTGAACCACAACCGTGATTACCGCAGGTGTGTCCATTCCCTTCATGATGATGATTGCAGTGGAAATTTTCGCGAACCTGTAAGGTGCCGTTTAGCAATGCTTCGACTACAACCCTAACATCACCCTCTGCTCCACCAACAACTTGTATGCCGGCAGTAGCTAAAGCATTGATAGCTCCTCCTCCTATTCCGCCACAAATCAAAACATCTACCTTTTCTTCAGCTAATATGCCTGCCAATGCACCATGGCCAGATTCGCCACAGGAAAGTAGTTTCTCTGAAATAATTTTCTTACCCTCTACTTCAAATATCGCAAATTCAGGTGTGTGCCCAAAATGCTGAAATACTTGACCATTTTCACATGTTACTGCAATTTTCATATATTTTCCTCCTATATAAAAAGTGTGTTATTACTATTTTTTGCTAATGCGGCAAAGGTTGCTGCACCAGCCACTTCGTCTACTTCCAATAATTCCTCACGAGTTATCCCCATGACATCCATTGCCATATCGCAGGCGATAAACTTAACTCCAGCCTCTTTGGCAGAAGCCATTAATTCTGGTAGAGTCAGGACGTTCTTCTGCTTCATTACTCTCTTCATTATGACACTACCCATTCCAAGCATATTCATCTTAGAAAGAGTAAGCTTGCTTGCACCACGTGGTAGCAAAAAGCCAAACATACGAGAAATAAAATTCTTCTTGACGGCAGGGGCTGGATTCTTTCTTAATACAGATAGCCCCCAGAATGTAAAGAAGATACTTACCTTTGCCCCACTTGCAGCCAATCCATTAGCAAGAATCATAGCAGCCATTGCCTTGTCAAAATCATTACTGAATAGGACCATTGCTACCTCATGATTTTGTGGCAGGGTAGATGAAGTGCCAGTAGGTGTTGTATTCTTAATTACATCTACTTCCATATAATCCTCAACATGCTTTAAATTTGCAATAGTTGCTCCATTATTCCTTGCCCAATTTAATAAGTCGGTTTCAAATGTAGACGCAGCCAAAAGATGGATTACTGAATTTTCTTGGGCTTCTGCAATTTCGCTTTTTAGCTTCATTACAGGACCTGGGCAAGGCAGAGTGCGAACGTCAATTGTCTTACCTATAGCAGCAGGTGTTTCTATTTTCTTTGCTGCTTGAGGCTTTGCTTTATTTTGCTCTGGAAAGAAAAGCTTCCATCCCAACCAGCCACCAGAGAGATTTGCAGCATTAAACCCATTTTGCTTTAAGATTCTCTCTGCCAAATAACCACGCAAGCCTACTTGACAGCAGCAAACAATGAGCTTACTCTTATCTAGCTCATCAAGACGCTCCCTAAGCTTACCTAGAGGGATGTTGAGTGCATTGGGTATTGCTCCAAGTGCATTCTCCTCTGGCTCACGCACATCCAGCACAACAGCATCTGCAGGAATAGTATCAGGATAGACAACATCAGAAAGTCCAGACAAAATGTTTTCTGCAACAAAGCCCGCAAAGTTCACCGGATCCTTTGCTGAGCTATATGGTGGTGCATACGCAAGCTCAAGCTCACCTAGTTCAGGTGCTCTCATGCCCCTACGCATAGCTGTGGCAATAGAATCAATTCGTTTATCAACACCTTTGCCACCTACGATTTGAGCCCCAAAAATTGTTCCATCATCACCAAAAAGCAGCTTTAGTGTCATGCGATTTCCACCAGGATAATACGAGGCATTAGATGCTGGATGAAGATACAGCTTATGGAATTTCTTTCCATCACGTAACAGGGCTGCTTCCGTCATTCCAACCGATGCTGCAGTTAGATGACCTACCTTAACAACACTTGTTCCAAAGCTATCCTTGTAGGAGGAACTACCGCCTGCAATATTGTTTGCAGCAATGCGTCCCTGTTTATTTGCCGGTCCCGCTAAAGGTACAGCAGCAAAAGAATAAGGAGAATGCTCGTCTAATTCAATTACATCGCCTGCAGCATATATGTTTATGTCGGATGTTTGAAGAAATTTATTAACCTTAATGTGACCCCGGGGACCACACTCAAGCCCACATTCTTTAGCTATAGCAGAATTTGGCATTACGCCAGTAGAAATGATTACAACATCGGCAATAATTTTGTCTCCGCAATCCATTTCAATCTCAACGGCACCATCCTTTGATTTATAGTTTTTTACTGTACAATTATAGCGAACAGAGATGCCTCTACGTTCTAGTTCTTGAGCAAGAGGTGTTGCCATTTCTTTATCAATGGTTGGTAACACATGTGCTCCGCGCTGAATAACAGTTACATCTAGACCCTTTTCGTTAAGATTTTCTGCTGCTTCAAGGCCAATAAAGCCCGCACCAACGATTACGGCCTTTTTAGCATCGGATAGACTTTTTAGCACCATCTCCATATCCTTGAAGGTCCAGAGGTTGAATACATTGGGTATTGAGCTTTTTTCATTAGGAGTAGCACCTGTAGCAATGAGAAGCTTATCATATCCTTCTTCATATTCACCACTAGGAGTTTTGCACAAAACAGTCTTTTGTTCGCGGTTTATTTTGACAACTTCGCATTCTGTTCTTACATCTACATTAAACCATGCTGCAAATTTCTTTGCGGGCATAACAAGAAGGTTATCCTTCTCTGGAATTACACCGCCAAGATGGTATGGCAACCCACAATTTGCATATGAGATAATTTTCCCTTTTTCTAATAAAATAATGCGACAATTTTCGTCAAGTCTGCGCAAGCGTGCTGCAGCACTGGCACCGGCAGCCACTCCACCAATAATAATAACTGTCATAATATAATCCTTTCCCTATTATTATTTCTCACAAAGACGTTTATTACGATTTTCTGCGACACCTTCGAGAAATTTTCGCACACAATGCTCTACCTTTGCAATCTCCATTGCAATCCAGAGTCTGAGAGGATCTGGTCATAAAAACACCACTTATATTTTGTTGTTTGACATAATATCCAAACAATTTAAAAAAATCAAGAAATTTTATTCTACAGTGTTTTTTGCAAAAACAAGTCTCTCAAAACCCCTAAAACCTCCGAACCTCCTAATCTCCAGAACTCTGAAAACCACACTGCGTGTGCTCCCAGTTAGCGACGACGGCACTGGCGTCAGCGTGTTATTATGACAAAGACGCGAGACGGTTGAGCGACGCGAGACAACCGAAGACGTGAGACGTTAGACATTGAACGGACATGAGACGCTTAGACAATTAGACACCCCATCGCGTTGACACGCGACCCTTCCTGCGTTGACACGCACCCTTGAGACACTAGACTAGAGACTTGAGACATTAGACACGGACACGAGACCCAAGACAATTAGACGGCGAACGGACACGAGACGATTAGACACTGAGTGCTAACTGTTGTTAATCGTTTCTCTTTCAGTGATCTTGCCGTCTTATCGTCTAATTGTCCTTGCTGTAGTGCATTGGTGTGACGAGAGACGCGAGACGGTTGTGCGACGTGAGACGTTAGACGCTTGAAATAAATTTAAACTTATTTCATTATCAATTCAACGACAGGTATTGCAACCTGTGGATGCTTAATTGGCAAGCGAAGTGTAACAGTTCCCTCTGGTAAATCCTCGTTGTTCCATGCCTTCTTGGCATTCTCAACAAAATTAATCTCTGAACCATCGTGCAAGAATTGTGCATAAGCTATTTTTCCTGCAA
Source organism: uncultured Verrucomicrobiota bacterium (assembly GCA_937911295.1). GTDB lineage: Bacteria > Verrucomicrobiota > Kiritimatiellia > RFP12 > UBA3636 > RGIG990. Next base: position 79,979 of record CALDQE010000074.1, read on the forward strand.
GCCCAGGAAGATTTAGACGTGCCAAAGGCCAATCTGTAATGTGCACATATAGACGCCTTGTCTTTGGATTCCATGTGTAACGAGTACCATTTGCCTCTACATACTCTTCTGGTGCCATTGTGCATCCATAAATAGAGCGACTATTGTATTTCATCCATCTTGCAAAGTCGTTTAAACGCTCAATTGCTCGATAATCAAAATAACCGCGTGCGGTAGGACCTACATTCATAATTAGATTGCCGCCACGTGCAACATGCTTGATAAGCATCTCAATGCACTGCCTTTCGCTCTTCCAGGTATCTTCGTCACGTGCGTAGCCCCATGAACCAGAGAAGGTTTGGCAACCCTCCCAGACAGCAATACTTCCATCCTCATTGCGAGGAGCATTTTCTGGCTGAAATTGCTCTGGAGTTACAATGCTCTTCATCTCAGGAAGATCTAGGCGATTATTGATAATTGTGTCAGGAGAAAGCTTTTTAACAAGCTTAACAAGCTTTTCGCTCTCCCAATCTTCTCTACCCTTGCCCTTAAGCCCATTAACTACAAGATTTGGATAAGAGAAATCAAACCAAAGAATATCAATATGCCCATAGTTTGTCAAAAGCTCAGTAACCTGATCTCGCATATATTTTGCATACTTGCGAACATCACGCTTTTTGTTCAACTCTGCTGCTTCAGGAAGATTTCTCTGTGGATGATGTCCGTCTATTGGGAACTCAGGATGATGCCAATCAAGAAGAGAATAGTAAAATCCAATCTTGATACCTTCTGCTCTAAAGGCGTCAACAATCTCTTTTAATAGGTCACGCTTGGCTGGTGTATTTGTTGCCTTGTAGTCTGTATATTTTGAATCCCACAAGCAAAAGCCCTCATGGTGTTTTGTTGTGATAACAAAATACTTCATTCCTGCTTCTTTAGCCATGCGTGCCCATTCCTTAGCATCAAGCATATCTGGGTCAAAATTATCAAAATATTTTTGATACTGCTCATCTGTTAGGAACAAATGATTTTTTCTCCATTCGTGTACAGCTGGTAGAGCATATAGACCCCAGTGAATAAACATTCCAAAACGGGCCTCAGTAAACCAGTCATATTGGTTGACCTTCTTTGCGGAAGGTTTTTTTACATTCTTGTTTGTTTTCATATTTACTCCCAATAATTATAATGTACGTAAAGTAGAGTTCTTGATAAAAAAGTTTGCTTTATTCTTTTAACAATAATGCATAACAAAAATCGCTTTTCAAACTAATATGGGCTTGTGCTGCGAATGTGGAAGTGAGGACTATTGCTTCTTTGACCAAGAGTCGCGTAGAGTTGCGACGCGGTTAAAGATAGGAGCTCCTTGCTTGGAGTCAATAGCATCTGCACAGAAGTATCCCATGCGCTCAAACTGAATTTGTGCTCCCGGTGCTAGGTCAACTACTGCTGGCTCAGCAAGAACGGTTGCATTTACTAGAGAATCTGGATTTAGAAATTCCAAGAAATCCTTTTCTGAATCTGCTAGTGGATCTTCTACGCTGAATAGGCGGTCATATAGACGAACTGGCAGCTCGACTGCATGCTTTGCTGAAACCCAATGAATTGTGCCTCGTACAACACGACCATCTGGGCTGGTGCCGCCACGTGATTCTAGGTCCATTGTTCCGTGGATTTCTAGTAATTTACCATTCTCATCCTCAACAATGTGTGTGCAAGTAAATAGGCATGCATAGCGAAGGCGAACCTCTCTACCAATTGCAAGGCGATAGAACTTCTTTGGAGGATCTTTCATAAAGTCTGCACGCTCAACCCATAATTCCTTGCTGAAAGGAATTTGTCTTTCTCCGGCGGATGGATCTTCAGGGTTGTTGATGCCAGTGAAGAATTCTTCTTCATTATCTGGATAGTTGTCAATAACAAGCTTTACGGGATCAAATACACCTAGGTAGCGAGGAGCGGTTTTGTTTAACTCTTCGCGAACTGCTTGCTCTAGGATAGACATATCTGTGTTGCTGATGTATTTTGTAACGCCAATGCCTTCGCAGAATTTGCGGATAGCTGCAGCAGGGTAGCCACGGCGGCGCATGCCGCAGATTGTTGGCATACGTGGATCATCCCACCCATTGACGCGTTTCTCTTGAACAAGCTGCAAGAGCTTGCGCTTTGACATTACTGTATAGGTAAGATTTAGACGAGAGAATTCACGCTGTTGAGGGCGGATTGTTACTCCACCACGCTTTACGAGCATATCAAATTCTTCCAGACGATCAATTACCCAATCGTAAAGAGGACGATGCACTTCAAATTCTAGTGTGCACATAGAGTGCGTTACTCCCTCAAGTGCATCCTCAATTGGATGAGCAAAGTCATACATTGGGTAAATACACCATTTATTGCCAGCATGATAGTGCTCAACATGAATGATGCGATAAAGAACAGGGTCACGGAAATGGATATTAGGAGAAGCCATATCAATCTTTGCACGCAGACACATTTCACCATCAGCAAATTCGCCTGCTTTCATGCGACGGAATAGGTCAAGATTCTCTTCAACAGAAGCATTACGGGTAGGGCTCTCTTTACCTGGCTCTGTAGGGATGCCACGATATGCTTTCCATTCTTCTTGGGAAAGCTTGCAAACATAGGCATGTCCAGCAATAATTAGCTTCTCTGCAATTTCATACATTGTATCAAAAAGGTCAGCTGCACTATAGAAATGCTCACCCCAATCAAACCCTAACCAATGAATATCGCGCTTGATATTGTCTGCATATTCATCTGATTCTTTTGACGGGTTTGTATCATCCATACGAAGGTGGCATTCGCCGCCAAAATACTCTGCCATACCAAAATCAACACAGATAGCCTTAGCGTGACCGATGTGGATGTATCCATTAGGCTCAGGAGGGAAGCGAGTAACTACCTTGCCACCAGTTCTACCTGCCTCAACATCAGCAGCAATCCATTGCTGTAGAAAATGTCCTGTATTTTCAGTAGTACATTTATCATTCAAATTAAGCTCATTTATATCCATAGGTGCCTCTTTCTACTTAATAAAATTATTATAAAAATTTTATCATTCTTGGGCTATTCATTCAAGAATAAGTGTGCATAATTATGGGATTTTCGTTAAAAATATGCCATATATTATTATACACAGCATATACACTGCTACAGGCGTGCAGAAGTGTTGCAAAAACGATTTTCCAAAGCAACACAATAAAAATACTCGCCAATAGCGAAAAAACACTCCAGAGTGCGATTCCAGACTTTTCTCAGGGCAAGATTTGCACTCTCATCCAGAGTCAACTCAAAAGGAAATTTATGACACCTAAACCTATTATATTTAGTACTTTTGCGAAAATGTGGTTTCGAACAAGGGTTGTCACATTATCCGTGTACGTGTAAGGGACAGAGACTTTTATCTAATCACTGTGGGTTTTGGGGGTTTGTGTTAAGCGAAAGCAATGAGTGAAACGATTTAAACGCTCCCGCTGTGGCCTTCGGCGCTAACTGGGAGCACACGTAGTGTGGTTTCCCTGAGATTTGGAGATTAGGCGGGGTTGTGGTTGAATTGACTGGTTGGGGTCAGAGCCCCAACCCAACGATATAAATTACGTTTTCTCGGAACGGTAGGGCATCGTCCCCAACCCCAGCGGTGTCACTTCAAGCTTGTGACTCTGGGTGCAACAGCGTATGCGTATACAAAAAGACTGCCTGCTTGCTTAATGCTAGCGGCAGCCTTTTTTGTATATAACTGGTTAATTATCCTTTAGAAAAGTATTATTGAAGAATAATTACTGTGCCAGGCATTGCCTTTTCAGTCGTAAAGCGGATGTATGTATATGCATTATCACTACCCGCATCATTTGCTGCCTTCACACGAACAATATATTCAGAATTTGCAACCAATCCCTTTGGTATTACAATTGAGTTATCCGTTGTTGACTGATTCTCAGCAAACATCTTAGCACCAGCCCCAGTATATGTTGCTGCAATTGCTGAGATACCAAAGTTCATCTCAACCTTCTGCCACTCGAACTTGAAGCGAGTATAGTTAGATGCTGCATCAAATTCAAATACACGAACTTCATCTGCTGCCAAGTCTGCTGCTGCATAAGAAGCAACCTGTACCCATGTTGCACCATCATCGGAAGATGCATATACAGTTACTGGATTACCAGTAAATCCAGCCTCTGTACCCGCTTTTTTCTTAACAAAATATGCACTTAGAGTTGTAACTGCATTTGGATAAGCCTTTGTGATTACATAACCTGTGTCATCGGTAAAGCAAACAACATTATGCTCAAAATCAAAATCTTTGTTATCAGCATATGTGCCATTAGCACCTTCAATTGTTACATCATAAGGGATTACACCATCACTTAATGTCTTAAAGTCGAAGAAGGTTTCCATATCAACACCATTTGTGATGATAGAAGAACCGCGCCAAATATCGTAGGTGTAGCTTGTGGCCTTTGATACAGCATCCCAAGAAAGAGTTGCACCTGTCGCTGTGATATCAGAAACAGAGATTCCGCCAACAACAAGTGGAAGAGCCTCTGCAACTGTAATTGTTACAGATGTTGTATATGTACCACCCTCATTTGTTACTGAGAAAATTAGAGTAACAACTGTACCAACCTCAACACCCTCTGGTGTCCAAGTAAATACGCCATCAACAAATGTTGCATCCTCTGGCTTAGTGTCAACAGCAACCTCAGCAGCGTCTTCACCTACCATTGCAGAAACATTTACAACGATTGGATCTGTTAGAGGAGCAGTAAATGCATTCGTTGGTGCACCATTAATATCTGTCACAGAGAAAGCTGGTTTAAATGTATCAACTGCTGTTTCAAATGATGCTGTTGCTGCTGGAGAATCAAGACCTGTTACGCCATCGCCAAGAGCAACAATAGAAACTGTATAGCTTGCACCATCCTTTAGGCCATCAACAAGCAAGCTTGTTTCTGTGAAGCCAACAGGCTTAACAATTGCTTCGCCTATATTATTGCCATCAGCATCAACCTCTTGAAGTGTCACTGTATAACCATCTGCACCTGTAACTGCTGTCCAAGCGATATTAGCACTATAGCAGGTTGCTGGTGTTGCTGTTACTCCTGCTGGAGTAGGAAGCTCTGTTAGAGAAGCAGATACAAACTGCTCTATCTTGAAGGAATCAATCATTGTGCGAAGATCTTCACCTCCTGAAACGGATATTTTAACAGGTTTAGTTCCTGCTGTAACAGATGTTTCATAAACGTACGTTGTGTAGGAATTTGTTACAAGTCCTGTTAATGGGATAGAAATTGGCGTAGTATCTCCAATCGTAACAACCAAATTCTCTGCAACACCAGAACCATTTGCAAAGCCCTTAACACTTGCAGTAATACGAGTTGATAAAGCCTGAAAAGCAAGATTTGTTGTTATTACATAGCCAGGATCAGACTTCAAACTAATTCGAATTGAGCCATCAGCCGCATAAGCTTTATAAATTGGTGTTTCTAAATTCCAGTCAACCCAAGGAGCATTGTCTACCTTCAAACTAGTGCTACCCGATTCAGAAGACACATCAATTGTTTTACTAAAATCTTCATCAAATAGCACCTTCCACTCACCAACAGGAGCGGCTTCTGTTGCGAAGGAAACTGCTTCTGAATAGTCTGAAGTTAGGTATGTTGTACCATTACCAACTGCAGCAACCTTTACTGAATAAGTGGTTTGTGCAGATAAGTCTGTGAAATCAATTGAAGTTGTTTTTACAGTATTTGTTGTCTCTGTTTCACCCGTAGCAAGAATTACAGAATATTCCTTTGCATTTGTTACTGCAGTCCAAGAAGCAGTTGCAGATTTGTGAGTAAGATTTGCTACTGCTAGGTCTTTAGGTGCTTCTAGCTGAACTGGATCAGGATCATCAATATCAGGAACTTCTTGGGAGATGACTAAATTATCTATAAGAATGCGAGATTTACCTGCAGCACCACCAACTGTTCCCATTGTAAATGAAAATGTGTCTGTAGGAACACCATTCTCAAATGTTACTGAGATTCCTGTTGTAAATGAATCTGTATAAATAGTTGCAAAATCAGTATTAGCAACTGTATTTGTTACATCTCCAATAGAGATGTAAATATTATTGTTTACATCAGCATTATACTTTGCAGCATCGAAAGAAAAAGTAATTGGTGCATTTGGTGTACATTTAAAATCTACAGATGTAAAGCTGCCGCGATCAGAAGAACCACTCAATCTTAAAGCTTTACCTTCTGTCAAACTTTGAGGATACATAAATGTTGTAGCACTAAATAATTCCGGAAACTTTGCTGGTGTAAGTTGTGTTGTGTTTGCACCTTGTAATGAATCAAAATTTGAAGAATAGATAGTTGCTGTTGCTGCTAGTGCTGGAAATGCACATACAGAAACAAGTGCCAATAATAGCGATTTAATTTTCATTTTTTTCTCTTTAATTAGGAATTTTTTTTAAAATTTTGTGGATTTAGGTTTATACAAGAAACCTTTCCAAATGAACAACTAAAATATAATCTATTTTGCTATGAAAAGTCTAGTATTTTTTAAAAACAAATAGTTGTTTTTCCATTATTTACAAAAGTTAATACACCTCTTTTGATATGATTTGCTGCATAATAATGCGTTTAATTGCATAATCAACCCGTTTTAATAAAACTTTGTAAAAATCTAAAATCAAAAAAGGCGCCACATCGGACGCCTTTTTATTAGTTATTATTTCCTGCAACAATACTGTGCGAAAGCACCGCTAACGATGACGCAAGGTCCTCATGCCGTACCTTAACACTTTCTGGTGTATGTAAGCAAATTGGAGTAAAATTCCAAATCCCCTTTACTCCAGCTTGCACAAGCCCATCAGCTGCTTCTTGCGCTGCAGACGCAGGAACCGTAATAATTCCTATACTTACATTTAATTTTGCAACAATCTCCGGCATCTGATTTAATGAATAAATTGGTACTCCAGAGATGCTTTCTGGCAAATCCTCACGATTATCAAAAGCAGCAACAATTTTAAACCCATGCTTCAAAAAGCCTGGATAACCTAGCAATGCAGAACCCAATCGGCCCGCACCAACTAAAATTGCATTCATCTCAAGATTCCAACCTAATAAACGCTGAATTGCAAGAATCAATGCATTTACAGGGAAACCTATACGTGGCTTGCCACACACTCCTGTGCCAGCTAAATCCTTTCGAACAACTATTGGGTCAATCATCAATTGACGAGCAATCACTGCGGCAGATGCAAAGGATTCCCCTTTATCTTGCATCTGACGCAATAGACGCAAATACTGAGGCAACCGCTTGATTGTGCGATTACTAAAGTCCAACGTCTGCTGAGTTGCCCCATTCCCCATTGATTGACTCTTGGAGTGCTTTGATTTTCTACCCATTACAGAAATGCCTAAGCGACTGTTAAAGCAAGCTTAATTATACACGCTTGAATAGGGCACAAGCATTGTGACCACCAAAGCCAAGTGAGTTATTCAAGCAGAAATCAATCTTTCTCTCACGAGCAGCATTTGGTGTATAATCCAAATCGCAATCTGGATCTGGGTTCTGATAATTGATTGTTGGAGGGATTACGCCATTTTTCAATGCAAGAGCACAAACAACAGACTCAATTGCACCAGCAGCACCAAGCATATGACCTGTCATTGACTTAGAAGAAGAAACAGAAACCTTACGAGCATTCTCCTCGCCTAAAGCCTTCTTAATAGCAGCTGTCTCAATGCGATCATTCATAGGTGTAGAAGTACCATGTGCATTTACATAGCCAATCTGATCTGGGTTAACACCGGCAGACTGCATAGAGAAAATCATTGCTTGAGCACCACCTTCGCCGCCCTCAGCTGGAGCAGTCATGTGATAAGCATCGCAAGTAGCACCAAAGCCACCAACCTCAGCATAAATCTTTGCACCGCGCTTAACTGCGTGCTCATATTCCTCAAGAACAAGAACAGCAGCACCCTCACCCATAATAAAGCCATTACGTTCCTTATCAAATGGGCGGCAAGCATGTGCAGGATCATCATTTGTTGTTGAAAGAGCATGCATAGCAGCAAAGCCAGCAATTGAAATTGGGCTTACTGCTGCCTCAGCACCACCAGCTAGCATAACATCTGCATCACCATACTTGATTGCTTTCATTGCATCACCGATGCTGTGTAGACCAGTAGCACAAGCAGAAACAACTGCGTAGTTAGGGCCCTTTAGACCATGCTCAATTGCAACCATACCAGAAGCAATATTTACAATAATCTGTGGGATACAGAATGGAGAAACACGGCGAGGACCACGATCCTTTAGAACTAGAACCTCTTTCTCTGTTGTTGAAATACCACCTACACCAGAAGAAACGATACAACCACAGCGCCATGGATTCTCAGCGGAGAAATTAATTCCACTATCTTGTACTGCCAAGCGTGATGCAGCAATTGCATAATGAGTGTATGGGTCCATACGACGCTGCTGCTTTGGATCAATAAATGCATTAACATCAAAATCCTTAACCTCAGCAGCAATCTTTACAGGAAATTCTGTTGCATCAAACTTTGTGATTGTGCCAATACCATTAGTTCCTTCAACAAGACGATTCCAAAATGTATCTAGTTCACAGCCTAGAGGTGAAACAACGCCCATACCAGTGATTACTACACGCTTCATTTTTATTTTTCCTTAAATTTTCTTTTTATTGTTTTTCAGTGATCATTTTTTGCCCAGCATCACTGTCTTACCGGGAAATCCGAATGGAGGCAGAGTGCATGCTTGCACCCTGCTCCAAATTTTACTTAATTACCAAACTAATTAAGAGGCATAAACCTAAATTATAGCTCAGTAGGAACACCCTTTGACTTTAGGTATTCAACGATTGCACCTAGGCTCTTTAGAGCTGCTGTATCGTCTTCTGGGATAGAATCGCCGTTAAGCAAATCTTTGAACTCATCCTCAATCTTCATAACTAGCTCAGCTAGGTCTAGAGAGTCTGCACCTAGATCGTTAATGAAGTCTGCAGCTGGAGTTACTTCCTCTGCGCCACGGTTTAGAGTTTCGCAGATAATTGTCTTTACTTTTTCTTCTAGTGTCATGGTAATTGTCCTTGACTTGTTAGTTGTTATTGTTTAGTTGCGAAATTTACGCATTAGCGCAAAAATTCAGCGATTAAGTTATATATTTCAATGTACATTATTGAAAATTGATTATGGCATTAGCATACCACCATTTACGCTGATAACCTGACCAGTGATATAGGCAGCAGCATCACTTGCTAAGAATGCAACAGCATTAGCGACATCCTCTACTTCGCCAAACTTACCCATAGGGATTACGGATAGCATGCGATTCTTAACATCATCTGTTAGAACATCTGTCATCTTTGACTTAATAAAGCCTGGTGCAACAGCATTAACGCGGATTCCACGAGCACCTAGTTCACGTGCAGCAGACTTTGTTAGAGCGACCAAACCACCCTTAGAAGCAGAGTAATTGCACTGACCAGCATTACCCATCAAACCGACTACAGATGCAATATTGATGATAGAACCTTTACGAGCACGCATCATATTGCGTGAAACTGCCTTAGTCATTAAGAATGCACCCTTTAGGTTGATATCTAGAACAGAATCCCAATCCTCCTCAGACATACGCATTAGAAGACCATCGCGTGTAATACCTGCATTATTTACACAAATATCAATTGTGCCAAATTGCTTAATTACTGCATCAACTCCTGCATCAATGCTTGCTGCTTCAGCGACATTGATTTCCATTGCGATTGCATTTGCACCTAAAGCCTTAAGAGCTTCAACTGTTTCCTCACACCACTCTGCCTTAACATCGCATACAACGATATTCTCAACACCATCCTTAGCTAGCTTCTCGCAGATTGCTCTACCGATACCACGTGCTGAACCTGTTACAATTGCTGTACTCATTATTTATACCTTTCAAATTATAAATGATTATCTTTTACTTTTTGTTATAATGCTTCAGCTGTTGCCACAACCTGAGCAGCATTACCAACATTAAATAGGGCTGCTGTTGGAGCAATTCGCTTAATCATACCAGTTAGAACACGACCAGGTCCAAACTCAACAAATTTTGTTGCTCCATCAGCAGCCAATGCTTCAACATTTTGCTGCCAACGGACACTGCCACAAATCTGCTGTAGCATAGCCTGCTTAATTTCCTCAACTGTGCCATGATATTTACCAGTGAAATTTGACATTACAGGCACTGCTGGGGCATTGATATTTGCGGAAGCAAGCACCTCAGCAAGCTTTTCTGCTGCTGGAGCCATAAATTGAGAATGGTAAGCACCTGCGACCTGAAGAACCATTGCACGTGCACCTTTAGTTGCTGCAAGAGCTTCTGCTGCAGCAACCTGCTCTTTTGTTCCAGAGATAACGGTTTGCTCAGCTGTATTATAATTGGAAACATGGCAGCCTGTCTCTGCAGCGATTTCTTCGGCAACAGCAGCAGGAACACGTAGAATTGACACCATGCCAGATGGTTGCATTTCGCATGCCTCTTGCATAAAGCGTCCACGTGCTTCCAGTAGCTTAACAGTATCAGCAAAAGATACAGCACCAGCAGCCCAAAGAGCTGTCCATTCACCTAGGCTCAAGCCAGCCATTGCATCAAAGCTAATTTCTGGTTTAACCTTCTTTAGAGCTGTAAAGCATGCTGCACTCATAACAAAAATTGCTGGTTGGCAAATATTTGTTTTTGTTAGCTCCTCGGCTGGACCTTCAAAACAAATATTTGATAGCTTGAAGCCCAAAATATCATCTGCCTCAGCAAACAAAGCAGCACATTCTGGGTGCTCTGCTGCTAAATCCTTACCCATACCAGGTGCCTGAGCTCCCTGACCTGCAAATACTGCAACTTTCTTATCCATTTATCGTTTCTTTCGTTTAATACTTAAATCGCTAAAAAATTATCTAATAATGATACTATAATTTTAAAAAAAATTAAAGCACAAATTCAAAAAAAAAATGCGTTTTTTTGAATTCTTTATTTGCACAAGTAAATGCACCTCTTTTGATGCATTTAGACATGAGAAAGGGCATTTAGTCTTATAAACTATATGTGTACCATATCTTAGCTCATGCTTACGTGGCCATCATGCACACTAGATTAATATCTGATTACATGTTTTTCACATATGAACAGTGTGCTTGAAAATATTTACTTGTGCATATGTAACGAGTTTGTAATTGACCCCTTCATATTTACAAACTGTTAACTAGCTTGTCCATTTCTGCTCGATAGAAAAGAATGGTTTGTCGGAAATCCTCAACGCATTCCTCAAAGCTCATTACCTTCTCCTCTGGGAATGGTGTAGATATATTCTCAAGCTCATATTTCATATAATCCGAAATTATTGATTCCTTCTCCCTTATCCAAGCATCAATTGATTCATCCGTAAATAAAGTAGAACGATGCTTTGCCCAGCGCTCTTTTACTGTTGCCTTAAACTCTGGTGAATATCTTATGCATTTGTCAAACAAAACATTTGAGCAAGGACGAAATCTTAGCCTATTATTAAATGTTTTGTCACAATCCCAAGGGACAATTGTCAGCTTACCCTCTGCATCAAAGCACAAAATTTGATTTAAATGCATCATATCCATATTCTGTGAGAAATTAAGTATCAAATAAAAATCAACAACATTCTCAATATCTATTTGTCTAGAAAGCAAGGAACTAAAGCCTTCTGATGAAGCATTATCTAACAAATCAACAACCTTTAAATAATTCGTAACCCCGTAGCCAAAATCATTTCGAGGGACAATTTCCTCAAACATACCTGTATGATGGCTTCCAAATAAATTTGTTCCTACACGAGATCTTAATGCTGAAACAATATTTGTTGAAAGATTTTTCTCATCAATTCTATTCATTGCTTCATACACACCGGCATATTCCCCATTAACACAGAGCTCGACGTATGTCATTTTTGGAGCAATATTCTTACCTGGATTCATCCTTGAGAACATTTCAAAAGTAAATGCATTTCTCATACGTGTCCTATCGGAATAACCAGACACCAAAAATAGATGACAAGAATCTAATGCTCCAATCACCCCATGAGGATTTTCAAATTCTATTCCAAGTGAGCGCTTCCTTCCTTTAACGTAGGATGTATTACCTCGGTGCTTAATTCCTGTTTTTGACCCAGATAAACCATAATTAACACTCGCGACTTCTTCTCCTGCCTTTTGAATTTCACAAATAAAATCCTGCTTTGTATTTTTCTGTAGTGGGCTATCTATCCATAGAAACAGTCTATGCAACTTTGAAACGGATGGAACAACCCTGTATAACAAGTCACCTGTTAAAGAGTCTTTAGCATTCCTAACTTTTATATTTACAAATTCTGGTGAAGTCAAATTTTTATTATTAACAGAACCCTCTAGAGAAATTACATTCGGATTTGATGTGCTTTCAATCTCCCATCCATCAGGTATTTCAAGCTCGTGCTGTACCATAAATGGAGACATATTGCCACCAAGAAAATCAAATTCATGTAGCCCTCCTCCAGCAAAATTCTTTTTTTGCTGTTTTTCTTTAAACAATTTTTCTCGTGCATTTACCTCAGCCTCGCTCCAAGGGAAAAATACATCACAGAGAATATGCTTTCGAGCTGTTTCTGCAGCTTCTTGAATTGTTGATTCTCCAGAGTGAGCGTAGGAAAGGATTCTCTCTGGGCTAACTTCTTTATCAGACAACATCCAGCCTCTTCCTTTGCTTTCCCATTCCTGCAAATAATAAACTCCAAGCAATTCATTATTACAATAAAGCTTAACTAACTTAGATGGGTCATTAGGAAGAAGAGAAGCCGCGTCGGGATGTTTAATATGATATAGTTCTGCCGGAGTCAGACAAAACATATCGCGAAGCTCAAAGCTCGCCTCTTCCTCAATACATTCTAGCACAATAACAACAAACCCTTTTCTCATAGGCTTGACGTTATAAACCCCATATACATCATCAAGATACGCATAGCACTCAACAACCTCACCATTTCTAATCATTCTGACTTTACGTAAATTTTGAGCAGCATTAATGCGTTTTCCAGACAACATAGACAGCTCATGGGCTTTTTTAAAATGAGTTAAATCTGACTTAGAAAAATCAAATGCAATTACGGGCAAATCTTTATGAGTAACAGAATCTAGACTCCTGAAGGGATTTAGTCTACATACTGCTCTCAGGCCTCCGCTAAACAACGAATAAAGGCTTCTTGCACTCCGAGCAGCAATCACTTTAAAAGAAAATGAATTAGCAAATTTCTTTGACATTGGAGTTCGAGATAGCTTTCGTATCTCACTATCAGAAAGAGCACGAGAAAAAACAGACAATTCATCAATAGCACCAAGAAAAGGCATATCTGTCTTTCCTCCAACAGCTATCCTTGCTCTATGAAACGGCATAGATTTTATACCTTCTATTTCTCCCGCAGCGCTTCCATTAAAATAAAAAACAAGCTTATTGTCCTTTGCTACTAATGCAGCGTGATTCCATTGTTTTTGATTTACAATTGGTGCCTCTATTTTTCTCCATTCATTTTTTATAAAAAGCCGCAAATAAAGCGTATCATTATTTATGCCTAAAATATTTTCAGCACAATCATCAGATGGGAAAAACAAAATTGTTTGAGGGATAGTATGCTTATCCAATTTAAAGAAAAAGGATAGAGTCCCCTCCGTCGCAAAAAATTGCTCCCATTTATAATCAAGGAAAAGCATCCCATTGTTGCCTGGCTCAAATTTTCTAGCTCCACCAAATTTTCCATTGGTATATCGCATTGAGTAATAATTAATCTCATTACCCAAAACCTCATCTACTAAAAAGGGATAATCAAACGAGCAATATAAATCTAAGCCTTCTGCTTGAGCCTTCTCTGAATTAAAAGAAACCCTTCGCCTCTCCCCAATTTTGCTTAAAACATTTAGTAAAGGTTCGGCTACAAAATTTATGGCAGCAGCTAAAATAATTATCGCTGCAATGCATATTATTTTCTTAGAAGGCTTAATTCGCATTATCTAATTCCACCAGGCTTATCAAGATATACGTTAATAGCAATAAACGAAGCCTTTTCCATTAGCTTTGCTTGAAGCTCAGAGACTGAGCATTTCAGATTTGAGAAGACATATTGATACGAGGTTTGTCCATTACGAACAGCTGTTGATTCAAGCACATATCTTCCAAAATTCTCTTTTATTACTTGCTCTACCTCTTTATATTTTGCAGTTGCCTCTGATGTTTCAAAAATAATAACCATTAGTCCATCACGATTAAACCATTTTATCATTGCCAAGCCTCGCATTGCGATTAGAGTAAAGAAAGCAAAAATATTTAATAGCACGAGGAATATAAAATTAAAAGTTGCAGCAGCAATGGAGGAAGCGATTACAAGCATAATAAATCCGACCTCCTCTGGCTCCTTAATTGGTGTTCTAAAACGGATGATAGACAAAGCACCAAGCAAACCCAAGGAAAGAGGGATTGAGATTTGAACACCTATAAAAAGTGTTGTTATTGATATTGCAAGCAAAGGGAATGCACGATGCACCTGGCTTCCCGTCCCCCTTCTTTCATAAAAGAATCGATACAAAAAGCTTGCGAAGACTGCAGCAATTAATGACGCCAATAAAGCCGACACAAATAGTCCAGCATCTAATTGCTCTCTAACCAGCTGGAATGAGTTTAATACATCAGATAGTTCTTTATTCATGGCAATGTCCTTTGTAAGATTGAATCCATAATAGATCCATATTTTGAGAAGCTTTTAATTTTAAAGCCGCCTATCATTAGAGTTTCTAACCAAGAAGGTGGCGTGCCTCCTGGATTTTTAAATTCACATACTATTGTATCTAGCGAAATTGATTCTGGTGCATACCCAAATCGAACTCTATTTATTCCATGTGTGCAGATATTGTAATCAAGGGCAATTCGACTTTTTGCATTTGGGCAATAGAAACGCATTCTGTCATATGCAATTAGAACCGTTGGTGTCCAATAAAAGCTTTCTAAGAGTTCTAGCTTATGGACTTCCCTTTGAATAAAATCGGAAAAAGACAAATCCTCAAGAGGAGTTTTTTCCAGCCATTCTACGGGCAGAAGATATTCCTGGCGAAGCTTACGGCGTGCACTTCCTAATCTATACTTTGCTTCAAGAAAGGCACGTGTAGTTCCATCTGGGTTAATTGCTTCCCCATACCAGCGTAGGCGAAGCTTAACCTTCAGATTGTCGCCATTTCGTTTTTCGTCGTAAGAGGACAAATCTGGAGAGTCAAAATAAATACTGCGTATTTTACCTATTGGGAAATAATCGTCAGCAAAGCAATAACAAGAAAGCAAATCTGCAGCAAAATTTTTTTCTTTTGCTGAAGCGATTAGCTTTCTTTCATTTACAAGATCTTTTTCCAGACTATTCAGGAATAAGTTCACTTAACTATCTCCACAAACAATTTTATGTACCACTACATGTAAAATACTATCACTTTATTATGCTTATTTCTAGAAAAAATTCGCATTATTTAAAATATGCAAAGCAGAAATTTAAATTATTTACCAATACAAAACTTAGAAAACACATTGTTTAGTAGAGACTCATTATAATTTCTTCCTGTTATTGCAGCAAGAGACTCTGCCACCTCGCGTAGCTTTTGAGCACAAAATACAGCAGCATCCTCCAGCCCGTCCGAATATAATGCAAGTGCTTGCTCAGCAGCTTCTGCAGCTTGAAGCAACAATTTATGGTGGCGTTCAGACACTGCCACAGTTTCATTACCAACTGTGCCACATTGCAGCTGAGTGGCAATTTGATTACGCAATTGCTCAATACCAGCCTCTGTTTTAGCAGAAATTACAATTGGTGCAATCAATCCCCTTAACGCCAATTCTTTAGTAAGCTCGTCTAACCGTTCATTCGAAATTGCATCTGCCTTATTTAAAACAACAATATTTGGTGTTTGAAGATGCTTTAATTGCGGTTCAAGAGGTTGCGTACCATCTATCACTGCCAAGCAAATATCAGCTGCCTGAGCAAGCTCCTTTGTGCGGGTAATACCTAGCTGCTCAATTGCATGCTCTGTTTCACGCAAGCCAGCAGTATCTGCCAATCGAACAGGAATACCGTCTATGATTAGCTGCTCTTCAATTGAGTCGCGTGTTGTTCCTGGTATATCAGTAACAATTGCTCTTTCATGCCCTAGCAACGCATTAAAAAGAGTTGATTTTCCAGCATTAGGAACTCCCGAAAGAACTAACAATGCACCTTCCCGCAAAAGCTTTCCATTATGCCATGTGCTAGCCAACGTACGTACTGCTTCAATAAATTGCATCAACCGCTCAGCAACATTTACTGGTTCAAGAAGTCCGGAGGTTTCATCATCCATAAAATCAAGAGTAGCCTCCACATCTGCACAAATATCCATTATTAGAGAATAATATTCGTCAATTTTCTTTCCAAGACTACCCTTTAATTGCTCTGCCGCAATTTTCCCAGCTCGCTCACTCTGTGCATTAATTATATCTAAAACAGCCTCTGCTCTGGAAAGATCTAGCCGTCCATTTAAAAAAGCACGGCAAGTAAATTCGCCAGCACTAGCAGCAACAGCACCTAAAGATAAAAGCTCGTTTAATATTTTCTGTGAAGAGACATGTCCACCGTGCACTTGCAGCTCTACTGTATCCTCACCTGTATAGCTATGTGGTGCACGATAAACTAATATAATCGCCTCATCTATTAGTTCGCCAGACTTAGCAGAGCGAAGCGTCGAATAAAAAAAGCTTCCACCTTGGTCTTTTTTCAGTTTTTGATTGGGACATAATGCAGCAGCAAGCTCAAGTGCTCGGGTTCCAGAAATACGCACAATACTAATGCCTGCAGCACCTGGAGCAGTACATATCGCAGCAATGGTTTTTTCCATTCCTATATCAATAAAAAATCCATCATTCATAATGCCTCAATATGTACTAATCTACACGCTGAATAGAAATTCCTCCAATGGAAACCCTACCTTTAAACTCGCCTCTAATCATTATACGTATATATTCTTTAAGCTCTCTTCCCTCAACAGTTCGTTTTGCTAGCCACCAGCCAGCCTTGGAGGGTCGATATTTAAAGCATTTAGGAATATCTTGATTTTTATATAATGTTTTTGAGATTTCCTTCTTATGGAACTCAACCATTTTTTCGCTAGGTAAGGCCTTTGCCAATTCTGATTCATTAGCATTTACCAGCTGCATATAAATATTGCCAGCATAATTACTTTCATCGTAATACACTTTGGCTAAAATAAGATATTTCCCTTTAGGATCTATCTTGACATAAGGCGTCTCAAAACATAATTGAGAATATGCATTTTCAACATTATGAAAGATCAACTCTGAGCCATACATTCCATCTATATTATCAAAAGAAACCTTAACTCTGTCTGAAGTTGTATATTGATATGGATAAAGAGATTCTAAATTGCCAGAGCTCATCCAAATTTCTGGTAGCAAATTTTGTTTCTCTGCAAAGGCATCTGCATGATAAATTTCTGGTGTACTATGATGATAGCGAGCAATCTTCCCCTTACGATTTCCATGTGTTGAGGAATAAACCATACCAACAACCATCAATAAAATTATACCAATAACGACAGAGAAGATAAGCTTCTTTGCTGGGGCTTGCTCAGCAGCATTGACCTTACGCAGATACTTGCTTTCCTGTGCTTGTGGTGCTCTCGACCTAGAACCATTAGCATCCCTTGTGGCTACTAAATTCGCATTAATCTTACTCTTTCGCACACCAGGCTTGTGTGAAAGCACTGTCATATTATTTTTTGCTGGAGTAGCGGCACTAGAGGTCTGCTGATTTGCTGCTCCTGACTGCTTTTTAATTATTATTGGCTTTTTAAATGAAAGCTTGCCTTTTGAAGTATCTTGTTTAGGTAGAGGAGATTCTGCCTTCAAAATATCAGATAAATCAATTTGGTGTAGGCAAACTGTTTTAGCCAAATCAGAAGACTCATTTGAGACAACAATCTCTGATTTTGTTATTTCATGCTCAAGAGCAACATCCTCAGCTGGCTCTTCCTCCAAAACATAGCACAGTAAAGGAACATCACTCTCATTTAATCCAACAAAGCGAACTCGCTCTCTGAACTCATTAAAATCATAACAAATTCTTCTAAAGAAAATAGATTTTGTTTCTGAATCAAACAAAACATAGCTTGCCCGCAAATCATCATCTCTTGGGGAACCCACAGAGCCAACATTCACAATATAACGATTCTGTTCCTCAAGTGTAAAATCCTGAGCTGGGAGCGAGCACATTTCACAGCCATCCCGAGTTGTTACAAAGACCGCTGGAAGATGACTATGTCCGCAAAAAACTATATGCTCTGTAATTTTATTCCACGTTAGCCTTGCATCATCACAATCAACTATATAATTAAATTCGTGCGGTGCATCACAATCTCCATGAACGCACCTAAAATTTTCCTCCGAAAATTCATAATTTAATGTTGAAAGATACTCAATCTCCTCGGGATTTAATTGAAGCTCAGTCCATTCAATTAACTTTCGTGCATGCTCATTAAAAGCACGGGAATCCAATTTCTTTGTAACAACAGCATCGTGGTTTCCTAGAATACAAGCATATGCTACATCGCGAATTGACTGCACACACCGACCAGGCTCTGGACCATACCCAACAACATCGCCGAGGCACACAATTCGCTCTACCCCAATACTCCTTATATCTTCTAGTACTGCGGCCCAAGCGGTATAATTACCATGAATATCTGAAACTATAGCATATAGCATTTGCAGAACACTCCGTTCATAATTACATCTTAATTTCTAAATACATTCTTGAATTAAGATGCTATTACTACTTGATTTATCGAAAAAATTAAACATTAAGAATCTTTTGGAAGAAATCGCGAACACGTGGATTTTGTGATTGCTTTGTAACCTCAAGCGGTGTGCCCTCTTCTATAATCTTTCCATGATCCATAAAGATAATTCTATCTGCCACCTCACATGCAAAGCCAATCTCGTGTGTAACAACAATCATTGTCATCCCCTCCTTGGCCAAATCATTCATAAGGGAAAGCACCTCACCAACCATCTCTGGATCAAGAGCACTTGTTGGTTCATCAAACAAAATTACCTCTGGCTTCATTGCCAAAGCTCGAATAATAGCTACGCGCTGCTTCTGTCCACCAGAAAGCTGTAAAGGATATGCATCTGCCTTCTCTGCCAAACCAATTCTCGCAAGTAGCTCATCTGCAACCTTACTTGCCTCTGCCTTAGTTAATCGCTTTGTTTGAACTGGAGCTAGCGTGATATTTTCCTTAATTGTCAAATGTGGGAACAAATTAAAATGCTGAAAAACCATTCCTACATTTTCACGAAAATGATTTTCTGCTCTTGGATTATCTGATACCTTCTTACCATGAAAGAGAATTTCGCCCGAGGTTGGATGCTCAAGCTTATTCAAACAACGCAAAAAGGTACTTTTACCCGAGCCCGATGGCCCAACAATAAAAACAGCCTCTCCCTTTTTAATAGCAGCAGATGCTCCATCAACTGCGTTAACTGTTGCATACTTTTTTACTAAATTCTTAACTTCAAAAATTACAGGATTATTTTCCATACCATCTTCTCCTAATTTCTTCTCTTTTTTGCTGAGCTTATTCATTTCTCTTCAAACGCTTTTCAAGCAATGTAAGTAGCTTTGACAAGAATATAACTACTGTTAGGTAGATGATTGCAACAGCCATTAATGGGACAAATGCATTATATGTTTGGCCACGAATAATGTCGCCTCCCTTTGTTAAATCCTCAAGTGCGATATAGCCAGAAATACTTGTCTCCTTCAAAAGCACGATAAACTCATTGCCAAGTGCTGGTAAGACATTTTTAAATGCCTGAGGAAGGATAATTAAAACCATTGTTTTTGGATAGGACAAACCTAAACTACGGCCTGCCTCTAGCTGTCCCTTATCAATTGACATAATTCCAGAACGAATGATTTCGGCTACATAAGCACCAGAATTTAAGCCAAAAGCAATAATCGCAATAAGCACCTTATTTATATCGACAGAACCAAAAATTACGAAATAAATAATCAAAAGCTGAACCACGACCGGTGTACCACGAATAACGGTCAAATATAATTTACAAAATAAATTTGCTAGCTTTAGCTTACCTGTCTGATCTGCTGCACTACGAATAACGGCGACAAGGAAGCCTATTATAATTCCAAGAATAACCGCTCCAGCAGAAATCTCAATTGTTTTAACAAAACCATTTAGCAAATATTTATAACGGTTATCATCAACAAAATTTGTATGAAAATCATCCTTAACCTTATCCCAGAAACCATATTTGTCTGAGGATTCTGCCTGTATTGCAGTCTTATTTTGGTGTTTAAGAGCAATATGCTTAATCAAGCCCTCTTCTTTCATCTCAGCCAAAGTAGCGTTAATCATAGCGAGCAAATCCTCGCGATCCTTATTGATTGCAAACGCATATTCCTCGGTTGTTAGAGGCTCAGGCAAGAGAGCTAAACTATTGCTACGCTTAACGAACTGTTCTGCTGGTGTGGTATCTATCACACCAGCGTCTAATCTTCCTGAGGTTATTGCTGCACAAACTAGTGCTGCATTATCAAAGCGCTCTGGCTCACCAAAGTTTTTTGCGACATATATGTCACCAGTTGTTCCTCCTTGAACACCGATGCGCTTACCTTTTAAATCTGTAGCAGATTTTATTGAAGAGCCTTTTGGTACAATTACAGATTGCCCTGCAACGAAATATGTATCTGTAAAATTAACAATCTTTTTTCTATCTTCTGTGACAGTGATACCTGCTGCTGCAATATCTGCTTTACCAGATTGAACTGCAGCGATAATTGAATTAAATGGCATATCTTCTATTTTTAGAGCATATCCATTACGACGTGCAATTTCGCCCACCACATCTGGATCAATACCAACAATTCTTTCTCCCTCACGATACTCGTATGGTGGAAAAGTCGCCTCAGTAACCATACGAAGCACCTTTGCCTGTGTTGGTACTGCATTAGTTGCTACTTGAGTATTGGCAAGAGCAGATAGCATCATCGTACATAACACACAAAAAACGAGTTTTAATTTCATTTAATTCTCCTAATTATAAAGCTCTCAGAGCATTCCTTTTAGCTCTTTGGGGTTCAATTTATATATTTTACAATAGTGATTTGCACTTCAATCTAAAAATAAATTTCAAATAATTGTTTAAATTATACCATAAATTAAAGATTTTTCAAAGGACAAAGCAACAATTGGCAATTTTCGTGCAAATATTGCCGACATTTTCTCACGCGAAGCACACATAGTGTGATTTTCAGAGGCTTATGTGGTTACAAGGTGTTGGACAAATTAAATGATAATATATAATCCTGGGAATCCTCTTTGTGCCCCACATTGGGGCTTAATGGCGGCCTTATTGCTTCGAAAGATTTAACAATAAGAATGACAACCTTCAAGCACTAGTGTCGAGCATTACACACACACACATCACAATGCTCACCACTCAAGTAATCCGAACAATCACGCAAATCTTGTTTTACTACACGAATGTGCATATATGCACACAAAATTTATGCTAAATATCGCTCACCCGAATCTGGTAAAAGAACCACAATATTCTTTCCAGCAAATTCTTTGCGCTTCCCTACTTCAATTGCTGCAGCTAATGCGGCACCAGAAGAAATACCCACCAGTAAGCCCTCTTTTGTCGCTGCTTCCTTTGACAATGAAATAGCTACTTCGTCACCTACTGTAATAATTTCATCATAATCGCTCTTATCCAAAATCGGTGGCACAAAATTTGCACCAATTCCTTGTATCTTATGTGCCCCAGACTTGCCTTCTGAAAGCATCGGTGAGGCAGCTGGTTCCACTGCTACTACATGAATTCCATTACATTTTGAACGAAGAAAACGACTAACCCCAGACAATGTTCCAGAGGTGCCAACGGTAGCAACAAAACAATCAATCTCGCCATCAAGTGCATCAAAAATCTCTGGACCCGTTGCCGTGAAATGTGCATATGAATTTGCTGGATTTTCAAACTGCTGAGGAATAAAAGAACCTGGGTTTTCCTCCTGCAAGTCCTTTGCCTTTGCTATAGAACCCGCCATACCTTCGGCACCAGGTGTAAGCACAACCTCCGCCCCATAAGCAGCAAGTAAACGGCGGCGCTCTATACTCATCGTATCAGGCATTGTAAGAATTAAACGATATCCTTTAACTGCGGCAACTAGAGCCAAACCTATTCCTGTGTTGCCACTCGTCGGCTCAATAATCAATCCACCTGGCTTCAAAAGGCCTTGCTTCTCTGCTGTTTCAATCATTTTTAGAGCAACACGATCCTTTGCAGAGCCACCAGGATTAAAATATTCAACCTTTGCAAAAATATTTGCTACGCAACCTTCGGTTAGTTTATTTATGCGGACTAATGGTGTCCCACCTATTGTATCTAAAATTGTTTCTTTTATCATAGCTATTACTCCTCTACTTTATTATTTTGGGTATTGATATAGCAAATAGTGAATTAGCAACTGACATAGCAGCAGCAAAACTAAATAATACCTCTGCACCAAGTTTATCAAATACAATGCCACCAATCAATGCAAACACCACTGAAATAATATGATTAACAGATATTCCGGAGGAAAGCGTTGCTGTGAGCTCCTCCCTTGTGTCAGAAAGCTTCGCTGCATACAAATTTGATGCAATTGATGCATGGCTAATTATTGTATCTAAAATATAATTTATGCAAACAATCCATATTGCTATATGCTTTGCGAATAACGTATCTGCAAAACCATAAAGCAAACAAACAAAAAACAGGATTACTGTATCATAAATCATTACATTGCGATATCCCCAGCAATCAACAAGCTTGCCAATGAGGCGACCACCAAACAATGCTGTAAAAAGTGCACTCACTCCCAAAAGCATTGCTATTTCATCTGTCTTCATTTCATAATTTTTTATCAATAACAATGGACCAAAGGTTAAGAACACCTGTTTACGTGCGCCATAAAACAGCTCTAAACAATAAAAACGCCAATATTTCTTGTTGAAATAAAAGCTAGGACGATTACCCTTTGTGTCGGCTGCTTTTCCATGGAAAGTTAGCACAACACTTATTAAAAGTAACACCATAATGACACACCACACAACATCAAACAAAAGCTGTGATGAAGATACATCCAAAAATTTTGGTAATGCATAAAATATACCCGCAACAATTAACGAGCCCAAGACCGTTCCAGCATTTATTGCACCTGTCACTATACCAAGGGATTCTCCTCCCTTACCTTCCTTTGCAATACTAAGTGCAATCGCTTGGCGAACTGGCATAACAACATGCTCTCCCAACGAGAAAAGTGTGATAAAAATTGTTGTCCCCATCAAATTTGCAGGAACAAGCATTAACCCAGCTGCAAGCAATGAAAATATAGTACCTAATCTTAATACTCGCCAATCTGTGAGCCTATACATCATTGCTAAAAGGATAATCAGCAGCACGCCAGGCAATTCACGGCAGAACTCTACTATTCCACGCTGAAAGCCTGTTACATGATGTATATCGACTAAAAAATTATTAAGTGAAGCAGCAAAGCAGCCAACCCCAATTCCCCAAATAAAAATACTAGGGAAAAATACTTCTGCCCCCACATCCTTTTTACAAACTTTAAATATGCTAATCATTTATCCACCAAATTTTATTTATTGCTCAGCATCTACTGGTACCGCCTTCGCAACGGTTTTTAAAATTTCGGGTTTTATTTTAACAAAGAAGCCCCTAGCACCACCATTTATTACAATCCACTCTAAATCAAAAATCGTTTTTTGTGCATAAACAGGCACCTGCTTACGAAACCCAAAAGGGCTTATCCCTCCACAAAAATAACCACTATATTTTTGTGCTTCATCTACTGTACAAGGTTCTGTAAACTTCACCTTCAGGATTCGTGCCATTTCCTTTTGAGAGATTTCATTATCTCCATGCATAAGAACAATAAATGGCTTGCCAGCATCCGTTTTGAGAACAATTGTCTTAATTACATAATGCTCATCAATTCCAAGCACCTCTGCACACTGGCTAGTACCCCCATGCTCTTCATAGGTATATTTATGTGCTTCATACTCAACCTTAGCACCTCGTAGCACTCGAATACCTGGAGTAACTGGAAAATCTGATTCTTTGCTCATCCTTTTCGTCCCTTGACTACTTTAAACTCAAATAAATTGCTATATTTTACCCTCTTTCAGAGATTTTGCCAAGACACAATTTAAACATCCAGCCCTTGCTGTCAAACAAAAACGATACCAAATTTCCATTAGTCCCTGCTGGTAGAGGACCGCTCCATTATATAAAGCAGGATTATGGTCTCGACCGAACAAGCTAAATGCAGTCTCTCTAATAATAGAATTCTCCGCCTCACCAGGCAATACTTCTGCAAGATGTATGCAATCTGGATCTTGAATAGCTAAAATTGGGATAATTACATTGATAGCAATACTTACAATTCGTGCTTGCCCTAATACAGGCACAACACCTATTAACTCTTGCCCTTCAAGCTTCGCCTTAAAAAGTGCCTTCAAAGCCTTCCACCACTTCTTCGCAGACTCACGTGGCAATGCCAAAATATCGTCAAACAAGCGATTCCTCCCTCCAAAGAGAATCGCAGCTATTACAAGCCTTTCCTCAGGCTTATTTTTAGGTCGCAGACAATTCCTATTCCATTTTAGTGGGAAGATGTCTATTGCATCAGCCTTTCCATATTGCCATGCTAAATCCCACAATTCGCGATATGCTACATTCTTTTCCAAATTATTTAATAGGCCACTTACTGCCAATAGTATTGCTAATCGCTCTTTAGGCGTAGGTATTAGCGATAAATCTTGATTTGTAACTAATCGAGCTAATAGTCGAAATTGTTCTTTATTATTTTTATATCCTAATGCTGCAAAAAATTCCTCTTCGAACAGCTGTCTTATATCACCCATCTCTGAATATCGAGCAGCCATATCAGCACTTTTTCTTCGAAGGCGACTTTCCCCTGATTTTAGCAAAAGACTACGAATTTGATCTGGAGAGGTATTTGCAATATGACAGCTACACGGAGGAGCTTCATTGAGTATTGCATGGGGGTAAGCCGCGATAGCAATTCTTTCAAAGGAAAAATCTTGTTGAATTAAAATTTGTTCCTTTAAAGTAACATTTGCGATATGTGGTGGTAGAGGTGCTGGATTATAGCCACCGAACCAACATACGTGCATAATAAGATTTGAGTAATTTTCATCACCGGAATGGCGATGTGCTACCCAATCTGATGGTCTAGTATGGATTTCAACATCTCCACGCACGATTTTTCCCGATTTACAATAGAGGATTTCCGCACCAATAAAATCTGGCCCCTCTTCTAAATTCCAAACACCTGGGTTAATAATGATAAATTCTTCACCAATATCTGTTTTTAAAATTGTAGGGCGAAGAGACGGGTCATACCAAATACACTGGATATGGCGCTCAGTCCATCTAGAATTTCCAGCCAAAGTAATTTGTGGCTCAGAAACGGTGCTACCAAAGTTTGGAAACCATAAAAACATAGCAACTCCTTGTGTAATAATCAAAACTAAAGACATTTATCAAATTTAAACGACACTATTTTATTATAATTTAAAATAATAATCAAATAAAAATTACAAAAACAAATAATTTTTACATATCTTTCTTACTAATCGCTTTCAAATTCAGCTATTTCGATACTCTTTGTGCTCGCGATTACGATAATTACACAAAAAATCCCTCCCCATCTCCCAAGCTCCCTACCTCCCAGAAAGCGAAAGCAATATTTAGAGTTACTTTCGTTGCTGGGAGTTTTGGAGGCTCGGAGGTTCGGAGTATTGATGCACCTTGTTTACCTACTGCTTGACGAAAAGCATTGAGTATCTATCAATCCTCCCTACCTCCCAGAAAGCACCGCAGGCAACCTGTCACTAGTTCACTAGACAAAGCAAATGCAACACAAAACTCAACAGGGGGTTGCATTTAGTTTGTCTTTTCACCAAAAAAAATGTTGCACAAAGCCTCATTTTTTCATATTATTTATTGAGATACTTGGGTTTACTATATTATATATAGTAATTACTTACATGATGAAAGAAAGCTATGGACAATTTTAAAGAAAAAGTATTCGGGATGTGGCTCGGCAAAGCTATCGGAGGAACTCTAGGTATGCCTTGGGAGGGTTGTAGCAATCCTTTGTCACTTACATTTTATACTCCAGAACCCACAGAAATGATGCCTAACGATGACCTTGACCTCCAAATCCTTTGGGCATGCAAACTCGCAACCGACTGGAATGGGAAAATCAATCGCCACCGCTTTGCAGAAGCATGGCGAGATTGCGTACGCTTCCCTTTTGATGAATATGGCGTCGCTCTACGGAATATTGCTTTAGGTCTAAAACCACCTTATACAGGCTCATACGATAATTGGTTTGTTGATGGTCTTGGAGCTGCTATCCGAAGTGAAATCTGGGCTGCATTAGCTCCTGGTGACCCTGCAAAAGCAGTTGCATACGCCTATGAGGATGCTTGTGTTGATCATGATGGTGACGGGCTCTATGCCGAGCAATATCTCGCTGCTCTTGAGTCACTCGCTTTTATCTCAAATAATATCCCAGAAATCATCGGACATGCTCTTCAGTATATACCTGCAGATTGTCGCCTATTTGAAGCTATTTGCGATACAATTGGTTGGTGCGATGTATATACAGATCCACTTGCTATCCGCGAAAAGATTATGGCAAAATATGGGGTTGCAAACTTCACTGATGTAAAAATGAATATCCCATTTATGATTGCTGCACTTCTCCTTTCCAGAGGAGATTTTGAAAAAGCAATTTGTACTGCAGTAAATTTTGGCGAGGATGCTGATTGCACAGGAGCAACTGTTGGTGCAATTATGGGTATTGTCTGTTACGATAAAATTCCAGAGCGTTGGAGAAAGCCCATAGGTGAAAGCATTGTTGTTAGCAAAGAAATTACAGGAATCAATCCACCAAAAACGATTTCCGAGTTTACCGATCTTATTCTCGAATTAAAGGGTAAGGTTACTCTTGAGCGAGAGGACTCGCCTAAGCCAGACCTCACAAAATATGAAATCGCAGCAGAAAAGCTAATTTTCCGCCCTTGGTTTGCAAAGGATTATCGTCGCTTCCCAATTGATGTAAATTCATCAAAACCAGAACAAATAAAGCTTCCTGGGAATTACATAAAAATTGATTTATCAGAAACAAAGCCAGACGCAATTTTAATACTTAACATTTCTTTCCACATCAAAGAGGCTGGCGTCTATCGAGTAATGTGTTGTACAGAAGCAAATTCCCGGTGCTATGTTGACCAATCTTACGCATTTGGTAGAGAAGGAGGTGCTATGGTACCAGCATTCCATAGAACACCATTAAATCAATCTGTTGAACTGGAGCTTTCGGTAGGCACACATACTCTAACTATTTGTCTTGCAACAAATGAAACAGTCACAAAATTTGCAGATGTAGTTTTTGGAATTGGCGACAAAGATAAGCTTTGGGTAACCGACGCATTTGTTCGTGGATAATTTATTTGAAAAAAATGATAATGAAAAGAAATACACTAAAAAACACAGGTCTATTGGGCATAGGTATTCTACTAACGGCCTGCTCCTCTTCTGTTGCGAACCTTGCTCCTGCGGAGCCATGGCTTCCTCCCCGAGCAGCTCCACATACCAGACTTAAATGTGTGCCTCAAGATGAATTGCTTAAAGCATATCCAGAGCACCAGCAGCTTCGTATTTCTCTAAATTCCGGATGGAAACAGCAAGCACCACGCTTCTCTGCTACTCCTTTTGATGTGGTGCCCGCAGAAGAACCAGAGTCCAAGCTTAACTGCTCAACAGAAGGCTGGAAAAGTGTCACACTTCCCAGCTCGACCTACAAAGAGTTTCCTGGCTCAAATCACAACAACGAAAAGCCTTATGTTCGCTCTTGGTATCACAATGAATTTGAAATTTCCGCAGATGACTATGCCACAAAAACCTTTGAGTTGAATTTTGCAGTAGCATCATACCATGTAACTGTATTTCTAAATGGGAAGCTGATACGTGAGCATAAAAGTGAGTTTAACCCTTGGTCAATTAAACTTCCTTCAAATGTGTTGAAGCCAGGCAAAAATGTCCTCGCAATTCATCATCAAGGAGATATTGGCAAATTTGCTGGAAAGCCTATTAAGCTCACACATGCCTATGGCACTCAATGGTGGCGTGGTGTGCTAAAGGCAGGTCTATGGGGTAATGTAACTCTTATTTCAGAGCCAAAATCTAGTGCAAAAATTGAGGTGCATTCTGCTCTAACAAGTAAGGACCTAAAGCATGTTACATTTATGCATACATTAAAGAGCTTTGCACCAAATGTAGAGAACCAAAAATATATCATTTCTTCATATGTGCTCCCTTCTGCTGTCAATGCTCCAAAGACAAAGCTTTGCATCAACGAAACAATGGCAAGCTTCTCAAAGTCACAAGCAAAATTCAAGACGACAATCGATGCCACAAAGCTAAAGCACTGGGAGATTGGTGCACCTGAGCTTTATGATTATTTTATTGAGATTTGGAATGAGGACAAAACGCAGTTACTTGATGTAACCACCTTCCGTTTTGGTGTTCGCCGCCTTGAGATAATAGATGGCGAATTTGTATTCAATGGTCGCAAGGTTTATATGTTTGCTCAAAATACAGCTTCCAATAATTGGGATGGGATTGGGCGCGACCCAGCAGAAGTTGAAAAGGCTGCTGAAAAAGAAATTCTTCAATTTTTAGACGATGGACATATTATAATTCGTACAGCACATGAGCCAATTAAAGAGGTGTATTTGCGTGTGGCAGATGAATGTGGTTTAATGATTTTTCACGAATGGGCATGGAGCTTTAGCTCAAATTTAGACTATGAGCAATTTAGCATAAACAGCCGGCACGAGCTTAAAGAATATATTGATTATAGTTTAAAGCATCCATCTGTTTGTGCATTGTCCTTAGGTAATGAGATTCATGTTCATAAGGATGAAAGAATCGCAAAGCTTGTAGATGAAAATTATGATCTCGTGAAAAAGCTACTTGGAGAAAATGATATGCCAGTAAGCTCATTCTCTGGTGCAGCAAGAGGTTTTTCAGGAGATTTTGCTTTAAAGACAGACCTTCTTGATTTTCACACCTACACATCATTATCAGTTCCAGTTGGACGCCTAACAAGCGAATTGGTTGACATAGTAAATGAAAACAAGAAAAAGTATGGCAATGATGTCGCGAAGAAGAAACCATTTGTGGCTTATGAGCTAGTTGGCTTCTCTTGGGGCATAAATGTAGATCCAGTTTATACGCCAGGAGAGCGTAGTGAATATGAGCGCTATTTTAAACGTGAATTTACTTGGGGTGCACCACAAATCGTTGGCTTTATGGGAAGCTCACCATTGGATATCATCAACACAAAGGGATTTGCTTCTTGGGCAAGAAATTATTATGGTCGCCGCGTTTACGATGAGTTCCGTTGGAACGAGGATATGAGGGGCTTTGCTCCTTGGTACATAGATACAGTTAAAGAGATTGAGCTATGGACGCAGCCAGTATATCCAATGCTTCGTACAGGCTATAGCATAGTTCCACGCAATCTATTTGCTGGAGACACAATTGAGCTTTTTGCTGCAGTACACAATGTTTCTAACAAAGCATATCCGTCAGCCCAGCTAAAGGCCTACATATATTCAGACAAACAGCTTGTTGCAAATGTGCCTTTGACAGCTGCAGATATTGCGGTTCCTGATTTTGGTCATACAAAAAAGCTTGCAACAACAATGACAGTCCCAGCAAATCTTGCCGGCGAGTATAGACTTGTTATTGCAGTTGAGGATGGTGCTGGCAACGAGCTAGGAAGAAATTACTACGATGTATTTGTCAAAGCAAAGGAAGCGGCACAAATTAAGCCAATTCGTTCTGTATATCTATTGGATATTGTTCCTGCAAATACAGAGCTTGCAGCCGCTGCCCTCAAAAAGCATGGCGTGAACTTCAAGCTTGTTAAGAAAGCATCTGAGGTAGCAGCCAACAATAGCGTCTTGATTGTCCCTCCAGATTATGCAGCTGAGCAGGTGTTCCGCGGACGCTCAAAGGATATAGTTGATTATTTAAATGCAGGTGGAATTTTGCTTGTCATGGAGCAGCATAATCCTATGACGGCTTTGCCTGGCGGCCTATCTTTATTTAAGCATCACTCAAGCTTTGTTGATATGGCGTATAAAGGTCATCCTGTATTTAAAGGTCTTTCTTGGAAGCAATTTGAAACTTGGAACAATGCAGATGGTGGCTTTGTGGCAGAGTCATACATTTCTCCATTCGATTGGAAATCGTGCATCGGTTCAAAAGGACCAATGCTAAGCTCACCTCATGCGTTTGGTTCAACTATTTTAGAGGCAACCCATGGACGTGGCAGAGTCTTCATCAACACTATGCAGGTATTACGTTGTTACCAAACTGACAGTGCGGCAGCAGCCTATTGGGAGAATCTTTTGCACTACATTTTGGAGAGCAAGAGTCTTGTCTCAGACATTGGTGTGCTTGCAGGAGGAGCAACTGCTCAAAAACTTAAACCTGAGTATGTACGAAAGCTAGACCTACGCCCTTACGCAAATGCTGCATTTGATGATGAAGTTGATGGTGACAAAAAAGGTGGTTGGACAGATCAAGGCCCGATGAACTTTAAGAATGTTGCCACGGGAGAGCAAATTGCAGCTAGCATTCCTTTTGACATCATAGACCCTGCCACAAATAATGGATTAGGTTGTATCCGCCTAAAGGGATCTGCTCGCAATTATTTCCCAGATGAGGTAACCGGAATCAAAGTTAATCAGAAGCTTGGCAAGCTATATTTCCTACATACGGCAGCTTGGTGCTTCAAGGGTGCTGCTTGCCACTATCGCATCAATTATGCAAATGGCACATCGCAGGTGTTCTCATGCACATCTGGCGTTCATATTGGAGACTGGATGGGCAAGCGTGACCTTCCTGAAGCAAAGCTGGGGCTCCTCACTCCTGTGGGTGAAGGGTTAAGTGGCTGTGCCTATGTGGCAGAGTGGGAAAATCCAAACCCAGAAAAGCTAATCAAATCTATCGATTTTATTTCAGCAGAAACCTTCCGTGCAGGACAAAACGAGTGGGAATCTATTGAGGACGCAATACCAATACTTCTTGCAATAACGGGAGAAGTACCAGGAGGATCAAAAGCCAATCATACCCAAAACACATTCCCGATAGATAAGCATAGCTTCAAGCGTTTTACCTCACAGCCACAGCAGGGTAATGGTGGAACAGTGGAATTAATTCCCGGTTGTGTTGGAGCAAAAATTAAATATAATTCCCATGCAAGCAATATCAATGCTCCATTCGTAATTATGTTCTACAATCCACCTAAAAACAAACCACTAAAAGAGCTTGTCTTTAAAGCAAAATCAAAGACAGATGACTTCATTAGAGTTGAAATACCAAATGTCGGTTGGTCAGGAGTTGCATCAAAGGAATTTATTATATCCGGAGGTGGAGAATGGCAAGAGCTACGTCTCAACTTAAAGGGGACAAAGGTTGAAAACGGAAATCTACTTGGCGAGATATTCCTTTCCCATAAATCCAAAGAGATAAAAGCAGCCACTTATCCAGATGCAGAAATTGAAGTAAAGGATTTTGTATTTATCATTGATGAGCAAGAAGGGTCTTCATCGTCCGCCAAATATGAAATAAACAGCAAGCGTTTCCATCGTGTATCTAGCAAAATAAATGAGGGAAACGGTGGCACTACAGGGCGTATTCCTGAGTCAGATGGAATTGGTGCATTTATGAACTTTAATGCTTATGAAGCAAAGGGCGGCGTTAAAGCTCCATTTGGAATCATCTTCTATGCACCTCCTCCAAAGGGGCACAAAAACACAGCACTTGTCTTTTCTGCAAAGGCAGACAAGGATGCTGCTATTGAAATCAATCTTCCAAATGTGGGCTGGAATGGGCAAACCATTAGAGAATTTGTTATTTCTGGTGGAAATGAGTGGCAGGAAATAAGAGTCCCTCTAAAAGGAAGTAAGGCAGAAAATAGCAATTTGATGGATCAAATATATTTTCTCTATAAGAGCAAAAGCAATCTCTCTTCCAAATATCCAAGCTTGAATTTTACAATTAAAGATATCTATTTTGAATAAACACTAGATATAAAAATAGGGATAAATTATGAAAAAAATACTAAATAAATATTCGTGTATAGTAGCTGCACTGATATTTATGCAATCAACACAAATTTAGGTGTACTTGAGAACTGGAGAATTAACCGTCTTGGTGAAGTAACATTACCTGATACTGTTGTTGAAATTGGCGTCGGTGCATTTAAAAATTGCCAAAATTTATCTGCTATTAACGGACTATCAGATAACATAAAATATATTGCTGTCAGTGCTTTTGAAGGCACGAGTAGTAAATCCGCTAGACAATGGTCAGGTCGTAGGGCACACATCTCTAGCAGATGCTGAAAAATTCAAGGAGATTGATACTCCTTCCGGGAACACAGGCAATACGGACAAACACGAATAAGAGAGAGCACTCACGCTCAAGAAGCACAAATGGGTGGCTTCGCCACCCTCAAAGATATAAATGTATTGTATAGTAGGGTTGAGGCTCTGCCCTCAACACTTTAAGAAAACATCAACAGAAAATCACGCCTCTGCATTTTCTTCTGGTTGTGAATCTTGTGGCTCTGCTTCAACAGTAGGCTGTGGTGGTGGCGGAGCAAGTAATTCTGCAACACGCTGCTGCACAATAGGAATCTGCTCCAAAGAAAGATTAGGATCAGTAATAAAAATCACTTCCCCATTCTTTTTGTGCTCGTATATTCGCATAAGCGTTCCGTCAGGTAAATGACGTACGGTACGCTCAATTAAAATTTTCTTTCGCTCTAGCATTACTGCTAAAACAAAAATTACCGGAATATTATCTGGATTATCTTCGCCCTCAATCAGCTTACGAAGTAACGACTCTGCCGTTTCCCTAGGCAAAGCCTCCGGCTTGGCTGGCTCTGGAGCAATATACACACTCTGCCACTGACTGATAATTGCCTCTTGAGGCATAGCTTTCTTACAGTCTTTGCAAAAGTCTGTTCGAATATACTCAGGTATATCCTTACCCTCCTTTGCACCTAAAAGCTTTTCAACAATCGGAGCCATGGCCTCTGCCGCTGTAATTGCCACACTAGAAACAATCTTCTCACCATCCTCAAATACTCTACCACAATTACAGCAGCCGCTTGCCCTGCCACGTAAATTCCATTCAGTTATTGCCATTTTATTTTACCTAAAAAAATACTTAATCTAATCAATCCAAATTGCATTTGTATGTGCTAAATGGCGGGTTGTATCTTCAACCGTCACGCGAATAAAATCTGCAATTCTACTATTTGCCAAAGAAATAACTGCCTCAGTAATTGTTTCGCCAAGCTTTTGAGGTGTTGCTAGTGTTGCAGAAATACTTGAGGATGTCACATAGATGCGCTGCGCAGGTGAGCACTTAATGTGAACCGCCCTTTCCTCTTCATCATAGTAACAATCAAAAATTTCTGGTCCGTCTGAGGAATAGAAATCTCCATTTTTAAGTGCATTAAAAATTGTATCGTAATCTAATTTTTCTGCACGAATGTTGATCCATGCCTGCCCACAATGATGCTCTGGATGCTCCTGAGGCAAATTGTTATGATTATCATCTGTACCTACTGCAAAAAGCTTAGTGCCCATTGCACGAAGCATTAGTGTATAGACATTAGGGTCATCTGGGCGTCCCTCTGCGTAACACCCTCCATTATTGATTTCCATTGCCCAAAGACCTTTTAAATCCTTATAGTCATTGTAATCAAGATTGGACCATGTTGGGTGGTTTAGTGTCACAAGATAGCCAGCAGAATTTCCTGCTTCAATAAGCTTGTTTATGAAATTTGTGTTATAAACATAGCGCATTGGAGGAAGGATGCTAGGAACATCACGGTGCTCTCCCCTTTCATTGATTTGCGGAGAAACAACTCTATTCTCATTTGGCTTTGGTGAAATCATATTGAGGTGAAATAGTTTATTTGCAAACCACTCTCTATGAGCATCTCGGCTAATTAAATCTACCTCATATGCTGTAAGAGCAAGGAAATTCTCTTCATTCAAATCTGAATGATCTATCATCACATTGTGGTCTGAATACGCAATTACAGAATACCCTAGAGACATATAGCGCTCTTTTACCTGCTCAGGGGTCATTGCACCATCAGAGCAAGTGGTGTGGCAGTGTAAATTTGCTTTATAGAAATTTCCTGTTGGTGGAATAAAATATTTTTTCATCATTTCACCTCAATACTGCACAATTAAAATTGTTTTATTGTGGCATTTGTTAGTTGATTGTTGACAATTGCTCCACTTCTCCAATTCCGTCTTATTTTGCAGAATTTAGACAAATTTTTTCCCAACGCTCAGCAGCAGCAGCCCAAGCCTCAACACCTGCTGGCTCTGGGGACCAAGTTGTCTTCTCGATTGAAGCACCAATTAGGTCGCGCCCAGCATCAAAGCTTGGCAAATCCCCTAGACCAACCATTTGTGCAACAACATTACCCATGCTTGCACCCTCAACAGGGCCACAGGTAATATCTATGCCCAGAGCATCAGCTGTCATGCGGCAGTGTGTCTTATCCATTGTTGCTCCGCCAATCATGTGAAGAACATTACGCTTGATGCCAGTTAGAGCTTCAAGTTCCTTCCAAACCTTACGGTAGCGCATTACAATACCCTCAAGAGCTGCACGATATAGCTCACCCTTTGTTTGAGGAACTGGCTGCCCTGTCGCCTTGCAATATGCTTGAATCTTCTCTGGCATATTACCAGGAGACTGAAATTCAGAGTAATCTGCATCAATTAAATACTTGAAAGGCTCTAACTTTGCTGCCTCAGCCTCTAGCTCATCAAAGCTTACCTCTTCGCCTCTTGCTTTCCATGCACGACGAAGTTCCTGTACAAGCCACATACCAGTGCAATTCTTTAGATAACGGAATTGTCCATCTGTTGCACCTTCGTGTGTATATGAATACTCGTAAGACAAATCCGATAGAATTGGCTTATCAGAAATAACACCCATAAGTGCCCATGTACCTGTGGCAAGGTAGCCCCAGCAGGTATCAGCCTTTGCTGGAACAGAAGCAACTGCAGATGCAGTATCATGAGAGCCAACAGTTACAACAGGAACCTTCTCCAAGCCAGGAATACCCTTAATTGTACCAAGCACAGTGCCAGGAGGTGTTGGCTTTGAAAATAGACGTGATGGAATATTTAATTTAGCCATAAGCCCTGTATCCCAGTCACGTGTGTTGACATTGATTAGCTGTGTTGTGCTTGCAATAGTTGCTTCATTTGCGATTTCACCACAAAGTGCATAGTTAATAAAGTCAGGCATAAATAGAAGTTTATCTGCCTTTGGTAAGAATGAGTCTGGCTGTTCAGCCTCAGTAAAAAGCTGGAAGATTGTGTTAAAGGTCATGAACTGTGTACCTGTGGCATTGTATAGCTCACGCTTACCTAAAATATTATAAACCTTATCCATCTGCTCTGTTGTGTTATGGCAATCTCGATAGATATATGGAAGAGATAGTAGGCGACCCTGCTTATCTAGAAGCACATAATCTACACCCCATGTATCTACACCAACAGATGCAATTGTATCGCCATACTTTGCGACTGCAGCTCGCAAGCCCGCACGGATACCCTCTAGCAATGCAGGCACATTCCAAAATAGATGGCCATTAAGCTCAATCGGTGTATTATCAAAACGATTCAGCTGCTCCATTGTTAGCTTCTCTCCATCAAAGCAAGAAGCGATTACTCTGCCACTACCAGCACCAAGATCTACTGCAATATAAGTTTTCATTTTTACTCCACATTATTTTTTGTTTCGTCTTCAAACATTTTAAATTCAACAGAATCAACAAGCGCCTGCCAAGACGCCTCGATAATATTTGGTGATACACCAACCGTTCCCCAACGCGAATTTCCGTCTGAGGATTCAATAAGCACGCGAGTGACTGCCTTTGTTGCATCCTCCGGATTAAGGATACGCACACGATAGTCCTTCAAGACAACATCAGCAATCTCTGGATAGAAGCGGGAAAGAGCCTTGCGAAGAGCAACGTCAAGAGCCTCAACTGGACCTTCACCCTCACCAGCGGTATGCTCTATCTCTCCATTAACCTTAACCTTAATTGTTGCCTCAGAATTGCAAGGCTGTTGCATTCCGTTTTTCTCAACAATTACGCGGAAGCCTTCAAGCTCAAAGAATGCTTTGTGCTTATTGAGAATTTTTTGAGCAAGCATTTTAAATGAAGCATCTGAAGATTCAAAGGTGTAGCCCTGATTTTCCTTTGCTTTAATTTCTGCAAGTACAGCCTTCACATCATCCTTGCTGACATCCTCAGAGCCACCTACTCCCATCTGCTTCATACGATAAAGCACATTTGAGCCACCAGATAATTCGCTTACTAAAATGCGGCGCTCATTGCCGACAAGTGTTGGGTCAATATGCTCAAAGGTTTTTGGATTACGCTGTACCCCAGCAACATGGGCACCTGCTTTATGACTGAATGACGCATCGCCGACATAAGGTGCGCGCAAATTTGGATTAAGATTTACTAGTTCATCAACATAAAGCGAGGCCGAGCGAAGTCCAACCAACTTACCCTCTCCAATACATGGCATACCGAGCTTGAGTTCGACTGTCGGGATAATGGTTGTAAGATTAGCATTACCCGTGCGCTCACCATAGCCATTGATGCAGCCTTGGACAAGCCTTGCACCTGCACGCACTGCTTCAATTGAATTTGCAACAGCCATTCCAGAATCATTATGTGCATGAATACCAATTTGAAGATTTGGAAATGCTGCTCTAACCTTTGCTGTGATTTCAAAAATTTCATTAGGAAGTGAGCCACCATTTGTATCACATAGGGAGATATTTTCTGCTCCTGAAGCGGCAGCTGCTTGGAGCATCTTCATAGCAAATTCTGAATTATCCTTGAAACCATCAAAAAAATGCTCTGCATCGAAGAAAACACGTCGCCCATGCTCTCGCAAAAATGATATGGTATCACAAATCATATCATAATTTTCTTCTGCTGTTGTCTTCAAAACATCTGTCACATGGAGCATCCATGTTTTACCATAGAGGCAGCAGATTTCTGTTTCTGCTGCAAGAAAAGCGTTTGTAAATGGATCGGCAGCAGCTTTAATGCCAGCACGGCGGGTTGAGCCAAAAGCAACAATTTTTGTTGTTGCCAGAGTTTCCTTTGCAATGTCCTTAAAAAATTGCATATCAGACTCATTGGAGCCAGCATAACCGCCTTCTATAAAAGAGACACCTAATTCATCAAGCTTATGAGCAAAATTTAATTTACCAGTACGAGAGAATGTGATGCCAACAGCTTGGGCACCATCACGGAGCGTACTATCGTAGATATCGACTACATTGTTTTCATTCATACAATTACAACCTCATTTTTATAATTACAAAGTAATTATATCAAAACATGTAGGTTGATTGCAATGCATGAATTTTGACGTGATGGCTAGAAATGCGAGGTTTGCCACAAAAAACGTAAAAGTGCAAAGATACCTACTTTGGCCAGCGAGTATTTACATAATTAACAAGGTCTGGGCCAAGCATCTCAATTGTTTGATTACCAGAACGTACAAACAAATGCTTATCCAAGTAGACAGGTGATGTTGCTGGAGACACCTTAATTACACAAATATCCCGCTTTTGAACCGAGCGAAGCTCTATTGTGTAAAACCTGAATGGATTTTCTATTGATAATCGCATCCTCAAAACATTATTTAAATAAAGCAAATAACCGTCACGATTACTCTTGCCTCTGTCTACAATGGCATATTCACCCTCTACTCCTCGTGGCTTACCATCATCACAAACACCTATTAGCAAAATTCCTCCATTGGGACTATTCATGAAGCCAGCAACTGTCCGCAACACAGAAAACGATGCACTAGGTTGTTTTAAATTACCTTGATTTGAGCTAAGTGTCCTCTCTTTAAATTCAACCTCACTTGACTCTCCCCCTGCAATCAATGCCATTAGCTGAGGGTCATCAGAAAATCGCGTATATTCATGCAACCCCTTTCGCGTAAAGTCCTGATCTGGAACCGATAAAAGCTTAAAGATTGGATATGGGTCTTCATCCTCATCAAGAGTTAGAAGCACAAAAGAAAAATCAGCAAAAATTCGCTCAGAATAGCTTCTTAGCATTGACTCTGAAGCCTGAGCCAAGCTATCGCATACATATTTGTAAGCACGTAATATTGTGCTCGCCTTTGAATCAACTGGCTCCCGCTTTACAAGGGCTTCAAAAACATGGCGATCTTGGCGTGGAAGAATATACTTAAAATGTCTTCCTCCTTTAGCATCTATATTAAAGAAAATTGAATCATTTATCCTGTCTAATGCTTCTGGATAAAATTTTAAGAGAAAATCCCTTATTGCTAGCAAACAAACCAAAGCTGTAATCAAGCGGTGATTCCCATCTATCACCAAGAGCTTCTGTGGCAAATTTGCTTGCTCCACATTTAATGCTCTTGGTTGATTTGCTAGGCGCATGACAACCACAGAGCCACAGAAAAAACCGCCACTTATATGATTCTCTACCGAAGAAAGATACCGCCGAACATCATCCCCCCTCCAATCATATGGACGCTGAAAGGATGGTGAAATATATGTTACACCAGCTCTAAAAAATTCTTTTATCGTTACCTCTACAGCCTTCATATTTTAATACACTCCTTTAGCCGGTAAATCATCACACCACTGTTTAATAGCAGAAGCGATTTCGACAAAGCCTTTACCAAAGATTTGTGGCAAGGTACTGAGGTATGCTATTTCACATTTATGTCCATGCGTACCCTTGATTCGGGTTAAATCCTGACAAGTCTTAGGGGGAAAAGCCCATCGTTCAAAAAATAATTCGCATGGGTCATAGCCGGGCTTTGAGTGGATATCAATATGCGAGGCATAATCGGGAGCTTCTTTTGGCAATGTCCACCAAGGATATGCGCACCAAGAGCCTTGCTTTGCTTGAATAAGTAGCTCACCAGAATTTGAGTGTGCCCAATCTGTTTTTGGCACTCGCTCCTCTATTAGCCAATAATCTCCAGAAGCATTTAGGCAATTTTTTACGATAGGGATATCGGCTTCATTTTTAATATAGACATGAGCAATCTCATGGTCTACCATTGCAAAAGCACGTGAATGATTAAAATCAGGATAAAGCCTACCAAGCACATTACGAACAGCAAATAGGCCAGCTCTACGAAGGGTTAGATTAGGCTGTGCTGGTGGCAGAGTGACCTCTGTAATTTCATAATCACCAAGTATTGTTATCTCCGCATTTTGAGCTTTTGCAAAATCAAATAATTTTTGAAGCTGTTGATTTAAAAGCGATATAGCCTTTGCACAATGCTTATCTGTGGCAGGGTATCGCTGCAGGTCATAATCAAGTGTTGGGATATAAACAAAAGCAATATCACACTCCGCAAAAGAAATAATATCATTTACAATTCTATTCCCCACTTTAGCATCTGCCAGAGGGCCCCAATATTTATGCAGAGGGAAATCTTCATCATATCCATTAGGATGCTTATTTATTGGACGAGAATAATTTTTTAAAATCATCCCACCATGGTGCTTATGAATAGGCCATGGCGAAATTAGTTCATCTACGGACTCACCTAGGCTTTGTTGGAAATAAAACATTCCAACCGTATACCCCTTTTTCTTGGCAGTTGCCCAGATACGTTCGCCATCAACAAGCTTAGACGATTGCTCCCAAAAAGCAGGTCGTTGCAAATTACGCAGAAATACGCCATTAGCAACCATTCCATGTTCTCGTGGCAGAGTGGCGGTTCTGAGGCTTGCTTGTGCTGTACAGGTTACAGCAGGGAAAACAGAATGAGCAGGCTTAAATTTAAAACCATTTATTTCTTTAAGCCCAAACCTTTGGCATGTTTCCCAGCCAAGACCTGCAACATTTACAATCAAATGCTTCATACAAGCATCCCCTCTAGTCGTCTAATAATTTCATATCCAATTTCTAGTTTAGACATTAGTGGCAGGTGCTCAATATTTGTTTTAGTAATAAAGCTAACGATATTTGTATCAACAGCAAATCCGGCACCCGGCTGGGAGACATCATTTGCAACAATCATATCTAGGCCCTTACGTTCTAGCTTCTCTTGTGCATATTCTAGGGCATTTCGAGTCTCTGCAGCAAAGCCAATAATTTTCTGAGTTGTTTTAACCTTTTTAATTTCGCTAAGAATATCTGGGTTAGGGACAAGCTTAATTACAGGCTCCATTGTATGTTTTTTCAATTTATTTTGTGCTTGCTCAGCTGGCCTCCAATCAGCGACAGCAGCGGTCATTATCACAGCATCAGAATTAGGAAGGTAATTCAATACTGCAGCAAGCATATCACATGCAGAAACTACGGGAATAACATTTGCTCCAGCAGGTGGTTTGATTGCAACAGGTCCAGCAACAAGATTAACCTCATGCCCCGCAGCAATTGCTGCCTCTGCAATAGCAAAGCCCATTTTCCCAGTTGAGCGATTACTTAAAAATCGCACTGGATCAATATGCTCACGAGTTGGACCAGCAGTAATCAAAAGTCGCATAGTTATATATAGCTCCTATTTTGTGAGGGCATCTGGTGTGGCTTCGGCAGGGGTTGGAGATACAGCTTGCTCTGTGAGCTTTTCTTCTTCCTTAGCGAGTTCAGGCAAGTCAGATGCTGTCGGAGATTCTGGCTTATCATTATCTTTTTCTAGCTCTAGCTCATCTACCGAAGAATCTTCCTTTGTTTCAACCTCAGGCAATTGTATATCTATTGCAACCTTAAGAGTTTTTGGTTCAATAGATTTTACTTCTAAATCAGGAGGAACAATAAGCTCTACCTCACGCTCAAAGCTACTTAAGCGATCAGTAACATTTATTGGTGCTGTCGCAAAGCCAAGACCTCCATCAACTAGGCGCGCCAACTTCAATTCAGAGCCAGTCACTATAACCTCAGAACCAGAAACAAAGCGAACAGTCGCGGCACCACCCTGAAGAGGTGTTCCCTCTAATTTTGGTAATGCGACAGGAATATGGAAACGAGCCTCTTTATCAAACACAATCTCAATCTTATTGGGTCTTATATCGTCAACCTTTAGCTTTCCATGATTTCGAATATTTGAGGAATGTATTTTTTTAATTACATGCTCTCCTGTATCATAATCCTCGCGCACAACAATCTCAGCCATCAAAAGCGAAGAATCAATGACATTCAAATCCTCCAAGGTCCCTTTTAAAGAAACCTTTATCTCATTAGGTGTATAGCTAGAAAGGGCTGTATCTTTTGTGTTCATCACAATTTTTACAGGTACAGTAAACTCTTTTTCTACGCCAGTGCGTTCGCTTATAATATTAACAATGATTGTGGACAAAATTAGGGCAAAAACCATAAGCCCAACATTTGAGCCAAAATTTCGAGAGATAAAATTTGAAATTGTGTCAAATATATCACCACACCATTTAATAATGCGAGATAAAAGTGATGCTTTCATAATTATCTTATCTCCTTATCAAGCTTTTCAATAGTATCTGCAAGCAGATCCTTCTCTCTAACAATGCTACGAGGGGAAACAGCAGCCTTATCAATTTCGTTCTCACTCCCCATTACAGATATTGCTTCACCAACCTTACTTGACTCTTGGGCGGCAACATCTAGCACCTCTTTTAGCTCACCAATTTTCAAGCCTCTATAGATTTGTCCATTATATGCGACAGAGAGAATACCAAGCTCTTCGGAAACGATAATAACAAGAGCATCCGAATGCTCTGAAAGCCCGATTGCTGCACGGTGGCGAGTACCAAAGCGCCGCCCAACCTGAACTGTTGAAACTGGAAATACGCAAGAAGCAGCACAAATTCTTCCATTACGGATAATTACTCCTCCATCATGTAGTGGAGAATTAGGGAAGAATAGCGAAACAACTAAATCATCTAGGATTGCACAATCTAATTTCACGCCAGTTGTCCCGATAAATTCATCTAATCGTACATTTCTTTCAATAGCAATAAGAGCACCGATTTTGCGCCTCATTAAAATTTCAACAGCACTAAGAAGCTCCTCTTTTACCTCATCATTTGAGGCCTTAAGCTGCCCGCCAGCACTTCTACCTGCTATTTCTGCGAGCCCTAAGCGCAAATCCTGCTGGAAAATAATTACAAGAGCAAGTGGGAGTAATGAAGCCGTGTGTTCTAGAAGCCAGCTTAATTCAGACATATCGAGTAATCGAGAAATCACCCCTAGGAAGATAAATAGAACAAGCATTATAATAAGCATCCTATAGCCTTTACGAGGACGAAGATATTTCAGCAAGAAATACAGGGGGATTGCTAGAATTATGATTTGTGAAATATATAATATTGCTTGGAAAAAGGATGGCATTTGCTCACTCCAAATCAATGTAAAAACAAATAGACAAAACTAGGACATATGATTGATTTCATTATAATGTTTTTATAAATTTGTTTCAACCTAAATTCTTAATGGGAAACTGATTTTTTGTTATTATTGACACAAAAACTATGATTCTATTTTGTTTTACCTAGTAAAAGATACGCTGAAAGAGCCTATATATGTATTCAACTAATTAAGCCAAAGGATTCTCTGGCCACTTGTGCTTCGGATAACGCCCTCGTAAATCCTTACGCACTAACGGATACCCATTTTTCCAAAAGCTTTGTAAATCCTGCGTCACCTGCACAGGACGCATTGCCGGCGAAAGCAGCTTCATTAAAATTGGCTCACCGCACATCTTTGGCGTCTCCAGCATTCCAAAAACCTCCTGCAACCGGACTGACAAGCATGGTGGCTGCTCGCTATAATCTATCCTTATACGTGAACCACTCGGCACTCGAAAATGCGATGGAGCAAGCTGATCCAGCTGCATTAAATTTGCCCCAAGCATTCCTTGAAAAACAACACATAAATCTACATTTTTCAATGCCGAAAGCTTCCGAACACCATAAATATACGGGCCAAGCCATTCTTCAAGTGTCGACAACAATTTTTCGTCACTCACATCTGGAAAGCCTTCCACTGCTTTTCTATGCAAAAATGCAATACGTTCTCTAAGCTGAGTTGCAGCAGTTGTCCAATCCAAAACATGTAATCCTGTGCTTCGAATACCTTCACAAATGCCACGGCAAATCTGCTCCTCATCTGGATTTGCTAGTGAGCTCTCTCTTATAACAATTGCACCAAGCATTACCCTTTCTTGAGCAATTACTCGCTCCTCTCGAGCATCCCATTCAACCCTGGACTCTTTGCGAAATTGATGTGAAAAATATTTATCTATTTCGGATAATGTAATTGGTTCAGCCAATTGCACTGCTCCATCTGCACTTTTGTCATCTACCTCTATTGCAACAATCCAGTCACTCGAGCCCGCCAGAGAAGAGATTAAACGCACACCGCGACCCGATGTAAGCAAATACCTATTTCGTTCCTCTGAATGTCGGCGTCTGCGTGCAATCCTATCTGGATAGGCAAACGCCATTATTATTCCTAAAGACAGTTCCTCTGTGGCAGAGTCAGCTTTCTCTGCTACCTCAACGGCACGACGCTGCCACATTGCAGCCAAATCCTTAACCGCATTTTTACGAGGATTCCCAGCCCCCAT
This sequence comes from uncultured Verrucomicrobiota bacterium, assembly GCA_937911295.1. GTDB lineage: Bacteria > Verrucomicrobiota > Kiritimatiellia > RFP12 > UBA3636 > RGIG990. Next base: position 123,928 of record CALDQE010000074.1, read on the forward strand.
GCCATCAAGCTCGAGCAGCAGCTCAGACATTGTTGAAGCATTTCGCAAATAAATTCCCTCACTCAATGCAGCACATGCAAGACATGCCTCTACTAACGATTCAGAGGAACCAATTGCAGCCGTTTTTAAAATTGCATGAGCCAATCGTGGATGTGTGCCAAGCTGGAGAAGTCTTCTCCCTTGAGTAGTAATCACTCCATCTGTGGACAATGCCTCTAGGTGCTGTAATAATTCAACACCTTGCTGCCACGCAATCTCAGGTGGAAGTGTAAGCCATGGTAATGAAGTCCTTTTAGTACTTCCAAAATCTGCACACATAAGCACTAAAGCAGAAAGCTCACTACTACACAATTCTGGTGTGGCACAGCGGGGCATCAAAGCCTCCTCGCGTTCATCCCATAAGCGATAGCACACACCTTCACAAAGCCGCCCTGCTCTACCACGGCGTTGATCAGCCCTATCCATTGAAATTCGAACCGTCTCCAAATGCGTCATCCCAGTTGTATTTGAATAGCGAGGGACACGTGCTTTACCAGAATCAACTACTGTTGTAATCCCCTGAATTGTGAGAGAAGACTCTGCAATGCTTGTAGCAAGCACAAGCTTTCTTTTCCCAGGTGCTGCGGGCAATAGTGCTCGCTCTTGCTCTTGAAGGGGAAGTGAAGCATAGAGAGGAGCGAGCTCTATAGAATGATTCTCGCAAAATTCAGCCAACAGCTCTGCCGTTGCTTTTATTTCACCCTCGCCAGGAAGAAATGCAAGTATTGACCCACTTTGCTCTGCTACAGCCACCCGAATTCCCTTTGCAACAGCTTCAGAAAAGCGTAGCTCTCGTGGCATTGGAAGATATTTTGTTTGGACTGGGAATAACATTCCCTGAGCTTCAAGACAAGGAGTACCCTCACCTAAATGCTTCGCTATAGGCGAGACATCCAATGTCGCAGACATAATAATAATTCGTAAATCAGGCCGGATGCTCCGTAGCACCTCAAGAGCTAATGCCAATCCAAAATCAGCATGTATACTTCTCTCATGAAATTCATCAAAGATAATTACACCAACATTTGCCAATTCGGGGTCATCAATTATCATTCGAGAAAGCACACCTTCTGTAAGCACCATAATGCGTGTATGCTTTGATGCTCGATGCTCCATACGAAGCTGATATCCCACCGTGCCACCAACCTCTTCTCCTAAGGTTGCCGCCATACGTCGTGCAGCAAGTCGTGCAGCCATACGCCGCGGCTCAAGCAAAAGAATCTGTTTACCAGCCAAAAACGGCTCAGATAACAATGCTAAAGGGACAACAGTTGTTTTCCCCGAGCCAGGAGGAGCAGTTATTATAATTCCACCAGATGGTGTCGTATTCAATGCATTGGAGATATCTGGAAGCAGCTCACAAATCGGCAGCTGTGGCAACGAAACCATCTTTAAACTTCTCCTCTACTGATAGAAGTTTTCTTTGCATTACCATAATCACAATATTTGCGAATTGGGCAAGCCTCACAATGCGGATTTATTGGTCGGCATCGCCTTTGACCAAATGATACAAAGCACGCATTCCAGCTTCTCCAATATTTTTCTGGCAATAAATTACGCAAAGCAAGCTCCGTTTCTTGAGGCGATACAGTAGAAACAAGCCCCAGTCTATTATTTATTCTATGGACATGAACATCCACACAAATTGCTGGCTTTTTAAAAGCAACCGCCACCACGAGATTTGCTGTTTTTCGGCCCACCCCTGGCAACTCACAAAGCTCATCAATTGTTTCTGGGATTTTGCTACCAAAGCGTTCATCCAATACTCGTGGAAGCTGCTTCAATGCCTTTGCCTTTTGCCGAAAGAATCCTACTGGGAAAATCAATTTTTCTATTTCTTCTGTCGATAACCTATCAAAATCATAAGGAGATTTAACTACAGGAAAAAGCTTTTCCTTTATCACAAAAGAAGTTGTTTCATCCTTTGTTCGTGCACTTAAAATTGTGGCTACAAGAATTTCAAAAGCATTACTTCCTTGAGCAGCCATAAGATCTATCACTGGGGCAGGATTTGAATTAAAATCATCCATTAGAATTTTATGGACAACTGGGATATCTTTTTTTTTCATTTCAAAAATTAAAACTACTCACGGTTTTGACCCAGCTCTTGCTCACGAGCAATCGCAATTGTCTCTTCAAAATTTTCCAATGCTTCGCGAGTAACCTCAACGAGGTATTTATTATCCGTATCAAGTCTAAATTCTTTAAAACCTATTAGTCCACGGATTGACACCCAAGCACTATCTTTTGAAGAACGGCCGTCTCTTGAAACAAGCATAAATTGGGGAGGAACCACACCTTCGTCAACAAAGGCTTGAAAGATGCGTTCCATCTCCTGCTTGCCAACAGTAACTCGATCAGTATAATAGCTACCCCAATCCGGATGATTTGTCTCTGTTGAGGTTTCGCGCCAAAACTTTGGGCTTTTACCAGTCTTAAATTCTACATGCCCAACACCAAAGAAAGACAACCTACATGGAAGAATTATTTTTCTATCATTCTTCGCAGGAGTATAAACTATTTCCAACCAATCAAGCTCAGAAATATCAACCTTAAAGCTTTTATGTTGCAGCCTTCCATCGCTCCTCACAGGAGTCATACATCCTGAAAAACTTACAGCCACAATGAACAGACAAATTAAACGCAAAATATTTTTCATAGCATTAAAAATTAGCAGAACTCGATACTGCCATAACTGCTTGAATAATTGAGATAGCAATAACAGCAATAATAATTGCAACAACAAAAATCATTATAGGTTCAAGAGCGGAGGTAAAACGCGTAACATTTCTGTCTAATTCTGCCTCAAAGCGTTTAGCAACATGTCCAAGAGCAGAGGGCATATCTCCAGTACGCTCACCAATAGCAATCATATCAATTGCTACCTGAGGGAAAATATTTCCCTCCGCAAGAGGTCCAGAAATTGACGTACCATCAGTAACTCTATCACGAGCACGAAGAAGCTGCTCTGAAATTACACTATTACCTACCGCTTGAGAGGTAATTTGTAAAGCAGAAATTACGGGTACTCCATTTGCCAAAAGCGACTGAAGTGTGCGAGCAAAATTAGCAAAAGTTCCTGCAGCAACGATGCCTTTTACAAGTGGCATTTTCAGCTTTAGATAATCCCATTTTTTCTTGCCATTGGGGGTTTTAATCCACTGCATTAATGCAATTACACCTATTGCTAAAAACAAGACAATTATCAACCCATAGCTTCTTGCAAAATCACTCATTCCCATTAAGGCTTTTGTCATTGGTGGTAGACCATCTGGACCCAGTTGATCGAAAATGGTTTGAAATTTAGGTAGTAGATAAGTAATTGCAAAAATAGTAACGCCGACCGCCATAATAAGCACAATAGTTGGATAAAACATAGCGGTTTTAATCTTTGAGCGCATCGCTTGCTGGCTTTCAAAATGCTCAACTAAGCGATGCAATACATCTGTCATCGCACCAGAGGCTTCTCCAGCTCTAATCATATTTGTATAAATACTGGAAAAAACTTTAGGATATTTTTCCAATGCATCTGAAAAATTGTAGCCCTCAATAATTGCATCGCGAAGACCTATGACAATATCTGTAACACCCTCAGATTCACCTTCACGAGCTGCTAGGCAATTCAGTGCATTACCAAGCGTCATACCACTTTCCAGCAAATCGCACACCTCACTTGTAAAATGAAGAGTTTCTTCAGGAGACATATAATTTGGACGCGACAGCTTGAATGCACTTCCTTTATGCTTTTTAGTTGTGGCTACATTTTTTTCAGACTTCTGTGAGCTGCCTTTGCCTCCTGATTTTTGCATAACAGAAATAGGCACTAGCCCCTTACGCTGAATAGCGGCTAGAGCAGACTTTCTATCTTGGGCATCTATTTGCCCAGTTGCTTTTTTTCCATCTCTTGATTTGGCTGTATATGCAAATACTGGCATTTAAAAATCCTTATTAGGTGATTATTATATTGGGAATCAAACTTTTTCTAGTGAATAAGCAATATTAACAGGCAGCATTAACTATCATTGTACAAAATGCGACAAAAATTGAAATAATAAATTTAGCAAAAAGATTCGTTGTCATCTTCCATTAAACATTCTTAAATAGATTTCTTTTAACAATTTCAATTTTAACATTTTGTACCCCAAACTTCAAGACTGAAAAGTCCAAGTAAAAGCATGGATAAACTAAAAAACAAAAAAGGAGTAGAACAGAAATTCCACTCCTTTTTGATTTAAAAATTGTTTTGTTTCAATTACTTCATGCTCTTGCGAACAAAACTCTCAAGCTCCGCAACAGGCATACGTACCTGCTCCATTGAGTCGCGCATACGTACTGTCACAGTATCCTTAAGACTTGCATCACCCTCGCCAAGTGTATCAAAATCAACAGTTACACAGAATGGTGTGCCTATCTCGTCCTGACGGCGATAACGGCGACCAATAGCACCTGTTTCATCCCAGAAGCAATTGAACTCCTGCTGTAGGTCCTTGAATATACGACGAGCCTTTTCATAAAGCTCTGGGCGATTCTTAACCAAAGGCAATACAGCAACCTTTACTGGTGCTATTGAAGGATGGAAATGCATAACTGTACGAATATCCTCTTTACCCTTTGCATCAACAAGCTTTTCCTCATCATATGCATTGCAAATCAATGCAAGAGCCAAGCGATCTGTACCAGCAGATGGCTCAATTACATGTGGGATGTAACGTCCTTCGAATAGTTTGTCAACAAATGCTGCTGCTGCAGACTCATCTTTTCCTGCCTCAACCCACTGTGCCACAACCTTTGCCTTAAATGCTGCCTTCTCTTCATCTGAAAGCTTCATTACTGCTTCACGTAGCTTATCATCCATTACATCCATGCTCTTACCAGAGAACTTCTGGTGCTGTGATAGGTCAAAGTCTGAACGTGCAGCAATACCCTCAAGCTCCTGAACACCAAATGGGAATGCATACTCAATATCAACACAAGCACGTGCATAGTGAGCTAGCTCATCCTTTGTCTGCCAATATAGCTCCAAAGAATCTGCTGGCAAGCCAACCTTACGATACCACTTTAGGCGCTGCTCTACCCAATACTTATGCCAAACCTCCCAGCCCCAATCTGGCTGTGGATCACCATCCAAATCAGGATTGTCAGCAAGTGTTGTTACCTTGCCACAAATTAACTCTACAGCCTCATCTGGGCGAATGAAAAATTCTAGCTCCATCTGCTCAAACTCACGAGAACGGAAAGTGTAGTTACGTGGATTGATTTCATTACGGAAGCTCTTACCAGACTGTGCCACACCAAATGGAACAGATTTACGTGAGGTTGACTCAATATTCAAAAACTGAGCAAAAATTGCCTGAGCAGTCTCTGGGCGTAGGAAGGAGGCAGATGTATCATCCTCAATTGGTCCAACATATGTCTTAAACATAAGATTGAAAGAACGAGGCTCTGTCAAATTCTTTGAACCGCACTGTGTGCATTTTGTTCCCTCTGGAAGCACCCACTTCTTGCCATCCTGGATTAGCTTTGTGCCCTGCTCTTCGCATAGTTGGTCAGCACGATGACGCTTTTTACAATCTTTACAATCAACCATTGGATCTGCAAAGCCTGAAGCATGGCCTGATGCCTCCCAAATGCGTGGATGCATAATAATTGTCGCATCTAGTCCAACAACATCTGTACGCCCCTGCACAGTAAACTTCCACCATGCATCACGGATATTACGCTTTAGCTCTGAGCCCATTGGACCATAATCCCAAAAACCATTAATTCCACCATACAACTCTGAGCTTGGGAAAATAAAACCACGACGCTTACATAGTGAGGAAATTACCTCTAGATTGCTTTTAATTTCTTTTTTTGTATCCATTTTTATTATCCAATAATTAATGAGGGGGCTCCTCAATTAGAATTTTTAAACAAAATACCACTTAAATATCAATTAAATATTTATTTTACCCTTTATTCACCTAAAAGTCCAATAAATTCAGTCCAAACATCTCTATTTCTAAAGCGAGCGAGGCGTTCATTCTGCTTCTCGATTATTTTTTCTCTTAAAGGTTGATTTGTAATAACCTCATTTAGGGCTTCTGCAATTTCTGCTGGAGAAGCATTATTGAACAAAACACCAGCTCCATCCATTGTCTCTGGCACAGCAGCACGTGCATTAGCACAAACAGGTATTTTCCATGCCATTGCTTCTAACAATGGGGCACAAAAGCCTTCATGATCACTTAGACAGAGAAAAGCATCAGCAGCCTTATAGCATGCATTTAACTCAGCACTTGAAATAAATTCTGTAAAATATACACGCTGTAGTTCAAGAGTATGTACACTACCCAAAAGCAATGATTTATATGCTTCTTGACCGACAGAGGAGCCTGCAATAATCAGGCGAGAGCGTGGCTCAACATAATGCTGATAATAGCTAAAGGCTTCAAGAAGCTTATCATGACGCTTATTTGGAACAACGCGTCCCACAAACAAAATATTTTTACATCCATCATCCTTTAGTAGAGAAAGCATAGAGCCATCAACAGCACCCTCACCGAAGGATGCATCTATCACAAGAGGGAGCACTTTTACATTTTTGTAACCCATTTCCTCTAGTTCACGAGCATTATAAGCACTATCTGCTAGATTGACATCTGCCACATCAGCAAGTGCAGCCACTTGTTTTCGTCCATCAGCCAAAATTTGAGCCATTGGGGGATTTAGTCGCTCAAGATATTCTGCTGGAGTAACATTATGATAAAGGATTACCTTTTTGCATGGGAGAGCAGAAAAAATTTGATTAACTCTGCTTCCAATTGACAAATGCAAAATTGCAATATCCTCTGGCTTGACAATTTGCTCAAGTTTAGCAGCATCAGCCACTTCATTGCGCATATTATCCGCAATAGTGGCACCATCACAAAATAGCTCAGAGCGGCATCCATTATTACGAAAAATCTCTCGTAGGAGCAAAGCCTCTTCACTAATGGCATCACCTCGTCTAAAGCCAGCAGTTATTTGATGTATTACCTTCATTTTACAGGATATAAGGATTGAAGTTTAAGAGTATATTAAGTACAAAGCCTAATTTTGTACTAAAAAATAAAGGTCTTGGTGCAACAAATTGCGCCAAGACCTAGACCGTCATCATCAAAAATGATGATTCCTCGCAGGATTTCTAAGCTGTACATATATATCAGCATTAGACTTTTGAAGACAAGCACACAAGAACATACGCAAAGCGACAGTCAGCCGGTGCCTATTTTCGACCTACTTATTCTTGTGACGGTTTAACTTCATGCGTTTGCGATGCTTGTGCTTAGACATCTTCGCACGGCGCTTCTTCTTAATTGAGCCCACGAGGGATTCTCCTTATTAACGTTAATAGATTATCCAATAGTTGTACAATTACAAGTGTCTACTGGGGTTAAAAAACTTTTATATCTATATAATTTACCTTAAATGAGTGCTAAATGTCTAGCAAAAAATACAAATAACCACTTAAAATTGTCAAAATTATTTTAGCTATCATAAGACTAGGAGAAAGAATATTTGGATTAGAGATGCTCTATCAGAAGCTTTGTTTTTCCGTGTATGCACATTCGTGCAGTAAAACAGGATTAACAAAATTTTTAGGATTATCAGGATTACTTGCGTGATGGCTAAAAGAGCGAAGCCTCAACACTACGATATAATATATCTGTTTTTACCACTGAGGGTGGCGAAGGACCCAGTGTTTTAGGGGTGAGCGGCACACTAGCCTGCGATAGCGAAGCAGTACGCCGTCTAGCTTACTACGGCTTTGGTGCAGCAGCAATCGCTTATGCTTCTCCGTAATATAAGCATACGAAAAAGGCGCCCCGAAGGACGCCTTTTTGTTTTAGTTAGAATTAATTTTGATTAATTCAACTTATTTTGCTTCTACCTTGAAGAAGCCTGTAGCTGTTGTAGCAGGAACTGTAGCAACGCCATCAGCAAATGTTGCTTCTACCTCTACCCACTCGCCACCTAGTGTCTCGCAGAAGAGTACCTTAACTTCTGTGTACTCGCCTTCGATTGTTAGTGTAGCTGTTGTGCCATCGATTGCGATAGCTGCTACAGCAACTGGTGCGAACTCTGGCTCTGGCTCAGCTGCTGCTGCAGTTGTAACCTCAACTGTTGCTGCATCAGAATCAACATAGTTCTCGTCATCGCCATTAGCAACAACTGCGAATGTGTATGTTGTTTCAGCTGTTAGATCTGAAGCTGTGAATGATGTTGCATCTGTAACATTTGTTGTTGTGCCATTGAATGTTACGTCATAGCTTGATGCATTCGCTACTGCTTCCCATGTTAGAGTTACTGTTGTATCTGTTACTGAGCTTGAAACAACTGGTGTTGCTAGCTTAACTGGTTCTGGCTCTGGCTCAGATGGTGTGTACTCACCATAGTAGAACTCCACTGTATACTCTGCATCAGCTACTAGTTCATCTGTATCAACACTTACAAAATATTGTGTTCCATCTTCTGTTACATTAGAAACAATTACAAAAGTAGAATCACCTACAAATGTACCTGTCTCATCATCATATACAACCTCAAATGACTGATCATCAGAAACAAGCTTAATTGCAGCAATTTCTCCTAGCACAGAACCATCATCAGGACTTTGTGCCAAATCCCAAACAGTAGCAATCTGACTTGAACTACCATTTAGAGTTAGGTCTGTTGCAACAAATTCTTCGCCCATAAATGTCTCATATGACCATTCAGAAGTTACATCAGCATTATCAACATAGAAAGCATAATCTGTTACATATGCCTTTCCAGCAACAACCTTCTCTTCCTGTGAAGCAGCAAAATTATCTACATAACCTGTTCCACGGAATGATACTGAATCAACACTACCTGCATAGCCATCTTTTGCAGATCTAAAGCGTGTCATATCACCATTTGATAGAAGTGTATCATTGATATAGAAAGACAAGTTATTTTCTTCAAGCATAATGCGTAGGTTGTATGTACCATTATCCTCTACATCATAACCTGAAAGCTCTAACCATGATCCTGTTGACTCTGAACCTGTACGAACATAAGCACAAAGAACGCTATTTGTAACCTCACCTGATGTATCATCAACAATGTTCTTTAGATAAACAGCTGTGTGAACATCTGTCTCAGAAATTGTTGGTGCAGTATCAGAACCAACAAATGTTACATCTGCATCAACATATGTGATAGCTGTTGTATCGTTATCTGCATTAGGTGTCCAGGTTAGATCTGTACCCTGTGTGTTTAGCTTTAGCTTGTCGCTCTCAAATGTTGTAAGATCACCCTCTTCAGATGTCCACCAACCATTCTGAGTTGTTGCATAAGCAGCATTCAATGCATTTGTCAATGTGCCACCCTCTTCAATAGCTAGTCCATCAAAGTCCATTGACCACCAAGAAGTCTCAGTTGCCAATGCACTTGAAGAAGCTACTAATGCTAAAGCCATCATGGCTGTAGTTAGAATTTTAGAGAATTTCATATTCCCGCTCCTATTTCGTTTGTTATTTATTTATTAGGTTAGTTAATTACGACTAAAAAAGTTGTGTACCTACCCCAACTTTCTGTTTAATTATAGTACTTATATAAGTTATTAGTCAACCCTATTTTATAAAAAAATACATGTTTTTTATATTCTTTTGTCTCTCTTAGATAAATTTAGCAAATTTTTACCAAATTTGGGGTTATAGATATTCCTTTATAACTTTATCGACCTCAATAGCATCCTTCTCAGGCATTAAGCAGCGATATTTTTCAATATACTTTAATAGAGCTGCTGTATTAATTGGTTTTGGTGTCTCACCAACTGTACGCTCAAAGTTCTTATAAAGGATATTATCCTTAGCCTCCTGAGGGAGGTTGAAGCCCGTGTGAATTCTATTTGCAAAGCCTTGGAACTTTTCTTCTGTGGCAATGTAACGGTAAACACGGTCATACAACCACTCCTGTGATTCGTGGCTTCCTGGAACAATATCTGTACCAAATTGAATTCTCTCTGAATATTTTGTGAAAAATTCCTTGTAATATTCAAATCGAGCATCAAAGCCTAGATACATTTCTCCTCCTGGAGTTATATCTACACCCATATTTGGATACTTTGCAAATGCCTCTTCTAGCTTTTCTGGGCAGCCAGAGAAAAATAGGAAATGGGCAAAGTTTACGCAAAGATTAGGGTGATGCTCAAGAATTGCAAAGGTCTGACGAACTACTTCTTCATAAGAAGCATAATCGCCATCACCATAGAACCAACCAAGTTGTCTTAATCTTTCAACATCTGGATTGCTTTTATCCCAATATTCCTCTGGATCGTTTACATGGAAAATTAAGTGTGTCTGATCCTTCTCTAATTCAGCAAAAAATGGATCATAGAAGCTATCTGACATATCGCGACCAATCATCTTATGGTGGCTTGGCTTACCCTCAAGCATCTTAATACCATCAAAGCCAATTTCCATAAGCTCATGATATTGTGTGACCAAATCCATTCCCTCTGGCATTTGGTCAGGCACAGGATACTTGTGATATGTGACTCCACCATGTGCGAAGGTATTCTTGTTTACATGCTTATAAACTGCTTGGATGATGTTGTTAGAAACATTCATGTCTCCTGCTGGAAGAGCAGCAAGATTGATTGCTTTCAAACCAAATTTATTACGATAGTGCTCTAGGCCATCGATAAAATAATTTCCCAATTTGTCATACCAACCCATAATGTGGATATGGGAATCAATAACTGTATCTTTTGCCATAAATTTCTCCTACTTACAAAATAATTATAAATTATAATTTATTTTTATTTGCATTATTTTGAAAAGTACTTCAAAATGTCTGCATCAACTGGAGGAACATCAAACGGCATGTTATCCTCACGAATTGAGCGTGTTCCCATGACGCCAGTTGCAACTGAATTTCTTGCTGCCAATGGTGAATTTACTCCTGCTCCTGCTAAGCCCTTTGCATATTTAACAAAGGAATCAACAATTAATGGGTCTGCACCACCATGTAGGTCATAGCCATTGATTACGCGAATAATTTCATCCTGCTCTCCCCATCCATGACGTGAACGAGAAATTGCAATCTTTGTCTCGGTAATATTCTCGATACGACCCTCATCTCCAATAAAGGTATAGTTACGGCAAGCATCTGGTGCATACTGACACTGCATATAGTTTGCTGTAACTCCATTATCAAGCTGCATCATAATTGTGCTAGAGTCCTCAACATCTATTACAGGTGAAATACCGGTCTGAGAAAGTGGTGGCCAATGCTTATCATCAAAGCGTGCACAACCTAGCTCATCTGGAGAACGACGATTCTTGCAGCGATTGTATACAGAAAGCTTTCCCATACCGATAACACGCTTTGTATAGCCACCAGAAAGCCAATGAATTACATCAATATCATGAGCACCCTTCTGAAGCAAAAGACCAGTTGTATTCTTCTGCTCAGAATGCCAATCCTTAAAGTAAGCATCACCACCATAGTTAATGAAATGGCGGCACCATACTGTCTGAAGGTTACCGATTGCTCCCTCATCGATTAAACGCTTCATTGTTGTTACAAATGCCATATGACGCATATTGTGTCCAACAAAAATTTTTGCCTTCTTTTCCTTGGCTAGGCGAAGAATCTTATCACAGCCTTCAATTGTAATTGCCATTGGCTTTTCAAGATAAACAGCCTTACCAGCATCAATAGCAGCAAGTGCCATCTCCTCGTGGCAATAGTCTGGAGTTGTAATAAATACAGCATCTACATCATCTCTATCAAGAACCCGGCGATAATCCTCGCAGCAATACATCTTTGGTGCATTAGCTTCCTTTTTGCGAACATTCTCCCAGCCCTTAAAGGCTTCCTTACGAATATCACATAGAGCAACTACGCGAGAGCCTTCACCTGGTTTGTGAGCTAGAGAAGCAAGCCATCCACGACCACCAGAACCAAGGACACCAATTCTTAACTCTTCATTTGCTTTCATTTTCTTAGCCATAATTTTCTCCTTATAAAGATTTTATTTGTTTAAATTATTAGTGTAAAAATTCTTTTTCATTAATGTACTGCATTTAAGAGCTCGCGTGCATGCTCCTTTGTTACAGAAGTCAGGCTAGCACCACCAAGCATACGAACTAACTCCTCTACACGTAGCTCTTGAGAAAGCTCATCAATATGAGTTGATGTCCGTCCATCAACAACAGACTTTGCCACAGCAAAATGTGTTGTACCGCAGGCTGCCACTTGAGGAAGGTGTGTAATACAAATTACCAAATGATTTTTCGCAACATGAGCAAGCTTTTTTCCTACAATATGTGCAATCTCACCACCAATATTTGCATCAATTTCATCAAATACAAGAATAGGTATCTTATCGTGCTCAGCAAGCGAGGTTTTAAGAGCAAGCATAACGCGAGAAATTTCACCACTTGAAGCAATCATTCTAAGAGGGCGAAGAGGCTCACCGGGATTAGGAGCAAAACCAAACTCAGCCACATCGAAGCCAGTGGAACTTTCGCCCTCTTTTAACTCAATTGTAAAAGCAGCTTGAGCAATCCCCAAATCAGCAAGCTCCTTTGACACCACTTTTGAGAAAAGCTTCGCTGCAGAGCAACGCTTATCGTGTAGCTTTACCCCAGCTTCTTTTAGTTCCGAGGTAAGAGCATCAATTTCAGCATCAATTTTTTCTGCACGCTCCCCGCGGGAAGAAAGCTCCTTAAGTCTTTCGCTTCCTTTTTCATAAAACTCCAGAACTGCTTCTAGGGTTTTTCCATACTTAGACTTTAGTCGTTCAACAAGATTGACTCGATCCTCAAGCCATTGGATTCTATCTGGTGAAACATCCAGTCTTGAAGCGACATCTGCAATACTCTTTGCGAGCTCAGAAATTTGAATAGAGATAGATTTTGCATCGCTAGCCCAATCGACAGCATTTGAAGAGCCAAGCGTTTGCATTTCATCAATGAGCCGAATTGCAGCAGCAACAGAATTTGTTGCTGCCATATTATCATCTGTAAGAGCAGCCAATACACCATTTGCTAGCTCAATTATCCGAGCCGCATTTGAGGCTTCAGTATATTCGGCAATAAGGGGTTCACCATCATCCTCGGAGAGCTTTGCTGCTTCAATCTCCTCAATTTGATATTTAAGAATATCAAGCTCACGCTCTGTTGCTTCTGCCGAGCCCAAAAGCTCCTCGCGCTCTGCAAGCATTGTGCGGCGCTGCTCCCAAATTCTAGTAAAAGCATCTCGCTCCTTTTGACAATGACCATAGGAGTCTATTGCATCGAGTTGGAATGATTGATTTAATAGAGATTGATTATCATGAGGACCATGCATATCCACTAGATGCACACCAAGCTTCGCAAGAAGTCCTGCTGTTGCAGGGCAGCTATTCACTGAGCAGCGGCCTGTACCAGTGGAGGAAATTGTTCGCTTCAAAAGTAAAAGCGACCCCTCGCAAGGAGAAATATCTGCCTCTTCAAGAATTGGAGCAATTGCTGCTTCTATTTCTGAGGACAAATCAATTTCCGCTGTAACAATTGCTTGTGTTGCTCCATGGCGAATTGCACTTTTATCAGTGCGCCCACCTGTAAGTAAATCAATTGCCCCAATAAGCACAGATTTACCAGCACCCGTTTCACCTGTTACAGTATTTAATCCTTCTTTAAATTCTATCTCAGCATATTCAACTACTGCGAGATCTTTAACTGTTATGCGTATCATCTAATATTCTAACTCTCTAATGCTATAATCAAAATTTCTTGAGAAAAGCTATTCCTCAACGGCTTCCTCGATTACCTCAATCTCTTCAGTAAGCTCCTCGTCAATATCCTCAACATCCTCACATTCGAAACATTCGGGTTCATTATATTGCATAGCAGATTCAATTCCATAGAAAATAACAGGAACTAGCAAGCGAATAGAAGCTTTACCAACAACCATTCTCTCATAAATTGCTCCATCTGATGTTATGCCACGCAAAGATAGAATACCATCTGGATTTTCACATCGAGTTATTCCTGACTCATTTAGAGCTGAAATATAATCTCCATTTAAATAAGGTGTCAGCAAATCATAGTATGCATTAAATAATTTTCCGATAGAAATAAAACAAAAATCAGATGTCTTATTTTCCAGCATATTAGCAATAGCAGCTTTAACAAATGCATTTTCCTTTTGAGAATTTATAAATTCCTTAAGTTCACTAGGCTTTACATCACTTGGAGCAATAAATTCGTATACTGTAGCTCCATCAAACACTGTCTGAATAGTATAGCTATCTGGAATATATATATCAAATGTGGTAGAGGCAAACACAGTCTCATCAACTTCATTTAGATTAATAGAATCTGGAATTTCAAGCTCCTTAGCAATTCCCTTTGTATTAAGTGTAAGGGCTGTTGGTCCAGCAAGAGAAATCAAAGGCTTTGCTGGATTATAATCAGCCTTTTCTAAAACAAATTTGTATAGACCCATTATACCTTGATATGTTTCCTTTTCTAGTGTTGCATAATCAAAGCCTGGTGCACATGCACTTTTACCAACCATTATTGGACAATATTTTTTATCTAAAAGAATTTCTGCTTCAGATCCTTTTGAATATTTTATTGAGTCAGAAAAAGCTTTTCCCAATTTCTTAAGAGAATTGTAGCAGACATCATTCATCCCATCCTCTTTCAGTTCTGGGAACATCATTTTTAATTCATCATCCATCTCTGCCACAATAAGAGAATAAATTTCATTAAATTCATGTCTTGTCAAAGAACATACTTCAAAAAATCTCTCAAACAAATATTTATCTGTTTCATTGAACAAAACCTTTGAAGAAACTATTGCATTTGGATTTATATTTGACAAATCCTTTCTTTTAATTTCAGCATCTACAGACTTATTTTTCTTATATATCTCAGAAGTCTTATCGAAATATGACTTTGACTCAAGCACAAATCCGACGCCCATCTCATAGTCCAAACCTAATTCTATTGTCTCTTGAGAATCAGCTATTTCAATACAAAGATTAAAAACTCTTGTTAAAACTTGTTTAACAGCTTTAGGAGCCTCTTCTATAAATGAAGAATCATTTTCTAAAGAAAGTTTATCCTCTTCATTTAAATTAAGTTTCGCAGTTACTAACGATTTTGCGAATGAAGTTTCAAAAGCTTTAGAGAAACCATTTGCCACAAATTCGCAATGTGTCTGATTTTCTGCAAATATTGCATACCCATCCTTAAATATAACAAAACAATCTTCTCCCTGATAAATATTCTTCTCTGCATCCACTGCAGTAAGTTTTTTTGCTTCAACAATTAGCTCTGGTGTTGTCGCCACTGGCAAACATACGACCTCAAAGACATTTTCAGCATCCAATTCTTCATCAAGCAAAAAATAAACAGCAAAAGGTTTATCTAAAGCAGGAACACAAAATGTTTCTGAAAGACCTTGCGAAATCAGCATTGGCAAAGAGTAAACCGCGGCACCAAGCTGAAGTTCTGTATTAAGCTCTGTCAATTTATTTAAACAATCATTCAAGCACTTAATAGATACAGCACCATATTCAACTGGCTTTGCTCCAATAGTACATACAAGAAACAATGAAGACAATATTGTAATTAATTTCTTTTTCATAACCTTATCCTTCCTTTAATCTAGAATTTTCTTTCCTACAAAAACAAACACATTTTTGTGCGTTGCCCTAAATGGTTCAAGCTGCATTCTCAACTCATTGAAGGTCAAATCAACTGGAGCAAAAACAAGAATTGGTGCTTGCCCTGTAGCAATAAAATTTTTAAAAACAGAATCATCAATTATTAAATCGCGTTTCCATGCCTCTGCTTGGATAATTACATCCTTAATAGTATCAGGATTAGAAATATCGTACACCTTAGGCTCAAGAATTGGATTTATACTTTCTGAATTATCTGGCCAAATCTCTTTAATAGCAATGAGTATTTTCGTAAGAACATCATTTTGCTTTGTGAGATGCAATTCAAGAGGTTGAGCCAATCTATCGGAGCGCTTTAGCCAACCATCTTGAGGTAGAAATGCCTTATAGTAAATTTGTTCTTTTGGCGACTCTACCTTAATTAATTCTTTAACCTCAAGGCTATCTAAAAGTGTAGAGAAGCTTGCTATATCTGTAAGAGACACATCAGAAGAATAATTTATTTGGGCATAAGTATCCTGCTTCAAGTTCTTTTTCTCATTGAGGTATTTCACAAAATCAATTGGTGAAATTGCAACTTCAGCTGCATTAATGATTACACCATCCTTTGTGAGCAATAGATTTATATCATTATTACGTGGCAGAGCATTGGCAGGACGCTCTTCAGGGCGAATAATTATTTCAACCTTCTCCCCTTCTTTACCAATTACATTCTTACTTACCAAAGATTTTTCATAGGCTTGCCCCTGAGGAGCACTTTTAGGGATATCAAAAACAGAAAGTGGTTCATTATACATAGAAACTATAGAACCTGGACCCTCTGAATCACCAGCGAAGGTTTCTTTGCCATCATCGCTCTTGTTCCATTTTGCTCCCAAATATATAAAAGTAATAGGGTCCATTATCTGATTTTTTTCAGCATTAAAAATATAATCAGTCAGTGGACGCTCTACTCCATTGTATCTTACTGTAATAGTAAAATGCTCTCCCTTTGACCAGAAGCTTAAAGAGGAATAATCTACTGGACGACCACGCTTTGTACCAAGAGACTCAACTGCTTTACAGATTGCTGTTGGTGTCGCATATACCTTAAAAAGTGCCTCATAATCATGACCACTATTTAATGAAATTATAGCAAACTCACTAATACCTTTTTCTGTTATCTCTGTTGTTATTGCATCAAGGACAATTTCCTTTTTTTTAATATCAACAGCGATACCACGCTCAACCGCAAGCTCTGAATTAGCGATTTTTCTTTGCTCAGCAATTTTATCAAGTTCTGCTTCGTACGTTGGAATATCAATTTCTATAGCAAACAATGTTGCCGACAAAGCGAATAGCACTGATATTGCTTTATATTTCATAGAAACCTCTTTTCTTATTAGTAGTTGAATAGGTGGTTAGAAATTAATTTCAACCATTTCATGACATTCCACCTTTGGCACAACAAATTCAATCCAACCATCTTTTGTGGTAAAGGCAAGCTCCTCTCCGGATAATGCTAGGCGAACACTCTTAATATTTTCTGCCTTCACGCGCACACCTATATTATATATAGGAGAAATATCTTCAATTATCTCACGAGGTGCAGTCTGTCCACCAGAGCAATCTCCATTAAACGCCCAATTGCCGCGAAGAGATTTTTCTGCATATAGAAGGTGAAGCACATTACGATTTTCTGCTGGTTGTGAACGATATGTGAAACGCGCAGAAGAAGGAAGATTTGTAAATTCAACAGTTGAATTACCCAAAAGCTTCTTAATCACATTACCAATAAACTTTCTATAAACAACCCAGCCATGAACATAATATTGAATAAAGCTCTTATGTGCTAGATAAGCAATATTGCCCTTCATTACGCCACAAGCATAACCTGAAGGAGTAGGACGATTTGGTGTGTGCTGGTGAGAGCTAAAATGATTAAAGCTACGATTGAAATATGGATCGTAGATATCACCTAGGCTTTCACCTGTTGTAACACGTATACGTTGAGGTCGTGTATACATTACATAAGGAGTTGTTTGGAACTCTGCTCTATACTCCTTCTTTGGCAAAACAAAATCTATAGAATATTCAGACTCTCCTTCATACTCTGCACCAATATCAAAGAAAGGTTTTTTTGTCTCCTTATCAAAAGCAGCTTCACCTGTAATCAAAAGCTTACCACCAGCAGCAACATAGCTATCAAGGCGGGCCTTCAGCTCCGGTGTTATTTTTATAAGCTCTGGAAGTATTATTAGCTTATATTTATTAAAATCTGATTCCAAATCAAGAGCATCAAATAAAATATGCTCTTCAAGCAATACACGTGAAGCCCCTATATCAGTATGACGAATTGGAATTAATTTATTCCTATCAATAATACCATAATTTTGAGATTCTACTAAAAGCAAACCAACATCTGCAACATTCTTTGAGCCAACACACCAAGGCTCCTTCTTTTCAACCTCCTCGTATGCTGCTCCGATAATTGAGTAGGTAGTCTCATCCAAAGCGAGCTCTGGATGACCTTGATCTCCAATCGAGCATCTTGCACCATTTGCAATCATAGCAGCACACTCATAGCGTAATGCGTTAGGATGCTTAAAGCCACCAAACTCTCCCCATGAGGTATTGAACTTACCTGTCATTCCAAGAAAATCAAAGCCGAGCTGCTCCACATATTTTGCAGACAGAGGGAAATGATCATAGCCCCAACCACCTGTTGGAAGAGACTCAATTTCTAGGTGAGAAAAATATTTTAGGATATGGCGTCCACCAGGAACAATATTGCCACCATTATGGAAGATTGGCATGTCTGGATTTGTTATTTTTGCTGCCTCGCAGGTTGCCTTCATATATTTTTCTAAAACTATATGAGAATGCTTTAGTACATCCTCATCCTTCTCTGGATCCAATCCAAGTGCCCTCATAGACTTTATACAATGTGGGCAATAGCATTGCTGGACACCAACAATATCGAGGAAAATTCCATCTGCATCTGGATATTTTTCAACAACCTCACGGATTTGTGCACAAAGATAATCCAGGTATGGAGAATTAAAGCACATTACATGGTAGCCAGCTGTCACTGCAGAATTTTCACTTCCATTTACCCAGCCACAGCATTTACCATTCTTTATTACAACTCGCCACTCTGGATGCTCATAGGATGCGTAGTGATCAATCCCAGCAGAAAGATAAATTGGGCATTTAACATCAATCTCGCGGCAAGCCTTAACTTGTTCATCAAGCAAATCAAAATCAAGATGTGGATGCATAGCACCGACAGCAGTTGGATGATAGCTTAAGCCATGATGACATTTAGAAAAAACAGTCACAGAATCAACATGCCCTTTTTTGAGCATAGCCTGAAACTGTTCTTTACTGAACTGTTTACCAATATTTTCTATTTCGCCAGAGGTATGAAAATCCAAGTGGACTTGACGATAACGTAAAGAGTGCTTTTTCATAAAAAACCTTATTCAAAATTGTAAAGAATTATTTTCTATAACCATTAGGATTCATTGATTGCCAACGCCAAGCATCTGCGCATAGCTCATCAACACCACGCTTTGTTTTCCAGCCAAGCAATTCGTATGCACGAGAAGCATCAGCATAGCACTGCTCTGCATCGCCTGGACGGCGTGGTGCAATTTTGTGTGGAAGTGGGCGACCAATTGCTTTCTCAAAAGCATGAACTAATTCAAGCACAGAGTATCCATTACCTGAGCCAAGATTAATTGGTGTGCAGCCCTGAAGCTCATCAACCTTCCTTAGTGCAGCAATATGCCCTTCTGCCAAATCGCAAACATGTATATAATCACGAATACCAGTACCATCGCGAGTTGCATAATCATCACCAAAAATGCTAAGCTCCTTAAGGCGTCCAACAGCAACCTGTGTTATATATGGCATTAGGTTATTTGGAATACCTGCTGGATCTTCGCCAATTAGACCACTTGGATGAGCACCAACTGGATTAAAATAGCGGAGAAGAATTATATGCCAGCGTGGATCTGCTGCAGCCATAGCACGCATCATATCCTCAAGCCAAAGCTTTGTTTGACCATAAGGGCTAACGGCTGAGAGTGGGCAATCCTCTGTTAGTGGCACTGTTTCTGGATTTCCGTATACAGTTGCAGAAGAGCTAAACACCATATTAAATACATTGTGCTTACGCATTTCATCAAGCAAAATCAATGTGCCAGTGATATTGTTATCATAATATTCCCATGGCTTTGCAACTGATTCACCGACTGCCTTAAGTCCAGCAAAATGAATTACAGCATCATATTTTTCAGAATCAAAAACCGCTGCCATTGCTGCTCTATCGCAAATATCTCCTTTAACAAATCTAGGGCGAGTTCCGGTAATTTGCTCTACCCTACTGAGACTTTCCTCTGAGCTATTAGAAAGATTGTCAAAAACAGTTACAGAATGACCAGCATTTATTGCTTCAACACATGTGTGGCTTCCGATATATCCGGCACCACCAGTTACTAAAATATTCATTTTTTATTGTCCTTTTCTTTAAAAATTATAGAGATAAATCGCCGTAAATTTTGATTACATTACCATCGCGTGCTATAGAGAGCTCGCGCTCAGGAAAGACACGTTTTAATCCATTCTCTGCCATTTGCATAGCCTCTTCTTCTATGCTCAATCGAGTTTCATCTGGAACCATTTCAAAGGTGACGAGTTCCACTCTAAAGATATAGCCTGGACCAAGCTTCGAGCCATAGCCAGCAGAATAAGATGCAGTGATGCGAAACAGCCCATCGTATTGAGGATTTGCTGTTTCGCCTCGTTGTGGTCGTGCTGGGTGTAGAGGATAAAGCTTTCCATATTTATCCTCTAGCACTCCATCAATTTCACGGAGGAGCGTATAAAGGCGCCCCTCCCATTCTTCAAGCTTATTCATAGAAAAATAATTTATCCACCAGCTTTAAGATTTATAATGTTGGTACTGCAACAATCTTGAAGAACCGTGATGAATCCTCTTGAGAAAGGTCAAGGATTACTGAGTATGCAGCCTCTGAACCATCAGCCTCTGCTGTAATTGTTTCGCCAATAATCTCATGACGAGTTGGCTCAGCAAAATCAACTGTTGATGCACTTTCTACATACCAAGTAAAATCAGAAGCATCTACCTTAATTCCATTTGTTGACCAGACAGTAAAAATAAATTCAACCTTTGAGGAATCATCATAAATGTCAATATCAACAATAGAAACACCAATCTCTGGAGGAGTGGTTGGTTCTGCAGAAGAAGAAACGTATGGAATAACCATATTTTGATAGCGATTGTATGCTCCTGGTGTTTGGTATGATGTTGCTATTGTTGTCCAATATTGCTCGGTTTGAGTCTTTGCAGTATAGCCAAGTAGCTGACCTGCTGCTGCAGAAGAAAATATAACCTTGAAGCCTTCATCAGCAAAGCTTTGAACTGGAGCTCTATAAAAACCACCTGTTGACTTTTTAGTTGTTCCTCCACCCCAAATTATTGCATCTGCATACGCACCCATACTGCGCTTCAATGCCATAGCACCATACTCCTTAGCATACGCACCATCAATGAATATATCCTCTGAATCGCCATTTTTACCATCCTCATCAGGGAATAACCATGTATCACGATTTGCTACTCCGCTGTTGCCCAAAACATAAAAGCCCCAGCCCTTATCAACCTCTCCACTAGCCAGCTTAGGTGTTCCACCAATAGCTGCAGCTGCAGGTAGCTTTGCAACATACTCTGGGCCATTTGAAATTCTATCACCTCCAAAATTGTAGCCATAGAAATCAAGTGTCCAATTTCCAATTGGTGTGTGCTTAGGGCCTATCAACTCAACAAATTGATTTGGCACTTCATCCCAATCACCCAAAGGAAGGACCTCATTGAACTTCACAGCATTTGTTGTGCATGAGAAAACAAAGAAATATGGAGAGCTGGAAGTAATATCCTCTGGATTTGCATACTGCTTATTCAAATCAACTGGATAGTACCACTTTGGATTCTCAAATGCTGTATGATAATAAATTGGTGAAGCAAAAATACCATTGTATAGAATACGAATATCATATTGAACAACAGCATCAATTGCCTGTTTTGGAACATAATATGCTTCATCCATAACATACAATGTTGGGTCATCCTTATCCTGTTTCAACCAAGTGCGTACGACATTTGGAGTTGAATTATTATTCCAATTTGCTACACCCCATTTGTTTGATGAAGCAATATAAGAAACCTCAACCTTAATATCTGTTGGATCCATCTGGTAATTTGCCAAACGTACATTAATACCAACCTTATCGGTATAAAGAGGGATATCATTTGGAACAAATATTACCTCACCAACCTCAACGGATGAGCGAACTGGCTCTGTGATAAGAATATTATCAAGCATTACTCTGCCACAATTTTCGTTTTCAGAAACGATACGGAAAACTTTATTTTCTGTATCATAAATCTCAATCTTGAAATACGTCCACTTGTTCGTGGTAATATTGCTTAAGCCTAAAAGCATGGCTTTCTGCTCTTCGTAATTACTTGCAGAAGAATTTAAATCTGCTGTAGAAATTGTCTTCCATTCGCGTAGACCTGTTTCTTCATCTACTTCCTCTGGAGCTACCTGGATTGAGATTTTACCAGGTAACGTTGGGTTATCATCGTAATGACGATACCAGAAGCAAATTTCACCGATACCTGCTACATTTATTGGAGACTCAATATTTGGATTATCATCTGGAAGAGGCTTACCATTTACAGTATCCTCTGTTGGTGAATTATTAAGAACGGTAGACTTCTTTGTTGTATCCCCAATATCAAATTTCTTATTATCTGTTAGAGGAGAAACAAGAACATTGTAACCAGACCAATAGCTTGTAACACCTTCTATTGGGTAGTTTCGAAGAATTATATCGTCAATCCAAATAACTGCATCTGGATGGCTTCCACCAATCATTTTTCCATCTGCATCATATTCTGTTGGTTCAATTAAAATACGAGCTCTGCCAGGAAGTGCTTGTAAGAAAGAATAGCTAGCACCTTTTACACCATCTGTTGGAGCAACAGTTACTGTTTTTACCGTAGTCCATGAAGGTACATCACCAACATCTGTTGTATATTGCACCTTATACTGAATTGGGCCACCAGTTACTCGATATGTAAATGACATATCACCAAGGCTATCAATCAATGGCGAAATTATGCATTGTTCAGCCTCTGGATTTGCACGACTTACGGCAAACTCATAAAGTGTATTAGGGAAGCTCATATATTGGGACTTCATACCATAACGGTATGTCCAAACGTGAGCATCTGCCTCCTCACGATCTACACCTTCCAGGCCGCGCCAGCCTACTAGCCACATATCATCAATAGCAATATATGCATCATTTACATCATCACCATCACCAACTGCTTCACAAGTAGAAACAATTCGGAAGAAAACATTATCCCAGAAATGCATTGGATATTCTACCCACTTATAGGAAAGAGTATCTGCCGTTGCAGTGGCAAGATCAACCCATTTTCGTTGCTGACCCTCAACTGCTGTATGGTCTTCATCAAGGCCATTTCTAAATACTTGAATTTTATAAGGTGCTGCAGGAATATTTCTTGTAATAGTACAGCTTGTTGTTGAATTACCTTCTGTAATCTTCCAGCGAGATTTATTCCCAGAGGAAGGCATAATGCCACCAAGGTACCAATCCTTAGCAACGCTTCCTTTAATTGCGGCATCAAAGGTAGCTTGATTTGGCTTTTCCGTACCAGTTGTCTCATCTATCATAGCAAATGTTACGGAAGCAGCTACATCAGAACAATCAACACCTATTGTTCCACCTAGTGCCACTCCATTTGCAAGTGAACATAAGGTAAATGTACGACTGTATTCTGCCTTCTGGCTATTATTACCATCTAAAATTCTATATTGAGCAAAAGGTTCAACTTGTGAACCGCTGGTTTTCATTCTTAAGTTTAATTCAAACTTTGTATTGGCACTGATATATGTATAATCAGTATCTTTATCCATATAGAAATTTTTTGAATTATTCTTATCAGCGACTAATGACAAAATACCATTTTTGCATTGCCACAATTCACCACGAACACATTTTTTTAAATTGTCTCCATCTGGACGTGTGCGACAAGTTACACGAAACTCAAAATAGTTATCTTCGTCTTGACGATAAGCAATTACAGAGCAATATGGCAACCCTTCTGTCATATCAGAAGCAGAAAAGGTTGCTTTAACACTGTAATTTTCAAAAGAGTTTCCGTTTTTATAATAAGCAGGATTTCCTCCAGTAAAGCCAGTTCTAGTGCGGAAGCTCAAAGTATCTGCACCTAATGGATTAACTGATGCTGTACTTTCTACAATACCAATAGGATAAGTAGAAACACGCAAATAAGCATTAGTTTGGTTATTTGCTGTAGCATTTAAAGCTTTAACTCTATCATAAGCACTTTCTGTATAGAGGAAGCGAAGTCCTTGAACCTCTGTATATTCACCAGAATTTGTCACAGCAAAGCCACCTTGTTCAAACACTGGTAAAGCACAAGATTTATAGGTTTCAATATCCCAACCATCAAGATTAGATGTGAATTCCTTGATACCAATTAAACCCTTTGTTGCATCAAAGAAAGTATCATCCGCTGCCCACTCATTAAAGTTCTGCCATTCTGCTCGACGGATCTGGTATTGCTCATTTGTTGTACAAATGCGGAACATAATGTATCCATTGTAGTCCGTCACAAGAGGGATACCATTTGTACTTGTTGTATCAACATTACCGAACATGGGGGGTTGTTTACCGGCAGCACCCTGTTGACCAAGATGCTTATTATCACCAAATTCTGTAGATGTCGAACCTAGATACTCTTTTGTTTGATTAACAAAGATTCCAACATCATATGCATTTGTGGAATGCATAACTGTTTCCCACGTATAATCACTAACAAGCTCCATATCATATCTTGGAGCAAGATTAGATACAAGAGCAGTTTCATTTGTTCTTACACTTAAAGAAACATTTTCATATTTTGAACGGAAGCGACGAACATCAAAGCCAAGATACTCGTAGTAATCTGGTGGATTTACACTCATATCATAGAGCTGCATATCTGTTGCATACGGATAATATGCAGGTGATTTGATTGAGGATATAGTTTTGCAATCATCAATTTCAGGTGATGCGGCAATCCAATCAGCATAATCCTCAAGATTGGCAATCTCGTTCTCATTTACAATTTTGTAAACAAAATTAGTTGGTGTATCAAAATCTACGCGATAAAAATACTCAACCTTTCCTGCAGGAAGATTAACAAGACTGTTAGTGTAGTTATAACCAAATCTACCACGACGCTTTAACTCTTTATTCTGCCAAGCACCACTATTTTCTCTCCAATAAATTTTTGGCGAAAGATTAGAAGCTAACATATTGGAGTTGGTAAATGCAGGTTCTGCAACAATTGTAAATTCTGTTGGATCAAGAACAGATGGATAACCTGGATGATACTCTAAATCTTCTTTTTTAATATTTATCTCAGCTACTGGAGGAGCAATAACAATACTTTTTATCTTCAATGGACTTGCTTCAGTTGCTAAAGGAGATGAAATACGAATACCAAATTTTTCTGGTAAATTTAAATCAAGACGCAACAATTGATAGCGATTATTATTGTCATGATAAATATTTTCTGTATATGTTGCTGTAGACATAATAGCTGTTCCGGCAACTGTATTTGTATATTGCGAAAATGTTTTTAACATAGCATCGCCCCAAATATAGTTACGTCCAGACTTCTTACCTAATTCAATATTCAATGATTTGTAATATTCTTCAGTATCTGGATCAATTTGAGCTAGAATCCATATTGTACCTACATCAAGATCTGTTTCACATCTAAGGTAAGATTCTCCTTTTAAAAATATTTCGTTATATTCCATCATCGTTAGAGTACATTTCCAGTTATCTACAATCGATGATAGAGTTTTATATTCTCCACTAGGGAACTTACTTTGCCATGTCGCAAAATTAGGATAACAAGCTCCACTCAAATCATCCTGAGTAATAGTAACAGCTGCATTAAGGCTTGTACATGCTAATGCGAAAATTGAAATTGATGTAAAAACTTGTAAAGATTTCTCAAATATTTTCATAGGATATTCCTCTATTTTTATTTGGGTATAGTACACCTATAGGATAACATCTAGAATAATACCACAAATCAATTCAAAATAGCAACACTAATCTATACTATATATATACACGGATGGATTTTTTTCACGTACACGCATGCCCACGACACGTACACAAATCTGCACAAATCTGCACGAATACGGGAACACGAATATTGTAATGGCATATGTGTACACAAAGTATCCGTGTAAGGCATCAGTGAAAATCCGTGCTTAGCCGTGTTACACCACGCATATGCACTTTTCAAGCTATCCGTGTAATAGTCCATGCAAAATAGTGTGCACTATTCCGCAAATCCAAATAGCAATAATTGGAGAAAAATCAATCATCAACACCTGTAGCTTAACTGGGAAAACAGAAAACCCAAGCACAGATACCCATTCGTTAGTAATGACAATTAATTCCAATCTTTTAGTAAATATTGACAACAATGATAAAATAATAAATAAAAAGATTAAGTTCTTTATTATCAACAAGATATCAGCTATAGACAATAAAAAATATTTTATTATCAATAAAAATGAGCTGGCAATATTTTCGGGTATGCCATTTAACAAATACAACCCACATAATGCCACAAAAATTACACCAAAACCAACACATAAATTAACTGTGGCAGAACGAAAGTTTGTCACCGGAAAAGTTATGCACTCTAGAGCATTTACCACATCGTTTTTATGCTTTATTCGCAGACGTAAAAAACATGTTAATATCGCTAATTGTCCCCACAATAATATTACGCCAAACACACTCCCTAATAGCATAATTAAAAAGCTTTCCCCTGCTGGCGACTTAGGATAAAAATAAACAAACGGGTGAAAATGAAGAGCCTTTATAAGAACCGTATTTATCAAAAGAGCCAATATTATGGCAATAACTGTGGCAGTCTTATAACCTATTGCTCTAGATAAACCCATCACATAACCAACAAGCTTTTGAGCACACTGCCGCATTAACAATAGGTGCTTGTTAAAGAAAAATGACTGTCCTGCCTTTGTGAAATTGATAAAATACACCCAAAAAACAAATACCAATATACTGACTAGACCAAGACGTCCAATAGCCACTTCTAACATATAAAAATCCTTAAATTTACATTAAATAAATTATTTTCAATTTTAAATCCGCTCTCAATTAAGAAAACTCTTTTGAGCGAACCTGACATTCCTCTGGCATTTCTTCGCGAGCATGCCCAACCCTTTTTAGCACATCGTCAAGCGTCTTAAAATGACACTTTGAGGTCTCAACAAATACGTTTATACCATGTGCCTCTGCCAATAAAGCAGCAGCCTCCTTCACTTGAGGAGACGCCCCCTTAGGGAACTTATTGGTATACTTTTCTTCCATCTGCTTTAGGCTTGTCAAAAATGCCTCTCGAGCTAAAATTGATGCAGCAGCCACAGCGACATCAGCCTCCGCCTTATGCCGTTGCTTTAGCTCAATTGACTTACCTTTTTGCATCAATGCACGCTTAATGATTTCCTCTGTATTACCAAATTGGTCAGAAATTGCGAGCTTGCAAGACGGAATATTTGTTATTAAATTCTCAATTGCCCTAGCATGACCCCAAGCCAAAATTGTATTTACACTCTTATATTTGGCATAAAGTCGATTATATGCAGCATTTCCTATGCGGACGATTGCATATCTTGTTGGACCAAGTATTTTCTTTATTTTCTCTGCAATGGCAATCGCCTGTTTATCACTTGTAATAGCTTTACTATCCTGTACACCTATCTCACGAAGGCGCTTGTAAAGATCTTCGTTTGTATAAGCAGCAGCAATAACAAGTGGACCAAAGAAATCACCTTTACCACTTTCATCTACACCAATATGCGGTGAAAGCTCTTCTTCAGAAGGAGCCTTAGACGAAGCAACATCATCATAGCCGACAACAATTTCCTTTAAAATTGATGGCTCCATAATATTTATAACAAATTCCTCTGCTCCTGAGCCTTGTATGAGACACTTACCCGAGGTATAAATATTAATGTTACAATCCCAGAGTCGACTAGAAACTGCCACCTTTGTATAAGGCACTTCACGAGGCTCATAATTTCCTGTTGTTAAAATTTCTGTAAGCTCCTCTTGCTGTTGAGGAGAGAGTTTAAACGAAAAAGATGTTTTTTTTGTATTTCCCATACCAAAATTTTATTTACGCTTGTGGCACAACCGCTTTTAACACATAATTTTGTTTAATAAATAAAAACTTAAAGAGCCTCAATAAAGCCAAGAACCAATCGAGCCATTGAGCTAGCATTTTGATTTGCACACTCAATTACCTCATCACCCGAAAGGGTTGAATTTGGTGATATGCCTGCAGCCATATTACTTACAAAGCTTACTGCTGCAACCTTCATACCTATTGCACTAGCAAAAATAGCTTCTGGAACTGTTGACATACCAACCAAATCTGCACCAAGAATTCCGTAGGCACGAATCTCTGCTGGTGTTTCAAATACAGGTCCGCTTGAGAAAGCATAAACACCATCAGTTAATATTGTTCCATTCTGCAAAGCAACATTCTTTAGCATTTGAATTAGCTCTGGGTTATAGACAGCAGACTGATCAGGGAAGCGTGGACCAAAAAGAGGATTGTGAGCACCACGAAGTGGATTAATATCGGTCAAACGCAAATGATCGCGAATTGCCACCATATCACCAGGGTGCAAGCTTTGGCGAATGCCACCTGCTGCATTTGTAATAAGCATTGTTTTTACACCAAGACGGCGAGCAATCTCCACTGGCATTACAACAGCCTCCCAATCAGCTCCCTCGTACCAATGGCGGCGACCACAAAAAGCAAGAGCTTCACGCCCTGACTTTGTTCTTACAAGTAAAAGCTTACCAGCATGACCAATAACTGTTGCTCCACCATAATTAGGAATATCTGCATACGATATTTCTGCAATTACCTCAAGCTGTTGTACAGCTGTATTCCAGCCAGAACCTAGCACCATAGCACAAATTGGTGAAGCATTTTTAAACGCTTCGGGGATTGATGCAAAGGCTTCATCAAATAGTTTAATATCCATAAATTTCTCTCCGATGGGGCTGAAGCCCCGTTTTTTGTGGATAAGGGGAAAATCACAGCACCAGATTATTTAGAATGTGAGTTGCATTTTTAAAGAATATGCCCCATCTTGGTCTTTTTAACCTCAAGGTAGCATTGATTATACTCATTAGGTTCAAACTGGATTGCCACGCGCTCGGCAATTTTTATGCCATATCCTTCTAGTCCCTTAATCTTCTTGGGATTATTGGTTAGCAAGCGGATATTTGTTAAACCAAGCTTACGGAGAATTTGTGCACCAACGCCATAATCACGTAGATCTGGAGCAAAACCAAGCTTCACATTTGCCTCAACAGTATCAAGCCCTGCCTCCTGCAATTTATATGCATGAAGCTTATTGGCTAGACCGATTCCACGACCCTCCTGGCGCATATAAAGGACGACACCACAGCCCTCCTCTGCTATGCGCTGCATTGCAGCATGAAGCTGCTGCCCACAATCACACCGGCAAGAGCCAAGAACATCGCCTGTAAAGCATTCGCTATGCACACGCACAAGAGGAGGCTTATCACAAGCAGACAAATCGCCTTGATAAAGTGCCAAATGCTCCGCACCATCAATCAGAGACTTATACATTCGTAGCTTGAAGTGACCGAAATGTGTTGGCATATCAACCTCTTCAATAAATTCAACAAAAGACTCCTGCTGCAAGCGATATGCAATAATATCTGCTACAGAGCAAAGCTTTAGATTATGCTGTTCTGCAAACTGCTCGATATCTGAAAGGCGAGCCATATTACCATCGTCTTTCATTATCTCACAACACAAGCCAATTGGATACAAGCCTGCAAGCTTCATCAAGTCTACTGTTGCCTCTGTATGACCAGCACGATACAAAACACCGCCCTCGCGAGCACGGAGTGGGAACATGTGTCCGGGACGGCGGAAATCCTCTGGCTTAGCCTCTGGGGAGCATGCCTTAATTGCCGTATCTGAGCGCTCCTTTGCAGAAATTCCTGTTGTGGTATCAACATGATCAATAGATACAGTAAAGGCAGTACCATGATTATCTGTATTTGTGGATACCATCTGCTCAAGCCCAAGCTTCTTTGTAATTTCGCCAGTCATTGGCATACAAATCAAGCCTTTAGCATAGGTTGCCATAAAATTTACATTTTCCAGAGTAGCAAATTCACCAGCACAAATTACATCGCCCTCATTCTCGCGATCTTCATCATCCACAACACATACGCATTTACCAGCACGTAAATCTGCTAATACTTCATCTATAGTGTCAAACTTTTTCATATTTTAAATTACATTACCTTAACTTTAGGTAGATCCTGAATATCAATTGCACCAACGAGACAGCCTGCATCATCAATAACTGGCAAATCATCAATATTACGCTGCTCTAAAATACGAAGAACATCTACAGCAAGCATCTCAGGCTTTACACAGGTTGGGTTCTTGGTCATTACCTCGCATACTTGGCAATTTAGAATATCACAATTGCCTACAGCTACATTTCTACGGAAATCACCATCTGTATAGATACCAACAAGCTTATCTGACTCATCTACGACATACGCAGCACCACCACGTGCCTTTGTCATCGAGACAACCACCTCTTTAACTGTTGTTGTAGAAAGAACCCTTGCCACCTTTTCATCCTTACGCATAATATCCTTTACACGTAGGAGCAAAGCACGACCAATCGCACCTCCTGGATGAAGCTTTGCATATTCCTCTTTTCTAAAGCCTCTTGCATCTAATAAAGCCATAGCAAGAGCATCGCCAAGAGCAAGGGTTGCTGTTGTGCTTGCTGTAGGAGCCATACCAAAAGGACAAGCCTCTTTAGGAACCTTTGCAAGAACAACCTCCTGACTGAGCTTTGCCAAGCCACTCTCTGCATACCCAGTAATAGCAATTACTGGCACACCAAGTCTCCGAACAGCCGGAATTAAGTTCTTGATTTCTTCTGACTCACCAGAATAACTTAATGCAAAAAGAACATCATTTTGGGCAAGTATACCCAAATCTCCGTGAATTGCTTGAGAAGGGTTTAGAACCACACT
Organism: uncultured Verrucomicrobiota bacterium; assembly: GCA_937911295.1. Lineage (GTDB taxonomy): Bacteria > Verrucomicrobiota > Kiritimatiellia > RFP12 > UBA3636 > RGIG990. The sequence goes on from CALDQE010000074.1 coordinate 154,916, forward strand.
TGTAGAGCCCGTGCTAGCTAGTGTAGCCGACATTTTTTCAGCAATATGTAAATTCTTTCCCACGCCAGTGACAACAAGCTTTCCTCCCTTTGATAGGGCGGTTAAACACATATCCATAGCCTTAAGAAAATGCTCATCTATAGAGTCTCTTACAGCTACTAATCCATCAATTTCTATATCAAAAACACGACGAGCTAATTCTATACTTCCCATGCTTAACCTCTTTTTAAAAGCCAACATCCAGGAATGGTGGCAGAGTATCCTTTTGCCACCATTCTAATTATTCAAAACTTATTAGTGCTTGAATGAGCGCTGTCCGGTGAATACCATTGCTACACCAGCATCATTACAGCAATCAATAACATCCCAGTCGCGAATTGCTCCACCAGGCTGAACGATTGATGTAATACCTTCACGAATACCGACCTCTGCACCGTCACGGAATGGGAAGAATGCATCTGAAACCATTGCACAACCAGGCAAACCACCTTTACGTGCAGCTGTTTCCTCATCAATCTCTGCCTTATATTTCAATCCCTCATCACCAAAACGGAGTTGTAAATCATTATATGGGACCTGGTATTTATCAAAGCAGATTAAATCAGCAAGCTTACGATAAGCCTTATCACGAGCAATCTCTGCTACACCAACACGGTCTTGCTCTCCAGTTCCAATGCCGACAGTTACACCATCCTTAACATAAAGAACAGAGTTACTTGTTACACCAGCTTCGACTAGCCAGCCAAATACCAAATCATCATATTCCTTTGCTGTTGGCATACGCTTAATGCGATGGATTGTGCCATCCTTTCGCTTACATTCAGCTGGCAAGAATTGCTCTGCCTTACGTGCTTGTGGGGTAAATGACCACTGAGCAACAAGTCCACCATCAATAAGAGACTTAAAATCAACAAATGGTTTTGCCACAAAATCTGTCAAACGGCTCATGTTTTTAATACGCATTACGCGAAGATTCTTCTTCTCAGCAAAAATATCCATTACACCAGGAGCAAATTCTGGAGCGACCACCACCTCCATGTAATTTTCTGCGATTAGCTTTGCTGTCTCTATATCAACCTCGCGATTTAGGGCAACACAGCCGCCAAAAGCAGCAACGCGATCTGCTCTATATGCCTTTGAGAACGAATCTACAAGAGAATCTGCCTTTGCTACACCGCATGGATTATTGTGCTTTACTATTACAGAGCAAGGTGTGTCTGTTAGATAGCGAAGTATATTAAGAGCATTATCAGCATCTGTAAGATTTGTTTTACCAGGGTGCTTACCTGACTGGAGAAGCTCTGGCTCTGACGCAAGGATATTTCCTGCCTGAATACTTTCTACATCGCCAAGAACAAGATTTCCATTAACCAACTTATATACAGCAGCTTCTTGGCCAGGATTTTCGCCATATCTCAAGCCTTTGTTCTCACCATCAATTACCCAAGAGACCTTCTCATAGGATAGAGTTTGGCGTTTATCTCCATCGATAAAAGAAATTTCCATTTTTGGAGTAAAATGGTCATCCATGATTGTCTTATATGCGGCTTTAAGATCCATAATTTACCTTTTGTTTTAATAGAAGATTTTTTATAAAAATTGGGCACAATAAGTGCTAAAACGATATATGTCATAATTTTATCATTTTGGAAATACAAAGTCAAAGAAATAGAATAGCTCAAACGCAATTTGAAGGGAATTGCATAACTAAATGGATTACACAATTTATATCAATTACTTTTTAAATGCTGAAATGCACCCAAACATCCGTGCAAATCTGTGTATGCCGTGTATGCACATTAGTGCAGTAAAACAGGATTACAAGATTTGCATGATTGCCAGGATTACTTGCGTGTGAGCTAAAAGTGCGAGGTTCTCCCCTCCCGCAGAGACGCAGAGACACAGAGAATTGTGCTAGCAATCATTACAATAGCCCCAATCCCCTCTCCGTGTCTCCGAGCCTCTTAATCCTCCGTGTTTCGCCGAAGGCTATAGCGTCAGCGTTTAAATCGTTGCACTTATTGCTTTCGCCTAACACGGACACACATAGTGTGATTTTTACGGAGGACAAAGGAGATTAGGAGGCTTGAACATGTTATATTCATACGGATATTCTTATTTCCCGCAGAGACGCAGAGGCACAGAGTGTTGTCCCGTTCTTTTCTCTGTGTCTCTGTGTCTCTGTGGGAAACCTTTTTCTTTCTCCCGAAGAGACTTGTGTGGTCACTAAGTGTGCGAAGGTTGGACTGTAGACATTAGAAAACTGATAGACGATTAGACGCGAGACACATCTTAGCACTTATTGCTTTCGCTTAACACGGAGTACGGAGGACAATGGAGAATTGTGCCAACAATCATTCCAAAACCCCAGAATACTCTCCGTGTTTCCGTTCTCAGGAAAATCACACTACGTGTGCTCCGCGTTTCGCCGAAGGCCACAGCGGGAGCTTGAAAGCTTTCTCGTTGTCTAACGTCTAACGTCAATTAGGTTACGTCTGATTGTCTTTTTGGTCTCATGACCTTGTCTCACGTCTCGCGTCTCATGTCTCAGTCGTTCAACCGTCTATCGTCCCATGTCCCACCTTCCTCGTACTTTTAGCTATCATTGAAGCATAAGCGTGCTACTGCACGCAAAGCGACTGGAAGTCGCTTCTCCATACTTTTCCAAGCATCCCTCCGTGTCTCCGTTCTCAGGAAAATCACACTACGTGTGCTCCGCGTTTCGCCGAAGGAACGCAGAGACACCTAACCTTAATAAAAAAGATGCTAAGCCCTAAAACCAACGGCTTAGCATCTGATATTCCAGTTTAAATAAAGCTAGCTTGTTAGCGAAGAAGTATTAGCGTTCCTTCTCCCAACACAACGATTGTGCCACCACCAGCCTCTGATGTGTCAACTAGGTTGTCAGCAAAATCAGATGGCTCATACACACCTGCTCCTAATGACTTACCACCAATCTTTGCACGTGTTACAGATAGAGTTGAACCAAACAAATCGATTACAGAGGACTCCTCTACTGTCAATATATTAAGCTTTAGCTCTTCCTGACAAATACGTACCTTACCTGCGGCACCAGCATACAAGGAAGTTTTTGATAAATCCTCGCCATCATTATATTTTACAGATGGGATTGGTGTATATGCTGGATTATCTACCAAACCATTGTTGTAAACAAAAATAGTACCCTCACCCTCTTCTTCATCACCCTCTTGGATATAGATTGTTCCAGCTGATGCAGAATATAAATTATCAATAGCCTTAGTTGTGCTATTTGTAAAGTTTCCTCCGTATGCTAAAATGTTATTGACGGCACTCCAATGCTCTGAAAGTGTTGCATCCTTATCTGTCAAACGGATAGCAACGCGACCGCCAGGGGAGGCTGCTTTAACATTACGATGTGAGCGAACGCCTGCAAGTGTTTTAATATCTGAATTATTATTATTTGTTGGACCGCTTGGAGTTGTATTAACACTGTAGCCATGAGCAGCAATGCTACCAGCACCTGTCAAATTGCCTGCCGTAATATTGATTGCTCCACCAGTTCCTCTAACATTATTTGATAGACCACCAATAGCTGTTGCTTTACCATCCAAGGCAAGAGTTCCTTCAACAGTAACCTTAATCAATCCTCCGCCAAGATTCTGATCATTGCCATCATTTGCACCGCCGTAGGAACCTGGCATATTAGGATTTAGAATTGAACCATACACACCATTTGTGCTCATAGCTAGCTGACCACCATAAGCATAGGCATCCCCATAATATTCACGAGAGTAATCATAACCTTTATGAGAGTGACCTGTTACATCTGCATACATAAAGCCAGTTTCCTCAACTGTCATATCGCCATTAACCTTGATGTCGCAGCCATAAATAATATCTGTTATTTGGCGCAAACGTACGCAGCCAATAGCTCCTTCATCTTTAACAATTAGATTACCTGAGAATACAAACGGCTTATTTGCTTGGAATACCCATTTGCCTTGAATTAGGGCTGTATCCGTTGCTTCATCCGCATCTGCAGCAATAATTGTACCTCCATTATAAAGAAGACCAGCCTTATGTGAGCTGCCTGAGATAGAAGCAAAACCTTTTGGAAGAGTTAATGTGGTTCCTTCTTGAACTGCTAATATGCCTTCATTTGCAAAAACAATTCCATCAACGATCCAATTTTCTCCCTCAGGGATAAGTGTTACCTCATTATGACTTGGGTAAAGATTTATAAAATAATTACTTCTAACAACATTATCTATATACAAAATACCATATGCTTCAGCTGTTGTCTTTACAAGGATTGTTCCTGCTCCGCCTCTGGTATTAGGCACATTTCCTTGAGCATTAAGCTTAGAGCGATCCTTTGCTAGCTTATTGTCTCCTGTTACAACAAGTGAAATTCTTCCGCCTGAGGAGCGTAGATTATTTGAATTAGCAAGAATTTCACCTTCGCCAGAAATGGTATTTGCCTTTATATAGATTGAGCCTGGTGCACCACAATAGTCACTATTCTCCTTCTGAGATTGAGTTGTAATCAAGCCCTCAAGAATTGCATTTCCACCAACAACAAGGTGAACAGCTCCACCACCTGCATTCTCAGAGCCACTTCCTAGGTTAATTGGCTCATACAAGTCACCATAAACCTTGTCTCCTTTTGATGTACCACCTGCATGAACACCTAGCCCCGCATTAGGATAGCTTTGTTTTCTAGCAAAGCCCTTCAATCGAACATCGATTTTTGCAGTAGCTGCTAGAGTTAAATCACCACCAACCGAAACTGCTAAGCGATAGACCTCTTCAGCATTGTTTGCAGAATGTGTCCAAACACCATTTAATACTTCAACATCTCCAAGCACCTTAACCTGTGGGAGAGTGTCATCAAAGGTTGTCTGAAATTCAATAGTACCTGTATAGCCTTCCTTTTGTGTCCAGCTTGCAAGCACAGCACCAACATCCCAAACACAATCCTGATTTGAGAAATTGTGATCAAACAGAATTGCATCGCCATCTTGTGGGATATGCCCCTTGGACCAATTATTTGGATCTGAGGCAAGACCTTTTGTTGATGCTACCCATGTATTGCTACCCTCTGGAGCTTTTACATTGATAACTGTCATTTCCACAGAGGATTGAGAAGCATCAACATTATATGGACCATCTGCTAATGTAACATTTACCGTCGTGTCTGAACTTACTGCAAAATCAAGCATTGGCTTAACCTCTACATCAACATAGGTTGAACCAGCTGGGATTATTACAGTAGAAGGAAGACTCTCGTAGGTTTGGCCTGCAATAGCAGTACCTGAGCAAGCAATATTTACTTCAATATCAAATGCTGTATCTTCACGCGAAATACGGAATACACCTGGAACCAACCCAAATTCCTCCGAATCAGAAAGTTTTTCAATTGATATATTACCATTATAGAAGATAGGTCCCTTAACTAAGGTCTCTGTTCCTATAGAATTCTTTCCGTATGAGCAAAGCATATATGTTTTGTTTACTACTAGGTTTTGTGGAATTCCTGTAACCAAGCCAGCACCTTCAACCTGTGCAACAATATTTGTTATTGCCATATCTTCTGAAATATATACAAATCCAACATCGCCTGAATTTTCTATAACCTCAACTGATGCAGTAAATGAACCATCCGCATTCGTTACTATAGATGGAACACTTAATTTTAATGCACTTTCATCAGTCGGTATTGCTTCTCCATATACAAAGAACTCATGATCTGCCATTGTTGCATATTCAAGAGCTGTTAACTCTGGAGAAGCAACTCCATTGCGAACACGATATTCACGCACAGCACAATTCGGTGCAGAAATTTCGGCTCCTTTACCACTGGCCTGTATTACATAATTATCCCTCTTTGTTGCAGGAGAGCTAGAACCATTGATGTAAACCTTTACACCTGTTCCATCAGAAACAACATTAAAATAATTCCAATTTTGGCTAACATCATTAAAATACAAGGTAGAGGTATTATCTAAAACAAGATTTGCTTTAGTTGTGCTTTGACTTAATTCTATATACCAGCCCTTTCTATCATTCCAATCCCCGCCATTCTTTTTATAGAAGAAAGTAGCATAGCCATTGCTCTGAAGTGGTAATTTAAACCAGCCAGACACACTGAATTTAGATAAATCATCTAGATATACATCATAGTCTGGAACTTTTATTTTATTTGTTGTATAAAGAGCACCCATTCCAGCAACTGAATCCTCTCCATCATAAACAGAAACTTCTCCTGTAATTGCTCCGACAAGACCATTTCCTGTTGCATCTAAAATTTCAGTCGCACCTACATCTGCAGGAGAAAAATGCCAAACACCTGCATACTCTGTCCATACATTTGTTGGATTATTTTCATAATTGTCAATTCCTGAATAGAAAACCTCCAACTCTGTTGTTGCAGAAAAGCTTGGAATCTTTACCCAAACAAGTGTTTCTCCATTTGGATTGAATATATCTAAATCAAATGACAATTCCTTGCCTTTTTCGTCAAGTATGAAAATATCTGTTCCACCTTCTGTTTTTAACATAGCAGAAATATCTTTAGACAAACGTAATAGCACAGGAAAATCTTTATATTCATTCTCTCCAATAAGCTCCTTAATTGCTGCAGATGGAGTGAAAATGCGCTTTAAAGAATAGAATGAAAATAATATTTTTTCCTTATTATTAAGAATCAACTCATAAGGAACAGGAACCTCAAAATTTCCCTCCTTTATGCTAATAAATAGGCTAATATCCTTATTTATATTTGTGTCCATTAAAGGCACAACTGATATATCAACACTTGTTGAACCAGCAGGGATTGTAACAGAAGCTAGTGGTGCAGCCCATGTTACACCCTCTGCTGCTGTTGCCTCAGTAGATGTTATTGTATAGCTAAATGTAATAGGATATGGATCAGCATTTACACGAGAAACTGTTATACTTCCTGGTTTTAGACCTATTTCATCTGGATTTACTGGATTACTAAATTTTAGATCACCTGTATAAATAATACCTAAAGGCTTTTCTAAATCAAAACTATCAGCATCAACATATAAAGAAATAGCATAGGTTTTATCGGAAGATAGCCCCGATAAAGCACTAGAGAAAGAATTTCCCGCCTCTACACCTGCTTGAATAATATTTGTTACTGATGTGCTTCCATCATTTGCAATAAAATAAATGTCAGCAGTCACTCCATAAAGGGAACCTGAAACCGTATAAGCTCCATTGCTATTATGAAGCATAGAAACGTTTTCAATGATAATAGGATTCAAACCAGATTCTTCTATTGAAAACAAAGAAGAATATCCATAAGTTGTATTCCATTCTGAATCTGAAGCATAAGCCTCTGATAAACCTGTGGTATCAATATTTTCTGAATAAATAACGATATATGGGTCAATAAGCCCATTACAATCAACTGTAAATACTAAATTTTGTGGTTCACCAGTACCTATTACTTCTTGAGCAGCTGTTGCTACCGACCAATTTGCTTTTGGAGCATATCCAATATTTCCTGATGATGCTAACGCATACACCTGAGCATTAACACCTTCAGGCAATGTAACTGAAGCATAAACCTCAAACGCATCTTTCTGATTAGTTACACCCACTTCAGTAATAGTAACATATTCCTCACCTGTAGAATGACGTGCAGGAATACCAGCCATATCAATAATCCAATCGCCACCATCCTTCTTCATTTGGATAGCACTCTTTGCACTTCCACATGGTGCTTTTCCGCCAGTCCAATCCCATACATATCCACGGAAATTATACCAACCAGCCTTTTCTACAACAAAATCTCCCGTTGCAGGATCAAAACCATAACCAGATTGGTTGCCATGTGTATAAATGACGTTATCTTTCATCACAACAGCACCGCCATCATCATAGCGCCCCCAAAATGTATATGTGCCTGGCTCAAGATAAATTTCTGCTTCATAACCAAAGGTGGTATAATCACCCCATTTCCATGTCTTACCAGAAACTGGATTTAAAATATTCCCAGTACCATTGATACTAGCCATAAGTGTTGTTTCTGTAACATCTAACTTAGTTGCATCAGTTATAGATGCAGCTGTCTGAGTCAAATCAGCTGACGAATTAGAATTACAACCATATTTAAATTGCTGAAAGCCTGTTCTATATACAACAGCACTAACTTCTGATATAAAAAATAGCATTAAACACAATGCCATCACAATTTTATTACTTATTTTCATATTATATGTTTTCATTGATAAAGTACAACAATCGAATTTCCCTAATTGGTAATGAATATTTTATACCTACAGAAGCAATCCGTCAATAAATATCAGTAGTTTGGCATTGCTTTACAAATATTTGGCACAATATTACAATTACGTGAATAATTTTAGAAATACGAAGACTTTGAGCTACTGCTCATTAAGCCCATGACGATAACATGCAATGTGATATTCCCCAGAGGCTAATGTGATGGATAAAAGTGCGAGGAGATTGGCGCGCGAGTGCGCTCTCGCGCAGTAAAACAGGATTACACGATTTGCAGGATGTTCAGGATTGTGTTGGAGTGTGTGCAGCGCACGACACTGGCGCTTGACGTTGGACATAGTCTTGCTCTCGTTGTCGCAAAAACCTTTTTAAATTGAGCTTCATCGTGTTCTTGATCTAAATTCTGACGTAATTCAAGCATCTGCACTCTTTTAAACACATCTTCGTTCATAGATATAAATCTACGCATAGCGATGAAGGCGTCTATTATTGATAGAGAAATATTTATAGCAGTTTGACTCTTTAATACAGCTGCTAACATTGTTACACCATGCTCTGTAAATACATATGGTTTTGTTCGCAACCCCATGCGGAACGAAGAGTCAGACATTTTGGATATCACAATTTGTGATTTCCATTTATGAAATTCTTCATCTGTAAGCTGAAACATAAATCGCTCTGGGAATCGTTTATGATTGCGCTTAACGGCTTGATTTAATGCACTTGTTGTAACACCATATAATTTAGCGATATCCCTATCTGCTATTACTTGTTGACCTCTTATAGAGAAAATACTTTCTTTAATAGACGCTTCAACTTGTACGTTTATTATTTCTTTAGAATTATTCATGCAATCCTCCAGGGTTATATTCAATTCTTTATTACCAATTCAAACAATAAACTTTTGTATTTAACAACCTTATTATAACACACGAAAAAATAAAGACAAACAAAAATCTATAGCCCAAACATTGCAGACGCAGAGCGTTTTTTACCCAATCGGTTCAATTGCCACAACACCACAACCATCAGCCAAGCCTCCCCAACCTCCCCAACTTCCCTTAGGCGGGAGCCAACGTAGGATTAGCCGTCACATTGGCGCGCACCCAACACGGAACTGCAGCAGGAATGCAGCAGCACGAAACGATTTGTTTTTTGACACAAAAAAAGGCGTGAGCCTTAGCCCACGCCTTTTTATGTGATTGCGGTATTTACTTAGATTAAGCAATTACTTCGCATGTACCACCTAGGGATTCGATCTTAGCCTTAGCTGTTGCTGAGAAAGCATTTGCCTTAACAGTTAGCTTCTTTTCTAGATCACCCTTGCATAGTACCTTAAAGCCGCCATTAGCGAACTTCTTAACTGCACCTGCAGCTACAAGAGCTGCTGCATCAACTACATCGCCATCCTTGAAGAATGTGTTTAGTACCTCAAGATTTACTGCTGTGTAAGAAACACGTGCTGGGTTCTTGAAGCCACGTTTTGGAAGACGACGCAATAGTGGCATCTGACCACCCTCGAAGTTAACCTTCCTCTTGTGACCCTTACGAGCCATCTGGCCCTTATTACCCTTACCAGAGGTCTTACCCTTACCTGATGACTCACCACGGCCAAGACGCTTTGACTTCTTGTTTGAGCCAGGTGTAGTATAAAGATTAGAAAGTGATAATGTCATTTTCATTCTCCTTATGCATTACGCTGAGCTTTAATCTCTTCGGCTGTACGGAGCTGGGATAGTGCGTCAAAAGTAGCCTTAACTACGTTCAAACGGTTCTTACTGCCCTGGCTCTTGCCGAGGATATTGTGAATACCAGATAGTTCTAGAACTGCACGCATACCACCACCAGCGATAACACCAGTACCATCACATGCAGGCTTTAGTAGAACGCGGCCACCATCGCACTGACCAGTAACCTCATGAGGGATTGTTGTTCCCTTCATTTTGATTGTTACTAGAGCACGCTTAGCTGCTTCTGTTCCCTTACGGATAGCTTCGCTAACCTCATTTGCCTTACCAAAGCCAAGACCTACCTTGCCAGCACGGTTACCGATAACAACAACTGCACTGAAGCTAAAACGGCGACCGCCCTTAACTACTTTAGCACAACGATTAACGAATACGACATTCTCCTCAAACTCAGGAGTCTCTTTATCTTCGAATGCCATTATTCAGCCTCCTCTTCACGAACCTTTAGACCTGCTGCAAGTACTGCCTCAACTAGCTGCTTAACGCGGCCGTGGAAACGGAAACCACCGCGGTCGATAACGATTGTCGTAATACCCTTAGCTTTAGCTGCCTCAGCTGCTTTCTCGCCTAGAGCCTTAGCTGTTTCGATATTTAATTTTGCATCCATGCCTAGTGTGCTTGCAGCTGCTAGTGTTGTGCCTGCATCGTCATCAATAAACTGCACATACATGTGAGAATTTGAAACGAATACTGACATACGTGGGCGTGCTGCTGTACCTGCGATCTTCTGACGTAGGCGCTTATGGCGGCGGATACGATAGTCTTTACGATTTTCAAGCTTCATAACTTAAAGTTCTTCCTATTAAGCAACTGTCTTACCTTCCTTACGACGAATCTTCTCATCCGTGTAACGAATACCCTTGCCCTTATATGGCTCTGCTGGGTAATAAGAGCGAATATCTGCTGCGACACGACCAACTAGCTGCTTGTCGATGCCCTCAACTATGATTTTCACACCACCCTGCTCTGTAACCTTAACACCTGCTGGGATTGTATAATCCTTAGGAGATGCAAAGCCTAGAGATAGAGAAAGTGTGGAACCAGCGATAACAGCCTTAAAACCAACACCCTCGATATCAAGTGTCTTCTTATAGCCATCAGTAACACCAACAATCATATTGTTGATTAGTGTACGAGCTAGGCCATGGAAGGACTTGTGCTGACGAATATCAGAAGCGCGTGTTACGATAACCTGGTTATCCTTGACTTCTGCTGCAATACCCTCTGGAAGAGTGTATGATAGCTCGCCAAGCTTACCTTTTACGGTTACTACACCATCATTGATAGCTAGAGTAACGCCTGCCTTGATTTCAACTGGAGTCTTACCAATTCTTGACATATTACGTTCCCCCTATTACCAAACGCTGCAGATAATCTCGCCACCGAGCTTAGCACGGCGAGCCTTGTGACCAGCCATGATACCACGGTTTGTTGAGAGAATTGCAATTCCTAGACCACCTAGTACGCGAGGAATTTCATCGCAACCGCAGAAGCGGCGTAGGCCTGGAGTAGACTCGCGGCGGATGCCACGAATTACTGGCTTCTCATTCTCGTCGTACTTAAGAGCGATACGTAGAACCTTCTTTGCATCGCCTTCGATTTCAAAGTCTGCAATGTAGCCCTCTTCTTTAAGAACGCTAGCGATTCCAGCCTTTTGATTTGAGCTAGGTAGCTCAATGATTTCGATACCTGCACTCTGTGCATTGCGGATACGTGTTAGCATATCTGCGATTGGATCTGTCAAACTCATTTTAACGTAGCTCCTTTTCTTACCATGATGCCTTAGTTACGCCTGGGATTTGACCAGTTACTGCTAGCTCACGGAAGCAAATACGGCAAAGCTTGAACTTTCCCATAAATGCGTGTGGGCGACCACAGCGGCTGCAGCGATTATAGCCACGAACCTTAAACTTAGGCTTGCGTGCTGCCTTAGCGATTAATGCTTTTCTTGCCATAGTTTTCTAGCTCCCATTAGCGGCCTGCGAAAGGCATACCTAGCTGAGCGAGAAGCTCTTTTGCCTTCTCATCTGTATCAGCTGTTGTTACGATGGTGATATCCATACCCTGCTCTGGTGCGCCATGACGGCTTAGATCGATTTCAGGGAAAATGGTCTGCTCCTTCAAACCAAGAGTATAGTTACCTCTGTGGTCGAAGCCCTTATTAGGTACACCGCGGAAGTCGCGAATACGTGGTAGAGCAATGTTAATGAAACGATCTAAGAAATCGTACATTCTGCTGCCACGAAGAGTGACCTTAGCTCCGATAACCATACCTTCACGGAGTTTGAAGTTAGAGATGCTCTTACGAGCTGCGCAAAGAGCTGGCTTCTGGCCTGTAATCTTTGCCAAATCTTCGATAACAGACTTTTGTGTATCTTTATCAACGATACCGAAAGCCATATTAACAACGATTTTCTCAAGTTTAGGTACAACCATAGGATTTGTGATGCCATACTTCTGCTTTAGAGCTGGCACGACCTGATCCTGGTATTTCTGTTTAAGATTTGCCATTTGTACTTATCCTTACTTGTTCTCGAAACGATAGCCTGTGCCCTTAGCAACACGTACGCTCTTACCATCCTCACGAACGCGAGAGATACGAACACCCTTTTTAGCCTCTGGATCGTATGGCATGATATTTGACATATCGATTGGAGAAGGCAAATCAACGATTGCACCCTCTGGATATGCCTGGCTCTTTGCAACAGTCTTCTTCTTCATGTTGATACCCTCGACCAAAGCCTTGTTCTTGGTATAATCAACAGCTAGAACCTTACCTGTCTTGCCATTATCCTTGCCAGCGATTACGATTACTACATCGTCCTTTTTAATTCTCTTTACGCTCATTACAATACCTCCGGAGCTAATGAAACAATCTTCATATAGTTCTTATCGCGCAATTCACGAGCAACAGGGCCAAAGATACGTGAACCGATTGGGTTCTTCTTTGCATCCACAATTACTACTGCATTGCTATCGAATTTGATGTATGAGCCATCTGCGCGGCGAATTGGATATGCTGTGCGTACGATAACTGCTAGGCATACCTGACCCTTCTTAACCGCACCGTTAGGCTGAGCTTCTTTTACGGCTACGCGGATTACGTCACCTACGTATGCATAACGCTTACGCTGACCTAGTACACGGAAGCAACGTACGCGACGTGCACCTGTGTTATCCGCTACTGCCAAATCGGTTTCTTCCTGGATCATGTTATTTAACCTCTCCGGCTACTGCCTTAGTATCGATGATTCTAACGAGGCGCCAGCGCTTCATGCGGCTTAGTGGGCGGCACTCCTGTATCTCTACGAAATCACCAACAACTGCCTTGTTTTCCTCATCATGTGTGTGGAACTTATTGCGAGCGATAAGCTGCTTCTTGTAGAGCTTATGGTGGTAGCGACGCTCAACAAGTACTACGATAGTCTTGTCACCGCTCTTGCTAACAACAGTACCTCTACGTGTCTTACGACGATTGCGCTCAACAGGCTCTTTAACAACTTCTTCAGACATTGTTATTATTCTCCTCGTTCGCGGATTACTGTCTTCATACGAGCTACATCACGACGGAGTGTACGTACCTTAACAGGCTTTACAGAACCATCTGCTGCTGCATTCTTGACTTTTGTTACAGCGATTTCACGCTCAGCCTCTTTAATCTGAGCCAAAATCTCTTCAGTTGTGTTTTCACGAATCTGCTTAACTTTCATTTCGTGCTCTCCTTAAAGCTCTGTGCCATCACGGCGGATTAGAACTGTGCGTACACCTAGCTTAGCTGCAGCAAGGCGCATTGCCTCACGTGCTAGACCATCAGGAACACCTGCAAGCTCAAACATTACGTGGCCAGGTAGAACTACTGCTACCCAAAACTCTGGATTACCTTTACCCTTACCCATACGAACCTCGATAGGCTTCTTGGATACTGGTTTATCTGGATAGATACGAATCCATAGCTGACCGCGGCGCTTTAGGTGACGGTTAATTGCAACACGGCATGCTTCAATCTGGATATTTGTGATCCAAGCACGCTCAAGTGTCTTTAGACCATAATCACCCTGTGCAAGCTGAGTATTGCTAGTAGCTATACCAGAGCGGCTACCACGCTGCACCTTGCGGTGCTTAACTCTTTTAGGCATTAGCGGCATGTGACTTACCCCTTCTCTGCTGCTTTGGCTGATAATTTTCCTTCTTGCAGATCCAGACCTTTACGCCAATGATACCTGCAGGAGTATTTGCCTCTGCGAAACCATAATCTATGTTAGCGCGTAGAGTATGTAGAGGAACCTTGCCCTCCTTCATCCACTCTGTACGTGCAATTTCTGCACCATTGATACGGCCTGCTGCACTAATCTTGATTCCATCAACACCTAGATCCATTGCTAGCTTCTGAGCACGCTTCATTGCGCGCTTCATTGCTACACGATGTAGAATCTGCTGTGCGATGCTCTCTGCTACTAGCTTAGCATTTGCATCAGGATCACGTACCTCTACAACCTCAACATAAACCTCGCGCTTTGTCTTGCGTGCAAGCAAATCGCTTAGCTTCTTTGTGCGGTCACCCTTATTACCAATTACGATAGATGGGCGTGAGGTGTGAATTGTCACACGTACGCGTGCACCGTCTCTCTCGATACGGATATCTGCTACGCCACCATCCTTACTCTCTTTGTCGGATGGGTCCTTCTTTAGCTCATTCGTAACTGTGTCACGGATGATGCAATCTTCCTTTAGAAAATCTCCGAAATTACGCTTGTCTGCGAACCAGCGTGAACGCCAGTCCTTATTGACAGCAATACGGAAACCGATAGGATTTACTTTCTGTCCCAAGGCTCAACTCCTTTACTTTGATTCATCAGTAAGAACCACTGTGATATGGCTCGTCTGTTTTTCAATAGGGCTTGCAGAACCACGGGCGCGAGGCCAGAACCTGCGCATGCTGACACCCTCGTCGAATACAGCCTTCTTAACACGTAGTGTATCTACGTCAAGGCCGTTATTGTGCTGCGCATTTGCAATAGCTGACTTTAGAGTATTCTTCAAAAGTGCAGCAGCCTTGCGCGGACTATACTCCGTAATATTTAGAGCTTCAGCAGCTGTCTTGCCAACGATTGCGCGTGCAAGATCACGACCCTTAGAAGCTGAAATACGGACATTTTTACTAATTGCTTTGACTTCCATTGTGTTCACCTATCGATTACTTTGTAACCTTATCGGTTGTTGCACCATGCTTACGGAAGGTACGGCTTGGAGCGAACTCGCCTAGGCGATGTCCAACCATATTCTCTGTAATAAAAATTGGTAGGTGCTGTTTGCCATTGTGAATAGCAAATGTGTGGCCGACAAACTCCGGAATAATCATTGAGCGACGTGACCAAGTCTTGATAGGTAGTTTCTTACCTGACTTGTTCATCTCCTCAACCTTCTTGATTAGATGAGCCTCTACATATGGGCCCTTTTTAATTGAACGTGCCATGTGTTAGATTACTTTCTGCGCTTTAAAATTAGACGATCAGAAGCCTTGCGTGGCTTACGTGTCTTACCGCCCTTAGCAAGCTTACCCCATGGTGAGCGTGCAGGACCACCACCAGAAGTGCGGCCTTCACCACCACCCATTGGGTGATCAACAGGGTTCATAGCTACACCACGAACTGTTGGACGGATACCCAACCAACGTTTGCGGCCTGCTTTACCTAGCATCAAGCCTTCCATCTCGCCGTTACCAACCTGGCCAACTGTAGCCATGCAACGACCTAGGAACTGACGCTGCTCGCCGGAAGGCATCTTTAGAGTAACCTTCTCGCCATCGCGAGCCATAATCTGTGCTCCATTACCTGCTGAGCGAACAACCTTAGCACCACGACCAGGTACTAGCTCAACGCAGTGTACTGTCATACCTAGAGGTATCTTTGATAGAGGTAGGCAGTTACCAACAGTTGCCTCAACATCAACACCTGTCTCTACCTTCTGACCAACTACTAGACCCTCAGGTGCTAGAATGTAACGCTTCTCACCGTCAGCATAAGCTAATAGAGCGATATTTGCTGTGCGGTTTGGATCATACTCGATTGCCTGTACTGTTGCAGGGATACCTGCCTTATTGCGTACAAAGTCAATGATACGATAACGACGCTTGTGGCCACCACCGTGATGACGAACTGAAATGCGACCAGAACTATCACGACCGCCATTGCGCTTCTTTGCCTTTGTCAAACCACGCTCAGGCTTTGACTTTGTAATTGTGTCAAAGGTTAGGCCTGTTGCGAAACGGCGACTTGGCGTATAGGGTTTATAAGATTTAATTCCCATGGATTTTGCTCCGTAAATTTTGCGTTCAAATCAACCCATTAGATTAGGTCAATTTTATCGCCCTTCTTTAGCGTTACGATAGCACGCTTCCAATCCTGAGCCTTTGTAACCTTGCGATTACGTAGAACTCTCTTCTTTCCTTCGTAATTCTGCGTATTAACTGAAACAACAGAAACATTGAAAAGCTCTTCAACAGCCTTCTTGATTTCAATCTTGTTAGCAGCCTTTGCTACGCGAAGCATATAACGGTTGAGGCTTTCCTGATTCTGAAGAGCCTTTTCCGTGCTCATTACGGACTTAATAACATCTTTCTGCATCATGACGCTTATGCCTCCTCTACGATAGAGTCACCTTCTAGGCGCTTTTGTAGTTGTTCCCAAGCAGCACGTGTAACAACAACTGCTGGATAACGCAAAATCTGATAGACGCTGCAGTCACGAGCGCGAGAAACCTCAACACCTGGAACATTGCGTGCTGACAAGCTTAGATTCTTGTCTACTGCAAGTGTTACAACTAGTGCTGAAGAAGCTTCTAGTGCCTTAAGGGTTGCTACTAGCTCCTTAGTTTTTGGCTCTGCAAAGCTTAGCTCCTCAACAATCTTAACTGCACCAGCTGCAATACGCTCGCTAAGTGCACGACGGAATGCTAGGCGAGAAACCTTCTTGTTTAGCTTTACGGAGTAATCGCGTGGGTGAGGACCAAATGCAACACCACCACCGCGCCATACTGGAGACTGACGTAGACCTGCACGTGCACGGCCTGTGCCCTTCTGCTTCCATGGCTTCTTGTTTGAACCAGCAACCTCACCCTTTGTTAGAGTTGATGCTGTACCTGCACGATAGCAAGCCTGATTGCCGACTACTACGTCACGTACTGCTTGCTCACCGCGGTCTAAAACCATAATCTCATCAGCGACATTAACATCGCCCTTTACTTGGCCATCGCGACCATACATAGTAATTGTAGCCATTATGCCTTCACCGCCTTCTTGATTGACTTACGAACGATTACCATGCCACCGTTAGGACCAGGAATTGCGCCCTTAACTAGGATGATATTCTGCTCTGGACGAACCTGAACAACCTTTAGATTCTGAGTTGTTACGCGGCGTGCACCCATATGACCTGGCATTGGGTGACCCTTCTCAACAGAACCTGGGTCCTGACGCATACCAATAGAACCTGGACGACGCTTGGTGTGAGAACCGTGAGTCATAGGACCACCCTGGAAGCTCCAGCGCTTCATAACACCCTGGAATCCGTGACCCTTACTTGTTCCAATTACATCTACATAGCCGATGTTTTCAAATACAGATACTGTATAAACATCACCAGCCTTTACCTCTTCGCCCGCATCTGCCTTAAACTCACGTAGCACGCGTACTGGTGTCTCTAGACCAGCTTTAGCACAGTGAGCGACCTCTGCCTTGCTCAAGCGAGAAGCCTTCTGCGAACCCCAACCTAGCTGAACAGCCTCATAGCCATCCTTCTCTGTTGTCTTAACCTGAACAACAGGACATGGTCCTGCTTCAATGACTGTTACTGGAATGCGAACTCCGTCTGCATCCCAAATCTGAGTCATTCCAATTTTCTTTCCTATCAAGCCTTGCATTCTTTACCCCTGAATCGTCTTGATGGTGACAAATACACCAGCAGCTAGATTAAGCTTCTTTAGCTCATCTACAGTTTTAGCTGTTGGGCCGACAATGTCAAGCATGCGCTTATGTGTGCGCATCTCGAACTGATCCATTGACTTCTTATCTACGTGCGGGCTGCGATTTACTGTGAAACGCTCGATACGCGTCGGTAGTGGTACAGGTCCAACAACTAGTGAACCAGTTCTACGAGCGGTTTCGATGATCTCAGACACAGCGTGATCTAGCACTCTGTGGTCGTAAGCCTGCATCTTAATTCTTATGCGTTGATTCTGCATTAGTATTACCTATTCAATATTGCTTCTTTGACTGTCTGAGGGACAATAGCAAATTGCTCAGGCTCCATAGAGTAGGAAGCCCTACCTCTAGAGAGAGAGCGAATTGCAGTAGAGTACCCAAACAATTCTGCCAGTGGCACGTCCGCTTTGATGGCTTGCATGTCTCCACGCGTATCCATCTCACGCACCTGACCACGGCGCCCGTTCAAGTCACCCATGAGATCACCTGTATACTCAGGTGGTGCCACGAGCTCGACTGACATAATTGGCTCGAGCAATTCGGGAGCGGCTGCACTCGCAGCATCCCGAAACGCCATAATTGCGGCAGTGCGGAACGCCATTTCCGTAGCAGAATCGTTATCAACGATACCACCACCAGTAATGCGGACGTGGATGTCCTGCATTGGAAGTCGCGCTAGCACGCCTGTTAAAATCGCATCCTGAACACCCTGCTCGATTGATGTCCAGAATTCAGGCGGCACGGTGTTTCGAGGTGGTTTAACTTCGATGGAGTTACCTTTTCCTCGCGCCCCCGCCGACACGTGGAGGGCCACTGTCGCCGCCTGGCGTTTGCCACCAAATTCACGGTCAAACGTATATGTTGCATCCGCTTCCTTGGTTAGCGTCTCGTAATAGGAGACCATTGGCTTGCCTGCATTGGCTGGCACCTTAAACTCTCTCAAGAGTCTATCTCGTAGAATTTCTAGGTGTAGCTCGCCCATACCGCTCATGATTGTCTGCCCGGTCTCGCCGTCAATTCTTACTCTGCAGGTAGGATCTTCATCTGAAAGAAGCTGAAGAGCTTCCTCAAGCTTATCCTTGTCTGCACGGCTTTTTGGCTCAATTGCCATGAACATTACAGGCTCTGGGAATTCAATTCTATCAAGTGCAATCTGTGCCTGCTCAGCACAAACTGTATCACCTGTTGTGAACTTCCCAATTCCGGCCATCACGCCAATTTCACCGCTGTAAATCGTCTCTGTATCGGTCTGACTGTTAGAATGCATACGAATAAGTCTACCGACACGCTCTCTTGTCTTAGTACGTGGATTATAAACATTCTGACCTTTCTTTAGCTTGCCAGAATATATACGTACAAATAGGAGTCGACCCAAATATGGATCAACAGCTACCTTGAAAATCAATCCTGCTAGAGGAGCACTATCATCTGCTGGACGCTCTGCCTGATTGCCTGTCTTTATTTCAGTACCTGTAACAGCTGGTACATCTAAAGGTGATGGCAAATACCAAACTACTGCATCTAGTAGTGCCTGCACACCCTTATTTTTCAAAGCCGTTCCACAAAGAACTGGAACAACCTTGCCAGAGATAACTGCACCACGAATTGCTTTTCTTATTAGCTCAGAAGGAATTTCTCCTCCCTCTAGATAAGCATCTGCTAGCTCTTCATTTTCATTAGCTAGGGCTTCAATCATACTCTCACGAGCAGCCTCTGCCTCTGCCTGCAATGATGCAGGAATTTCACCAACTACTGGGCAAGCACCTAAATCCTCACTCTTGTATACAACTGATTTCATCTCAATCAAATCAATTGCACCCTCAAATGTATCAGCTGCACCAATTGGTAGCTGAAGTGGAACTGCATTTGCCTTTAGCTTTGTGCGAATCTCTGTAACAACACGGTCAAAATCTGCTCCCATACGATCCATCTTATTGATGAATGCAATACGAGGAACATTATAGCGATTGGCCTGTCTCCAAACAGTTTCAGACTGTGGTTGCACACCACCAACAGCACAGAAAACACCAACTGCACCATCTAGGACGCGAAGTGCTCTCTCTACCTCAACAGTAAAATCTACGTGTCCTGGAGTATCGATAAGGTTAATCTGCTTACCAAGCCACTCGCAGGTTGTAGCTGCTGAAGTAATTGTAATTCCTCTCTCACGCTCCTGAATCATCCAATCCATTGTTGCTGTGCCATCATGCACCTCACCAATCTTATGAACAACACCAGCATAATAAAGAATGCGCTCTGAAACCGTCGTCTTTCCAGCGTCGATATGTGCAATAATGCCAATATCACGCAAATCGCAAAGCTCGTGTGTACGGCCTGCGTTTGACTCATTGGCATTCTTGCCTTTTGTTACTGAATTATCAGCCATTGTATCAACTCCGGAAAGGGTCTTCTATTACGTTCAATTTTCAAAGATCGATGCCACCCACCTCTATTTGGGAGGCTTCTCCAAGTAGGCCCACATGAGCCTACTGGAGACAAATTCACGCGAGGGTTAAATTACCAAGCGTAGTGAGCAAAAGCCTTGTTAGCTTGTGCCATCTTGTGTGTATCATCGCGCTTCTTGATGATATTGCCCTGGCCATTGTATGCATCGATGATTTCGAGTGCAACAGCCTTTGGCATACCAACACCACGACGACCACCAGCAAAGGTTGTTAACCAGCGTAGAGCCAATGCTAGCTGACGAGCTGGCTTAATCTCTACTGGGACCTGGTATGTTGAACCACCAACGCGGCGGCTCTTAACCTCTACTTTAGGCTTCATATTGTTTACAGCCTTGTCAACTACCTCTAGAGCAATATCTGCTGCATTAGGATCCATACCCTCTGCTAGCTTAATCTTACCAGCCTCAATGCTGCTGCCGATCTCTTCGATAGCTCCGTATACAATACGCTGTGCAGTTGTCTTCTTACCACTACGCATTAGGTAGTTGATCATATGTGCAACCATCTCGCTGCCATATTTTGGATCAATCTGCTTTGGGCGCTTGACTGTCTTACGTCTTCTTGACATATTATATTAACTCCGATTACTTACCGCGTTTTACACCGTACTTAGAACGGCCGCGCTTACGTCCATTAACACCTAGGCAGTCCAAAGAACCGCGTACAACATGATAACGAACACCTGGAAGGTCAGCTACACGTCCACCACGGACTAGAACAACGCTATGCTCCTGTAGATTGTGACCCTCACCGCCAATATAAGCGGTAACCTCATAGCCAGTTGTTAAGCGGACACGGCAAACCTTACGCAAAGCTGAGTTTGGCTTCTTAGGAGTCTGTGTCTTTACAACTAGACAAACGCCACGACGTTGTGGGCAATTTTTTAGAGCCGTTGACTTGCTCTTCTTAGGAAGAGTCTGACGGCCTTTTCTGATTAATTGATTAATTGTAGGCATAATTTTTCTTAATTCGTTCTTCTTTGCTACACTTCTTCTATGCAAAGGAAGCACTAATTTATCACATTTCTGATGCACATTGCAAGAGAAAAAAAGGAAAAAATAAATTTTTTTTAATTTTTTTTATGTATTTGATGAATTGCTCTTATATATAATATGTTCACGCGCGAGGGCAAACAAATAATCGTTTACTCCTTTAATTGCAAAATACATATTCCTATAATAAAATACTACTCATCAAAAAATGTTTAATACACAATTATCTGTGTTGCCATTGGAAACTCAATAGCAGCTGCACCAATTGGAATGCGCTTCTCTGAGAAGGCAACACCACGCTGATCGCTCAACAACAGCTTTGCTGAGCTATCCTCTTCTCCATAAAAGGTTGTCCATGTGGCACCCTTATCTGCAGAATAAGCAATGTAAGATGCATCATCTGTCATTTTTACTAACAAGCCCTTACCATCCAGAGGACCATTCTTTGCAATTTCTACAACACGAGAGCGCTTCTCGTCTGCATTTAATGCAGGCACATGAACTGGCTCTGCAAAGGTTCTAACAGGAGAAGAATCACTCCAATACTCAGTTACCGAAGATACCTTACGATATGAAACAAACAAATCCTCTTCATCATCCTCAACAGAACCATCGGCCAATGATGCCATATTTTTTAAAGTGGTTGAATTGATTTTATTATAGACATTACCAGACCCGGCCTCATAATTTGAGTTAAGCATATAATAGTTATGAACAACAACTGTGTTTAATACAGACAATGCTGCACTACCATGATAAATACCGCCTGAGGCAGTTCTATCAGAAGTATGGGTTAGAATATTACCTGTAATTGTGCAATTAACAAGATATGATACTCCGCGTAAATCTAATCCTGCACCATGACTTGCAGCACTATTATCTGCTACTGTACAATTTACTAAAACAACCTCAGTACCATTTTCTGTACGCATCACACCACCAGAGGTTCCAGAACCACGATTGCCAGAAAATTCACAATTTATGAATTTTATTTTGTTTGTCCCGCCACTGCGTGCAAAAAGAACGCCACCATTAGCCCCAGAACCAGTAAAACCATTCCCCCTAAAAATTGTATCCTTTACAAATATATTTACATTTGCATCATTTAGCACAAATATGACGCTACCAACACATTGATCTCCACCAGCGCGATTATCTATAAAAGAACAATTTATAATTTCTAACTCGCGAAGAGAAGTTGGCACACAAATACCAGCATTATATGAGCCTGACGTATTTCCAATAAATTTACTATTCTTTATAGAACATTTATCGCCAAAAACAACAAATACGCCGCCATGTAGATTTCCTGCAGGTGCTTTATTCTCGATAAACTCACAATTGTTTACCGTTAAATTGCCTAACACATGAGCCGCAGCACCACCACGTACTGATTTTCCTCCGCTGATTTTGATTTCACCTACTCTATTTTCAAAAAATGAGCAATTCTCTAGAACAACATTACCATCTGCATAAATTGCTCCTCCATAAGCAAATTCTGAACCCCAATCGCGACCATTTGCTTTCTCAAAAACAAGATTTTTACATGTTAGAGTAGCCACAGAATTTGTTAAGGCAAAAATTCTTGAACCCGTATCTCGGTTATTACTATAACCACCATCAAGTGTAATTGACTTGTCCTCTGGTCCAATAATAGAGACGGACGCATTTATGCAAATTGCGGTATCAGCATGACTTCTCTTAACAATTTTTATTGTTTCCCCTTTTAAGGAATCATCAAAAACAACAACATCGCCATCCTTTGCATTAGCCAAAACATATCTAAGAGTACCAGCACTATCATCATCAGCCACAGATGAAACAATTAAGGTTTCACCAAAAAGCAATGCTGTAGAAAAAGAAAGAAAAATTGAAAAACATAATTTTTTCATAATTCACCATCCAAGTATTTTTTTACACTATAAGTTATTAACACCTTCAAAATATTACCACATACAAAACACATAAAAAATTATACCTATTCCCTTTAAGCAATATTATTATAGCACACCACACATCGGCAGTTAAATATAAATATGACGGCGAATGTGCGATTTTTTTGACAATTAACAATAATTTTGTTTTGGATTTATTGTCAATTCTTGGTAGCGTTTCATAAGGTCAGCTACAATTTCAGGTTCGGAAAAACTAGGTGCATAACCATAGGCTTTCATCACGGCATGGTCATTGGCTTTGTGGGCTTTACGGAGTTCAATAGGCATAAATTGTTCATCATATAAGTCAGCCAATGAGCAGTCGGGATAGAGGTTGCGGGCATCAAGTATTGCTTGCGCC
>CALDQE010000075.1 GCA_937911295.1 uncultured Verrucomicrobiota bacterium
ATTACAAAGAAAAGAGGCTGCCACAAAACATTGAGTTTTGCAACAGCCCCTTTTTATTGTTAGGCATTTGCTACTGGTTGAGCAGCTGCATTTGGTTGTACATTTTGTGCACGAACCTTGATATGAAGCTCGCGTAGCTGTTTCTCGGTTACAGGAGCTGGTGCATTCATCATCAAATCCTGTGCACGCTGATTCATTGGGAATGCGATTACCTCACGAATATTTTCTGCATCAGCAAGAAGCATTACCATACGGTCAACACCAGGAGCAATACCACCATGAGGAGGTGCACCATATTTAAATGCACCAGACAATGCTGGGAAGCGATCAAATACCACCTCAGGAGCATAGCCAGCAATATCAAATGCCTTCAACATAATCTCAAGGCTATGGTTGCGAATTGCACCAGAGGATAGCTCAACACCATTACATACAACATCATACTGATATGCTAGAATGTCCAACGGATCCTTATTTAGCAATGAATCCATACCACCCTGTGGCATTGAGAATGGGTTGTGAGAGAAGATAATATCGCCAGTTTCCTCATCTCGCTCAAACATTGGGAAATCAACAATCCAGCAGAACTTATAAACATTCTTATCTATCATGTTCAAATCGCGACCAAGCTTCAAGCGAATATCACCAGCAAGCTTTGCAGCCACTGCAGGCTTATCACACATAAAGAACATTACATCGCCCTCTGTCATATTACCGCGTTTTGCTAGCTCATCTAGCTCTGCAGGTGTCATGAACTTAACGATAGGTCCTTTTAGCTCGCCATCTTTCCATGAAATGTATCCAAGACCCTTAGCACCCTGCTCTTTTGCATAACCCTCTAGCTTATCAAAGAAGCTACGTGGCTGAGAAGCAATACCCTTCACTGGAATTGCACGAACAACGGCACCACCTGCAACTGCCTTAGCAAACGCACCAAAGCCAGATGCACCAAAGATATCTGAAACGTCAAACATCTCGATTGGGATACGTAGGTCTGGTTTATCTGAGCCATACTTAAGCATTGCATCGCGATATGGGATACGAACAAATGGACCCTCATCTAGCTGCTTTGTGCTGAACTTACGGAAGGTCTCTTGTAATACCTCCTCAACAATTTTAAAGATATCGTCTTGAGTAACAAAGCTCATCTCAATATCTAACTGATAAAACTCACCAGGTGAACGATCAGCACGACCATCCTCATCACGGAAGCAAGGTGCAATCTGGAAGTAACGATCAAAACCAGCGACCATCAAAAGCTGCTTAAAAATCTGTGGTGCTTGAGGAAGTGCATAGAACTGACCTGGATGAACACGGCTAGGTACCAGATAGTCACGAGCGCCCTCTGGAGAGCTTGAGGTTAGAATTGGTGTCTGGAACTCATTAAACCCTAGAGATGTCATCTTCTGACGCAAAAAGCTAATAACCTTTGAACGAAGAAGAATATTGTTGTGTAGGCTCTCACGACGTAGGTCAAGATAACGATACTTCAAGCGTAACTCCTCTGGACCAACCTCATCTGACTCACCTGCTAGATAAATTGGTGTGATTTCAGACTCTGACTCAAAAATAACATCCTCAGCAACTAGCTCAATTGCACCTGTTGGAATGTCGTGATTTACCATCTCTGGCTCACGAACTACAACGTTACCAGTAATTGTTAAAACACTCTCTAAGCGAACATTAGAGCAACGCTCAAAAAAACTGCGAGAAGGATGAATGATAACCTGAGTGCGTCCATAATGGTCACGCAAATCTATAAATAAGATACCACCATGATCGCGCTTGTGAAATACCCAACCAGAAAGTCTGACCTCTTGACCAGCGTGCTCTGGACGCAAATCGTTACATGTATGTGTACGGAATGGATGCATAATTTCTTCCTAACTATATAGTATAAATAGAATTTCTTTCCAAAAACGAATTTATATATTACTATTTTTATAAATGATAAGTCAATTCAGATTTTAATAAATCACAACTTCAACAAGTTAAAAAAACGAAAATTGCTGCACAAGACAACGATAATAACACATATTGTTTTTCACCATATCTTTCTCAAATTCAGCAATTGGAGATTATTTCTACGGATAAGATGGCTATGAAAGCTAGGCTTTTCGCATTTGAGAATCACACCAGTAGAAACATCATCTGCTGGAGCTATTCCATAAGTCTGAATAAAGCGATACTACTTACCTTCTTTTGCAAGGCGCTCTGCTTCCTTATACGTATTTCGGAAGAAAATAGTCCATTCCCGCATACATTCCATAGAATCAAGGCTTGAATTCTCAAGAGATGAAGTCCAGCTCATTTCATAAGGCACAGTTGGCATACGCATCAAGGCCTCCATAGCTTGAGGGCATTTTTCAGGACCACCGGCTGCTATTATTGCCGCTGTGGCAGCTCGTAGCTCCACACCTGAATCCATGCACATTGCACGAATAAATTGCCTAAAGAAAGAAAAATGCTGCCCAGTCCAGCGATAGCGATACATGAAATCATTTGCTAAGCTATATGCATCAACGGTTGGGTCCAACAAATTATCTGATGTATATTTAGCATGCTCACGAGCCTTTGCATCAATTATAGCATTATCGCTTGAAGGATAAAAGTCGCGACGCACTGGCAGACGGCGTAGTGCAGAGGTCACAGGACCACCAGGAGTGCCAGGCTTATAATTCCAAAGCTTTTGTCCATCCTCTGATAGCACAAATTCCATAAACCTTAGAGCCAGCTCCTTATTCTCCGCTCCTCGCAATAAACTTATTGGGTCACCACTTATGCTTGAACCACCCTTGGGGTTGACAAAGCAAAGCCTATCTGCTCCAGTCAAAATATCTCGTGTCACCTCTGCCTGAACACGGCTATAAAAATCTATAGAAATACCTATTGCTGCATCACCGGAGGCAACATCTACTGGCACCTTGCCTGCTCCATCGGTAAAATAGCGTACATTCATTCCCATCCTGCGAATCAAATCCAACCCACTCCTCCAGCCTCGCTCTACATCCTGCTGATACTGAATAGGCACTCCTTCTGGCATCTCCCCTGCTGGTAGCTTTGCTGCAGCAATCTTTCTCTCAAATTCATCTATCTGCTCATCCGTCCAGCCTGCTTCATAAATAACACGGCGACACTCTGAGTGAATTATCATCTCAAAAGTCTTCGCAACAGAGCCAGATTTTGTTGGATCGGTTAAACCAAGCTGACCAAAATAGCGCAAATCAGTCAAATCCCTCCACTCGACTGGGGGATTTTCAATACCCATCTCTTTTAAGCGATCTGGATTATAGCAAATACCAAAGCCTGACAATACCGCACTATAAAAATATTGATTGCGCCAATCCTCTCCACTTAATCCCTCTGGGAAGATGCAGGTTCCATCCTCATACTCAATCAACCCCTCAGGAATTGTATCCTCTGTCCATGGAATAACAGTCATTCCCTGACGAGCAGCAGAAGAATGATCATATGTGCCACCACCAAAGAAAACATCTATTTTTATGCCATAATCTTCTGGATTATCATGCTTACGAAAATCCTCCCAAAGCTCGGCCTTTGCAGGATCATCCTTTGGTTTACGCTTATCTGTTACATTTACCCCATCAACATAAGGAAGATTATTGCGCTTGCGGTATGCTTTATATGCTGCAACATATTCTCCATTGATGTAACGCATTATCTCTGTTGTTCCACCAATAGAACGCCAATCAATCTTAACTGGTTGACCATACTTTTCATAATGCCAATTAGAAAAACCCAGAGCAAACTCATCACGAATAACTGCTATATGAGGAGAGATTGCCACCAAAACTGGATCCCCCTCCTTCCATTCACCAACGGGCTTCTCTTTCCTGAATATGAATGGCAGAGCAATTACAAGAACCGCAGTAAAAATAATTATAAAATTCTTTACCATTTTATTTCCTCCACTATCGGTGGATTAAAACACTACACAAAATCTTTAATTATGCTTTTTCGATTATTAAAGTTTTCTCAATATCCACATAAGAATTTAGCTCAATCACACCAGGAGCCTTGTTCTCCAAAACATTCTTATTTGGATTGTACCATACAGCATTCATACCAACACCAAGAGCACCTACTATATCCTTTTTATAATTATCACCAAACATAATTGCCGTTGATGGGTCGCAATTACCTCCCTTTTCCAGACACAATTCAAATGCTTGCCTTGAAGGCTTTTCTACGCCTGCCTCTTCACTGCTTACCACAAAATCCACATAATCAGCCAATCCAATTGCGACAAGCTTTTTGATTTGCCAATCTGCTGTCATATCTGTACAAATACCAATTTTAATCCCGCTGGCTTTTAAAGAACGGAATAGCTCAACAATACCAGGGAATGGTGTCATCTTTTCAAGAAGCGTATTCCAATACATATCAGAAAGCTGAGTTGCCATTCCAAGTGGCAGTCTTTTATCGTGCTCTGCTATACGCTGGAAGCGAATTGTACGAGAGTGACAATTCACTAGCTGGGGATATAGCTTCATTTGTCTTGCAAGCTCAGCATTATACTCGTCTATTAACCCTTGTTTAGGAATACCAAACTCTTTTTCAATATACTCTGCTACAAAATTTATTGCCTCAACATGGAGAGCCCCAAATGGATAAAGTGTATCATCTATATCAAATACTGCGAGATTTATTTTTTTAATAACTGCCATAAGTAAACACCTAATTTTAACACTTTAACTTATCGTACAACACATCCCTATGAATTTAATTCAACAATATCCTTTGGAGAGAGCCAAGCGGTCACACTGCGCGACTCATCACGAGCAAGAATTTCTGGATTAAGCTGGAAGACCTTTAATGTTGAATTTGAGCCATCTGCTCCTTTAACATCCATTTGGTGTTGTGCTGTTTCGCCGAGATAAACAGTGCCATGAATTGTTCCATTTATTGCAATATCGTCATCATTAAGCTTATCAAAACGGATTGATTCAGGACGAACAGAGAGAAGCTTTGTTTCTGCTTTAGGAGTAAAAGCTGAGCCAAAGAAATTTGGAGCAAGGAAGTTCGTCTCACCGATAAAAGAAGCGACAAAGGAATTTATTGGTTTACGGAAGACCTCAAGCGGTGTGCCAATTTGCTCAATTACGCCATCGCGCATAATTGCTAGACGGTCGGCAATAGAAAGGGCTTCCTTTTGGTCGTGAGTAACATACACTGCGGTTAATCCAGCTTCTTTACAAATGCGGCGT
The DNA here is from genome assembly GCA_937911295.1 of uncultured Verrucomicrobiota bacterium. Taxonomy (GTDB): domain Bacteria; phylum Verrucomicrobiota; class Kiritimatiellia; order RFP12; family UBA3636; genus RGIG990. Next base: position 5,229 of record CALDQE010000075.1, read on the forward strand.
ATTTCAATACGCATTTCAAGGCGCAGCTTTGCATCGAGATTTGACAAAGGCTCGTCAAGGAGCAGGCAGCGAGGTTGGACCACCAATGCTCGGGCGAGGGCGACACGCTGTTGTTGACCTCCAGAAAGCTGATTTGGCTTTCTTTCTGCTTTATCTCCCATTTTCACAATATCCAATGCTTCTGCTACTCGACGTTTAATCTCATCGGGAGCCACCTTTCGCATCTTTAGGCCAAAAGCAACATTCTCTGCCAAAGTCATGTGAGGCCAAAGAGCATAGCTTTGGAAAACCATACCAGTATCACGCTTATGAGGCGGAAGCGTTGTAACATTCTCATTATCTATAAGAATATTACCCTCATCTGGAATATAAAAACCAGCAATATGGCGAAGAAGCGTTGTTTTACCACAACCACTAGGACCTAATAGAAAAAACAGTTCACCTGGTTGAATATCTAAAGAAACATCATTAAGTGCCTTAACAGCACCAAATTTCTTGACTAAATTCTTAATATTAATTGCTACTGCCATATTGCTTTCTCCAATAAAAACATAAACTTATCACTATGTTATATTTAATCATTTTACATTGAGTTACTCAAGAAAAATGTTCTTTTAATATAATAATCCTCAAATTATTTTTACATCCATTTACTACGTGCGAGCACATGAGTGACACCTTCTGCACTTGCTATTTGGTGCATACGAACATTTTCTTCCTGCCCGACACTTTTAGCAGTCACCACATCGCCAAGCATTGTTTCGCTACGGAAGACGAGCTCTAGCTCTTGAATTTTTTTCCCTTCAAGAATTTCTGGGGAGGAATCGAGCATCCATTCGATATAGCGGACATTATTAACATGTCCGTTGAGATCTATTTGAGAGAAGCGCACTGGGAACTCGCGGCTAATTTCGCGTTCGACATCAGATGGATAAGTGAAACGATTAAATGGGGCGGAACCAAAAGCTGGTTCGCGAGCAGTATTTGATGCATCCAGCACAAAAGGGGGGATTGGTACAGCCTTTCGTTCAGTCAGGTTAAGGGTCATCCATTCAGAAGAGGCTACAGCTATTATTTCGCCATCCTCTCCTTTGATACTAAAATCGCGGTAAGCAAAAAGTTTTTTCCCTCCCCACGGGAAGGTTAAAACATTTAGAGCTTCATTCCATTTTGGGTAGCGCATAATTTTGACACGGAGGCGAGTCATCACCCAAGTTAAATTTTCACCGACAAAATCATTTTTTGAAAATCCGAGTTCATCTGCATGATTAGAAGCTATTTCTTGAAGATAATTGCATAATTGAGGGAATTGAACTTCTCCCGCTGCAGTACATTCATAAGATCTAACTTTATATATATCTTCTTTATACTTATCTACTACATTCACATACCACCTCATAAAGTATTAAACGGCAGTTATTATTTTTACTTATTGAACATTATAGCACAATTCATTACACATCCACAAACACAAATACATACAGATGCAACATTTCACCACGCACATCCAGCCATCACATATACTTGTCTGGTTCACAACCCAACCTTCACATTTATATAAATGCGATAGTAACTCATCTACGAAAAATTTGTCACACAATGCTGCATCAACCCCGCAAAACACATCGTGAATATGAATAACCACTACCCTCACATTTATATAAATCCGAGGGTAACTCAACTACCCAGAATTTGTCACACAATGAAGAGATTGCAATGCAAAATACATCGCAAATCTGAACAACTCCTACTTTCGCATTTATATAAATGCGATAGTAACTCATCAACCACAAAAATCATCACATAATACTACGACAACTATACAAAACACATCACAAATCAGAACATCACCAACTTTCACATTTATATAAATCCGATAGTAACCACTACGACAAAATGTTCGTAATATTATCTTAGGTTATTGCATGAAAATTAGATTCTCTACCCTATTCTCCTACCTTCGCATTTATATAAATCCGAGGGTAACTCACCTATACAAAAATTATCACAGAATGCTACAACAACAAGACAGAACACGGCTCAAAACAGTACATCTCCTACTTTCACATTTATATAAATGCGATAGTAACACATTTCCTGCAATTACACAGGAACTAAGAGGGCGAGCTATGTAGCGGCAACACAAATTAACACGGATATTTTATTACTTACACAATATTGTTACTCCAAGACTAAATGCTCTCAACTCATTCCTTCACGGATGGGAGAAATTGTACCAATCTCGAATATAACGCCGTCATCAAATGCGATGTCGCAGACATCTTCCAATGCGCTACGAATTGCTTCCGGAGTAAGTGGAAGATTTTTAAGTGTGGTATCCATATCCATGGTTGCACGGTTGTCGAGTCCAATAATAGCCGCTACCAGCATACCGCCCTTTAACACAAACTTCTCTTTGTATTCTGAAGCAGAAAGACGAACGAGCAGACGCTCAAACATATAGTTCTGCAAAATGACCTGTGCAGGAATATTCTTCTGTTTGGCGATGTTGCGAATTTTCGCCTTCAAACTCATTGCTTTACTCACAGAAGCACCTCCAAATATTGACGTAACACTTTTTCAACACGCATCTGTTTTGCATATGTGTTCAGTTGGTTTAGATTTTTCTTGGGGGTTGCAACATACAGTTTTAATGCCGCAAGAAAAGTTTCTGTCCCCAGTTTGTTACGGCTACGGATTATATCACAAATGGTGCGTTCAAGATCGTATGCAGGAATATCATTTCCAGCGGGTGTTTTCAGGATTGTTTTACCAAGTTCAAACAATTCAGGCTTGATGTAATATACTTTGCACTCGGATTTGATTGCCGCGGAAGGAATGCAATCGGACGGAGCCGTAACCGTATGCTCAAATGGTGTTCGGTCAGAAATTCCGTGAAGATAAAGAGCTGTTTCGTGAGAAAATATAATTCTTTTGGAACGGTTGCTGATGGCCAATAATTCATCCTGCATATCATCAGGAAGAATATACTGCCCTTTTACAATACGATAGATTTTATTGGCTCTACATAACTTATAAAGAACAGCCTTAGAAATACCGTATTTAGCTGCAATGGGTGTTGATATAATTCCACCGTGCGATTTTGCAATATTAAGAAATACTGTATTATAATCCATAATCCACCTCCAATAATAATTATCGCATAATATCATAAATAAAATTATGATGAAAGTCAACGCACAAACTATTAAAAACGATGGATATTGATTATAAAGGGCATATTATTGTATAATTGATGGCTCAAGCTATTAAATGATGGGTTTAAAGCGTAAACTAACGGAAGTCCGGTGAAATTCCGGCACGGTTGCGCCGCTGTGTGTGGTAGCGATATTTCATAAAACCACTCTCCCAATAGCTCAATTCCAATGCTATTGATTGAGGAAGGTGATATATCGCGCTATCCCATGAGTCAGAAGACGAGTTTACGAAAAGCAAAGAAAAAGGTTTTCTTTGTGCCCTCATTCTAATGGTCGCAAAGGAATAAAAAAAAATGAATATTATAAATAAATACTCCATTGGAGCTGCTTTATGCTGCTCTTGTTTGGTGCTTAATGCATTTACTTTTGATGACATCCATTTTTGGGTTGGCGAAGGCACAAACCAAGTGGCCATTGTGATTGATTGGAACAATGACAACCAAAATAAATCACTCTGCTGGGGCTATCGCTGGAATGGTGAACCACGCTCAGCAACTCAAATTCTAAAAGAACTTGACCTATCTGATAATCGCCTACACTCCGCTATATCAATATCATCTTGGGGTAGTAGCCTCGATGCATTAAATTATGACATAAATGATAATGCCAGCTTCTTTCTTACAAATAAATCATCCGACCCCGCAGATTGGTGCTCCAGTAATCCTAATACCCATTACTGGTCCCAATGCTTTGCAACCAATTCTACATCCTTTGACTCTGCCACATGGCAATATTATTCCACCGGTATCGATGGTCAAATTTTAGAAAACGGAGCTTGGTATTACCTCAAATATATTGATTGGACAAAGTACGAAGCCTCTGAACCAAACACTACCCCCCACGCAGCAGAGTCTCCTTTTGGATATTCTATTCTTGAAGCAAGTACCGAGGCGTCTTCCTATACAACACCTCAAAATGCACTCGGGAGACCATCCACATATATGAACTTCCAGTATGGGGGCGTAGTAAATCCAATAAATTCACCATGGGGGGCAATGGACCTATTTTCACTTATCCAGTATGACGAAGAGGCTTCTTCATATATATCAATAGAATTTGATCATCGCGTATACGATGATCCACAAAACCCATATGGACAAGACTTCATTGTCTTTGGCAATGCATTTCTTCACTACGAAGGGAATGGTAGCACATACTATTCTGATGACTCTGACCCCAATGAGTTTACAATTAAATCCACTTGCTCGAGCGAGCTCGCTGAGGTAGAGGTTAGCCAAGATGGAAAAACATGGTACAAAATTCCTGATTCAACTTATGCCGATGGATTTGCTCCAACGCTAGGCTACACATACAACACAAATTCACCATGTGTTGAACTATATGATAATAATAAATGGTGGAGCACGCCAACTGACCCCACCCTGCCACTACCTCCAAACCTAACCTCAAGCGATTGGGCAAATATCACACTTGCTGAGCTATGCAAACGTTATAATGGCTCTGCTGGTGGCACAAGCTACGATATTTCAAAAATAAATGCACTTGCTTCAGATGAAACGGGCAGAAAATGGATAAAATTCGTACGCATTAAACCCGTCTTTGAAGAATACGATGATGAAGGCTATCCGCTATTCTCTGAGCCAGAAGTAGATGCAATATCTGATGTTGCTCCACTGCCACCATACGAGCTTTGGGTAAAGCATAATTTCAGCTTCGGTGACGCATATAAGTCAGAACTAATTGCTCGTGGCACAGTCGCAGCTAATGGTTTACCTAATTATGTAAATGCAGCTTTTAACAATGCCCCGACAACAGCATTTATACCAAAATTAAATATAACAAGCTTTAGAGTTAACCAAGATAAGGCATACTTCAAAACTTCTCTTGAGGTCCCATGTTATGACATCCTACGTATCTCTTCCAATAGTAATGTTGATACGACCAGCTGGAATACAAAGCTTCTGCCTCAATACGACTCTGCCACAGGTGAGTATTCAATTAACATTGATGCAGCTAAAACGCAGCAATTCTTCAAGTTAAGGCTTTGTGAATAATGACACAAATTTCTAAATTAAACAAAAGAAGAGAATCCGCATTCACACTCATTGAACTAATCGTGGTCATAGCAATTTGTTCCTTGCTTTCATCAATGATTGGGTATGGAGTTATTTATGCTCGTGAAGGAGCTCGCAGTGCCAAATGTAAGAACAACCTTAAAAATTTAGCGATTGCCACCCTTGCCTACACAACCGAAAATAACGATACCTTCCCTTGGGGAAAGAAAAATGTGGTCGGCTATAAGTCCTGGTGTTGGGATTTTGTTATAACATCAGAGGGAGAAATTACACCTGGTGTTATTTGGAATTATTCAGCAGACAAAAAACTACTCCAATGTCCCAGCTTTTTGGGAGGCAAATCAAACGCTAGTGGTGAGCCATATACTGGTTACAATTACAATTGCAGTTTCATTGGAAAGGTTGAGGGAGACTCGGGCAAACGAAAAGCACCAGCAAAGCTTTCATATTTAAAGAAGCCAGATAAAACTGCACTTTTTGGTGATGGCGAATTTAGTGGTGGAGCAAACAAATTTATGCGTTCACCCAAGCGTAGCACAAAGCACGATGCTTCATCTGGTAGTATTCGTGAGGCAGGCACTCAGGGATATCGACATCGTGGCAAGACGAATATTGCATTTTGTGATGGACATGTTGAAGAGCTATCAGAGGTATACAACTCAAGCGGAGAGGAAGGCTTTGTTTCCTCTCGGTGTGGTTTTATTTCGCCAGACAACTCACTCTATTCTCTAGAATAATGCGGCCCCAATTCGTTAGGCTAATTACCACTTAAACATTTTAAAATTTAACTATCGAAAAACAGTTTTAAAGTGTTCAACGTGCGGTAAATGGCATTATGCTGATAAGCCATGCGAATGCAACAAAACAAATTCTTACGAAAATAATACTGCTGAAATAAAATCCACAACAAAAACTGAAACTAACAATAATACAGTGAAAATGTATATTATTTGTGGTGAAAAGCCCCTAATGGATATTTTTTCAGAACCTATTTTAATGTGTCAAATTATCTTAAATAAAGCATTACTCCCTTTGAATTAAATATTCAAATACTTGAGAGAGGTGGCAATACATCAAGCATATTGATAATTTATAAGCATTACCATACAACTAATAATCCGAAAATACGACAGCATTAGAGGGAGACTTAAGGTTTATATGTTGGGTATGTAGTTTTGTCGGCTTCAGTTATTGGGCGAATTACCTTGCAGGGGACACCGACAGCGACGACATTTGGTGGAATAGATTTCTTTACAACACTACCAGCACCTATTACAGAATTATCACCGATTTCCACACCAGCTAGGATAGTGGAGCCAGCTCCAATCCACACATTATTTCCAATAGTAATTGGCTTTGCGATTTCTACCCCAGCCTTTCGCATATCTGGATCAATTGCATGTTCAGCAGTAGTGAAGCAGCAATTAGGGGCGATGAATACATTGTCACCAAATGTAACCTTAGCACCATCAGTTATTATGAGATTATGGTTTGAATAGAAAAAATCTCCTACAGTAATATTATAGCCATAATCGCACCAGAAAGGAGGAGTTATTATTACCTCCTTACCCATTTTGCCGAGGAGTTGTTCGAGAATTTTTTGTTGTTCTTCTCGATCATTAGGGCAAAGTCGATTATAGCGAAAGCACTTTTCTTTTCCCTTGCGAATTTGCTCTTCATAAGCGGGGTTATAGCAGCCTTGAAAAAAACAATTGATTGGGACAACAGGTTTATCGTTCATAATTCAATTACTCATACAGCTAATTTGAACAACTTTGTGTTCGGGAAAAGCAACATTGTTTAAAGAACACAAGATTATTATTTGCAATTATTGCAGGTACCAATAAGGACTACCTGTATTTCATCTACCTTGCCGATTTTTTTATGGGAGCAATTTGTATCGATATGAGGAGCAACAATATCAATGACTCTGCCACATTTTCGGCACCAGAAATGCCCATGTTCACTGATATCAGCATCGAACCTCATATCACCCTCGCATATTGGTATTTGTTTTACCAGGCCAATTTCGCAGAGCATTCGCAAAGTATTATAGACAGTAGTTCGCGAGAGAGCAGGCATTTGAGGATGAAGAGCCGAAAAGACCATTTCGGCAGAGGGGTGAGTTTTTTGTGACAAAAGGAAATTATATATGCAGATACGAGGAGTAGACGCCGGTATTCCTTTTTGTCTTAATAGCTCTTTAATTTTTTGCATATAAAATTTCCATAAAAGAAGTTTAAGAGTTGCCGCTAAGGGTATAGCGACAACTCTTTTGGGTATTATGCCTTATTATTTAAAATAGCGATTTAAGAGGCCTTCGAAAGCAGCACCATGGCGAGCTTCATCTTTGCACATTTCATGAACAGTGTCATGAACAGCATCATAACCAAGCTCTTTAGCACGCTTTGCGAGCATTAGCTTACCTTCGCAAGCACCTTGTTCGGCATCAACGCGCATTTGTAGATTTGTTTTGGTGCAAGGAGCGACAACCTCGCCTAGTAGTTCAGCGAATTTAGCAGCATGCTCAGCCTCTTCGATTGCGATGCGCTTATATGCTTCAGCGACCTCTGGATAGCCTTCGCGGTCTGCTTGGCGGCTCATAGCTAGATACATACCTACCTCAGTGCACTCTCCCATAAAATTCTGTTTTAGGCCTTCAACAACTTCAGCGTCAAGATCTTTAGCTACACCGATGCGATGTTCATCAGCCCAAACCTTTTTAGCAGAGCTTTCTTCTACAACATTAAACTTAGCAGCAGGGGCTTTGCATTGAGGGCAAGCTTCTGGGGCTTCATCACCCATATGAACATAACCGCAGATTGAACAAACATATTTTTTCATAATTTACTCCTTAATAAGAATTGTGTGTGTTTTTTAGATTAAATTCTATTTTGTACTGATTACAATTTAGATATTACTACAAAATGCATGGTAAAAGCAAGCATTTTTTTAGAAAATTTTCCTTTTAACAACATCCGTGTACGGCAAGCAAGTGCTATCGCACCAGAAACACTGGGCGGCTTATACTCGGATACTTAGTAACACTGATGAGCACGGATAGCTTTAATGCACATACAAGCAATCCAATCTTAAACGAAAAAAGGCACCCAGTTAAGAGTGCCTTTTGTGAGTTTGCTAAGCTCTAATTATTAGCGCTTGCTTGTTACTTCAGCTTCGTACTTGCGTACCTCATCATACCAAGCAGTGCCAGCTGGGACGCCTTCCTTCTCGCAAAGCATATTCCAAACTGCTCCAAATGGTAGTAGGCGGAAGTCCTCCATTAGCTGTAGGCGTTGTGAATAATCACCAGCAGCCTCTGCCTTACGGATTAGCTTTGAAGGAGTTAGAGCTGCCATCAATAGAGCCTTACGCATATTGCGTGTGCCGATTGTCCATGCAGCAATACGATTGATGCTTGCATCAAAGTAGTCCAAACCGATGCGAACGCGCTTTTCAAACTTATTCCAAATAATTTCTTGAGCAATTGCTACTAGCTCATCATTTAGAGTAATAACATGATCGCTATCCCAACGAACACCACGGCTAACGTGAAGTGCTACCTCTGGGAAGAACTGCAATACAGCAGAAATCTTATCAGAAATTACCTCTGTTGGATGGAAGTGACCAGCGTCTAAGCAAACAAGCTTATTGCGAGTTGCAGCATATCCCATATAAAACTCGTGAGAGCCTGGTGTGAAGCTTTCGCAACCAACACCGAATAGCTTTGACTCAACAGATTCAACAGTTAGCTCTGGGCTAAACTGCTTCTCAAACATCTTATCTAAAGAGTCAGCCAAACGAGCGCGTGCACCAGCTCTATCTGCTGGAGTATCCTTGTAGCCATCTGGAGTCCAGAAATTATTTAGTACAGAAGACTTTGTCTTCTTTCCGATTTCAGCAGCAATCTCGCGACAGCGGCGACCATGCTCGATCCAGAAATCACGAATAGCCTTCTTCTGATTTGTCAAAGGTTGACCATCGGCAGCCTTAGGATGCCCAAAGAAAGTTGGATTAAAATCTACACCAATCTTATTCTTATTTGCCCAATCGACCCAATTCTTAAAGTTAGCAAAAGTGATTTCATCACGGTCAGGGCATTTGCCATTTACTGGTTCGCAATAGAAAGCATGAATATTTATGCGAGAAGCACCAGGTGTTAGAGAAAGAGTCTTTTCAAAGTCTGCACGTAGCTCATCAGGTGTGCGTGCACGGCCAGGATAATTACCTGTTACAGCCAAGCCACCATCTGCTCCACCGGCAGCCTTTTCAAAACCGACAACATCATCACCCTGCCAACAATGAATTGAAACAGGAATTGAACAAGCAAGCTTAATTGCCTTTGCTGCATCTACGCCATATTCAGCAAATTGCTCTGCTGCCAAATTATAATTTTTTTCGATATTGCTCATATCAGGTTTTCCTTCCTTTTATTAAATATTTAAAACATCCTTCATAGAATAAACACCTGGCTCCTTGCCAGTCATCCAAATAGCGGCTTTTAGAGCACCACCAGCAAAGCTCTCGCGGCTTGATGCTTTATGAGTTAACTCAACACGCTCACCATCTGCAGCAAAGATTACAGTATGATCGCCAACAACATCGCCACCACGAACAGCATGGATTGCAATTGTTTTAGGATCACGCTCCTCTTCTGACATACCTTGGCGTCCATAGCAAACAACATCTTCTAGATTTACATTGCGTCCCTCAGCCAAAGCCTTTGCTAAACCAAGTGCAGTTCCAGAAGGGGCATCCTTCTTATGCTTATGGTGGATCTCTATAATTTCTGCATCATATCCTTCATTAAGAAGAGCAGCTGCTTGCTTAACTAGAGAAAATAGAAGATTTACGCCCAGGCTCATATTTGGTGAGCGAACCACAGGAGCAACCTTAACAACCTCAGCAACAAGAGCCTCCTCTTCTTCTGTTAGACCAGTTGTTCCCAGCACATAGCATTTCTTATATTTTGCGACAACTGGAGCAGTTGCTTGAATTGCTGTATGAAAAGTAAAATCAATAACAACATCGCAAGACTTCACTGCGGAATCCAAATCATCTGTGACGATTATACCATTTGGTTGGATACCTGCCAATGTACCAGAATCCATACCTATGCATGGTAATCCAGCCTTATCCACAACAGTGGCTATTTCAATATCCTTTGAAAAGCTTCGTGCAGCACGAACCAAAGCACCACCCATTCTGCCACTTGCACCTAAAATTGTTACTTTTACCATATTTGATTACTCCACATATTAAATAATATTTAAAGACTTTAGAGTAGCCTCAAGCTTTGCACGATTCTCTGGCTGTAATTCACAAAGAGGCAAACGATAAGACTCCTCCAACACGCCCTGCATTGCCATAGCCGCTTTTACTGGCACTGGGTTTACCTCAATAAATAAATCGCGGAAAAGAGGCAATAGTTCATAGTGTAGCATTCTTGCTTCTGCGTATCTACCGTCAAGTGCAAGATTTACCATTTCAACCACTCTTGCAGGGACAACATTTGAAGCAACACTAATTACGCCTGTTGCACCAACCGCCATCATAGGGAGGGTCAGAGGATCATCACCAGAAAGCACATCAATATCGCAAACTGCTTTTACAGAATTTACGCGACCAACATCACCAGCAGCCTCTTTAATTGCCTTTACTGCGGGATGCTTAGCTAAGCGTTCAACGACACTAATAGGGATATCACGAGAGGTTCTACCAGGTGCATTATAAAGCACAACTGGCAGGCCCAAGTCTGCAATTGTCATAAAATGGCGATATAGTCCTTCAGGGGAAGGCTTATTGTAGTATGGAGCGATTTGTAGAGAAGCATCAGCACCAGCATCCATAGCTTGCTTTGTTAATTCTATTGCTTCTTGAGTGCAGTTAGCACCTGTACCAGCAATAACCTGCATACGCCCTGCTGTGGCTTCAACAGCTACACGGATTACTTCACTATGCTCTGGATGTGAAAGAGTTGGCGATTCACCTGTAGTGCCAACTGGGACAATACCTGCAATTCCAGCTTCAACTTGTTGCTCAATAATAGCCTTTAAGCAACCATAATCTACAGAGCCAGACTTATTAAATGGAGTGACTAATGCTGTATACGTTCCGGAAAACATATTTTTCCTCATTTTTAAATAATTTTTTTGTTTATATTTCTACACTAATTTTCTTTAAAGAAAACACTTATAATATTTAACCATTTTATATGTTTTTTCTCAAGAAAAATGTTAATTTATGAAAGCGTGTGGGTGCAAGTTTTTCGCTTAATTAACTTCAAAAACAGCAATTGGGGAACAGAGCCCCACCCTACGATATAACTTATTATTTCTTGGCTGCTATGTATGGTGAAGCTAGCTGATGCTATTGGTGCGACGAACGGCAAGCAAGGACCATCCGCAATACAATCAACAATTACAGAATTACTTACATCTACCATTTACGCGATTAGGGCACATTGTCACATTTCCTTGTGGTGCACCAGCCCCCATACATCTATAGCAAATCTCATTAACTAATGGCAAGCCAGAAAAATATGCATCGAGATTTTCCAAGGTCGTTGTTGCAATATTTTCTAATGCCTCATGGGTTAAAAAAGCCTGATGAGAGGTTACTATAACATTAGGCATAGAAACCAAGAGAGACAAGGTTTTATTTTGCTTAGTTATTGAAGAGCGATCCTCATAAAACCATTCACTCTCCTCTTCATAGACATCAAGTCCAGCTCCACCAAGCTTACCCTCTCTTAATGCTTCAAGCATAGCATCACTATCAACTAAGCCACCTCTTGAGGTGTTAATGAAAAGAACACCATCCTTCATTTTACTAATTGTTTCTCGATTGATAATATGATGTGTAGCGGGTGTTAAAGGACAGTGCAATGAAATCACATCAGACTCCTCTAAAAGCCTTTCAAAAGAAACAAATTCTAGCCCGGCCTCTGGGTTAGGATATGCATCATAAGCCAATACACGCATACCTAACCCCTTGCAAATATCACAAAACACCCGACCAATTTTTCCTGTTCCAATCACACCAGCTGTCTTACCATGCAGGTCAACACCAGTCAATCCCACTAGTGAAAAATTATAATCGCGGGTGCGCATAGCAGCCTTATGCAAACGTCTATTAAGAGTCATCAGCAGTGCCATTGCATGCTCAGCAACAGCATAAGGAGAATATGCTGGGACACGAACTACCGTTAGCCCTAATTCATAAGCGGCAGCAAAATCAACATTGTTATAGCCAGCACAACGCATCGCTAAAACCTTAATTCCACGTTGAGTTATTCCTTCTATTACTGCCCTATCAATTTCAGCATTAACAAAAGCACAAACAGCATCGCAGCCTTCAAGCAATGGGAGAGCAGCAGATGAAAGGCGGGTCTCGAAATATTTTATTTCATAGCGTCCATTATTAACTCTATCAAAAGATTCTCTATCATAAGGCTTTGAATCAAAAAATGCGATTTTTTTCATACGACCCTCCATTTTTGTTTAATAGCAAAACACATCCACATCGACAAATATCGCACAACTACCATTAAAAATCAAGACAAAATGTATCCCCAAATAATATTGGAAATGCATTTGAGTTCACTCACTGCATTATTGAAGATTCCGCACTCATTTACTAGTGCGAATATAATGGAAAATATATTGCTGAGCTATTCCGGCGAAAGGGAGAATGTTACTTGGTAAGCCTTTTGGGAAAAGCTCAGCCATTGCACGCTTAATCCATACGTCGATCGGGAAGGCCTCAAAATAGCCCAAGCCAAAAAGAGCCACACACGCAGCCACCTTTGGGCCAACTCCGTGAATCTCCTGAAGCTTTTTAAATAGCTCTGGATATGGAAGGCTTTTTAATTGCGAGGCAGAAAACTCTGGCAAAGAAAGCTTTGCTGCAGCATCCTTTAAGCCTGGCACACGATAACCAGCGTGCAGAATTGCCCAATCCTCATCTGTCAACCGAGAGAGCCGTTCAACAGTTGGAAAACTATAATAGGTGGCACCGTCATAAGCGACAGGTACACCCCATGCTTCACACATAGTGTTAATAATTTTTTTAATGCGCTTAATGTTATTATTTTGGCTTATTAAAAAAGAAAAAAGCACCTCTTCAAAAGGCTGACGCAACACGCGGATTCCTGGTGCATATTGTAGGCACTTTGCAAGCGTTGCATCCTTTTGCATTTCTTCTTGGAGAGCAGCATAATCTATATCGAGCGAAAAATAGTTTTTAAAGAAAGCTTCATCTTTTTTTGTGGCATTGTCTATAAAAAGGTAGCCATCCTTCGTATAAACATCATACACCTTGCCACAGACGATGCCTCGCATAATTGCTGAGCCGTCTTCTGGGACTGAGCCAATGCGCTCCCAACGAAAAGCTTGTCCGCAATCAAGAGTGGCTTCAACATCAATTGGTAAATCCAGTTTTAGCGAAATAGAAGGCAAATTCTTCATAATTACAAATAAAGCTACGCCATACAGAGCTGCTTAAGTTGTTCTAATGATGCTGCTTTCACATTAGCAAAAAGGCTATCTCCGTGACTATCCATTGCCACTGTTGCTTGTAGACCTTCAACCTCCAGCTCCCACATTGCTTCTGTTGCACCAAATTCATCAAGAAAATAGACTGCACTTACCTTCTTAATTGACTCAGCAATAACAGCTGCGGCACCACCAACAGCTTGAAGATAAACACAACCAAATTCCTTGCATGCAGCAAGAGTGCCAGCTCCTAGTCCACCCTTTCCTATAATTACGCGTAAGCCTTGCTCTTTAATAACTGTTGGTGTATATGGTTCTTCACGAATTGATGTGGTGGGGCCTGCAGCAACAACTTTCCATTCACCAGCTTCATCCTTTACAACAACTGGACCACAATGAAAAATTGCAGCATCCTTTAAATCAACGGGACAAGCATGAACTTCAGCTAGATGCTTATGAAGTCTATCTCTTCCAGTATAAATTTTTCCTGAAACAGAGACCACATCACCTACCTTCAGAGCGCGAACAACCTCTTCGCCAAATGGATAATTTAATTGCTTCATAAATCAATCAATAAAACCCTTAGGAGTTTGTAAAATCTGTTGCACCTCAACCATAGAATCAGGCACAACGGTTATCTCTGGGTTTTTATCATCAATTAGTTCTGGGATATTTTCTTGAGGTTGAGCATCAGGCACCTCGGCTTGATTTGAAGCTTCGGAGCCATTTGTAGCAAAAGCAATGACAAGAAAAACAATTGCAACCACGCAGAAATAGAAGCCCAATTTGCGTTGTTTTCGCTTTAAGAGCTTAGTAACATCCTCTTCAGGGGAATTATCAAATACTTCCTTAAAGAAGCCAACAACCTTAGTGGTTAGGGATTTAAAGAAAGAGCTTGTCTTACCTGGTGTTGATTTTTTATTATCCTCCGCAACAGATTCTGGCTCAACATTTTTTGTTTGTCCAGAGTAGCGAGTCAGGATTGGCTTATTCATTTTTGGAGATTGATTAGACTCATCATCCTTAACGCTAGAGACAGGGATAATTTCTTCATCATCAGAATCGTCTAGTGCTGCTGGTTCTGGGAAGACAAAAGGCTCGATATTAAGCTCTTTTGGCTCTGGGGCGGAAGCAGAGGCGAGTTGTTCTGGTTTAAAGACATTTGTTCTAGGAGTAAATTTTTCTGGCGAAAAGGTATAGCGAGACTGTGCCACAGAATCTGGCACAGCATTTGGAGGTGGGAATGTTGGAGTTGGAGGATTAGTCGCTAGGTGTGCAGGAACAAAAACCTCCTCCTTTTTTTCTGGGACTTCTGAAGAAGCTTTAGGTTCAGCAAATTCGGAGAACAAGGAATTTTCTGATGTTACAGATTGAGTAGGTTGAGTAGGTTGTTCAACAGTCTTTGTAGAAGAAGCTTCATCTTGAGTTGATGAGGAGGCAACAGACTGCTCTGGTTCAACCTTATTGAAGGTATGCTCCTTAGGGTCATACCCTTCAAGAGGAACAGCAACAGTTTCCTTCTTATCGGAGGAATAAGTAGACTTAAATTCCTCAACCAAAGGTCTGTAATCAATTCCTAAAAACTCGGCATACTTACGCACATAACCTTTACCATAAATAGCTGCAGCAATACGGCTATAATCTTCAGCCTCAAGATCTACAATCATTTGTGGGTTCATTTTAATGCGCTCTGCAACCACTGACTCACTATAACCCCGTTTAATACGAGCCTCTCTTAAGATTTGTCCTAATGCCATAATAACTTCCTCCTAAAATTACATTTCATCTACACCATCGTTGGAAGGTTCAAGAGTTGTACGCAAAATTTCTCTAGGACCACTTCCATTTGCAGGGCCGATACAGCCACGAGCCTCAAGCTCATCCATTATGCGAGCAGCTCTATTAAAGCCAATACGCAGCGTTCTTTGAATAGAAGAGGTAGAAGCACGGCGAGTTTGTACGATATACTCCAAAGCCTTACGCATTAGCTCAGTATCAGCATCCTCGTCGCTGTCACCATCTCCTCCATCAGAGCTACCGCCTCCACCAAAACCATCCTCGGATTTGTCTGACATATTATCAAGCTTATCCTTTAGCTCATCAACATAAATTGGTTCACCCTGCTTCTTATAGCTATTAACTAAATCCTCAACCTCTTGGTCACTAATCCAGCAACCTTGACCACGATAAGTTGAGCCCATAGAAGGATCGCAGAAAAGCATATCGCCATAACCAATTAAATGCTCAGCACCGACTTGGTCAAGAATAGTCTGGCTATCAACACGCTGAGAGACTTTAAAGCCAATTCTTGCAGGGAAGTTTGCTTTAATAATACCAGTGATAACACCGACAGATGGGCGCTGAGTTGCAAGAATCATGTGAATACCAACAGCACGTGAAAGCTGAGCAAGACGCACAATTCTTGGTTCAACATCATTTTTAGCTGTAAGCATTAGGTCAGCCATTTCATCAATAACGATTACAATATAAGGTAGCTTATCTGGTAAATCCTCTTCATCGTCATCGATTAATCCAAACATAGTTGTTTGCTTAACTTTTTCGCGGGAATTAAAGCCAATAATATTTCTAACCTTCGCCTTTTTAAACATATCTAGGCGGCGATTCATTTCCCCGATAGCCCACTGCAAGCTTGGTGCAACCTTTTTAGCTTCTGTAATAATAGGCACAATTAGGTGTGGCAAATCTGCATAAGGCGTAAACTCAACCTTTTTTGGATCAACCATTATCAGGCGTAAATCTTCTGGGGTACGGCTAAGCATGAAGCCAGCAAGAATAGAATTCAAGCAAACAGATTTACCCGAGCCCGTAGTGCCTGCCACAAGCATATGTGGCATTTTTGCCAAATCAGCAATAATTGGCTTACCGCTTACATCTTCACCGAGGAGCATTGGGACAGCCATCTTTACAGATTTTTCTTTCCACTCAGGGCTTTCAGCAACCTCGCGAATATTTACTGGTCTACGAATCTTATTAGGCACTTCAATACCGATTGCATTTTTACCAGGAATAGGAGAAAGAATACGCATACTCTTTGCTTCAAGAGTCATCTGTAGATTATTAGCATAACGCGAAATATTTTCTACACGAACACCAACCTCTGGTTTAAGCTCGTAACAAGTGATAACAGGTCCACTAACAACATTAAATACATCAACCTTAATTCTAAACTGATTTAGAGTATCTTCAATTTTTTTGCTCTTCTCTTCAATCTCGCTTGCCATACCAGAGAAATCAGAAGGCGTTACAGCTGGGGCAAGCATTGCGGTCGAAGGGACAGCGAAGTCACTATGCTTTCCCTTAGCTGTAGCGACAACACCTTTTTTACCTTTAGCAACAGTTTCAATTTCATGGTGCTCAATAGTTACCTTAGAATTAGATTTTGCTGCTGGCTTACTCTCCTTCTCTTTAGTCTCTTCATCGCTAACAATCGGTGAGAGTTCATTCTCTGAGGAGAAATCCACCTTAATAATTTCTTCAGCATCTCCATCATCATCTGATTGATATATATCATTGGGGAAAGCATAACCAGGAGAAACATTTCCTGTTGCTGGCGTTTCTGTGGGTTGCTCCTCAGCGGCATCTTGCTCATCAATTTGCTTAAGCTTTTGTTCAAGCTTTGCTTTTTGACGGGCAATCTTTTCTGCTGCCTTTTCTTGTCGGCGAAGTTCCTTTAGCTCAGCCTCTTGGCGTTTACGCTCAAGCTTTGCAGCCTCCTTTTGCTCTCGCTCCTCTTGGCGAAGCCTTTGTAGCTCCTCCTTATCATATTCATCTGCAGCACTAATTCTATTCTTAAATGCTATGATATAGCCGCCTATTCTCTTTATACCAATCAAATGAATTATTGAGAAAACTAACAGGAAAAGAAAGATGCAAACGCACCCCCAAATACCTAACCATTTATAGATAAACAAATCGGCCAGAAGATAGCCAAAAGCACCACCACCATTAGGTGCAATATTAAGCTTCTCAGCAGATAACAAAAAGGTTAAATTAGATTTGAAAAACAACTGCAACAAAGTGCTCAAGGATATTGTAATCAATACCATCCACAGAAAACGCCAGCCCAATCGCTCTCGCTTCATAAAAGCAATTCCACAAATCAACAACCATAGTGGAATTGTCCATGCAGCAATGCCAAATAGCATATACATCACATATGTAAAATTGGCACCAGCCACACCGACCAAATTGCGGACAGGGTCATTAACATTACTCTCCAAGCAAGCAATATCATGCCAATCATAGGTACATAATCCTACAAAGGAAAATAGAGTCAACAGAAATACTGGAATAGCGGCATAAAACCACCATATCGATGGTAGAAACTGATATTCCAGATCCTCATCATTATCGACGATTGGGCCTATTGAGTCTATTTGTGGTGCTTTACGTTTTCTTGCCATTATATGTTATTTATCCTAAAATTAGTATTCCAATAGAGGGCGCTGAAGCATTTTTTCATACATATCCATATATGCATTAGCACAAACCTCATGTGTGAAGCGAACATTTCCTTCACGCATAATACGTGTAAGCTCCTGCTCTCGCTTATCCTTTGGTAATTCCCAGAAACGCATTGCCTCATCCATACCCCAAGACAAAGCATTTGAATCATAATTATCAAAGACAAAGCCATTACCTGTTGAAGCATATGCATTAAAATGCTCAACTGTATCGTGCAAGCCACCAGTATTATGAACAATTGGAAGAGTTCCATACAAAACACCGGTCATTTGAGGCAAACCACATGGCTCAAACAGCGATGGCATCAAAATAAAATCGCTTGCAGCAAAGGCCAAGGAAGAGAGCTCCTCTGTAAAATTAACAACAGCTACGCGATTATGAATATCGTGGAAATTAACAATATCACTCAACACACGCTGGTATGAGCCATTTGCAACAACAACAATCTGAAGCTTCTTATTCCAATATTGTGACACCTTACGGTACAAGATATCTGCCAATAGCTGACAGCCCTTTTGAACTGGGTCAAGACGGGATGGCCAGAAGAAAATTGGTGCATCATCATCGCGATCAAGGAATAGGCGCTCCTGAAGAATACGCTTTGCAGCTAATTTTCCTTCTCGATGGGTTTCGGCATTATATTTAACAGGGATATGAGGGTCAACAGTTGGATGATTTGCTGCATCTGGTGCATTCAAAATACCTTCTGCACAGCCAGCCCAATATTTTGATTGAATTTCCTTTCGGATTTGAGGAGGAACAAAATCATGCCAACCATCAACAATTTCCTTTAAGAAGGTCGGGCTTACTGTATTGATATAATGTGAAGCAAAAATACCGCTAGCCAATAGATCGACGCGATTAGTAGAGCGGGTCTCTTCATAATTATAAGGCTGACGCATAAAATATAGATTCTGCCAAAACTCTGCAGCATCGATACCAGTATTCTCTACACGTTCTAGAGTTACCTCTTGTGTATGAATATTATGAACAGTAAATAGGCATGGGATACCCAAGCGGCGAGCAGCGGCAGGAACAAGACCTGTCATCCAGTCATTACAATGTATCAGGTCAGGACGAACCGTTGGAATAATATTATTGATTATCTCGCGTTGGAATGCAAGAGCTAGCTTAGGGTTATCTTCACTATATGAACTATAAACAGTATCACGATAATAAAATACGCGATCTTGGGCTAGGTGGATACGAGTTTCTGGGAGAACAGATTTATAGACCATCAGCTCTTTATCAATAAGGTTACCCACATCCACATGGAACATCTTTCGATAATGAGGAAGGGCAACATGCACATCAGCACCTTGATTAAATAGAGCACTAACCAAGGAAGCAGAAACATCTGCTAAGCCACCTGCTTTTGCTGTCATATGGTTTGCCATATTACCCATACCCTCTGGCAAATAAGTTATTTCAGGGGTAACGATAAGAATACGTGGGTTACGTCTCTTAGCCTTCTTTGGAGTAGTCTTCTTTGTTCGTGGAGCCATAATCAATCCTCCTTTATAATCGAAAAAATATTTTTAAATTATCAAATATGCGAGAGAAAAATTCTCGCATATTTGATTTTACATTGGCTTATTATTTAGCCCATGTAATATAGCCTGGCATTAGCACTTTCCAAGCCTCACCCTTTGGTATAATACGTGCAGAATAGCCAAAAGAGCCAACATGCTTGCAGGTTACTTCGCACTTATAGTTATATTCACCATTGCCAAGATTTTTATCTAGAGCCATCTCGACAACATTGCCAGCAACGACAGAATCAGCCTCCGTTGTTCCGTAATAGAACTCAACAGTCACATCCTCAGGCTTCAATTCACCTAGAGCAACCTTTGCAGTTAGCTTAAAGGTATCACCTACATAGCTACCCTTACCTAGTTCACGATCTGCGACAGGGAAAGATATAGCAACCTTATCCCATTGAGAGGCAATACGGCTTCTCTCATGAATCTCGCTCTTTACAACAGAATAGTCCTCTGCACTTAGCTTATCAAAAGCAGCCCAAGCACCATTATAAGCAATATCGCAATAATCTGTTACCATACGTGTACTTGCGAAACGGTAAATGCTCATTTTAATTGAGGCCTTCATCATAGCAATCCACTTTAGAGGAAGCTCACCATTTGGTCTATCATAGAAAGCAGGGATAATCTCTGTCTCGAGTAGATTATAAAGAGCTTGAGCATCGGAGAAATCCTGATAGCGCCAATCAGCGAACTCTTCACCCTTACCAATTGCCCAGCCACAAGCCTTTGAATAGCCTTCTGGCCACCAGCCATCAAGAGTAGACACATGAATTGCTCCATTGATACAAGCCTTCATTCCAGATGTTCCAGAAGCTTCCATAGGACGGCGTGGGGTATTCAACCATACATCAACACCACGTACAAGGCGACGAGCCATATGCATATTATAATCCTCTAGGAAAATAATCTTACCGCGAACAGCAGGGTCCTTTGAAAACTCATATATCTGCTGAATAAGAGCTTTACCCTCATTATCTGCTGGGTGTGCCTTACCTGCAAAAACAAATTGAACAGGGCGGCCAGGTATATTTAGCAAGCGCTTTAGACGTTCTTTATCTGAAAGCAGCAAATTACCACGCTTATAGGTTGCAAAGCGGCGAGCAAAGCCGATTGTCAAAGCATCCTTATTTAGTACGCTACGTGCATTTGTTAGCTCCTCTGGGGCTGCATTATTTCTTTGAAGAGTCTGCTCCAAAAGCTCACGTGTACTGCGAATTAGATGAGCACGGCCAGACTCATGCACTCTCCATAGCTCCTCATCTGGGATAAGGTCAATCTTTGAAATTTGCTTATCTGTAAGAGGATGCATTGCCCAGTCTGGACCTAGCACGCGAGAATACAATCCACTATTATCAGAAGAAATCCAGGTTGGAACATGAACACCATTTGTTACATGACCAATTGGTACTTCCTCAAGAGGATAATCTGGCCACAAATGCTGCCACATATGGCGCTCAACAACACCATGAAGCTTTGCAACACCATTATTATAGCGAGAGCAATTCAAACCAAGTATAGTCATTGATAGCTCATCACTAGAGGTATCGCCAGGAGCACGCCCCATAGAAACAGTAACATCAGCAGGAATACCACCCTCTCCCTCAATTGCCTTTAAGTGAGAATATAGTAGATCCAGCTTAAAGGTTTCATTACCAGCAGGAACAGGAGTATGAGTTGTGAAAACACTTGTGCGGCGAACGAATTCGCGAGCCTCCTCAAAGGTTAGCTTCTTTTCGCGCATTGCAGTTGCCATACGCTCGATGCCGAGGAATGCAGCATGACCTTCATTCATATGGCTAACCTTCACATCATAGCCAAGAGCCTCAAGAGCACGCATACCACCCAAGCCAAGTAGCACCTCCTGGCGCAAGCGATTGAGCTTATCACCACCATATAGGCGACCGGTTACGTGGCGTAGCTCTGGGCTATTTTCTGGTAGATTTGTATCTAGCAGGAACAATGGGATACGTCCGACATCCAAGCGCCATACGGTAAAGTGCATTGGCCCCTCTGGTAGTGGCACGGTGAGCATTACTGGATTTCCATTTTGGTCTAGAGCATGGCGGACAGGCAAAGAATAAACATCATTCTTTGGATAATTTTCCTGCTGATAGCCAGTTCCATCCAAATGTTGTTCAAAATATCCCTCCTCATAAAGTATACCAATACCACAAAGAGGAACATCTAGGTCAGAAGCAGACTTTAGGTGGTCGCCAGCCAAAATACCTAGACCACCTGAATAGATATGGATACTCTCGTGCAGACCAAATTCCATTGAAAAATATGCGATACATGGGTGTGGTTTGCTATTATCTGTCCAATTTTTAGAAGTAAGCACCTCTTTTGTATATTGCTCTTTAACAGAATTCATCTGAGACAAGAAAGAGCGGTCAGCAGAAAGCTCTTCTAGGCGTTCTTGACCAATCTTTGCGAGCAAAGCAATAGGGTTATATTGTACTTCGCGGAATAGAGCGGGATTCATACGACGGAATAGAGCAGAAGCCTCGATATTCCATGACCACCATACATTATTTGCTAATTCCTGTAAAAAAGCCAAATTTTCTGGCATTTTTGGAGCGACTGTGAATGTTCTGAAGTCTCTCATTTTTTTATTTTCTTTCACTTTATTTTCTCAACTTTTTATATATCCATAGGATATATTTAATAACACGTTTTAATTGTAGCACAAATATAAATTTCAAGCAACTAAAGTTTGAAAAATAAGCATAAAAAATAGCAATTGTTTTCTGTACGTAAAATGCAAGATTAAATGCACGATATTTATTTCACTTTTAGCATTCTTCCGTAGATGCAGGGGCAAGAACAATTGCCCATAGAGCCTTTAGCGACTCCTCAACCATTCAGTCAATTTCCTTCAACGAAGGACTGCTTGA
>CALDQE010000076.1 GCA_937911295.1 uncultured Verrucomicrobiota bacterium
ATTGTGCTAGCAATCATTACAATCACCCCAATCCCCTCTCCGTGTCTCCGTTCTCTTAATCCTCCGTGTTTCGCCGAAGGCATTGGCGGTAGCTTGAAAGCTGTCTTGTCTTGTCTTGTCGTCTGAGTGTCTAACGACAAGTGTCGCTTCGTCTAATTGTCCTTACGGTAGTGCTTTGTTGTTACGTAAGGCTAATGGACTATCAAATATTTGTATATCCCCAATCAGGATCGTTAGTGGGGACTGCCTTACCTGCCTTTAATGAGGCAGGAACATCTAACACACGCTGATTGCTGCTTCCACGAAAGCGTAGCTCTAAATCGCGCTTCGATAAAACAAAAGGTCCATCAACCAAAATATCAAGGTTATTCAGCAGCTCCATTACTGCTGGATTTTCTGAAGCAAGCAGCTGCTCAAAAGTAAAACCTGTAAATGATGCAAGATGATAACCATCTGCCTTGAGTAATCGAGCAAGTAATGCCAATCCCTCTGGTTGGCAAAATGGCTCTCCCCCACTAAATGTAACACCAGATTGAAGTGGGTTGCGTTTTATGCGATTGAAAAGATATTCTACTGAATGATTAGTGCCGACACCAAATTCATGCGTCTCTGGATTGTGACATCCCTCACAATGATGTGGACACCCCTGAACGAAAAGGACGAACCGAAGTCCCGGTCCGTCCGTTATCGAATCCTCTTCAATGCCAGCAATATTAAGCATTGTTTTTTGTGCCATGCTTTACTCGCTCTGACTCTTCGCAACGTTTTGCATCGTTAAAACGATCAACTGTACCTACTAGGTATCCAGTGATGCGACGGATTCTCTCAAACTTCACTCCGTTGCCGAAGCTTCCGTTTTGAGCACCATATTTTTTTGATTCAGCTACTGAATTCATTGGGATTATTACTCCTTAATAGTGTTTGGTTTTGGGTTAAATTACTTAATTAGACATGGCATATTTGGATATATGCGACGAAGCTCTTCAAGCTTCTCTGGGCTAATAGTCTCGTTTTCACGGCGTCCACAACGTGGACATACATCTTCGATGATACCTGTATAACCACAAACAGGATCTCTATCTACAGGATGATTTACGGAACCATAGCCAATACCCGCATCGTGCATTGCACGAACTACTGCCTCAAATGCCTTTGGATTATGTGCAGTATCGCCATCCAACTCAACATAAGAGATGTGACCTGCATTTGTTAATGCATGATAAGGTGCCTCTAGGCGAATCTTATCAAAAGCAGAAATGTGGAAGCGAACTGGTATGTGGAAGCTATTTGTGTAATACTCCTTGTCTGTAACACCAGGAATAATACCATAACGCTTCTTATCCATACGGACAAAACGACCAGACAAGCCCTCTGCTGGAGTTGCTAGCAATGTATAATTCATTCCACGCTCTGCAGAACGTTCATCAAGGAACTTACGCATACGACCAACAATTTCTAGACCCTTCTGCTGCATTTCCTCGCTTTCACCATGATGCTTACCATAGAGTGCTGCAAGTGTCTCTGCTAGACCAATAAACCCAACAGATAATGTACCATGCTTAAGCACCTCACGAACCTCATCATTCCAGCCAAGCTTCTCGGAATCAATCCAGACGCCTTGACCCATCAAGAATGGATAATTGCGAACACGCTTGCGAGCTTGAATCTCAAAGCGGTCCTCAAGCTGCTTACATACCAACTCCATCATTCTAAATAAGCTATCATAGAATGCTGTCTCACTCTTATTTGCCTCAATTGCTAGTCTAGGCAAATTGATTGATGTAAAGCTCAAATTACCACGTCCTGGAGCAATCTCACGAGAACGATCAAAAGCATTACCCATCACACGTGTACGGCAGCCCATATAGGAAATCTCAGTCTCTGGATGTCCAGGCTTATAATACTGTAGATTGAATGGTGCATCGATAAATGAGAAATTAGGGAATAAACGCTTAGCACTGACACGGCAAGCTAATTGGAACAAATCGTAGTTTGGCTCTCCATCGTTATAGTTTACACCAGATTTTACGCGGAAAATTTGAATTGGGAAAATTGGTGTTTCCCCTTGACCCAGACCACGCTCTGTAGCTAGAAGCATATTTTTAACAACCATTCTACCCTCTGGTGAAGTATCCATACCATAATTGATAGAGCTAAATGGTGTCTGTGCACCAGCACGGCTATGCATCGTATTTAAATTGTGAATCAATGCTTCCATAGCCTGATATGTGGCTGCGTCTGTCTCCGCATAAGCCTCACGAGCAACAAATTCAAAAATCTTTTGTGATGTTGACTCTGAATGTGTTGTCTCAATTAACCAAGCCATTGCTGCAGCAGAAAATTCATCATTTGCCTGGATAGAAGGCTCTGTCCCTGTGTTCTGCTTAATGTGCTCAAGAGCTAGCTTTACACTGTCCTTTGAAATGTCGCACTCTGGTGCCAAAAGCTTGAATGCCTTAACTGTATTTGAAATCAAACTCTTGCGATATGTTTTCTTTACACCAGGAGCTAAACCATAATCAAAATTTACAATTGACTGACCACCATGCTGATCATTCTGATTAGATTGAACAGCAATACAAGCAAGTGCAGCATAGCTACGAATATCATTGGGCTCACGCAAGAAACCATGACCTGTAGAGAAACCACCAGAGAATAAACGAATTAAATCAATCTGACAGCAAGTTGTAGTCAATGCATAAAAATCAAAATCGTGAATATGAATATATCCTTCACGATGAGCTCGTGCATGATCTGCAGCAAGAAGATACTTTTCATTATAATCCTTTGCTCCCTCGCAACCATACTTAAGCATCATACCCATAGCAGTATCGCCATCAACATTCGCATTGTCACGCTTCATGTCACTAGCACTTGCATCAGCAAATGTAAGCTCATCAAAAATACGCATTAGACCTGTCTTCATCTCACGTGTGCGAGTGCGAGAAGCACGATACAAAATGTATGCCTTTGCTACGTCCTCAAAGCCCTCCTTCATCAAAGCAAGCTCAACAGCATCCTGAATCTGCTCAACTGTTGGACGTGTCTCCTTGAAGTTTTCCTCAAGTGTCTGATATACATGGTCGAATACACGCTCTGCATCTGGCATCTCACCATGCCCTACTGCATGCATAGCTTTGTAAATAGCTTCTGAAATCTTTGAACGCTCAAATTGCGCAATTCGACCATCACGCTTAACAATACTGGTAAACATAAACTTTCCCTTGTGTATAAAAAATGATAAGAAAAAAAACTGCCAAAAACATTTCTGCAACTCTTGTTTTGACACACCTATTAAAGCAAAAATATACACCCCATTTCAAGGCATAATTTACAACAAATTCATAAATTCCTTAAAATCAATGCGTTATGAAGTGAAAAAAGTTATTAACAATGTAAATTCTGTTATTAACAGCCCAAAACACCACTAAATTTAGTGTTATTAAAAATTAAAAAACACTAGTAATTGTGGTGTTTTTTTCTTATGTTACACCATCACCTAGCTGCTCAACAGCCTAATGTTTAGTGACTTTACATTATTCACAAACGCCCAATAAAATTCTTAAACTTGCTTTTGAGGATTAGTTTGGGATATAATTAACAATAAGTTAATTTTATCAATGATTTTTGAACCGAAAAAATGAAAATTACAATCGCTGTAGACTCCTTCAAAGGCAGTATGTCATCCATAGAAGCTGGCAATGCAATAAAAAACGGAATCCTTAATGCTACAAGCTCTGAAGTAATTACTAATGTAATACCGGTAGCAGATGGTGGTGAGGGCACAATTGATGCACTAACCTTTGGCAAAAGGTGCGAAACCCATACTGTTTCAGTTACTGGCCCACTGGGAAATCAAATTTCCGCCTCATACATTATTACCGATGAAAATACCGCCATCATTGAGATGGCTGAGGCCGCTGGAATTACTCTCGTACCAAAGCATCTTCGTAACCCTCTAATCACAACAACCTATGGTGTCGGAGAACTAATAAAGGACGCCTTAAATAAAAATTGTCGAAAATTTATTATCGGCATTGGCGGTAGTGCAACAAATGATTGTGGCATAGGAATGCTTCAAGCACTTGGATTTAAAATAAATGACACGCAATCTCAGCCCGTACCATTCGGAGCGAACGGAGTTAAACTAGCCACAATAATTGAAGACTCCCATATTTCAAATATTCTTAAGGAATGTGATTTTACAATTGCTTGCGATGTTGACAACCCTCTCATAGGAGAAAAAGGATGTAGCAAAATATTTGCTCCACAAAAAGGTGCTACACCTGAGATGGTTGAACAAATGGATGAATGGATGAATTGCTTTGCATCAATTGTAGAAGCCTTCAGCAAAGAACGCAATAAAGAATTTCCTTTCAATAGGTATACACCTGGTGCTGGTGCTGCTGGTGGAATAGGCTTCGCATTTCTAATGATGCTCAACGGTAAACTCTTGTCTGGTGCACAAATTGTTATAAAAGAAACCAAGCTTGAAGAATACATCAAACAATCTGACATCGTAATCGTAGGAGAAGGAAAGCTTGATGCCCAAAGCACAATGGGGAAAATACCTGTCACCATAGCTAAGCTTGCTAAAAAATATGAGAAAAAGGTTTTTGCTTTTGCAGGCATTATAGAAGACAAGCAATTAGTTAATGAATCCAGTATATTTGACAGAGCATTTGAAATCGACAGAGGCGATATGCCTCTTGACGTTGCTATGGTAAAAGCAAATTCTATTTCTAATTTATCAAAAACTGTAACCAACGCTTTTTTACACAAATTATAACAAAAGACTAAATAGTCAGGAAAATTTTATGAATCCAATTTTACCTCTTTGGGAATATATTCCAGATGCCGAGCCCAAAATCTTCGGAGATCGCGTTTACATTTATGGCTCACACGACCAATTTGATGGCACAGAATTTTGCAATTATAAGCTCAAGGTTTGGTCTGCTCCTTTGAATAATCTAAATCAGTGGACATGTCATGGGCATAGCTTCCACACTCGACCAGACACAGATCATCCATCTAGTGTCCCACATACAGAAAACAGACTATACGCTCCCGATGTTGTAAAGAAAGGTGATAAATATTATCTCTATACATACATTGCTGGAGCCAAGGGTTGTGTAAGTGTTAGCGACAAACCAGAGGGTCCATTTAAATTTTTATCTACCTATGACTATGCTCCTGGTGATGGTGGCGATGATGGTGTTTACAATGATATTGGTGTATTGGTAGATGATGATGGAAGGGTCTATTGCTATTACGGATTTGAGAAATCTAATATGAATGAACTAGACCCAGAAACGATGTACAAGGTGCTACCTGGTTCACTAAAGCGTTCTGTAATCAGTGATGGAGATGACATTCCCGATGAACAACATTTCTACGAAGCTTCTTCCCCTCGTAAAATTGGTGACACATATTATCTATTGTATTCACCAAGAAAAGGCAGTAGACTTGCTTATGCCACGTCCCTATCACCTACTGGACCATTTACATATAGGGGATACATAATTGACAATGGTGTTGATTATCCAGCAGGAAACAATCATGGTTCTATCTGTAAAATCAATGGGCAATGGTATGTCTTCTATCATCGTATGACAAACAATTCCATAACCTCTCGTAGAGCATGTGTTGAAAAAATAAAAATTCTACCTGATGGCACAATACCACCTGTCGAAATGACATGTTTGGGTTTTCAGGATGCACTAAATCCATACGAGCCAACAAAGGCAGAAATTGCTTGTTACCTTACTGGTGGTTGTTTCGTTACAGAGAAGGACGTATTTCGTCGCGTAGTAACAAAGCTAACAGACGGCTGCATTATGGGCTACAAGTATTACGACTTTGGCGAAGACTATGCCACATCAACAATGGAATTCGCAATCAAAGTTGTTGGTGGTGGTCATCGTGGCAGAGTCAGAATATTCATTGATGCACCTAGTGCAGAAGCAGGAGGCAAAGAAATTGGTGCAGTTGAAATCGGTCTTAATGACGGCACTTATCGTACACGAGTTGAGAATGTAACTGGTCGACATGCTGTTTATCTTGTAATAGAGATGCTTCATGCACCACGAGCATGGATGGACGATTTTTTCTACTCAAGAACAATATGTGAAGCGGAAGAATTTGTTTTCTTAAAATAGCAACAGGATAGTTTTTTATTTTACTAGCGGAGTGGCTAAAGATGCGAAGCCCCACCCATACGTATAGGTTGGGGACGAAGCCCCACCCCTACGATATAAATTATTTTTACTTTTGGGTGTCAGAGCCGCCTGGTGTCTTGGGGCAAGAGGCGGCACACTAGCCTGCGTGAATAAATAATGCGACAGCACGCATGCTCTCGTATGCTACAAGAAATTGATGAAAATTTTTCCTTCAAACTAATGCAGTAATTAGCATTACTTATTAGTTGTTAAAAATTTACCATGCTTTAGAAAGTGAGCCATATTTTCCATAGCCACACTATCCTTCATCATAAAAGTATGATTAAGAGGTAGAACTAGTCTCTCAACTACCCCATCTGTCCAAGTATTAGCAACCGTAACCTTACCATCATTAGGTCCAGGAAGTAACAAACCCAAACTACCCTTCTTAGTACCCGCAATCACGCCACAATGAAAATTTATCGGAGGCAATTTATTTGGAACACTATTGGGTGATGTTCCAAGCTCTTTTGCTGGCTTTCCCCAAATGTATGAGAAAAATGGCAACCACGAAAAATGATTGATGTGCTGACATCCCTTATTAGGAGGTCCATACATCACTACATTTCCCATATTTGCTGGGACTTTATTTTTAAAAGCATTGCGAAGAATTATTCCGCCAAGTGAATGAGTTACAAAGTGTACTTTAGGAGCAGTTGCTATTATGGAGGCAAGTGCGTCAAAAAGCTCGTCAGTTATCTCATCAACTGTTTTTGTAGATTCATAAGAGCAATTGACAACATTATAGCCATATTGAGCCAGAAAATCGCCAATACGATGCATACTCCGACCTGTACGCATCATTCCATGAATTAAAATAACAGTTTCTTTTTCTCTATCGGGGCAACCAGACACAAGCGGCAAGGGGAAACATTGCTTCATATATTTATTAAAGCTAAATGTTATTTAGTTGTATGCGATTATTTATTTGCTCTTCGTACCACTCATCTGGATGCTTTTTAATAACATACCTATGAGGCCCATTAGCATCCTCAACAAACGAGCAATGACCAGTTGCCTTTTCAGCTGAAGCATAACCACGCACAGTACTATAGCCAGCTTTGTCTGGGTCGCCAATTACAGCCAAAAGAGCCGTCATTGGGTCCCAAGAACAGCGTCCTCCTTCACACTTATAGTCAATCAATGCTTTGCGAAGAGGATCCTCTTTAGGAATATTTCCACCAGTATGTACTGGGTCACCAATCTCCCAACCTAAAAAGGTTATCGGGGTTGGCCAATAAGCACACATTCGATGAGAGCCTGATATTGTGCGAGTTGTTGCCACAAAATTATATTCACTAGGATTTTTACCATCCCAGCGACCTCCCATATCCCACAAATGAGCTACCTTTTCTTTAACAAGCTCTATTCCACTCAAAGGAGAAATTTCATCAGCTGGGCTTTCAAGTAAATCTGCTAAAACTTGTGTAAACCCAATTGCTACAATTTCAACCTTACCAGTAGCGGCTACTAATAGCTTTCTATAGGCTGTTATTGCATCATCGGCATCTGTTTCTTTTACATACTTTGATTTTAAATCATCAACCATGCGTTTTTGATATGCACCGTCATCATTAAAATCCGTTGCATTAAAATCCATGCCGATTGGGATATCGATACCAGACAACTGTAAAAATGCATCTAAAGAGCGAACAGAATATGGTCGGCAATCATTGATAATACATCCAATAAGATTTATCTCACCATTGCGGTGACTATTTGCAAGCAAGCGTGCAGCAACAACATCATCACAATCGCCACCCCAGTCCGTATCTAAAATAATATTTTTCATATTTTATCGCCTTTTAGCTAAACCATAAACAACAACAATTACACAAAATCAACATGCTTCCCTATATGCAACCGTATAACATAAAAGGCTGCCCCAACCTAATGAAGCAGCCTTTTTCTGATTAGCGATTGAGGATTAGCTTTGTTAGTTCAACAGGAGGAACAATCTTTCCATCCTTATAAACACGCATATTGCCAGAAGCAATTTCATCAATTAGAATTACTTCACCATTATTATAGCCAAACTCAAACTTGATATCCCAAAGATCGAGACCAATGCTCTTCAGATCGTCAGCAACAATCTTTGTAATCTTTAGAGTTTGCTCCTTCATGCTTTCAAACATAGCAGGTGTCATAACACCAAGAGCTGCTAGACCCTCGCCTGTTACCAGAGGATCACCCTTTGCATCATTCTTAAATGTGCACTCAACATATCCACCCTCCAAAGGTGTACCATCCTTGATGTACTCACCATAGCGGCGGATAAAGCTACCAGTAGCAACTAAGCGGCAAATAACCTCAAGACCATTACCACCCTGTGCCTTACCAAAGCACTCAGCAGGTAGAACCTCCATTGTAGCTTCATCTAGATTTGCAGAAACATAGTGAGTCTTGATACCTGCCTTCTTCAAAAGCTCAAAATACAAAATTGATGTCTCAAGATTTGCTTTACCGATACCATCAATTGTCAAACCAACAGAATTCTCACCTGGATCAAAAACTCCGTCCTTGCCAGTGCAATCATCTTTGAACTTTAACAAAACATTACCATTATCTAAGGAATATACATCCTTTGTCTTACCTTTATAAACTATTTTCATATTGACTCCTATTAAGAGATAAAATTAATGCAATAATTTTATCATTATACGAGGTTTTAAGTAAATAATTTTTTTAAAAAAATTTTTGGTTTGATGCAACTGTAGCATGCAAAAGCACAGTAAAATAGGACTACAAAATTAACCGGATTGCTTGTGCAATATTATTTGTAGCTAAAGCGAAGCATATTCCATGAATGCTTTTTCAATGTAATTTTTTCACAAATTGCTACATTCATTGGATATACGGCTGCATTGTCCTTTGTATTTTCTGCCTTAAGATCGTCTGAATAAAGCTCAATATGCTCAATCAGGGACAAATTATCATATCCTTCTAGGGAAAGCTCTAGGTCTATTGCTTGCTCTAAATTACGATTAACAACAAATGCAACCAGCTCCCCAGAGCCATTATCAATAATTGAACTCATCAAATAAGGTATATGATACCCCTCGCACTCATACCCATCAGATTCAAGTCTTGTATCTAGAACCTCACCTCTCCCAAAATTGGAGCCATACATAAAAGGATAAAAGATTGTTTGAGCCCATGCCTTACCACCATTTTCTGTAAATATAGGTGCTATTACATTTACTAATTGAGCAAGACATGCGAGCTTGACTCTATCACAATTGTTTTGTAGCACCATAAGCATACAACCAACTAACAAAGCATCCTCAAAGGTATATTTTTGCTCTAGCAAATGCGGACCCTTTTGCCAAGGATTCTTCTGATTTTCCCAAGATCCATCCTGAGTCCAGACATTCCACTCATCAAAAGATAAATTTATTGTCTTCTTGCTGTGCTTCTTCGCCTTTATCGCATCACAAAAAGCGACAGCTCCCTTTACAAAGCGATCCATCTCCTCTGCTCGTGCTAAAAAAGCTGGAGTATTACCATCATAATTTGCGTAATAGCAATGTAGTGACAAGTAATCAATATCATCATAGGTATGCTTAAGAACAGTTAATTCCCAATCACCAAAGGTTGGCATATTTTGTCCTGCACTACCACAAGCAACCAACTCAATGGAAGGATCAACCCACTTCATTACCTTTGCTGTCTCATGGGCTATTCTACCATATTCATCTGCTGTTTTTGTTCCAATTTGCCAATCTCCATCCATCTCATTCCCAAGGCACCACACCTTGACACCAAAAGGCTTATCAAAGCCATTTGCACGGCGAAGATTTGCATAATATGTATCTGTAGTAGCATTACAATACTCAACACAATTCCGGGCCTCATCAGGACCTCGTGTGCCAAGATTAACAGCCATCATTACTTCTGTATTGGCTCTTTTTGCCCACTCTTGAAATTCATCAATACCAACCTCGTTAGTCTCTAATGAAGACCAAGCAAGATCCATTCTGTGAGGTCGCTTAGATTTGTCTCCTATACCATCCTCCCAATTATATCCAGAAACAAAATTACCTCCTGGATAGCGGACGATAGGAACATTTAACTTTTTCACAAGCTCCAGTACATCACCCCTAAATCCACAATCATCAGCAGTTGGGTGCTCTGGCTCATAAATACCACCATAAACAGCACGACCTAAATGCTCAATAAATGACCCATAAATTCGATCATCAATTTTACCTACTTTAAAAAATCTACTTCCGATAATTTTTGCCTTCATAGCTCTTAGTAATCCAAAACTAATATTCACAAACAATGTATAGATTTGTGCCAGGCTCAACAACCGGCACAATATTGCCTTCTATTTCTCTTCCATCAACAATAATTTTCTTAGTACCTGTATGAACATAATTTATCGAATAGACACAGCCACGGAAATGTTTTAATATTGAGGCACCATCCCATTCAACAGGCATACATGGGTCGATGCACAATCCATCCATAGTTGGCTTTAATCCGAAGATAAAGTTTACCATAGATTTTAACAGCCATTGACCACTTGCACTTCTCCAGCTTTGTCCAGGAGTCTTATAGCGATACCCTGTTTCCTTACCGAAAACAGAGTTACACATAATATACGGCTCTCGTAAATGCTCTTCCCCAAGGTCAGTCACTGGGATTGTCTGCTGAAGCGATTTATAGAGCTCAGTGGTGCGGCCCAAAATTGCATCTGCAGCAAGCTTCCAAGCCATTGTATGCAAATATATGCCACCATTCTCATGAACACCAGCTGGTTTTGTTCCCATAATTCCAATTGTATTATCCACGCAAGAGTAGCCTGGTTTAGAGACGAGTGTGCCGGCTTCATCATTAAGTGTAACATCTATTGTATGAAGTAGCTTTGGTAAGCGCTCTTCTGTAACAACTCCAGAAATAATAGCCCATAGCTGAGGTATTAAGAAAACCTTACCCTCTGTATTTATGTGAGAACCCAATACCGAGCCATCATCTTTATATGCACAAACATAATATTCTCCATCCCAAGCCACATCATTAATTGTAGCAGCAAATTCTTTACCGCGGGCTTTTGACAGCTTTGCATCCTCCTCTTTACCAAGCATTGTAGCAAGCTCACCAAAGAGTTTATTAGCATAGCACCATGCAAGGGAAAGCCAGACACTACTACCCTTTCCCTCAAGACCGGCTGAGTTCATGCAATCATTCCAATCTCCACCCCAAATTTTAATCAGTCCGTGCAAGCCCTTAAAATTCCACAGGAACTCAATTGCACGCTTGCAATGCTCATAAACTGATGCACATGAGCCATCATTAAAGGCGACTTCCTCATTTAAAAGATTAACATCACCAAGCTCACATACTGCATTATATACAGCCATCGGGATACCCACTGCACAATCAGCAAAATTATTGTCGCAAATAGCTCCATCTCTAAATGTGCGTGGGGCATATCCATTGCTATACTGATATGTAAGAATACGCTTAATACACTGCCACGAAAGATTTGGATTGAAGGTGGCAAGACAATCACAGTCACTTACAATATCTCTATAGCCATTATGGCGAACACGAGCCCAACGAGCCCCCATTACAGTTTGATACTGCAACCATGTGTTAGCCAAAGAATTTAAGGCTGAATTTGGCGTCGAAAAGCGAACACCGCCAAGAGCTGCCAAGCCTCGTGCTTCTGCTGCAATTGGCGTAGTATTAAGTAATGCATCAGCGACAGCAGGAATTTCATTTGAATGATTTACGCATCCAATTACATAGCGAAAATGCTTTGTCTCGTTAGCTTCAAGCACAATTGTATTTTGAAGAACTGCACAAAATTTTTCACCTAAGCATTCTGTATTTCGGCAAGACAAATCTTCGTCAAGTGCCTCTGGTTGCATTCCTGTGCCATAGACACCAACAAATGCATTTTTACGCGTATCATAACCATCAGGAGAGACACTGCCACGCATAAAGCCATAGACTTCATGCAAATCTGGTCCACCAAATTTCCATGCACTTTTAAGAATAATAGTTTCACTTGGGGAGTCAAACCACGCAGTGCCGGTGTTATAGGTTTGGATTGTATATGGACCATCAATATCAGTAGCAGCATGAGGTATAATGCGTAGCTTGCGAGCATTGGAAGTGGTATTTGTCACCTCTACATCCCAAACTTCACCAATCAAAGATTCATGAAGATAAATCCTAAAGTTTGTACGTATTCCGTTGCGTTCAGCTATAATTGTTGTAATACCAGGTTTATGCGTTGTTTCAAAAAAATCAAACTTTTCAGTTGTCGGCAAACCAGTACCTGTCCAATACTCACCGACATCAACATCAACTACATAAAGTTGGCGTCCTACTACTAAAGGTATACGACGTCCTAAAGAATCTTGACAAAAGCTCTCACCAAATGCAACCTGTGAAACACAGCCAATATAATTATCATTAAAGATATAATTATACCAATGACGTGGTGTTTTGGGTGTTGTTATAGAGAAGGAATCATCTGGGTTAAAGTGACCATACTTCATAAAAATATCGTGTTTTTTATTTATTATTCGTAATCAAATAAATTATAAAGTGGCTAAAACATCTTGATAGACTGCCTGACCATATTCTATAACATAATTCTTTAGAGCGGTCTCCCAATCAACCATAATATACATATTCTTTTCAGCAAGCTTATCTACAGATAGAATTGAATTAGCTGGGCGTCTAGCTGGAGTTGGAAATTCTGATGTTGTGCAAGGTTTAAAGTTGCTCGTATCAATATTCATTAGTTCAAGGAAGCGTGTGGCAAAGTGATACCATGTGGTGCTTCCAGAGCAAACTGTATGATACACACCGCGGTCCAAATATGTAGGAGACTCAATAATAAATAATATTTGCTTAGCGAGCTCAGAGGCAGAGGTTGGGCAACCATACTGATCATTCACAATTTTACGAATTGTATCTGGAGTACTTGTTGCAGCTAGGCGAAGAACTGTCTTGAGAAAATTGTGTCCACGTGGGCTATAAAGCCATGCTGTACGAAGCACGATACCATCACAACCACTAGTAGAAAGAACTGCCTTTTCGCCCTCAAGCTTTGTCTGTCCATATACTGTTTGAGGCTTTGCTAGATCGTCCTCACGCCATGCATAAGGGAATTGACGCATTCCATCAAATACATAATCAGTAGATATATGAATAAGGCGAGCCCCAAAAATGACTGCTGCAGCAGCAAGCTTGCTTGGACCGACAACATTTAATTTATGAGCAACTTCTGGCTCTGCCTCTGCTCTGTCAACTGCTGTATATGCAGCACAATTTACAATATAATCCGGTTTGAAATCGCCAATTGCCTTAAGGATACTATCGCTATTAGTAATATCAACCTCTTGAATATCTGTTGCTACAACCTGATGATTTTTTGAAAAAAATCTCTTACAAGCAACACCGAGTTGACCATTTCCACCTGTAATAAAAATCTTAGCCATATTACCCCCTTTTTTATAGATTGCTTTTATAATTGGGAACAAAGCAATTCATAGTAGAAAAAATAGAAATTTAAAATTTAGTTTTATATTTAATGCTATCATTGAGCAATGCACAAGGCATCTACACAATGACAGCATTGATGGTGTAGATATTAACTACATAGCAATTTCTTGCTTAATTTCAGCTACGAGTTTTTCAATGCGTCGACCATACTCCAAGTATGTGCGCATCATTTTGTCTTCCTGATTCTCATTGTCTGAATCATGGAAAACAAGAGCTAGGTGTGGTTCGATAGAGATACCACCATCATAGCCACGCTCAAAAGCATCCTTAAGAACCTTACGAACATCACCATCACCCTCTCCTGGGTACTGATATTCTGTTTCTGTTCCATTGTTAACCTGCTTACAATCCTTGATATGAATGTAGTCTACATAGTCACGAACTGCTCTATAGAACTCCCATGAGGACTGGAATGGATATGGTGGATTCTTTGTATAATCCTTATTAAATACAGGATTTCCTGTGTCAAAAATTAGTCTTAGGCCAGGAACATTATCTAAAATCTCAAGAGTATAGCTCCAGCCTAAGCCACCATAGTTCATACAATTTTCGTGAAGTGGTTGAATACCGGCTTGTAAGAACTTATCAGTAATAATGCGAAGGCGCTCAAAGCGTTCTTCTTTGCATTGACCATCAGGAGCGGTTTCCTTATTTACTGCATAGCTCATAATACGAATAAGCTTTGTACCTAGCTTCTGCATGCGTGGAATTGCTCTATCAATAATTTCTAAATCAACTTCAAATGGGTCTGAGATTTTCTTACCCCAGTTAGCAATTGTAGAACCAAAGCAGTTAATTGACACACCGGCATCCTGGAGCTTACCATAAACTATATCAAACTGCTCATCTGTTAAATCATGGATATTTGTTTTGTCAATATTTCGTGCTTCAATATTTGACCAACCTAGGGCTTTTACTGCCTTAATTTGTCCATCAATACTTGTTGCTGCTTCATCAGCAAAACCAGTAAAATACATTTCAATTCTCCTAAAAATTAAAGCTCAAGCAGGAATCTGTGAGGCAATGAGTATGTAAGCCACACTGCTCCTACTTGAGCCTCTCTCAATATATTTTGAAATAAAACTACTTCATCAAAGACTTATATAGTTTTACAACATCTGCCTTAGTTACCTCACGAGGGTTACCTGGGCAGCAAGCATCAGCAACTGCTGAGTCAGCCAAGAAGTCAATATCTTCCTTCTTAAGCACACCCTTTAGGTTTGCTGGAATACCTACATCGATAGATAGCTGTTGAACAGCATCACAAGCAGCCTTACGATATTGTGCTTGAGTCATCTTCTCAACGCCCTTAACACCCATTGCAATAGCGATGTCACGATACTTTGTGCCAGTTGCAGGAGCATTGTACTTCATTACTGTTGGAAGAAGAATTGCACATGCCATACCATGAGGCATATCATATAGAGCTGACAAGCCGTGTGCCATAGAGTGATCAACACCTAGACCAACATTTGAGAAGCCCATACCTGCGATATACTGAGCAAGTGCCATTCCCTCGCGACCCTCTGGCTTATTTGCAACAGCGTCACGTAGGCTCTTAGCAATAAGTGCGATTGCCTTGATATGGAACATATCTGTAATCTCGCAAGCACCCTTTGTAATATAGCCCTCGATAGCATGTGTAAGAGCATCCATACCAGTGAATGCTGTTAGACCCTTAGGCATTGTGCTCATCATATCTGGATCAACAAATGCTACAACAGGGATATCATGTGGGTCAACACATACAAACTTGCGCTTTTTCTCAACATCTGTGATAACATAGTTAATTGTAACTTCAGCTGCTGTACCAGCTGTAGTTGGAACTGCTAGTAGAGGAACACTTGGGTTCTTTGTTGGAGAAAGTCCCTCAAGGCTACGAACATCTGCAAATTTTGGATTTGCAATAATGATACCAACTGCCTTTGCTGTATCCATAGAAGAGCCACCACCGATTGCTACAATACAATCTGCCTTTGCCTTCTTGAATGCAGAAACACCCTTCTTAACATTCTGAATTGTTGGATTTGCCTTAATATCTGAGAAGATAACATAAGCAATTTTTGCTTTATCCAATAGTTCTGTAACCTTTGATGTTACGCCAAACTTAATTAGGTCAGGATCTGAGCAAACGAAAACCTTCTTTAAACCGCGACGCTTTAGTTCGCCAGGAAGTTCTGCTACTGCACCCTTGCCATGATATGAAGTTTCGTTTAGTACGATTCTTGTTGCCATAATAATAATTATCCTTTCTAGTCATTATATAATGATTTACTTAAGTAACATTATTATAACTCTTATTGAGATTGCTTTTCAAGATAAAATCGCAAGAATGAAAATGATTAAAAGTGTATTTTTCTCCCTAGAGGGTTAAGAAGCTGCCGTGTGGTCAACGAATATGTGATTACGTGTATGCACACTAGTGCATATT
Organism: uncultured Verrucomicrobiota bacterium; assembly: GCA_937911295.1. Classification (GTDB taxonomy): domain Bacteria; phylum Verrucomicrobiota; class Kiritimatiellia; order RFP12; family UBA3636; genus RGIG990. The sequence continues at coordinate 16,177 of CALDQE010000076.1, forward strand.
TTTGCATGTCTTTGTTCGTGCCGTAGGTACAAGTGTGCTAGTAGAAAGCTCTACAGAAAACTTTCGTGGTCACGCTGCACTAACAAATTTAATGTAGATTATTTAATCGCGTTAAATAACTTCGCCCTATTCTACAAAACGATCTCACTTTTGAAAATATTTCTTTATTAGAATTATACATGGACACCCATGGTATTTTTCATATATCCACATACATGGGCAATTCCATCTTAGCCCTATTAAGCTCATGCTCATAATTAGAAAATAAAAATAAACAATAGGACTCAATACATATATGGCTAATAATCCCACTATCCCTACCATAAATGCTTTGGATCTAAATGAAAATGCTACCTTCTCTGGCAAGAAGGAATGACCAAAATACAAATGCAATATGACTAACAACAATAATGATGTTAGGGTCAATGTATTTGTTATAGCATAATATCCCATCAGTGCAATTATAACCAACCGAATAATTATTGAATATATCCCCGTAGTAGAAGGAATAACCATACGAACATTGTTTTGATATAACAAATATTCGCTATTCTTCAAAATAAGATTTCTTTCCTCATCCCTTGCCCGAAGTACCATCAGTGGCAACAACACAAACGAAACAATAAGTAATGTAATCCAATTAAAAGTAACTAATGAACCACCCCAGCACCACATCAAAAGCGAAGCATACATTGGATGCCTTGCAATGGCATATGCTCCATGTGTTATCATCTTGTGCTCTTTTTTTATTTCAATACCATCTGACCACATGAAACCTATGTTAAATTTTGCCCAAATATGCCAAACCAAAGCAAAAACAAGCATAGCCATTCCTATAACGAAATAAAAATATTGTGTTGCTATATCTTCAATTTTAAGCTGCCCTATTGAATTCATCCAGAATGGGAATAATAACAAAACAAGTATTGTCATTTCCCGAGTAGAAAAAAAATGCGAATGCTCATTATCTAATTTTTGACGATGCTTTGCATGCTCAATAAATTTGAATAATACTGCTATTAGCAACAAAATACCTGTAAAATAAACCGTACCAAAGCCAATTAGAAAAAGCGTTGGATTGATTGATAATTCAGATGTTTTTATGATTAACTCATGCATGACGTCGCCTCCACAAAATTATGATAACAATCGGAATAAAAATTATCGATAAAATTTGATATATCGTAAGCCCCCATATTATTCGAGGTTCTATGCGAACGAATTCAATTATAAATCTCATTATTAGATAAACTAATAAATAAATTGGGAAAAGCAAATCTGTCCTTTGTGTTTTCTTATAAAATATATACACAAAAATTGCCATCAAAAATTGAAAGATGCTTTCGATAATCTGTGTAGGTACACTTATCACGCCGCTACAACAGCCATTATAATAGCAACCTATTTTACCAAAGCCAGCAGCAATGGCTAATGGAATTACAAAGCGACCACCAAATGCCTGCTTGGTTTGTCGCACAAATAGTTTGTATAAATTAATCCCCACAAAAGCACCAAGTATGCCACCCATATAGCTTTTCCCATTAAGAATAAAGCTTGGGTTCCATTCATAGCTTAGCAAGACGGGAAGCTTCATCCCTATTATTAAGCCTAAAACAGCACAAATATATAGATTCTTCTTATGTTCACTCTCAATTTTTGGCATCCTAAGACGAAAAGCGACAATGCCACCTATTAAAATACCTACCAACTGAAAATATGTATAAACAAGCATAATAATTTAATTTTCTAAAATATGACAACTAGAGCAATAGCAGTAAAGATAAGAAAAACAATAACACCAACCATTAAACAAGAAGTTAAGCTTAGCTTTGCTAACGAATTTATCAATAAAAAAAATAAGATTACGGGAATCAAAAGCATCAGCCCTAGATACTCTGTTGTCCCCCCAACACAAACACCAAAAGCAACAAGAATAAATGCAACAGCTGTTAAAATCGAAAGAATAATAGATTTAATCATAATAAAGCATATATCAAAAAACTAATGCGGCATATATAAGTATCCCTATGAATTATATACGCTAAACATCAATAACCAATAGATAATTGCTAGCACAATTGTAACATTTACTGCAATTTTAACGCCTTGTAGTTTAGTTTTTTTAGCAATTCTAGAGAATATAATTATTGGTAGAAGTGGCCAAATGATAATCAAATATATGGTTAAACCCAAATCTTCAGCAATCGTCATATTCAACAAACATGTACCGAATAATATAACTGGAATTGTAATAATTGATAAAATAAAAGCAATAATATTTTTTGTTTTTTCTTTCATAACATCAACTCACTACCAATTAATTTTACCTTTTAATGTATTATGAACACAAAATGGGACAACCTTACCATTACCTACAGAAACCCCTGTACAGCACTTTTTAGCACGCTCCCAATCAAGGGTTTCTGCATCCATAAAGTTTTTAACAATTATTCTGATAATCTTCATATCCTTATGGCATGAACCATCACCTTGTGCAAAGTCCTGAAGCTTTTCTAGCATAAATGACCCACCAAGCACTCTACCAACAAAGCACTTACAAACATTTTTCTTCATATAGTCTAATATGGTCTTATCAAATGCAATGCGATTAGAAATTTGATCCTTACACTTTGTGAAATCCACATAATCACCTAATGAATATGTTTTATCCCCTTGGCAAAAGAGGAAGCCTAAGCTTGTGCAATTTTCATGTGAACATGGGAGTGGTATCAAATCCTTATAACCCATATACCCACTTCTTGATATTGCTAAAAGAATATCCTCTTGAAAAACAGATGGGACAGTTGAGGACAAGGCACTACCAACCTTTGTTAATCGCTGAAATGTAATTCCTGAAATATGCTTTGTTTTTACAGAAAGCTCAAGTATTTTAGGTATTTCCTTAAGATTACCATCGTAAACGGTTACAGCAAGGCAAATCTTTATTTCATTATCATTAAGCTTATTGATTATATCAAGCTTTTGCTGTAAAAGTGGCTTTCCGCGAAGTGTTATATATGCATCATCATCAAAGCCATCAAATTGAAGATAAATCTCAACTTGATCTTTATGCTCTTTAATTTTATTAAAAATCTCTTCGTTATTTAAAAGCTCTACTCCATTTGTATTTATTAAAATACGAGAGATATTTTCTTTCAATGCGATATCTAGGATTTGAAGAAAATCTGGATGAATGAGACACTCACCACCGGAGATTTGTAGCACATCCAAACAACCCTGCTCTACAGTTAAAAGAGTATCTAAACGGCTTTTAAATTCTTCAACAGATATATGCCGTGGTGCCTTTTGTCCAAAATAGCAAATAGGACAAGCCATATTACAGCAATCAGTAATCTCTATCAACCCAGTACAGATATGTTGTCGGTGCTCTTCACACCATCCGCAGTCGTGCCCACACTCACCATTGTATTTTGTGGTTGGGTGAAATTCCTTGCCGACAACATCAAAGGTCTTATCAAGATATCGTTTTGCATCCTTTGCCACATGTGTAGAAAAATGACCATGTATTGGGCAATCTCTTTCTAAGAAGATATCTTGCCCCTTTTTAATTTTAATTGCAGGTACTGTCTCTAAGCATACTGGACAAATAGCATGTGTTTTTATTTTCATATTTATTTACAAACCAAACATAGCCAATTATTAGCAAAACGAAATTGCTTCATAAAAATAAAATATGCGCTCCACCAGTTGTGTGTAGTGCATATTTGTCTAAAATTAACATTATTCCTCATCAACAGTTTCGTCACGTTGGTAAATAGGAAGCTGACGATATGGAACAGAGAAGGCTAGAATCATCATAGAGGTTGCATATGCTTTACTATCCTCTTCTCCACCGCCTCTCCATGAGCCATCAGCAGATTGTTTAGGTATCCAATGATTATACATCCAGTTTTCAAAAACCTTCCAAGTTTCACCACCTATTTGGAACAAGCCCTGTGCGGTATAATACATACCATAGAAGCGATAACCCTCATGTGCTAAAGACTTATATTCACGCAATAAATATTGAGATGCTCTAAAGGAATAAGGATGAGAATGTTCTCCGCATAATTCAAGACATAATATACCAGCACCAGTAAGTGTCCTAAAATTACCATTCTGATTTTGATATCCAAAACCAGCAACACCCTGGTTAAAACAACCAAGAACATATTTAACGGCTAGTTCAATTGCCTCAGAGGGAACATCACCACCATTTAATCTTGAAGAGCGCAATGCCATAAGAGCCCAACCTGAGCAAGACATATCGCTATCATTTGAGGTTGGTTCATAGCGCCAACCACCTATGTTTGAGCCATACTTCTTAATCTTCTGTGCATTAAGCAAAACAAGAACAGACTTAGGCAATATTTCATCAATGCGTTTTTGGCGTTCAGGATCTACCATACCAGAGACCTCTGCAAGGAATAAAGTTGTAATACTATGAGCATACATTCTTCCATTGCCAGGCTTACCAAAATAGCCAGTAGTCTTGTCAACATTGTTTAAAACAAAATCAATACAACGATTAATTGTTGGACCATATTTTTCATCTGTTGGTGTATGGCCATGAGAAAGGAATGCCATACCTACCAAAGAAGGGATAGCTGTGGTTTTACCATTTCTTCCTTCAAAAGATCCATCTGGAAGCTGTGCTGACGCAAGATAATTCAAGCCTCGAATAATTGATTTATCCACGCGGTCTGACGCAGAGACCATTGTTTGGGTAAAAGCAAAATTTGCAAGAATTGCAAAAATAGAGATAAGAAATATTTTTTTCATAGTTATTGTCTTCCCTTAATATTATATTATTCTGCTTGTTTAGAAAGTTCTTCAAAATAAGTTTTTACTAGGTCCTTATATTCATCAGGCTCAGCCTCATAGCCATCGCTATCAGCATTATTGCTTAATTGACCTTTAGCTTTAGTCCAATCCTTACTTGCATTAGCAGCATCCTGGAGGAACATAGGCACAGTATGGTTTGCAGGTTTTGGTTTATGCTCACCTTGTGATGAAGACTGAGAGGAATTTTGAGGTTCCTGTTGGTCTTGATTTTGCTCTTGAGGAGGCTGATCCATTTGAGAGAGAGGGACATTCATTTGGTCTGCCTTCTTTTGAGCTTGTTCTTTCATCTTTTGAGCAGCTTGTTGTGCATGCTGCTGAGCCTGCTGCATAGCATTCTGCTGCTGATTCTGCTGTTGCTGACCCTGTTGCTGTTGCTGCTGTTGATTCTGCTGCTGATTTTGCTGATTCTGGTTCTGTTGATTCTGTTGCTGATTCTGCTGATTTTGCTGATTCTGCTGCTGCTGATTCTGCTGATTCTGCTGATTCTGCTGCTGCTGATTCTGCTTCTGGTCTTGCTTCTGTTGACCCTGTTGCTGCTGCTGCATTTCCTCATTAGACTTCTTGCCATCCCACTTGCTATTAGGATCTTTCTGCCATTCACCATCCTGCTGCTGGTTCTGCATATCTTCTTCAGACTTTTTGCCATCCCACTTGCTATTAGGATCCTTCTGCCATTCGCCATCCTGCTGCTGATTTTGCATTTCTTCATCAGACTTCTTGCCATCCCACTTGCTATTAGGATCTTTCTGCCATTCACCGTCCTGCTGCTCCATATTCTCTGGATTGTTTGGTTCTCCTTCCCAATTGCGCTCAGCATTTGGATCCCATTCGCCTTCTTGAGGCTCCATATTCTCTGGATTGTTTGGTTCTCCTTCCCAATTGCGTTCAGCATTTGGATCCCATTCACCCTCTTGAGGCTCCATATTCTCTGGGTTGTTTGGATCTCCTTCCCAATTGCGCTCGGCATTTGGATCCCACTCGCCCTCCTGCATTTCCATATTCTCTGGGTTGTTTGGTTCGCCTTCCCAATTGCGCTCAGCATTTGGATCCCATTCACCCTCTTGCTCCTGAGCTTCCATTGCTGCCTCTAATGCATTTTCCATTTCAGAACGCATCTCATATAAATCACTTAAAGCTTGATCCTTTTGTGCAAGCTCTTGAGCCGCTAGCTTATCATATGCCTCGCTAGCTTGATCTACTTGCTCTTGAGCCTGCTTAAGCATATCTGAAACATTTTCCATATTTTGTGCAGCCTCTTTGTTGTCGCCCTTCTCAGCATTTTCAGCAGCCTTTTGAGCTTCCTCAAATGCTTCTTCATTCTTCTGGCGAGCATCAGATAAAGTGTCTGATGGCATCTTTTCGTTTGCATCAAGTCCTGTTTCATCCTCAAGGGCCTTATCTGCCATATCTTGGATTTTATCTGACGCATTCTTAATTTCTTCTGCAATCTTCTTCTCTAGCTCAGAAACACGCTCTTCCATGGATTTTTCTTGCTGGTCACCACCAGTTTGCTCCTTGATGGCCTTTTCAGCCTCCTCGCGCTTAGCTTTATCCTCACTGGCAAGCTTTTCTACATTCTTTTTAAGTTCATCCTGCTTGTCTGAAAGATTATCAAGTTCCTTTTTGATATCATCAAGCTTTTTCTTTTCCTCATCAAATGAATTCTTCAAATCCTCTGCAAATTCCTTATTGAATTCATCCAAGAGCTCTTGCTGCATTTTTGCAATTTCTTCAGCAGAATATTCTTCCTCACCCATTAGCTCAGCCAACAGCTCTTCCTTCTCTGCAAAATCGTTTATTTTTTCGAGCTTTTGGAGCTCCTTAGTGTGTTCTGCAATAAGCTTCTCTAATTCTTGAACTGCTTTAATCGCTTCTGACAAATCAACGTTACGTAGATCAGAAACTGGAGTTCTTAGTTCATCTGGCTCTAATGTCATGCACTCCTCTGCCTTGTCATGACATGGTTCTACATTATCAGAAATTACAAGCTGAACCTCATCACTCATTGGATTATATAGCGATTCAGAAAGCTCTTCTGCAAGGCTGTTCATCGTCTCAATAGCAGTTGTAATCTCAAAATCTGCTTCCTTTAACTCATCAAAAATGTAATCACGATACTTTGGATCTTGTCTATTCCAACTGGTTCTGTTAATACACTCTTGGCAATGCTTCTGACTTTCTTTTAGACGTGTAACCACATCACGCAATGCCATATTTATTTTTTCGTGCTGACGATCAATTGCCTGACTTGCAAAGGATGTCGCCTGATGCTCAACACCAATTGTGATTACCTGGCTTCGAGCGATATGTGGTCCACCCATAGACTCAGGAAGATTATCCTTAGCCACAAGCTGTAAGCGAACCTTCTTCGCTCCGTGTATCTTTACACGCTGAAGCTCAAGTGCATCTGATCCATTCCAGACACCATACTCGATCTCTTCTGCTGTTAAATCCTTTAGTTTTGTAAAGGACCCTTCCTCATTAAGTGCCAAATGCATTTCTATAGAAGAGAATCCGAAATCATCCTTTGCAACAAAATTAAAAGGGAGTTTACCAAAATTTGGTAAATCAAACGAAAGAGTTTGAGGCTCGGTAAATGAAATTGTTGGCTCTTTATCTTCAACAATTTGGATTGAAGCATAATTAACCTTATTAGAGAAACCATATTCGTCCTCAAGAACAACAGCCCATTGCCCTTGCATTTCATCATTAAGCACAAAATCAAAAGAGATAGTTCCTTCACCATCATCAAAGCCAACATACTCTAGCTCGCTTGGAAGAACAAGCTTACCATTAAGCTCTCGATTAGGATTTACATCAATTAAAACCGTTGTGCCACGAATAGCGGATATATCCATCACACCAGGCTCTAATGGTACAATGTCTCTACCTGTATATTCAGGATACTGATAGCTAATTGAAATATTTGTATAAGCAGGCTGTGGAACTGCCTTAACATTATAAAACTTTGTAACAGCACTACCACAAAGCACACGATACTTAAAATCTTGCTCAATATTCGGGAAGAAATATTGGTAATAACGGACAGTTTCCTTATTTTCCACTACAGAGCTAGTTTGGCTCATTCGCTCACGAGTTTCCTTCTTACCGTCAACCTTAGTTCCAAGATAAGCAGTTCCAGGGAATCCTCCTGTAATAGCTAATTCTATATTTAAAGAATCTCCAATCAATACAACCTTATTACCAGGTGCAACCTTTAAATTATCTGCATAAATATTATCTACCTCTGCTGATGGTATAATAGCTCGAGTAAGCAGGCGACCCATTGTTGTAGGAAAAATCATAAATAAGATAAGAATAACACCACCTGTAACAACAGCAAGAATAGCACGTGGCTTAACTGTTTTTGTGGTAAATTCTTTTCTAGGGGTAACAGTCTTAATATCTGCAATTGCAGTATCAGTAAGAACTTCAAGAAAACGTGCAGATGCCTCTTGAACAGAATCTGGTGTTCCTAAAAGTTCAACAACTGTAGACAAACGCTCCTCAAGCTCAGGATGATTTTGCTCAATAAGTGCTGCAATTCTTCTAGGTGTAAATGGCTTGGATAGTGGCTTTACTATCATTGTTCGGGCAGTAATCACTGTCGCTGCAACGCCTACAGCCCACAAGCCCCAACGAATAAGAGAATTAACAATAACGACCATCGCATCGATAGCCATAATCATTAGTAATGAAATAAATACTGTAGCTAGCACAGCAGCCATACCACGCACCCAAATGATACGACGAACTCGAGCAACTGATTGCTTAAGCTTACTTGCAATTTCTGGTGGCAAATTATCAAATGACACAGGAGCAATTCTTTCGCTCAAGAGTGTTGGCTTCTTTTTCTTGAAAAACTTTAACTTCATACAAAATCTCCTAAAGTAACACAAAAAAAATTTTTAACTAATTATGCAACACCTACACGTTTTCTCAATATCCATTCATAGGTTAAGCACAACATAACAAGAACAAATAAAATCCAAGAATCCCAAAGATAAAATTCAGAGCGCTCAACCAGTGTCTTATTACCCTCACCATAATCATGCTTTGCATTAACAAACTCCAGCGGTGAAAATACTGTTCCTTTTGTCATTTTTGCCATCTTTGAAGGAGATGCCGTTGTTGAGGTAATATTAACAAATTCAACCGGCTGCTTAGCTGTTACAACAACAAATTTTGTGCTCAAGGAAACTGGAAAATCGCTACCTAATTTATTAGCAGCCTTAGAACAAGAGAGTCTAATATCATAGACACCAGCCTCTGAAATTTCTGGAAGCTCTATTTCGTAGAAGCCATTTGAATCCTCACGATATTTGAGGGAATAGCCACCAAGCTCTCTTCCTTGTTCATTAAATAGCTGAATATCAGGAGACAAGCCACTAATTGTATTATAATTTTTATCTACAATTCGAGCGAATACTTTAATTTTCTCATCTGGAGCATAACGAAGCTGATCTGTACCCAAGCGAACATAGGTATTACCAGCACGAAGCTTTTCTCCAGCACCCCAACGTAAGACCTGGCCCCAAAATCTATGATGACGTGTATCGCCAATACGATAACGTAGACGCCAAGTATTATCTGTATTAAGCATCATCACTTTACCACGCCCCAATGAGCGAGAAACAATCAGAGAATTACGCTCCTGCTCCTTACGTAGCTCATCAAGTCGACGAATCGCATCCTCTGGGTCTTCTGTTGCAGCAGTTGCGATAGAACTTGTAAAGCTCTCTTGATCAAAATCCTTTGAGCGAGCATATGCAAGCACCTCAGCACCAGGCTTAATCCCTTTAACTGGGAAACGCCAGGTAAACTCAGGCAAATCAGACCAAATTTCCTCATTTTCTGCTGAAGAAGCAGATTGGCTCATCGCCTGGTGGCCACGGCCAGCAGGGGTCAATGTAAACAAATAACTTGGTTCCGGACCCTTTGTATGAACCATACCATCCTGATCATACTCTACTGGAATCAATTCATTTATTGCTGAATTTGGTGAAAATTTATGTGGAAAATAATTTCTTCCCGAAATAAATACTAGTAATGCTCCGCGCTCCTTAACACAATATTTCAACTCCTCAACAACTGAATCTGTCAAAACATTTGGTGGCAAGTCACCCAAAATAATAACATCAAATTTACGCCACTCATCACGAGACACTGGGAATGAACCAGACTCTGAATTACCAAACTTTCTACTTGCTGATGCAGGAGGCTTTCTGACAGTTATGCCCTCTACTTTATCTGGGCGAATAAGCATTTCTTGCAAATGAACAGACTTGTCACGACCATAAAATAGATTACGGAGATAACGGAATTCCCAACGTGGGCGGTCATCAACCAAAAGAACATTTGTTCTATCATCAGATACCGACACATCTACAATCTGCTCATTGTTGTCTGGAAACTCTTCGTCCTTCAAGCCATCAACAACAACCTTATAGCGTAGCACACCATGAGCCTCAGGTAGATGTGTAAATTTAAATTCATGTGTCCAATCATCTGACCCAATAGCAAAATCCTTACTATCAATTGCCTCATCACCTAAGAAAAGACTAATCTTTGTTTTCTGCGTTCTAGCCCCACTTGCATTTACTTGAACAGTAAAGCGAATTTTATCCCCAAGAAAAACTGATTCTGGTGAGACCACTGAAGCGACTGCGATATCATAAGGTGGCACGGTTCCACCAACAACAACTGTTGACACAGGAATATTTAAACCACCCAGCTTACGAGTAAGCGAATCAATACCAACCTCTGCAGTATAGCGACCATCTGAAAAAATTAGAATACCAGCGAGTTCTTCAGAAGGAATCTCTTTAAGCACTGTCTCCAAAGCTTTTGAAATATCTGTTGTAGAACGGAAGGATTTTAAAAGATTTTCATCAGTCTCAATGGTTGGTACACCAGCAGGAAGAGAGCCATCCTCTGCAAGCTGACGATATGCTGGAGAAGCCTTTGCTACAGAACCAAAACGATATATTGCCACATCGTATTTCCCAGCAAGCTGATTAACTACTGAATTTTCTCCGCCCTTGCCTATTAGCTTACGAACTATTTCTGAACGAGTGTCCTCTGCAATAGATAGCACATTGGCTTGCTCATCATCTGTCATTGAATCAAAGCGAACTAAATCAGTAACAGAATCAAGATTTTTCATCAATGGCATTCCTTGCTCTAATGATGCCATTGCTTGTGTCATTTGAGGTACAAGCTGCGGTGATTTATCCTCCAACGATGTCTTAACAGAAGAAAATTGTGGGATGAGCCTTGTTTTAATATGATTATGAACTCGAGAAATTTCATTAACCAGTTCATTATGCTTCTGCTTATTGATTTTTGGTAAGCTCTCATCACAAATCTTACTTGCACGGGTTAACTCATTCAATAGCTCATCAAGCTGCTTTGAAAGCGTTGCAGCATCAACATTCTTCTCTCCACCACTGACAGACAAAATTTGACGAGGAGTAGCAAGCCCGGCAAACAATTCATTCATCTTGTTCCCAAAGCCATGTAAATTTTCCCCATCGATATTTAAAATTCCCAAAGCAGAAGCGACCTCCAGCTTTTGAGTGTCAGTCCATTGCTGATCAATAAAGTTCATTGACTCTGAATCGTCAACAAGAATAGCTACTGTTCTACGAATTACTCGCTCAGTCTCACCAACTAGAATTGGTTGAAGCAACACAAATAGGACTATCACAATTGCTGCAATACGACACCCTAAGAGCTGACGGCCAACGCCCTTTTTCATACTCTTACGTTCATGCTCATAGAGGATACTAACTCCCTCGATAGAACCAGCTGCCAAAATCGCAAAGAAAAACACATGCCAATAGCATGCCAAAAAGAAATAACGCCCTAAACACTGTATTACAGCCCATGATGCTACACAGGCAACAGGGAAAACAATTAGGAATCTATTTCTAGGTCTAAATTTATCCTCTTTACGCTTTAACATAATGTGAGCAGTAACCCACAATGCTATTGCTCCAATCGCCAACACCCAAAGAACAAAGGATGGCACTGTAATTGGCAACAAATCTGGTCTTGTAAAACTCTGTTCCATAAAATCAATTCTCCTGAGAACGAACCTTGCTCAAATTTTCTTTAAATGACTCTGAAGCCTGAAGCTTGTCGTTCTTAAAATCAACATCAATCTTTTCACCTGTGCGGCGCTGAATTGCTATCCAACGAGTTAGGATTACCTCTGCAATTAAGAATAAGAAAGCTGCAATTGCCAAAATGCGCCAAATTTCCTTACCAAAGGCTTGTCCCATAATAGCTTTATGGACATCCTCTTCCTTTGTAGCAACAGAAAGAATAATATAATTGGTTAAAAGCTCTGTCTGCTCTAAGCTAATTGACTCCATATGACTTTCTGCAATACCAGCCTCAACAGAGAAAATAATTGTATTTTCTTCTGTCACAACAGAGCCTAAGAATACCTTCAATGAATCTGGGATTGTCACTGTATACAATCCAGGCATTAAACTACGTGAAATACCTAGAACCATACCATTGTCGCTTTGATAAATCTCAGCGTGGAAAATCTCTCCAAATGGGTCTTTCACTTCAACGATATCACCCATACCTGCACCGCGAATAGAAGCAGGTGAAAGCAGCTCTGATGGGATTGCTTCCAAACTACCATTTTGCTTCCTCCAACGAAGGCGCATAAATGCATCACCTGATTCTTCTACTAGGCGAATACGGATTGGGTAACTAACACCTTGCTTTAAATATACAACTGTTGACTCTCGTTCATTACAATTTACATTTATTAGCTCGGTAAACTCACCAGACTGAGTTTGAACAAATAATTGTGCTCTATCATCTGCATGTAGATTGAAAACATATCCTGAGGTTTCCTTTGGAGTAATTGTACCAAGCCATTCAACAGAAAATTGGTCATTACCAACACCCTTTATAGGAGAATTATTACCAAAATTTAAATTGAGATTATTATCTATTCTCTTAACTGGAACACTAGAGAAATTCTTATTAGGATAATACTGACCAACGAGACCATAACCATCTCCTCCTTCAGAATTTGCAACTGATGCTGAAAGCTGAGGGCTTAATAGCAATGTGGCAGAATCGCTCGGAATTGTATTTAACTCTGGAGAAATTGGACGTGCCAAATGATAAACTAGCTCGTGAACCATAGGAACAAAGGTCTTCTTCGCAACAATCTCAGAAACTGACGTATCAAAAGGAATTGCACTGAGAGCTACTGTGCCACGCTCAAGCTGCTTAATTGCAATAAAAGGCTTTTCATTGCTAAATTTTGCCGCTACATAATCTTCACCAGAAAGCCCCTGCTCTAGCTCCCAGTAAAACATTGGTGAGACTGCCATTAAATCATTTCTATAGCGAAGCTTTCGTAGTGCGTCATGAGCAAATGAAAATGTATCAATGTGTGCTAACTCTTCTTTTGGCTGATTTCCATTGAGTGCTGCAGCCTCTTCATCATCAATAATAACTGGTATTGGCTCTGGCTTTTTCCATTGCCCTAGCTTCAATGGCAAAACACTTGTCCCATTAAACAGCCATTTGTTATATAAATCCTTATCTGCTCTAGCACCTGGTAAAATTAGCAGACCACCTCCACGTGCTACATAACTTGATAGTTTATTAAGCACATCCTCAGACATTTTAGGGACATTTGCCAAAATTACAACACTATAAGCATCAAAGTTTAAGATGCTATTTAATTGTGAAAAATCTTTTACTGTTGTTTCTAGCAAGAAATCTCGCTCATCTTCCTCTGGATTGCCTTTAGAAATTGCCGCTGCCGCTAATTTTGCCATTTCTGGACGAAGAGCGAGTGTAATAAATGTTGACCCCCTCTTAAAGACATCAGGCGAAGGCGTTCCATCTACAACAAGAACCTTAAGATTATCCATTACAGGGACAACATATTTGAAAGTATCGTCTGAAGGCAAATCATCATTAGCTACCACTTTTGCAGTAATAATTGTTGCACCAGATGTTTCAAAAGTATAATCAAAATTAAAGGTTTGTGATGAACCCGGCTCTAGTTGGCGCATATCAGAAGCCTTAATAACCTTTGTACCAACAGATAGTGTTACATTTTCTGGGGTAACTGCTTCTGAGCCAGAGTTAACAACTGTTACCTGAATACGGACCTGACGGTCTGTTCCAATTACATTACGGGAAAGAGAAATATCACTAATCGCAAGATTACGGATTGATACTGGCAAAGGCAATGTTCGCCAAATAACTGTTGGCTCCATTGGCAGAGTTGAGAAGATTTGCTTAATTGTTTGCCAACGCTCTGTTGACTCAATATTCCATCCCTCTACCTGACCGTCACCTATAATAATAATTTGCTTAACAGCATTATGACCCGAAGCCAAGGTCACAGCAGCTGAGGTTAAGGTATGCATAACCTGCATCGTTCCGTCAGTAATATGCACACGCTCTAATGTATCTAAAAGAACACGCTTATCTTCAATAGGTACTGGATTAAGCACCTGAGCTACAGGTCCACCTAGAATGATACTAAAGGAAGTTCCACGAGGAGCTTCTTCAATATATTTACGTGCCTCTGCCTTAGCATGCTCAAAATTGCTCTCTCCATCACTAATCATTGACATTGATGCAGAGCCGTCTATTACTAGAACAACATCCTTTGCAGCACCACGACCAAAGCGTTTTAGATTTAACTTTCTTTCAAACAAAATTGCAATTGAAGCAAGTGATAGCAACACAATTGCTAGAGCCATAGCTCTTCTGCGCCATTTAGGGTAATTCCAAAGAGCAAAGCTTATGCCTAGAAGTGCTATTGCCAGCAAAATTATTGGCATAACAACAGCCCAAGGTATAGGAGAATTTGGCTGAATAAAAGGACGAGCAAATCCCAATGCCAATAGTGCTGGGATTAAGCAACGACAAGCCAAAAGCAAAATTTCCTCTAGAAGAACGCGTTTACGGCGTTTCTTCATAGAATCCTTAATGAAGATAAATGCACCCCACATTATCTTCTTTTGTGTCCTACGCGTAAGTAGCTGTATTATGATTGGAATTGCTATTGCGAGCAACCCCAAAAGCATCATCACATGTATAAATTGCATAGCAAAAACATCGTATTTTAAGCCCGGACTACTCTACAAACCTTTTGTTATGAATATCCGAAGCTAAGTGAAAAAACAAAATCGTTATCCTCTTAAAATCAACCAACACCTGTTCGTCTGCGAGCAAGATAATCTGTCAAAACAACATCAAATGGTTTCTTTGTTGTAATTGGCACATAATCTGCATGCATTTGACCACAGCCGTCACTAATAGTCTTTAGAAATTCCTGTACTCTCTCTAAATAGCTGGCACGTAAAGATTTTGGATCAAGCTGTAACTCCATAGGAGATTCTAAATCCTCAAGATGTAAGAAATTATTGAATGGGAAATGGATTTCCTCCTCTGCCATCACATGAAAAACCACAATTTCGTGCTTTCTATAATGAAAATGGTGAAGTGCCTTAATTAAAGCAACAGTATCCTCATCAAACAAGTCACTGATAATTATCACTAAGCCACGTTGAGGGATACGCTCTGCAATTTCATCAAAGATTTTTGCCAGTTGAGTTTCACCACCTGGCTCAGCTTTATCGATATATTCCAAAATATTACGTACTTGAGAGGCACGGGCCTTTGCAGGAAGATATTCGCGAACCTTGTCATCAAACATAACCATACCTACGCCATCCTGCTGACCAACAAGCATATATGTTAAGCCTGCTGCTAGGTATTGAGAATATTCAAATTTAGATAAGCGCCGCCCTTCAAACTCAACAGCCTCATCTCCTGTATATGCCATAGAGCCTGAGCAATCTAAAAGAATAGTTGCACGAAGATTTGTTTCCTCCATATATTGCTTAATATAGAGGCGATCTTTTCTACCAAGCACCTTCCAGTCAAGATTCTTTAAATCATCACCTGGTACGTATTGACGATGTTCAGCAAATTCAACGCTGAAGCCTTTTTTAGGGCTACGATGACGGCCTGAAATAAAACCTTCAACCAAGCCCCTTGCGATTAGCTCGCAACGGGCAATGGTTGCTGTTGTTTTACTCGGCAGCCAGCGCATATAGCTAGGCTGATTTTTATGCTCTGCCATTTGTTATATTTCCAAATCCTCTCGTGGTGCGAGAGTCTTGATTAGCATTTGAACAACTTCATCTGATGTTACACCAGCTGCTTCTGCTGCGAATGTGGTAATAACACGGTGGCGAAGTACTGGAAGAGCAACTGCTGATACGTCACCAGTAGTTGTGTGGTGGCGACCATGCAAAATAGCACGAGCCTTTGCAGCCTGAATTAAGCTGATACCAGCACGAGGTCCTGCACCCCAGCCAATTAGCTCACGAACAAAATCTGGTGCCTCTGGCTGCTTAGGGCGTGTTGCACGTGTAAGATTACGTGCATACTCAATTACGTGTGGAGCAACAGGTACGCGACGAACCACATCCTGTACGCGTAGAACCATCTCGCCATCCATAATTTTTGAGAGATTTGCCTTCTTACCGCTTGTTACGTTGGCGATAATCTGAGTTTCATCATCAGCCTCTGGATAATGAACGATGATATTAAACATAAAGCGGTCCATCTGAGCTTCAGGAAGTGGGTATGTACCTTCTTGTTCGATTGGGTTTTGGGTTGCCAATACGAAGAATGGTTCAGGAAGCTGATAGGTTGTTGAACCAACTGTGATATGGTGCTCCTGCATAGCCTCAAGCAAAGCAGCCTGAGTTTTAGGAGGAGTACGGTTAATTTCGTCAGCAAGCAACATATTTGTGAAAACAGGACCCTTAACGAAGCGGAAATGTCTTCCACCACTAGCCTTATCCTCTTCAAGAACGTCAGTACCAGTGATATCGGAAGGCATCAAGTCTGGAGTAAACTGAACGCGCTTATAATCAAGAGCTAGCACCTTAGAAATTGTACTGATAAGAAGTGTTTTTGCTAGACCAGGCACACCCATAAGCAATGCATGACCACGGCTGAATACAGCAGTTAGCACCTCTTCAACAACAGAGGTTTGACCAATAACAACCTGAGCCAAGTCCTCCTTCATGCGCTTATAGCGGTCATTAAGATCAGCAATAAGCTCAATATCATCATTTGCCATCTTTTCAATTGGAGCATTTTTATCAATATGAAGTACAGGAGGCTTCCAATCTGAAGAAGGTTTTATATTGAATTTTGGTTCTTCCTTCTTTGGTTCTTCCTTCTTCGCTTCTACTTTAGGCTCAGCCTTCTTTACTGGAGCTGGTGCTGGAGCAGGGGCTGGAGCTGGAGCAGGAGCTGGGGCAGGTGCCGGAGCAGGTGCAGGCGCTGGAGCAGGTGCTGGTGCAGGTGCTGGAGCTGGGGCCGGAGCAGGTGCTGGAGCAGGAGCTGCATTTGCTCTACCTGGAAGCTTTACGCCTGCCTTAAAACCACCCTGTGATGGAAGCTTTAATCCTGGCTTCAAACCTCCTTGTGATGGAAGCTTCACTCCTGGCTTAAAACCATTATTTGCTGGTGCAGGTGCTGGTGCTGGTTCTGCCGCCGGTGCCGGTGCCGGTGCTGGAGCAGCCGCAGGTGCATCATCAACAAACTGAAGGCTTACATTACCAAAGGTTACTGTATCACCACTCTTCAATGCTTGTGATGTTATTTGCACTCCATTTATGAATGTACCATTGGAACTGTTGTTATCTATTAAATACCAAACACCACCCTCACAACGAATTGCTGCATGATTCCCTGATACACTTCCATCCTGAATTGGAATATTTACAATTGCTTGATTGCGACCAATTGTAACACCTGTCTCAAACAATGGAATTTCTTGAGCGGTAGCACCACTACCAAATATTAGTTTAGCCATAATACTCTATACCTTAAATTTTTATGTTATTGAAAAAATGACAAAATAACTATCACTATTATTGTCTAATAGCGTATCATAGACCTTGATATTAAATCAACAAAAAAGTGCTTTTTTAGAATGTTTTTTTTATATTTGTCGGCTACACTCATGCCCAGCTAGAGTCGCAATGGGAGAATAATAACCGCAGACAATGACAGACAATGACGGCAAGACGCCATCCTTGCGTTGACACGCAACCCTTGACATGAGACTAGAGACAATAGACGAGACCCAGTTGACGCGAGACGTTAGACGCTGAGACAGATTTCAATCTGACGCTATAGCCTTCGGCGAAACA
>CALDQE010000077.1 GCA_937911295.1 uncultured Verrucomicrobiota bacterium
ATTACAAAGAAAAGAGGCTGCCACAAAACATTGAGTTTTGCAACAGCCCCTTTTACCGTTTGGTTTTCGCTTTGGTTTGAAAGCAGGGTAGGTTAGGTCTAATCAAAATTTAAGGTCATAGGGTAGGAAAGAGCTTTGGTGAATATAAAATATGGGAGTGCAGGATTCTCTCGTAGGATGGGGACGTTGCCACCATAACCTACCTATCTAGCTTGAGCATAATACTCTGCATATTTGAGCATTTTTGCGTTAGGGGTGGGCTTGCTATTAAGTCATAAATCCGCCGAAAGGTATATTTTTTCTCCTAATGGTTGATAGAAATTTTTCTTTTTGGTATACTTATTTGTAAAGTTTGTCGTATAAAATCGTTGGAGAATTTATGAGTAAGATAGAACCGTGGATTAAGGAGAATCTAGAGCAGTGGAAGTCTGTTTTTGAGGCATGCTCTCATTGCCCTGCTACAAGCCACATTAAAGGTGCTGCATTGCCTAGTCAATATCAAATCGTTAAGGTACTTAATGGGTTGATAGGTTTGCTATTTCCTGGTTGCCTTGGTCACGATGGAGGGGCATTGTTTTCTGATTTTTCTTCTGAGACGGTTGCTCACGCAGAGCATAATCCAGAGCAGGTTGCTCAAGAGCTTTATGATGTAATTCTTCCAATTTATCGATATTATGCATCAAAGCATTTAATTGCTGAGGGTAAATCGTTCGAAGAACTATCACAGTCTGCTGTAAAGGATTTTCTTTCTTGCGGAGGTGAATTGCGTGAGCTTTTGCGTGATGATATTCGTGCTGCATATGAAGGCGATCCAGCTGCACGTTCAGAGCTTGAGGTTGTTATGAGCTATCCAGGTCTATATGCAATCTGTGTTCATCGTATTGCAAATAAATTGTTTACTCTTGGAGTGCCACTTGTTCCTCGTGTTATGAGTGAATATGCACACTCTCATACTGGTATTGATATTCATCCAGGTGCTACAATTGGCTCAGGCTTTTTTATTGACCACGGCACAGGTGTTGTAATAGGTGAAACCTGTATTATCGGCAAAAATGTGAAGCTTTATCAGGGTGTAACTCTTGGTGCCTTGAGCTTTGCAAAGGATGAAAATGGTAATTTGGTTAAGGGGAATAAGCGTCACCCAGATGTAGAGGATAATGTTGTTATTTATGCTGGTGCAACTATTCTTGGTGGAGAAACTCGTATCGGACATGACTCGGTAATTGGTGGTAATGTTTGGCTTGTTCACTCTGTTCCTCCATTTAGTAAGGTTTATAATTCTCAACCAAGCCCAACAGTAAAAAGTAACAATAATCAAGTAAGCCTATAAAAAAACTTCCTAGGAACAATAAAGGTTTTTACAATTTTAAGGATTTGAGCAATGGTATATCGAAAAACAGTTAAAATATTTGCTGCTGCACTAGCAATAGCCAGCCTTTGGGTTGGTGTAGATGTTGCATGTGCGGACGATGTGCCACATAATGCTTCTAATGATGACACGGAAGCCACAATTACAGAGCTTGAGCAGTCTCTTTTATTGATAAAACGTATTGAAGAGAATCGACGTCAATTAGTGGATGAGTCTACTTTTACTAATGCCACCCACAGTTATTCTACATATAGTCAAACAGAGGAAATAACTGAGCAGGATAAGCTTATTGCTGATATGGCAAAAAGAATGAATGACAGTGCAGGGCTGTCAAACCAGGATGGCTCTATAACAATTTCCGGTTATTGCCTCAATCACCAGGATAAGCTTATATTGAAAGGCTTTGTAGAGAGTATTCGTGAGCAATTGATAAAGGTCACCGGTGTGAAATTTCCTAGCTCAGCATATAGAGTTTTGGTGATTGGTGTAGTCCCTAAGGAAAAGCAAGCGAATGTGCGCGAGGCTCAGTACAAGATTAACATTGTTCCAGATGCGATGCCCCATCAAGATGCAGCAACAATACGGATCACAATATTAAACCCACAAGCAATGGATTCACACGAATTTGCAGAGTGTGTGATACGTGGATATTTAGCTCTTTATTCGTATGTTCTACGAAAATCTAATTATTCTGGCGAAAGTATTGAGCTGCCAAATTGGTTTATAAAAGGCTTAGGTAGGCAGATAGATTTCCAATCAAGGCAGAAAGATATCAATCTTGTTCTATTTATGTGGTCAAATGGGCTTATTCCTCCAGTGGAAAAGCTTGTTTCGGCTTCTTCTAATATACTGAACAATAACCCAGTTTTAGCTTCTGCATTAGTTGGTTTTTGGCTTGATTGCAAGGATTCACAAAAGAGGTTCAGGAGCCTGATGACTGAATTGGCAAATGGTACACAGTGGACTGCTGAGCTTTTTAAAAGGACTATTTTAGATGAGATTAGCTTCTTAGAGCTTGATTATGGGCTTGATTCCTGGCTATTGGCTCAGCGATTTAAGGTTCTTGAGGTGGGTAGCTCTTCGGAAAATTTAGCAAGGCGAATAGTGACAAATCTAATGCTTATTCCAGGCTATGGGATTGTCCCAGAAGAAGTGGGAATGCGATGGGTCGCACAGAGCCCGGCTGAGTTAGCAAAATATGCTTCGGAGCCTTGGGCAAAAAAGCTGGCACAGCGTAAGCAACAGTTCATGATTATCGCATCAACAGGTAGAAATGATGAATTTCGAGCTGCCGCAGCAGAAATAATTGCATTCTACCAGGCTGTAATTGATGGAAAAGGCACAGAGCAGGAGCTGCGTCAGCAGTATGTCTCTGCAGAAGAAAAACTATTTAAAGCGGTTAGTGAGGAGGAGTAGCATTATGTCAGGAATTCCAACTCAAATAATCGAAGAGATTCGCAGTCGAACAAATATTGTAGAAATTATTTCTTCGCGTATTCAGCTTAAACGGTCTGGCAATACCTTTAAGGCTTGTTGCCCTTTCCATCACGAAAAGACACCTTCATTTGTCGTGAACCCAGTGCATCAAAGCTTTAAGTGCTTTGGCTGTGGTGAAGGTGGTGATGTTTTTGCATTTTTGCAAAAGTATGATGGATTAACCTTTGTTGATGCGGCTAGACAGCTTGGTAATCAATGTGGAGTAGAGGTGGAGTTTCTAAATAATGGTGAGAATAATTTAGTTTCAAAGCGTCTATTGCAGCTACATGCTGAGTTAGCGACATTCTGGGTAAATTGCTTAAAGAATGCGAACCATCCTGGTGCTGTTCAAGCTCGTGAATATATGCGTAGTCGCGAGCTTGTCGGAGATGTAGTTGAAAGCTTTGGAATTGGCTTTGCACTTGATGTTCCTGGTGTTCTAGAAAAATTTGCCAAGGAGCATGGGTTTACTCCGGAAGAAATGAATGAAGCAGGTGTCTTGCTTCTCCCTGATGGACAAAATGGAAATGGTAGACCGTACGATCGCTTCCGTGGCCGACTGATGTTCCCAATTTGTGATACCCAAGGTCGCCCAGTCGCTTTTAGTGGTCGAATATTGGATTCATCTAAAACCAAAGCGAAATATGTTAATAGCCCAGAAACACCTATCTTTACTAAAAGTAAGGTGCTATATGGATTAGATAAAGCACAACGTAATATTACGGCTCATAAGCAGCGAGAGGCCATTATTTGTGAGGGACAGATTGATGTGATACGTTGCCATGCCAAGGGTTTCCCAAGGGCCGTTGCATCGCAGGGTACTGCCTTCACAGATTCTCACGCAAGCTTGCTCGCTCGTTATGCTGATTCTGTTGTTCTATTGTTTGACCAAGATAATGCTGGGCAAAAGGCTGCGGTGCGAACCTCACAAATTCTGTTGGCAGAACGCTTGCCAGTTCGTATCGCAAAGCTTCCTGTAGGTGAAGACCCAGACTCATATTTGCGTACACATACCCAGTCTGAGTTTCAGCAGATATTAGATTCTGCAATGGATGTTGTGGAATTTACAATTGAATATCTCTTTGGCAAAGAAGAGCAACCTTCTAGCGATGGTGCAATTTCACGAGTTGCGGAGGGCGTTCTTGAAACAATTGCATGCTGCGAGAATCCAATTCATAAAGCACGTATGCTTCAAAAGGCTGCTGATATATTAAAGCTGCCAATTGTTTCCCTAGAGCAGGAGCTAAATCGAATTGAAGAAGAAAGACAGCGACAAGCAGAGGCTGCTGAGCTTAGAGCATCATATCGACAATCCCCAGATTATAGTAATGATAATCAGAGCGTTTATGGCTCTTCTGACTATGCTGATTCAGGGTATAACAATAAAACAGAAATATATCCAGATAATTCTTATTCCAAAGGTGACTTTGATTATGTAGAGCCGACACCAATAGAGATACCTCAAAAACAAGCGATGATGTGTCAGGAGTATTTTGATGTTTGCTCGCTTCTAGTGCATAATGCAATAACACCTGGGGAACCATTTGTCGCTGAGCTAATGCAATATTTGCCATTAGATGTTATTGATGATATGCGCTGCAGCCGCATATTGGATGCTTATTATCGCACAGAAAAAGAGAAAAAAGATTTTGTGATTGAGCTGCAAAATAATGATCCTGAAATAGCAGAATTGATTGGGAAAATGGTTTCTTTGCCAAATAAGGTGCGTAATGATGTAGAGCACTTTACGATAATGGATGTTACCCATGAGTTAATTCTCTCTGTGTGGCGGAGGTGGTGTCAGATACGCCGAAATTCAAATAAATTAGATGCTAGGGAACGCTTTGCTCTAATCAATCAAAAGAAAAAACTATTTTCTTGGGAAACAGGCGAGGATGTTGTTCGAAGCTTTTTGGCATTGCCACCTGCTGAGAAAAAACAAACCCAGGAGCAGGTCGTATCTAATGAACCCTTGCCTCCACCTGCGATTCTGCCAGAAGATGAGTATGCAGCACCTCTATATGAAATAGAGCCAGAGTCTTTTTCTAAGGAGTTTTATAATGCAATCCCTCCAGAGGATTATGCTGAAGAGTTTTATGATGATATCCCCCCAGAGGATTTGTAGGAGTAATTGATGCAGAATATGAGTGAAAAAAACAAATCGTTTGTTGTAATTATCCCTGCCTATAATGAGGCAGAGGCATTGCCAGGATTGTTGCTAGAACTTAAGCAAGTGATACCTTCTGCCCCAATTGTGGTGATTAGTGATGGCTCAAAGGATCAAACAGCAGAGATAGCCCGAGAAAATGGGGCAATTGTGATTGATTTGCCTTGTAATCTAGGTGTTGGCGGTGCAGTCCAGGCGGGCCTACAATATGCCTGCAAATATGGCTACGAAAGAGTGGTGCGTATTGATGGAGATGGACAGCATAATCCTGCAGATATTCCAGCACTTCTATCCCATATGGATGAAAATAATGTTGATTTGGTCGTCGGCTCTCGCTTTTTAAGTGAAAAAGTGACCGGCGTTGGTACTCAATGGCGAAAACTGGGTAATATTGCTTTAGCAAAATTTCTGTCAGTTATTTGTCGCCATAAGGTGACCGACCCAACTTCTGGCTTTTGGTGCGTATCTAGTGGCCTTGCAAAGTATTTTGCACATTATTATCCAACGGATTATCCAGAGCCAGAGGCATTGTCTTTGCTTTGCCGCCAAGGGTATTCGTTTTCTGAGGTGGGGGTTGTTGTTCGTCAACGCCAATACGGTGTTTCTTCAATAACATCGATAGGTACAATCTATTTTGCATTAAAGGTCTTTGTGGCTCTAGTTGCTGATAGACTTCGCCCAGTTGACGCAAATTATGCTCGGAAAAATACAGTTAAAGAAAAATAAGAGGTGGGTGTAATGATTATTGATTTTATTTTAAATCCAACGGTGCTACGCGTCCTTTCAATTGTCTTTGGCGTTTTAATTGTATTTGGGTGTTCTTCAAATCTTCTAAAAAAGCGCTCTTCTTCAATGGTTTCGGCAGGTATAATTGCTTGCATTTTTGGTGCATTACTTGTTGTTGGTGGGTTTTTCCCTTGTTTAAAATCTTTTTTAATCCCATCTGCTCCATTAGCACGCATCCGATTGGTTGTTGGAATTTTAAGTGTATATATGGTTCTATTGACATTTGAGTCTATTCGACTCACTCAGTTAAAGGAAAAATATGCTCTTTTGTGGCTTGTCCCATGTGGTATTTTAATTGGTCTAACTTGTTGTCCAGATTTAATGGTCGAGGTGCGTACTCGTTTGGGAATGGAATTTTCTTCTCAAATGGTTGGTGTAATGTTTGTGGCAATGTTATTTGCCGTATATGTTATATCTGTAACGCTCTCTAAAAATGAAAGTAAGATTGCTTTAATTGCTCAGCGTTGTGCTATATTAGAGCAGAGGATAGAGCAGCTAGAGAAAAAATTGGAAGAATTTCCAGACAAAAAGGCATAATAAATGCAGCTTGAGATATTATTACTTGGATTATCTGTTTGCTTTGTAACGCTACTTCCTTTAGGTTACATTCTTACTCGTTTGCTCATTTTGTTTAATGCTCAAACTCCAGATAAACGCATACGCCTTCGTAGCCAGATTCTCGTGGTGGGCTTTTCTGCAACGATGCTTGTAGTATTATATTTATTTGCTCACCAAGATACATTTACAGGGTTGGATGTTGCCTGCTATAGGCAATTGGCTGAAACCTTTTCTAACGATACACGAGGTCTCCATGAGGTTGATACGGTATTTCAATCAATACCAGAAGAATTGCAGAAAAGCTTTCTTTACCGACCCAATGGTAGAATTACTAGAGATTTAATTTTTGAATTAAAGGGGGCTTCTGGTGCAACAGAACCATTCTTTTTGCCTATGCTTTCCCTTGGTGCCGCGATATTGCCAGATATTGATTTGTTTGTTCCTATTTGTGGAGCACTTTGGTTTGCTTGTCTTTTGACTTTTGGATTGTGTAAGTGTGGTAGAAAAGGTCTATTGCTTGCGGCGTGCTGTTTTTTTGTTACATTTTGGCAAATGTGGTTTTTGCGTGGCTTTCATACTGATGCTATTGGCTCAATTCTTGTAGGAACCGCAT
The DNA here is from genome assembly GCA_937911295.1 of uncultured Verrucomicrobiota bacterium. Classification (GTDB taxonomy): domain Bacteria; phylum Verrucomicrobiota; class Kiritimatiellia; order RFP12; family UBA3636; genus RGIG990. Next base: position 6,970 of record CALDQE010000077.1, read on the forward strand.
TATTGGCTGCTCTCACACCACAACTAAGGACAAGTAAATTAACAATTTTTGTTATAGGATTTTTATTAGCATGCTCTGTTGGCTATCATTTTACAATGGTCGTACCAGCGGGAATTGTGGCAGTGTATTTGCTCCTAACAAAAGGGTGGACCTTCCGCCGTTTGCTCTTTCTTGTCTTGGGTGGTGTGGTAGGCATTTTTCCAATGCTTTATCAGTTAATAAATATTTGTGCACCTTATGGGAATATATTATCACTCGCTTCGTTTGCTAATATGTTTACTCATGTAAGGGAAATCCGTTTTTTAACATTGGCACTACTTTTTGCGATAATAGTTTTTGGGGGCTTCACCACTATAATTTTAAACCAACGCCTTCAGCAAAAAATCCATACTTTTTTTGATAAAAATGCGCCAAAAATAAATCCAATTCTTATTGTGGCTTCGGCTTTTGTGTGGATTATGTATGCATTTTTTGCTGGACCAATCACAGTAGGATTTTCAACAATTAAGACTGGGCTACTTTATGCACTTCCTCTAATAATTTTTGCAGCTATTTTATTGTCTACTTCAAAGGAAGAGGAATCTGTAAATCATAGTGCCTTAGCTTTAATGCTTACATTGATGGCAGCATTGTTTATTTATTTAAAAGGAGTTGAGATTCATGTAGGATTGTGGTCACAGCGTCGTTTCTTTCCCGTAGTTGTAATGTTTATGCCTCTGTTGATTGTGGCATTGTGTAGCTTTAAAGCAACAGGTAGGGAAAGGTTTTTGCCAATAGGTTTATTTTTGATTTCTTTTGTTCCAATTGTTCGCTGGCCTTCAGCATATTTTGGTGTGTTTGATGCTTCAAGTAATGAAGTAAATGGCAGCCCTAGTCTAACAGCTGTATTAGATGAATTTATTGATAAGTATAATGATAATGGTAAGGCTATTTTCCTTTTTGATTATTTTCCTCATAGTGTGCCTTTTCAGCACAAATTGAATCGCTGTGTGTTAGGTGTAGGTGAGCATGCACAATGGGATTATCCAAAGCTTGCTAAATGGGCTTTGGAGACATCAAAAACAAATAAATCTAACGCCTATTTCTTTTCCTCCTATGGTGTGTCAAAGCTAGAGGATGGGGTTGCACTAGAGCCTTGTGGCTTGGTTTCTGATAGGTTTAAGAAATATACCACAAAAGGGGTGTTCCCAGTTGCTCGTAATGAAGCTAAAGAATTGATTGAGATAATTGGTTTTGAGTTGACTCATCCAACCAGAAGATCGATACAGGTCATTGACTTTGATTTTCTTTATCCTTTTGGATTGCGTCAGCCATGGGGAAAGACAACACGGCATGGTACATGGTCACGACAGGGCTCTGGTGTTGTTGGCCCAATACCAGAGAATGGAGGTACAGTATTGCTCTCAATTGTGGCTGATTGGATGCCTCCAGAAATGTCAAGCGAGAATTGGACAGAACAAAATTTAATTATTGAGGCTCCTTTTGGCGTGAGGTCATCCATTCAAGTTTCATCAACGAATGAATTTGGCGTATATAACTGTGAAATTACGAGAGCACAAGCGGATGACTTTGGTGATGCGGTGACGGGGGTATATCGTTTTTATGTAGAGAAGCCTTATGACCCAGCACTATTTGGGATAGAGGGCTTTGATAATGATTTGGGTGTTGTTTTTAAACGAATTTCAATTAAGTGTAAGGAAGAGGGGTTAATATGGTGAAAATACGAAGCATATTTGTCGTGGCAATTTGTTTCTGTTTGTATGGAAAAATGTTTGCTGCAATTGATATTGGCGTTACGATACCGCCTCAGAGTGAGCCGGTATTAGCTGTGATGGGGACGAATGCAAATGTTCGTGTGCTTATGGAAGGGAATCAGAATCCACATTTTTTCCGTCCAAGTGCAAGACGGTTAAGTGATTTAGCCGATTGTGAAATATATTTCATGATGAATTTCCCTGGAGAGGAAGAGGTTGCTAAGAAGTTTATGCATATAGGCAAACCTAGATTAATGTCTATGCATAGTGAAAAAGAAAAGGATATGCATCACGGGCATCATCATGGACATCATCATGGACATGGGGCAACCTGTGGTGGGGCGGGGGTTGATTTCCATTATTGGCTCTCTCCAATAAAGCTAAAGGAATTTGCCAATACTGTTTGTGAGGAGGCGTGTAAGTTAATGCCAGAGCAGCAGGAGTACTTTAGAAGTAATCTTCGTTCCTATGAGCAACGCTGTGAGAAAGTATTGAAGGAGGGACGAGCTGCAATTGCTGCAGCAGGAGTAACACATATCCTTTCTTATCATCCAGCATTGGGGACATATGCTTCTGCAATGGGTATTACTCAAATTACTATTGAGAAGGATGGAAAGGCACCAACACTACGTGTTGTGGCAGATGTTGTAACTGAATCTCGCAAGCTGGGTATACATACATTATTTGCACAAAATTCTGGTGAAGCAGAGCAGTCAAAGGTAATAGTAAATAAGCTTGGAGTGGAGGTTATTACTGTAAAATTACTAGTGCCAGAACCGCTTTCGCTGATAGAGGCGATAACCGCTGCCTTGGTGCGATAAATACTTGGGAATAGCACCCTAGCACACCGAGAATAACTATGCTGCTATGCGGGTTGCACATACGTGCACCCACAAGGGTTGCAGGGTGTAAAAACTTAAATATGACCCCAATATATAATCGCTCTATCTTTTTCCTTGAATAGATGCGGTGTATTTAGTAAAATAATATCGAATAATTTTAACACCAAAAAGGTGTGAATCGTTAACGAAGGAATAAACATGATCTATACGCACGAAGTTCAGAACATGTGCCCAGTAGCTAAGGGCTGCAATCACGGTCCAGCTCCAATCCCTGAGGAGGGAAAGTGGGTACAGGCGAAAGAAGTAAAAGACATTTCTGGTCTTACACATGGTGTAGGCTGGTGCGCACCTCAGCAGGGTGCTTGCAAGCTAACACTTAATATCAAAGAAGGTGTTATCGAAGAGGCTCTAGTTGAGACACTAGGCTGCTCCGGTATGACTCACTCTGCAGCTATGGCTTCCGAAATCCTAGTAGGTAAGACAATTCTAGAGGCACTAAACACAGACCTAGTTTGCGATGCTATCAATACTGCAATGCGCGAGCTATTTCTTCAGATTGTTTATGGCCGCTCACAGTCTGCTTTCTCAGAGGGTGGTCTCGCAGTTGGTGCTGGTCTAGAGGACTTGGGTAAAGGCCTTCGCTCTCAGGTAGGTACAATGTTTGCCACAAAGGCAAAGGGTCCACGCTACCTAGAGATGGCTGAAGGTTATGTAAAGCGTATCTTCCTTGATGCAAATGATGAAATTTGTGGTTATGAGTTCGTAAAGCTCGGACCTATGATGGAAAATATCAAGAAGGGTATGGATGCAAATGAGGCTCTAGCAAAGGCAACAGGTACCTATGGTCGTACAACCGAGGAAGATGGTGCTGTAAAGAGCATTGATCCACGCGCAGAATAAGGAGAATTAACAATGGCACTATTTGAATCTTATGATCGTCGCGAGCCACAGATTCTCGCTGTTTTGAAGAAGTATGGTATCAACTCAATTGAGGAATGCCGCGAAATTTGCAAGGCTAAGGGCTTTGATCCATACGAGATTACAGAGAATATCCAGAAGATTTGCTTTGAGAATGCAAAGTGGGCTTACACAGTAGGTGCAGCTATCGCAATCAAGAAGGGTTGCACAAAGGCAGCAGATGCTGCTGAGGCAATTGGTGAGGGTCTTCAGGCATTCTGTATTCCTGGTTCTGTAGCAGATGACCGCAAGGTTGGCTTGGGTCATGGTAACCTAGGTGCAATGCTTCTACGCGAAGAGACAAAGTGCTTCTGCTTCTTGGCAGGTCACGAGTCTTTTGCTGCAGCAGAAGGTGCAATCGGTATTGCTATGAAGGCAAATAAGGTACGTAGCGAGGATCTACGCGTTTGCTTGAATGGTCTTGGTAAGGACGCTGCATACATCATCAGCCGTATCAATGGCTTCACCTATGTTGAGACAAAGTTTGATTACTTCACTGGTAAGCTAGAGATCGTACGTGAGGTTCCTTTCTCAAATGGTCTTCGCTCAAAGGTACGTTGCTATGGTGCAAACGATGTTCGCGAAGGTGTTGCAATTATGTGGAAGGAAGGCGTTGACGTTTCTATCACTGGTAACTCAACAAATCCAACTCGCTTCCAGCACCCAGTTGCAGGTACATATAAGAAGGAATGCATCGATAAGGGTAAGAAGTACTTCTCAGTAGCTTCTGGCGGTGGTACAGGTCGTACACTACACCCAGATAATATGGCTGCAGGTCCTGCTTCCTATGGTATGACAGATACAATGGGTCGTATGCACTCTGATGCACAGTTTGCTGGTTCTTCCTCTGTTCCTGCTCACGTTGAAATGATGGGCTTGATTGGTATGGGTAATAACCCAATGGTTGGTGCAACTGTAGCAGTTGCAGTAGCTGTTGAAGAAGCAAGCAAATAATAGCAATATTTAGCTAAAAAATAAAAGCTGCTGCTTGGCATTTCCGCTTTGCAGCAGCTTTTCTTTTTTTAAATTGATTGTGGCAATGTCTCTTGGTAATGCAGATGTAAAAGATTGCATTTTCATTGGCTGGTTGAGTCAATAAATCGCCTTTTTAAGTGTTGCCCCCATTTACGATAGCAAAAGGAGTTGCCACCGCTCCTATAATAAATTTCTCATTGACTTTTATAGACTTTTATTTAATAATCTATACATAACAATGCTTATTATGTCCTTTGTTTTGCAAAGTAATGGAGTGAAATTTATGGAAAAAAAATATATTTTTACGATTGGTCGCCAATTTGGTAGTGGTGGTATCGCTGTCGGTAAAGCATTAGCCTCAAGGCTCGGAATTCCTTTCTACGATTCTGAAATACTCGCTCGAGTAGCTCAAGAATCTGGACTCTGCGAAGATGTCCTAAAAAGCCACGATGAAAAACCAGCACAAAGTATGTTTTATACCTCGTGGACATCTCCATTCCATAGCACAGAGCTTCCTCTAGGATTGAAGGTTTTTCTAGCTCAGTTTAATGTTATAAAAAAAATAGCAGATGAAGGTCCGTGCGTAATCGTAGGGCGTTGCGCAGATTATGTGCTTAAGGATTTAGATAATGTAGTGAAGGTCTTTGTTTACGCTTCACCTGAAGCAAGAATAAAGAATTTGGTTGAGAAGCTTGGCGTTAATGAAAAGCAAGCTCGCTCTATGATGAGTAAGGCAGACAAAACTCGTACTGCTTATTATAATTATTTTACAGAAAAGGAATGGGGTAAGCCAGAATCATATGATATGATGATTGATACAACACTTGTCTCTGCAGAGGGTGTTGCCGATATCGTTATTGCTTATGCAAATGCACGCAGTGCTCAAGCTTAAGCTTTATGAGAATGGCATAGCCGTGATAATTGTGCATATTTGTTGCATTTAAACTATGTTTTCTCTTGATAAGATATGTAAAATAATGATAAAATTTCACTACAAATTGGTAATACAATTTAAGTAATCGATTTACAAAAAGTCATTGAAAGGAATATTGAATGAAAAAATATAAGGTTGGTATAATTGGTTGCGGTGGTATCGCAAATTGGTGTCATGCTCCTTTTTATAAGGCAGATCCACGTGTTGAGGTAGTTGCTGTTTGCGATATTATTCTTGAGCGAGCAGAGAAATATGCTGCAGATTATTTCCCAGGTGCTGAGCCAATAAAGGATTATAAGAAGCTACTAGCTCGCAAAGATATTGATTACGTTGATATTTGTACACCAAACTATTTGCATAGCGAGATTGCTATTGCTGCATTTAAGGCAGGTAAGCATGTATTCTGCGAGAAACCAGATGCTGTATCTCCAGATAAGGCAATTGCAATGAAGGAAGCTGCAGATAAGGCAGGTAAGCGCTTGATGATTATGCGTAACAATCGCTTCACAGATCCATCCGCTTATGCAAAGAAATTTATTGAAGAAGGCAAAATGGGCAAGATTTATGCTGGTCGCTGTGCTTGGCAGCGTCGCCGTGGTATCCCAGGTGCTGGTGGTTGGTTCACAACTAAGAAGCAGTCTGGTGGCGGCCCTCTAATCGATCTTGGTGTACATATGATTGACCTTGCTATTTGGTTGATGGGTAACCCAACACCAGTTTCTGTATCAGGAAATTGCTTCAGAGAGTTTGCTGATTCCACAGTTTCTGACTCCGATAATAGTAAGTTCGGTGACGCAAAAGCAGGTGGTACTTTTGATGTTGAGGACTTGGCAATGGGTCTAATCCGCTTTGACAATGGTGCTGTTCTTCAGATCGAATTTAGCTGGGCTTCAAATGTAAAGAAGGAGCAACGCTTTGTTGAGCTACGTGGTACTAAGGCTGGTCTAAATTGGTTGAATGGTGATGAGCTAGAGATCTATGGCGAAGATAACGGCCAACTAACAGATTTCCGTTTGGCAGGAAATCTTAAGGATGATGGACATCGCCGTAACCTATCACACTTTGTTGATGTTCTTGATGGTAAAGCAAAGCCTTGCTTTGAGCCAATTCAGGGTATCAATATGATTAAGATTCTTGACGCTATGTATAAGTCTGCAAAGACTGGTGCAGAGGTTCGTTTGAATCAGCCTAAAGCAAAGAAATAATTTTTTATAAAAATATAGTAAAGGAAATTAATTATGGCAATTAAAGTTACAGTATGGAATGAGTATGTACATGAGGTAGGCGATAGCGCAGCAGCAAAGTACATCCGTCAGTTCTATCCTAATGGTATTCATAATGCAATTAAGGAAAATATTGCAGCAGATGATTTGGAAATTCGTGCAGTTTCATTGCAGGATCCAGATCAGGGACTACCAGATGACGTTCTAAATGATACAGATGTATTGGTTTGGTGGGGCCACTGTGCTCATCACCAGGTAGAGGACGCTTTGGTTGATCGTATCCAGCAGCGTATCCTTCAGGGTATGGGTCTTATCGTTCTACACTCTGGTCACTATTCAAAAATCTTCAAGCGTATGATGGGTACAAGCTGCTCTCTACGTTGGCGCGAGATTGGTGAAAAGGAGCGCGTATGGGTAGTAGATAAGCAGCATCCTATTACACAAGGTATCCCTGATAGCTTTGTTGTTCCAAATACTGAGATGTATGGTGAGCCATTTGGTATCCCAAATGATGCTCATGATGTATTTATCTCTTGGTATGAGGGTGGTAATGTATTCCGTAGCGGTGTGACATTCCAGCGCGGTGCCGGTAAGATTTTCTACTTCTCACCTGGCCATGAGACATTCCCAATCTACAACAATCCAAATGTTGCTAAGGTAATCCAGAATGCTTGCCGTTGGGCTGCAGCAACTCTTCCTCCTCAGAAGACAAATTGCTGGGATTGTGATCCTCCAACAGAGACTGTAACAACAGAGAACCCTCTTAATAAGTTGGATACTCACGCTCTTCACGAGAAGGCTGAATAAGTAACTGAGATGTTTAACATCTAGGTAAAATTAGAAATCACGTATGCGGTATTCCTCATACGTGATTTTTTTTTGATTTTTAAATAATTTATTGTCTTTTTTTCTTGAGATATTTTTTAAAAACACTTATTATATACACCTGTTGTTTGCACCCCAATAGCTCAGTTGGACAGAGCAACTGCCTTCTAAGCAGTAGGTCGCTGGTTCGAGCCCAGCTTGGGGTGCCATTTTTTTTCTTGACTTATCCTGCGAGGTCCTCCCTTATTCCTGTTTATCATATTTTATCCCCATTAAAAAATGCTATATCTATTAAAAAATCTCTCAAGCCTTGACGGCTTCGGTCCATTTCGTATTTTTGGCTCTCACTTAGTGCTAATTTGTATTGGTGCTGCTTTGTCACTAATTTTGTCGTATTTTCTATTGCCAAGGCTTTGGAATCGCCTTCCAAGGGATAGAGGTAAGGGACTTACTCCTGATGGAAAGCAATCTGCTGGCAAGCCCACAGGAGCAGGAATCATTTTCTTCTTGCTAACATTACCTGTGCTTTTCTTGGTTTTGCCTATACATTCAACGTCACACCAAGCTTTTATAGCAGATGATGGAAGCTTTAATTGGAATGGCTTTAGTATTCTTTTGAGCAAGGAATGGTTGTGCGTTTGGTGTATTTATTTAGCAATGTTTTGCGGCTTTTTTGATGACCATTCAAAGAAGCCTTGGGGAAGAGGGAAGAAGCTTGTTTTAGATTTTGCTATTTCCTTTTTAGCTGGTGTTGCTCTTTGTAAATTCCAAAGTATGGAAATATGGCTCCCATTTACAAAGGTGACATTTGAAGTGTCTTGGTTGACTTATTCTTTAATTGCTACATTAGTTATAGTGATTAGCTTGAACGCAACAAATTGTTCCGACGGAATTGATGGGCTTGTGGGTACTCAAACAGTAATATCTCTATTAGTTATAACTGTCTTATTGTATGGTGTAGTGGGACATGAAAAGATTGCTGAATATTTGTTGGTGCCTCACAATCCAGATGGAGCATATTGGGCAATATTGACTTCGTCTTTTGTAGGAGCATTGTTAGCATATTTGTGGTACAATGCAGAGCCAAGTGTTGTGCTGATGGGTGATGCTGGTTCTCGCGGTTTAGGAATGCTTATGGGTATCGCTATAATGGCAATGGGTAATCCTTTTATTATATTTGCAATTATGCCTGTTGTATTGACCGATGGCATTTGTGGACTCATAAAAATTATTTATTTGTCTTCACTAAAGTTAATTGGTAAGGGCGTAGAAAAGGTGCCGACTACTGAAGAGGAGTTTTCTGCCATGCCTTTCTATCACCGCATCGCATTTCTGTTCCGTTGCCCAGTACATGATCATTTCCGAAAGAACAAGGGCTGGAGTAAAATCCAAGTAGTAATTAGATTTTTGATTATTCAATTAATTGCTATGCCAACATTGTTACTATTGATACTAAAAATTCGCTAGTAAGTGTTTAAGCTAAAGCCTAAAGCCTTAGTTGCACTTGAATATTGTGCCTAGGAGTATGTTTTAGAGGGCACGGATTTCTCTAAATATGTATTTATGTAGCAAGCCATTGCTCGCATGCTGCTCTAATGATATTTTGAGCTTAATATTTTAGGGTAATTTTAAACAGTTGTTAGAACGATTTTCAAATTTATTTGTTGATTTTTTGAAAAATATTATGTTAAAATTTGAATTCTATTTGACACGATAATAGTCTCGTGATAAACATAAATATGGAGAATTTAACTTATGGCAACTATTCGTACTTTGCTTTTGGATGCAGCCGCAAAAACACCTAATCGTACATTCGTTAGATGGAAATCTGCCGGTAAATGGCATTCTTGGACCTTTGATGAGGTTTATAAGCGCACTCGTATTATTTCTGAGTCTGCTCATGCCCTTGGGGTAAAGCATGGAACAGCAGTTGCCTTAATGATGGAAAATCGTCCAGAATGGTTAATTACTTACTTGGGGCTTTCATCAATCGGCTGTAGAGTTGTCCCTATTGACGCACGCCTGCAGGAGGGCGAGGTGTCATATATCCTTCGTGATGCTCAGGTGCATGCTGTCTTTGCAAGTGGAAGAATTTGGCCAACATTAAATTCAATTATGAATACACTGCCAGATTTACGTCACATAGTTTTGGCTGATAATGTTGTTTCAAAGGATATGAAGGATGGGCGTGTTCGTATACACGATTTTACACAACTAAATGATTCAAATCAAGATAAGGCAATGCAACCAGATGCTTTCTTTGATTGTAGTGTGCCAGTTGAGTCTGATGTAACTTCTATCATTTATACTTCTGGTACAACAGGTCGTCCAAAGGGTGCAATGCTGACACATGGCAACTTTACTGCTCAGCTTGATGAAGGTGCCTTAAAATATTTCACAGTTTATGATGACGATAATTTCTTGTTAGTACTTCCTCTTCATCATGCATTTGCATTTACTGCGAACTTTCTTGTACCACTCCGTTGCCGTTGTGAGATTAGTATTGTAGAAAATTTACGTACTGTCGCAGAGAATATGCGTGAGGTTTCTCCTACAATTCTTTTAGCAGTTCCATTATTGGCAGAGAAGATGCTTAATGCTGTTATGGCTAAGCTTAAAAAGAATAAGGTTGCATCCTTTGCTTTGAAGATTGGTCTTGGAAGGATAATTGGTAAAAAGGTCCGCGAGGGTCTTGGTGGTCGTCTACGCTTAGTTATTTGTGGTGGAGCGGCTTCTGATCCAGATATGTTGAAGGGCTATAGAAGGTTAGGTATATCTTCTTTTGAGGGCTATGGATTAACAGAGACTGCACCTATTTGTGCGTTAAATCCAGAGAGTGATGTTCGCATTGGTTCTGTTGGTAAAGCATTGCCAAATTGTGAAATTCGTATTTATGAGCCAAATGAAGAGGGTGTTGGAGAAATCCAAGTTAAAGGTCCTGTAGTCATGAAGGGCTACTTCCGTAATGAGGCTGCAACTGCTGCATGTATGGATGGTGAGTGGTTTATGACTGGAGATATGGGTCGCAAGGATAAGGACGGATATGTAACAATTACTGGACGAAAGAAGTGCATGATTGTAAACCGTGAGGGTAAGAATATTTATCCGGAGGAGGTTGAGCTTGCTATCAACAATAGTCCATGGATTTTAGAATCATTAGTGCTTGGTTATTCAGAGGAGGGCGATTCAGCAGAACGTGTTGGTGCTATTATTGTTCCAAATCTTGATTATTTTGCAGCTCATCGAGATGGCTTTGAGGCTCGTACAGATGAGGAAATTATTGCAAAATGCCGTGAAGAGGTTCAGAAGATGGTTGCAGAATTATCAACCTATAAGCGTCCTCGCAAGCTTGCTTTCCGTATGGAGCCTTTTGAGAAGACGACAACTTTAAAGATCAAGCGCTTCTTATATAGCATGTAAAATTATATTGCAAGAAAGGGGCTGTTGCAAAACTCAAAAGATTTGCAACAGCCTTTTTCTATTGTTTGA
>CALDQE010000078.1 GCA_937911295.1 uncultured Verrucomicrobiota bacterium
GCAGGCGTTGCAATGCTAATCCGCCGTCGTAAGTAAGCGACTCGCTGATTACAGCAAACTAATCAAAAAGCCATCCTCGGTTGGGGGTGGCTTTTCTCTTTTTTAGGGGGTAAAATTCCATGCGAATTTTACCCCTATTTTTTTGCTCCAAAAATAACCCTGCCGCAAGCGCAGCAGAAGTAACATCCGACAATGTTGTCGGATACCAGAAAATTGACCTATCTAATGGTTATAATATGATTGGTACTTCATTCCAACAAATTTCTGGAAATAATTCTATTTCTGTCCAAAACATCAAAGCTAATGGGCTAAAAGGTTATGACTGGGTGAATTGGGAACCAGGTGATATTCTTATGATTTGGGATGCCTCAGCTCAAGGATATCTAACTACATTGTATTATGCTGGTGATGTTCAAACAGATGAAATGACTGCAGAGGGGGCTGAAGCAAGCACATGGTTTGATATGGATGGTAATTATGAAACCGCAACAACCGAGATTCCTGCTGGCGGAGCATTTTGGATTAAGTCTTCTGGCTCTGGCACACTAACATTCAAATAATTTCTTATATCTATAGCGGATATAAGTTTAACTAAACTAAAATAGAAAGAAAACTAATAATGAAAAAATTCGTAATAATCGCTGCAGTAGCACTTGTTGCTATGTCAATGCAGGCTGCCCAAATCAACTGGGGTATGTCTGGAAAAATCTCATACAATGGTACATATGTAGCTGATAAAGCAACATTGACACTTGTTTGTTTAGATGGCGTTACTGATTGGGAAGCTTATGCAAAAGATATTGTTGCTGGCAAAACAACAGATGGAGTAGCTGCAACAAAAAATACAAACAAAGGTTCAACATCTACAAGTACAGCTTCGCCATATACTTTTGACTGGGCAGGCACAACATCACTTGCAGATAAGCAAGTAAAATCTGGTACAGATTTTGCTTTTGTGGTGTCCTTTGTTAACGAAGGCAAGTCATACTTCTGGGCATCAGACGTATACACAGTTCAAGATTCTGGTGAAAATTGGGATGGCACATCAAAGGCTTACACAATGTCAGTTAATGTTGCTAACGCAATGGGTGCAGATGGTTCAAAGTGGACAGCTGTTCCAGAGCCAGCTAGCGCAATGTTGGCATTGGCTGGTGTAGCTATGTTGATTCGTCGCCGCAAGTAATTGTGGTAGAGTAAACATACTCACATAATTAAAAACAATAAAACCACTCTCTTGCGAGGGTGGTTTTATTGTTTATATATTTGCTATAATCAGCGGGTCGCTTACTTACGACGGCGGATTAGCATTGCAACGCCTGCTAGAGCTAGCATAGCTGATGCTGGTTCTGGAACAGCTGGAGCTGCAGCCTTATACCAACCGCCACCTGCTGTAACTGCATCGCCATCTGTAACAGTTGTCTGTGTTGCAAAGTCAAATGCGAATACTGCGTCATCAAGAGATGATGTAGCATCTGCTAGGCCAGTAACAGTATAAACTGTTGATGAGAAGTTATACCATGTATCTGTGCCATCACTGTATGTAATGAACATACCATAGTTCTGTCCATTAGCAACACTAGCAGAATCATAACTACCACCAATGCGTCCTTTTACAGCTGGAACGCCAGTAGAAGTATTTGCCATTGAATCAACATAACTTGGAGCCTGCATTATACCATCAACAACAGATGCCTCTAAAGAAGAACCTGTTAGAAGAACTAAGTAACCAATTGCGCCATTGGTTGTTGTAACAGCAGTACCACCAAATGATACTTTTGTAGAACCTGTTCCCCAGTTGAAGGATGCTGCAGAAGCAGAAACTGCAACTAGAGCAACTACCATCATTGTTATGAATTTTTTCATTTTATATTTTCTTTCTAATTTAGTGTTTATTTTAAGCACAAAGTAAACTGCTTACTTTGTGAAAGTAACTGTACCAGCAGAAGGAGCAACTAACCAAATTGCTTCACCAACCTTTAATGTTGCTTTTGCTACATCAGACATATTGTATTGAAGCCAAGTGCTATTCCATTCAGGCATTTCGCCAAGAGTTCCGTCATCAGCATCAAACCAACCATAGGTTGTATAGCCTGTACCAGTCCAAACGCGCATAGTTGTTTGATACATCCATTCATCATCAACACCCAATAAATCTGATCCATCAACGATAAAATCATTAACATCTTTAACAGTACCACCAACATTTAGGAACTGAGAACCAATTAGGTTAAAGCCCTCATTCAACTGAATCTTTGTATATCCGACAACATTGTCGGAGGTTACTTCTGCTGCGCTTGCGGCAGGGATTGTTTTAGGTGTGTAAAACAGCCGATCTATAACAAGGTAAAAATAAGTTTTAAGGAGTTAGTTTATTAACGACTTGAGTAGAACTTATTTTATTGTTAATTGTGTATGTCTAAAAAAATGCGACAAATATATGCTAAAATAAAACAAAGTGTTTAATTTTTTACATAAATTTTGATTAAATACATTGTTGAGAAATTAGGAGAATAATAATGCTTACCAAATACGAATAGCAAGCTAATCGCCTAAAAGAAATTTTATTTTAAATTTCCGCAAAGCTCGTTAATCTACTTGTAAATCATCAAGAAATTTGTAGCTAAACCTTTAATATGTATACGAAAAGGCGATTTTGTATACATATTCCGTAGATGTGTATATGAAAAGGCAATTTTGTATACATATTCCATAGATATGTATACGAATAGGGAATTTGATATCTCCTTAAATTAAGCTTCCTTGTAAATTTTTCAATATAAAAACGAAAAGCTACCCTCGCAAGAGAGTGGTTTTATTATTTTTATGTTTATTTCACAAAGCAATTCGACTATGCTTTTCTATCGTACCGAAGGGATATAACTTAATAATTCCTTAACAAGAATGTGCACTGTTGTTGCAGGATTTTGTGCATGATATGGCTTGTTTCGCTTTTTCAGCTCTGCAAGTAAATTACTCGATATTTTCCCATTCTTTGCCATGTTATTTACCCTTACCATTATTAGATGCATGAATTAAATCCCCTCCCGCAGAGACGCAGAGACACAGAGAATTGTGCTAGCAATCAAAACAATAACCCCAGCACCCCTCCGTGTCTCCGAGCCTCCGAATCTCCAAGTATCGCCGAAGGCTATAGCGCAAGCGTTTTTAAATCGTTACACTCATTGCTTACGCTTAACACGGAGTACGGAGGACAAGGGAGAATTGTTCAAGCAACAATAACACCACAGCACCTCTCCGTGTCTCCGAGCCTCTTTATTCTCCGCGTTTCGCCGAAGGCTATAGCGGCAGCATTGAAATCGTTTCACTCGTTGCTTTCGCTTAACACGGA